>CAYSTJ010000094.1:0-2181 GCA_964434105.1 uncultured Cellvibrionaceae bacterium | reverse complement strand
CGATGTGGCAACAGCGTCGCAATCCGCCAGATGCTATGTGGACTCACGCCAAGCTTTATTACACGGCGACCGCACTGGGGCAATTGAACACGCTGCATATGGCATTCTTCGAAGCGATGCACCGGTTTAATAAGCGCTTGGTCAACAGTGATGAAATCGCCTCTGTAGTATCCGCTCAAGGGCTGGACGGCGAAGCCTTTGTTAAGACCATGGATTCTTTTGCGGTCAATGCCCAGGTAACCCAAGCCGATGCTCGTCAGCGCGCTTACAAAGTAACCGGTACTCCGGAGCTCGTGGTGGGAGGTTACTACCATGTTTCTGCCACTAAAGCGGGCACTCAGGAAGAAATGTTGAAAGTGACAAATTTCCTTATCGATAAAATCCGCAAGGAGCGCTGAGTTACTCAGTATCCATATTCCTAAAAGGCCGGTTTTCCGGCCTTTTTTATTCCTGTAAAAGCTTCTGGATAATCTTGACCAGCTGATCATCGTTGATCGGCTTGGTCAGCAGGTCGTCTACCCCACTGCTCAGTATGTTTTGTTGCTCAGTCTCGATGGCGTGGGCGGTCAAGGCCACAACGGGTAGTTTCTGTAGGTGGGGTGCCTGGCGGATTCGTCGGGTCACCTCTTTGCCGCTGATACCTGGCAGAGAAATGTCCATAAGAACGAGATCGTAACCTCCTTTCTCCAGCAGCGTTAGGCAGCGCTCGCCACTCGCCACGCAAGTCACCTCATAACCCTCATCCTCAAGGATCCATGAGACGAGCTTGCTGTTGTCCAGATTATCTTCAACCACCAGGATGTGAGCGTTCATATAACCTTTGTGTGCTGAGGTGTGCTGAGGTGTGCTTTGGTGCCTTGGTGAGTATAGTCAGTTTAAGAACAATAGAGCCGCAGCAGGGGAGACGAGCAGGGGTGACGCAGAAAGATGGCTTTTCTCTGCGCAAAATGCCTGGTGCTTCTCGAATCTTGGTGTTGCAGCTGGGGGTGTTGTCCCCTTGTGTGGCAGTATCTGAGTTTAGATATTTGCCGTTTCCAGCAGTAAATATCTGCAGTATCGCAGGATTTATAGAAAATTCTGGCAAATTAATAAAATTTTTAGTTATTTCTGTACATATTTTATGCAGAAGTGTAAGGTTCCGACCTCATTGAACTGCCGGTGGGCAGTGTGTATTTTGAAAGGCGCTTTATGGATTTGATCGATCATTCCCGTAATTTGACACAGCAGCTCACCTATGAGCTTGGCCGCGCTATAGTGCAGGGCAAGTATAAGATAGATGCTTCATTCCCCACGGAAGCGGATCTCTCTGCACAATTCAACATTAGTCGCAGTGTCACTCGCGAAGCGGTGAAGATGCTCACGGCCAAAGGTCTTGTCTGTTCGCGGCCACGCAAGGGGATTCGCATTCAGCCGCCCCACTTGTGGAACATGTTCGATGCCGATGTGTTGAGCTGGACTCTTTCGGCTAAGCCTTCTTTGCAATTGTTGAAAGAGTTCACCCAGTTGCGGGTGGCGATCGAGCCTGAGGCTGTGGTGTTGGCGTGTCTCACGGCTACGGATGCGCAGATCGAAGCGATCGGCCGCGCACTGGCGCGCATGGAGCTGGCGGAGGAGGGGGCGGATGATCCATTGGATGCGGATATTGAGTTCCACACCAGTATCCTGGAAGCGAGCAATAACCGTTTCTTTATCCAGTTTTGCGATTTCATTCAGGCGGCATTACGCATCAGTATCGCCTGCACCAATCAGCTCAAGTCGGTGAAAGCCGGCAGCGCTTATGATCATCGCGGTATCTACGAAGCTATCGCCCGGCGTGATCGCGAGAGTGCCAAAGTGGCCATGCGCCGACTGTTGGACGAAGCCATGGAGCTGATCGAGGAATCCATGGTGGACAACGCAAAGCCATCGGCGGATACCACTAAGCCCGCGCCGGAAAATCTCCGCACATCTGCTGCGGCGCTCGGTACTGTGCCGGCCTGACCGCCGGCACCCCACCTGAATGCCTTTTCTCTCCCCTAGCGAATCCCCGTTTCACCCAGCATAATAGCCGCGCTTCGTCGCCTGATCGGGCCGGCGGCGGGTATTCATGCTATCCATCAATACCGATATAGGGCCTGTTGCGCCCGAACATCCGGAACTCACATCCGTCAGCGCACGGTAATAATACGATAACAAACGAGG
>CAYSTJ010000093.1:0-2305 GCA_964434105.1 uncultured Cellvibrionaceae bacterium | reverse complement strand
CCGCTGTCAAAGTCGTTTTGCCGTGGTCTACGTGGCCAATGGTGCCCACGTTAACATGAGGTTTACTTCGTTCAAATTTTTCTTTAGCCACTTTATTATCCTCTGGATATTATCAAGTCAGTCAGAAACGGATTAGTCGGATGGACCGCCGGATTTGTTCTTCGCAATAATTTCCTGTGCGACATTGTTCGGTGCTTCAGCGTACTTCTTGAATTCCATGGTGAATGTCGCACGCCCCTGGGTTGCCGAACGCAACGAAGTGGCATATCCAAACATTTCCGCCAACGGAACCTCTGCAGTAATCACCTTGCCCGACACACTTTCGTCCATACCTAGAATTAAACCACGTCGGCGGTTCAGGTCGCCCACCACGTCGCCCATGTTCTCTTCCGGCGTTACAACCTCCACCGCCATCATTGGCTCCAGCAACGCAGCACCGCCCTCCTGGGCCAGCTTTTTCGTCGCCATGGATGCGGCAATTTTAAAAGCCATTTCTGAGGAATCGACATCGTGATACGAGCCGTCATAGACAGTCGCCTTCAGACCCAGTAACGGATAGCCGGCCAGAACACCGTTCTTCATCTGCTCTTCAATACCTTTTTGAATCGCGGGGATGTACTCTTTCGGAATCACACCGCCAACGATCTCGTTGACGAATTCAAGCCCTTCCGCATTCTCGTCTTCCGCCGGCTGAAAGCGTATCCAGCAATGACCATACTGACCGCGGCCACCTGACTGACGGACGAATTTACCTTCAATTTCGCAATTGTTTCGGATGCGCTCGCGATAGGCGACCTGCGGCTTGCCAATATTCGCCTCGACGCTGAATTCGCGACGCATACGGTCTACGAGAATATCGAGATGCAGCTCGCCCATCCCCGAGATGATACATTGACCGGTTTCTTCGTCGGTCTTGACGCGGAACGACGGGTCTTCCTGAGCAAGCTTGCCCAGTGCAACGCCCATTTTCTCCTGGTCCGCCTTGGACCGGGGTTCGACCGCGACCGAGATAACCGGTTCCGGAAACTCCATCCGCTCCAGGGTAATAACACTGTTCAGCGCGCACAGGGTATCGCCTGTGGTCACATCTTTCAGGCCGATACCGGCGGCGATGTCGCCTGCGCGAACCTCCTTGATTTCTTCCCGGTTGTTCGCGTGCATCTGCACCATGCGGCCGATTCTTTCCTTCTTGCTCTTCACCGGATTCAGAACCGAGTCACCGGAATTGAGTACACCGGAATATACCCGGAAGAAGGTCAGCGTGCCAACAAACGGGTCTGTCGCAATTTTGAACGCAAGCGCTGCAAACGGTGCCGAATCATCCGCCTCTCGGGCGGCGACAGTCTTGCCGTCATCCAGCAGGCCCTCGATAGCTCTCACCTCGTTCGGTGCGGGCAGGAATTCGATAACGGCGTCCAGCACCGCCTGTACGCCTTTGTTTTTAAATGCAGAACCGCCCAGCACAGGCACGATTTCGTTCGCCAGGGTTCGCTTCCGGATCCCGAGCTTTATTTCTTCCTCTGAAAGCTCAATGCCTTCGAGATATTTGTTCATCAACTCTTCGTTGGCTTCTGCCGCTGTCTCGACCAGAAACTCCCGCATTTCGGTACACTGATCGATCAGGTCGGCCGGAACATCTGCGTACTCGAAGGTCATGCCCTGATCTTCTTCATGCCAGATGATGGCTTTCATTTTGATCAGATCCACGACGCCGCGGAAATTCTCTTCCGAACCAATGGTCATGTGCAACGGCACCGCGCTAGCACCCAGACGGGTTTTCAGCTGCTTGACAACACGCATGAAGTCGGCGCCGGTGCGGTCCATTTTGTTCACAAAAACCATACGCGGCACTTCATACTTGTTCGCCTGGCGCCAGACGGTTTCTGTCTGGGGCTGTACACCGGACGACCCGCACAACACCACTACCGCCCCGTCCAGCACACGGAGGGAGCGTTCGACTTCGATGGTGAAGTCTACGTGGCCCGGAGTGTCGATAATGTTAATTCGGTGTTCGTCGAACTGCTTGCCCATGCCCTGCCAAAAACAGGTGGTCGCCGCCGATGTGATGGTGATACCACGCTCCTGCTCCTGCGCCATCCAGTCCATGGTCGCGGCGCCGTCATGCACTTCACCCAGCTTGTGAGATCGACCCGTGTAGAAGAGCACCCTTTCGGTCGTGGTTGTTTTACCGGCATCGACATGCGCACAGATACCGATATTACGGTAACGCGCTATTGGAGTCTTACGTGCCACAGCAACCTCCCACAAGATTTTTGAATTGACGGAACGTAACTTTTTTCAGCTC
>CAYSTJ010000092.1:0-2736 GCA_964434105.1 uncultured Cellvibrionaceae bacterium | reverse complement strand
GAAACTTCGTGAGCAGACTCCGAACATCGTTGAGTTTCTGTGTTGCGACGGCGTTGGCCATAATGTTTACTCTCCTTTATTACGTGGGTGGTTAATGCGGCAGGAAATGCCGCCTTTGCGGTTTACGGTGTACGATTTAGCCTCGGTAACGCTGCGGGTGATTGAGCCGCTCCAGCCGGGAATCTTGGCTTTGCTTGCGGTGCCAGTCAGCAGCAGCAGGCGGGCCTCGATTGTGTCCTTTTCGGCGTCCAGGTCTTTGATCAGCCCGCGAATCTCTGCATGGCGTGTGATCAATCCCGGCGCGTCGTCTGCCGTGATCTCAATGGTGTTTTCATCCACCGTGGAGTAGAGCGCCTTCACCGCGTCGGGCTTGGTGTCACAAACCGGGTGAATCCCGGCGCAGGTGTCAGCCCAGAACAAACCGCAGTCGGACACAATACGCGCCTGTACTTCGGGCGACGGCTCAATGGGGTACGTCCGCAGGTCTGAGTAAGGCAGCAATGCCACCAGATAGATCAGGTCAAGGCCGGTAACAAGCAACTGGTGCTGACACTGGATATAATAATGCAGCGGCACGTTCTGACTGCTGGTTTCGCCCCAATCCTTCTGACTATCTGTGGCTTTGAACTCAGCGGCGAACTTGCCGTCGGCTGAAAGCCAGTCCAGATTTGCGAATAAGAACGGGTGTTGCAGGCTCTTGAACATGGATTCGGGCTTGTAGCCGTGGAATCCTTTATCCAACTCGAACTCAGACTGAATGAATGGTTCCAGCGCATTGCCCCGGCGCATGGCGCGGGTTTCTTCAACGGCTTTCAGTCCGTGCTTTTGTAGGTAAACGTCCAGCGGGGTTGCCCATGGGGATAGACCCAACACGGCGGCGGATTCTGAAGCGCCGATACCAGCTTTGCGGCGGGCTTCAAGCCATTCTTCGCTTCCTGGCTTGCCGATAAAGGCCTCGGTATAGGGCTTAACAGGCGCGGCAGTTGTCATTGGCTTACCTCCGGGTGATCCGGCGGGGTGCCCTCGTCCGGCAGTCCGCGCACTTGGCGCATACGTCCGCATCGGTCGCATTCGCGTTTGGCAAGGCGCACGGCGGTATCAAAATCAATCCCGCTTTCGGCGCT
Organism: uncultured Cellvibrionaceae bacterium; assembly: GCA_964434105.1. Lineage (GTDB taxonomy): Bacteria > Pseudomonadota > Gammaproteobacteria > Pseudomonadales > Cellvibrionaceae > CAYNST01. The sequence continues at coordinate 1,612 of CAYSTJ010000092.1, read as the reverse complement.
GTGGAACAATCCGCAGTGGACGCAGGGGACGGTCGCGGGGATGCGTTGGGTTAGTAGTCCAGCCATGGTTCACCTCCCGCGATCTGCACCAGCAACACGAACACGCCCAGGAACGCGGACGCGCCGGGGATAACTTTTGCCATGAATGGAATGGGCAGATTAGCCGATGCAGCAGCCAGCGCAACGCCGCCAGCGTAGACCGAAAGCCCGGCGAGAAACGCCAGAATGGCAATGCAGATGGTGGTTTTCATGCGGGCACCTCCGCCTCGTACTCATCCCACAAACTGTCACTGTAGGCTGTAAGTGCGGCTGGTGATATTGGTTCGCCCGACGCGCTCTGAACATCCAGCGTGTGATCCATTAGTCGCTGGTAAATGCGGGCGTGGCGGGTGGCGTCTGCGTTAAACCAGACCACCAGGCGTGGGGGGCGCTTGCCGTCAGATGACTGCAATTCCGTCTTTACCGGAACGTGGTCATTCAGGACAAGGAACAGGGATTTCCCAAGATTGAAACAGGGGAAAATGCTACTCGCCATAATGTCCTCCTTTTCAAAAGTTCTGAAAAGGTTGGCGAAGTAGTGGGTGGTAGCCCCGGCCAGAGTCGAACTGGCGACCAACGGTTTAGGAAACCGCTGCCGGTTCTCACTGTGCTATCTAACTAAATCACCAACCTTTTCAGGTTGTGCGGACATTACATGCGGGTGGGTTTACGCAAAATCAATCAAAAAACGACACGCCCTGCAATTTTTTATCAACCGGGGCCACAACACGGGTGGAAAGCTGCTCCATTTTGCCTTGCAAGATCCTCGGCATGTCGTCTTTGCGCGGCGTCAGGTCTGCGTAATGCTTGCTCATGACGGATTCGGGCGCGTGGCCGATGTAGGCACGGACGAACTCGGTCTCTGCCTCGGCCTGCAGCGCCATGTTAACAAACGTTACGCGGGTGCTATCGTGAAGTGTGACCAGATTAAACGTGGTGTCGGCGGTCTCTTTGGCACATGCGTCCAGCACCAGCCGGGCTTTATGCGACAGCGCGCCCTCTGTTTTTACTGGCATTGTGCTGTATAGGCTCGCCCAGGCACCGGCAAACAGCGCCAGCGGCTCGCACATGGGCACGATCCGGGGGCGGAACACGTTCTTTTCGCCTCGCACGAGCAGGGTTCCGGCGTCCCGGTTGATGTCATGCCGGGTGATTCTGAGGATTTCGCCCAGATCCAGCCCGGCCAAACCGCCGAACATGAGCGCGGCAACAAGTGCAGGCTCTCCAGCGTCTCTGGCGGCACCAACAGCGGCGGCGAGCTGGTCGGGCATCAGGTATCGTTTGGGGTTTGGGGTGTGTTTGGCGCGGATGACGTTGCGGACAAACAGCTCTTTGGCGTGGTCTGGCATGTACAGCTTAACCCATGTGGCGGCTTTGCGCAGCGGGTTCAGGTAATTGCTGGCGGTGGTGGGGCGGAAGCGGGCGCGGAGCCATTGGTGGAACTCGAAAACGTGGCCGGGCTGTAGGTCTCGCCATAGTTTTAATTCCGGCCGGTTTTCCGAGTGCCACCGCTCCCATCCGTTTTTGCGGGCGTTGTAGTTGTCTTTGCGCCATTTACTGTCCTCGATCATCT
>CAYSTJ010000091.1:0-3424 GCA_964434105.1 uncultured Cellvibrionaceae bacterium | reverse complement strand
TGGTGCTGCCCGAACCGCCACCCGCGCCAGTTCCGCCGCCATTGCCGCTTGCGGTACCGCCTGATCCGCCCGGGCTGCCAGCGTTGCCGCCCGGACTCGTACCCGGTGCCGATCCATCACCGAGACTGGAGCCTGCACCATTGCCACCGGCAGCACCGCCACTGTTGTTGCTACCACCACTGTTGCCATTACCGCTACCACCCTGCCCCGCACTTTGGCCTGTGCCGCCATGCGCTGAGGGCGCCATTGGGGAACCGGCCAAGGCTGCGGCAGCGTCCGCGGTGCGGTTGCGTACGGTATCGCCGAAGTGATTAAAGCCGGCAATCAGAAGACCGGCTACCAGCATGATCAGCGGTAGGTACTCGCTGATGGTGGCGCCCCATTGACGGTGGCCAGTCGGGTGACGGTGGCGATTAGGGGAACGCATTCCTTCGTCCTTTACAGCGTGAATGGGTGTTTTAGTGGTTCAGATTGACCGTCGAACCCACCAGCCAGAGACCACTGGTGTTTCCAGTCTGATTGACATGACGGGCATAGAGGCTTCCATCTTTGTTGAAGCAGGCAATTCGGTGGTTTCAGTGCCTCCGTTCAGAAAATAGGGCATTCCCGAGTGCCAATGGGAGGGTGGAAGATATTCGGGTTTATCGCAATCCGGATCAATGGTTCAGCCTCGGATTCACCTCTGAATTCTGACCAGTCGCAAAATTTTAACCGAATGTCCGGCATGGTGAAATTGGTTCCAGTACAACTTTTTAAAAAAATTCCTAAAATGATAGCGAATCCACACAACCGCCCCCCAATAGCCGATGTCGCACAGAACATCCGGTCATTTTCCTACAGCAGCAGGTTGCAAACAGTGCAATAATGTCCCGTTTCTATGCCCTACGGAAAACCAGTAAACTTATGCTGCCACTACCCCATTTCTCCCGTTTTTGCCTTCTAACACTGGCTTGCCTGCAACCCGCGATGGTATTGGCCACCGCGGACGAGAACCCAGCGCCCCTGATTTCTCACTACCCGAACGCGGTGTCCCTGGTCACACGAACCATTGACTATATTCCGGTAACAATACTGTCCACACCCGACGGGACCGCCGACGGAAGCGCGCCGGTGTTTGCGACGATTAAAGGCGATGTACGTCAGGACTCCTATTACATCGATGGCGTTTCGGGTGACAAAGTCATGATGAACTACCGGGAAGCCCTAAAAAAGGCCGGATACAAGGTGGACTTTGAGTGCACTGGAAAGGCATGCGGTAATTTTTCGAAGCTTAAGGAAATGGTCACCCATACCTTCGCTTACCTTTCAAATGAACGGCAGCCCATGGAACCTTTATATGTGGCGGCATCAACGGGTAAATCGGAGGCGGGGCCAGCCGCGAACTATCTGGTTTACATTCAGAATGAGAATGACAATCGCATAAGTGTTAAAACCGCTTTTATTGACCGGACACCGCCGAGAACAGATTTACTGGCCATAAACCCTGACTTTTCGGTATTTCCACCTGGCGTGCATGAGCCGGAAGAGCCCTCGGTTATTCAGGAAGATGACCATCCACTGCTGGCACGATACCCCGGCGCCCAGGATTTTAATTTTCTGACGACTGAATACGAAGAAGTTGCCTTTCTTACTGCCGACACCACCGATTATATAAAACCGGTTACCTCCCCGCTAAGAGGTGATACGTATCGAGCCTGGTACTGGGTCCGCAACGCATCTTCACTCAAGGTACTGGAGAACTACAAACAGGCACTGACTACTGCCGGGTTTACCGGCCTCGCAGAATGTACGCCACAAACCTGCAGAAACACTAAAAACAGTTTAACGACGGCTGAGCTCATTTCCGACGGCATCTCCTTGAATGGAGAAAAGCCCTATTTCTACACGGCCCGTAAAGACAACCTTTACGCGACCATATTTACTGATCAGCGCGGCACCAAAACTGTCGTAAGAAAGCTCATCATCGATACTGACACTGCCGAAAACCACTTGATCACAACGGATATCGACGCATTCGCCAGGCTACAGAATGAAGCGGAAAAAGCGTCCAGGGTGCAGCCGTCTGAAATTCAGCAAGGCGACCATCCTTTGATCGCCCGTTACCCCGGGGCGTTGGACTTCCGCCATATAAGCACGGACTATGAAGAGGTCGCGTTCCCCACCGTCGGAACAATCAATTTCATGAAACCCGTGACCAAACCAATTAAAGGTGATGTATATCGTGCTTCTTACTGGGTTAAAAAAGCTTCTTCACTCAAAGTAATCGAGAACTATAAAAGTGCGCTGACAGCAGCCGGTTTTACGGTTGACGTGGAATGCACACCAACAAGCTGCGCCAATACTCATTCAACCACCGGACTGGAAAACCTGATTTCAGAGGAAACATACTTTTACGCCACAATACCTTACCTCTACACAGCATCAAAGGATGGGATCTACGTTGCAATCTTTACCAACCAGGAACAGGATCGATCCTACGCAAAGATTATGATTGTGGAAACGGTGGATTTGGAAGATAACTTGATGACCGTCAATGCAGGTGAGATTGAACGACAGATTGCTGAAAGCGGGAAAGCTCTGATTTACGGCGTTTACTTCGATACCGGCAAGGCCAGCATCCGGCCAGATTCAAAAGCGGCACTGGACGCGATCGGGGAATTTCTTGTCGCGAATCCGGCCCAGAATTTTTATGTAGTGGGGCATACCGATGATACCGGCGATCTGCGGGCGAATATTAGCCTTTCCAGCGACCGGGCGATTGCCGTCACGTCGGCTATGGTCAGTGATTATGGAATTGATAAATCGCGCCTGCAACCCGAGGGCGTCGGACCATATGCGCCGGAAGATACCAACAGGACAAGTATAGGAAAATCCAAAAACCGGCGTGTTGAGCTGGTGCTTCGGCTGGAATAGAGCGGAATTTTGATTTGTATGGCATTGTCAAATACCGGGGAAGCCAATACGTTTACAAAAAGCGGGGTAAAACGAATGTTCAAAACCGCGAATTCTCGCGCACGCCATGGCTCGTTCGCTCAACAGTTGGTTTCAGCGAAACTGCCAATAGGGCTTTTTTTACTGCTCGCAAGCCTGTGTGCGCCTGCCTTGGCCAAAAAGACAGATCCACGAATCCATCCTCGATTCGCGCTCTATCCTGGCGCCCGTGTCATCAATACCAATATCATCGAATACAACACCCTGATTGTGCATACCAGGCTGGAGCAGGACGAGCCGGAAATGACCCAGGTTACGGGTGACTCCCGCCAGATATCCTACCGGGTACAAAATGTGTCGACAGAAAAAATCTTCCGCAATTATGAGCAAGCTCTTCAGCAGGCGGGCTTCATTATTAAATACCAGTGCGCGACAGATCGGTGCGGCAAGTACGCCACCCGGGTTGCCGCGGCCAGGTCTACATTTCGAGAGG
>CAYSTJ010000090.1:0-4336 GCA_964434105.1 uncultured Cellvibrionaceae bacterium | reverse complement strand
AGGGCCGTCACGGCCGCGGAGCCATCAAACGCAGACACCCGATATCCCTGCTCATAAAAAAACAGTGCATCCCGACCAGAGCCGCAGCCGGCATCCAGAATGTGGCCGCCAAGGGGGACTTTAGGCAGAAACCGCTCATAAAGCGAAATCATGGACAGCGAGAAGGTCGCTTCAACGAAATCAGGCGCGTTTTTGTCGTAGTAGCTTAGGGTGTCGTTCATTTGCTGCCTTTTTGGAAGACGCCAATGCCCGGGTGCTGAGTGGATTCCGCGTGGTATCAGAATTCGATCAGATTGGCCTATGGCAGAGATCGTCTTTAATCGACGGCATTGCCCATCTGACGGTCGAATGATTGCCGAATAAGCCCAATGACATAAGGTAAATCGTCAACAGAGCTAAGCCCCACCTCAACATCACCGTTGCCCCAGCGGCCAACGCCCGTAATGTCCTTGCACAATCCCCTGGGGTCATCGATCTCGTGGAACGGCATATTTAGTGAAAGCCGCAAGCGTTTAGCCTGGGGAATCACGTCAACAAAGTTGGTCTCAGCCTTGTACGCGATATACTGCTTCAGTATTTCTTCGCTAATGCATGGGTCGAGCGTCAGTACAGCTTGACGCAAGGCCTCGAAAACGTCACGTATTGGGCCCGCAGCAAGATGATGATGGTCGGCAAGGGTGTATCGCTGGCCCGATTTCATTGATACCGGACGATAAGCTTCCAGCAGGTCGGGCGTCAGATGCGGAGCCGCCCATACCTTGGTGGCTTCTACGGCCAGGCGTTTGGCCCGGGCCATGATGGCGCCTTCATTCCACTGAGGAACTTTGCCCAAACCCTGATTCAGCTTTAGCGGACTGTGCGCAAAGCTCACCGGGCTGCCTTGTTTATCGGTAGCCTGATCGCGCTTGAACGCGAAGGGCCGGTCGCTGTATTCGCTATTGTAACCAGTCAAAGTCAGGTTACCCAGGGTATGGAGCCAGGTCTGTTGTATGCGTGGCCACTCAGGTCCCAACTCGGCCTGCCACTGCGGTGATAGTGTTTCATTCTGCGGCAAGATGTGTTCTATGGTGTAATCCTCCACTACCACCCGTTCCTTACGACCGTGATTCTCCAGCCGGCGCAGCCAGTAACTGCGGCTGCGCATACTATAAAGATCCCGGGATTGGATCTCGCGCTGAAATTCCTCGTCGTTTGGAAAGCGACGGTAGGACGGCAACGTCAAAAAGGCTGCATTGACACTTTCGAGATAGCGATCTTTCTTGAGCGTACGGCTTAGGCCAGCAAACGTCTTGTTTAACGAGTTAGTTGGTATGGCGCAGATAGCACGACGGAAAACGTAACTCTCTATCAAGCGAACGATGCTCACCACTTCGTCTTTATTCAAACGGGCCTGGCGGTAATCGTGATAAACATCGAGCAGAAACGGGTAGGCAACATCCACCTTCAACTCACGTAGATCCTGTAGGGCCTGCCTGATGCTGGGTTCGGGCTCCGCGCCCAATGCCATCGCGCAGTAATAGCCGGCGTAGGCGTGAATATCTGCCACCAGCGCGGTCACGTCATCTGCCAGGCTGCGGGCATAGTGCTTGAATGCGATATAAACGTCGCGCACATTGGGAATATCGCCGGTTTTGGTGGTCAGGTAGTGCCGCATGAATGCATCGAAGTGGCTGGTGTAAGCCGCCTGGCCGAATCCTTTTTCCATAGGCCGCCAGTAGTGGGTGTACAGTTCGGTCTGCAGTTTGGGCGCCAGCCCCATAAGGATGTAATTGCGAATCAGGTCGGCCTGGCTGAGTTCCAGCCCGGTGGAGTTCATGCTTTCAAATATCAGCTGCGGATTATCGTGGTCCCGGTCCAGTGCCACTTCAACGATGACCAGTTTCGCCAGCCCCTTGCAAACGCTTTCCAGCTCGTTGATGTGTTGCTGCAAAAGCGTTTGGAATAGAGCATAGTTCTCTTGAATGCGGGTGCTGGCTTCCCCAGGAAACGGCGCCTGTTTTAGCAGAGCGAGCAACGTCTCTTTGTCTGTTTCCGAAAGGATGAGCTTATAGTGACGCTCGTCGTCCTCGTCCGGATTTAGCAGGTAATAATTGCGCAGTTTACGTTCAGAGAAAGTATCCAGTAACTCTTCTAATTGCTCCTTTTCGAAAAGATCAGCGAGCGCGGCAATCAATAGCAAGCTGGTGGTTAGTCGTTGCTGACCATCAATGACCAGCAGCGCCTCCTGGCTGGTTACTGCGGAAAGGGCCCTTTCAACGTAGACAATGGAGCCGATGAAATGGCCATTGACCGTATCATCGCGACCCGCCCGCAAAAGGTCAGACCACAACTGCCGACACTGCTCTTCGGTCCAGGAGTAGTTGCGCTGATAGATGGGTATCAGGAACTGGGGCGACTTGCGGATGAACCGCAATAAATTGGCTTCGGTGGCCTTCATTTCACTTTCCTTATCGGGACCGCTCCCGTCGATTGGATCAGGAGCCGGACGGCCCTCTTTTGCCGCGCTCTCTTTGTAGGTCAAGTGTAGTGTTGTGCGGGGTGGTTTTCCATTTCGGAAAGGTAGAGAGCGGCAGGCCAGCTGCATCATATGCAACCCATCCCCAGCCGGAAAGCGAACAGCGGGTGCAACGCAAACCCCGCAGCCCCCAGCATTGTTTTCGTGTCGCACCGTTGATCCTGTTGTACACTTCCGGTAACCCCTACCAATAATAAAACCATGGACAAAACATGTTACCCAATTACGCTACCGGTATCCGCGTGGAGATCCGGGATGCCGAATGGCGCGTCAAGCGCGTCGATTCCAGTTCCGATGGAGGTTTTCTTTTAACCTGTGAAGGGCAGTCCGAGCTGGTGCAGGGAAGAGAAGCACTGTTTTTAACGCAGTTGGAGCAAATCCGCATTCTGGACCCCCGCGATACGCAGTTGGTGGACGATACCTCCAGTAACTTCGGCGCCAGCCTGCTCTATATCGAATCCGTATTGCGCAAAACCGCCCCCTCGGATGCCAGCATTCACGTGGGCCAGCGTGCGGCTATTGACCAGTTGCCGTTTCAGCTGGAGCCGGCTTTGCAAGCCCTTAACCAGCCCCGTCAGCGCATCCTTATCGCCGATGCAGTGGGGCTGGGTAAAACACTGGAAGCCGGTATCCTGACCAGCGAGCTGATCACCCGCGGGCGCGGCAAGCGCATCCTGGTGCTGGCGGTAAAGTCCATGCTCACCCAGTTTCAGCAGGAGTTCTGGAACCGTTTCACCATACCGCTGGTGCGGCTGGATTCTGTCGGGTTGCAACGGGTGCGTACCCGTATTCCGGCCAACCATAACCCGTTCCATTATTTCGATCGCTCCATTATTTCCATCGACACCCTCAAGCAGGACATCGAATACCGCCACCACCTGGAGCAGGCCTACTGGGACATTATCATTATTGATGAGGCCCATAACGTCGCAGAGCGGGGCAGCAACTCCCAGCGGTCACGCCTGGCAAAACTGTTGGCAGCACGCTCGGACACGCTCATCATGCTCTCGGCCACCCCGCACGATGGCAGAGCCGAAAGCTTCGCAAGCCTCGTCAACATGCTGGACCCGACCGCCATCGCCAACACGAAGGACTACGCCCAGCACGACTACCGCGACAAAGGCCTCGTCATCCGGCGCTTTAAAAAGGATGTGCGGGACCAGCTGCAGGGCAACTTTCCCGAGCGGCACATCGAGGTAGCCAAGGTGCCAGCAACGACCCCGGAGGAGGCCGCCTACAGCCGGCTGATGGAGGTATCGTTTCACAACCTGGACGGACGCGGTCAGGGTGCCGGTCAGCTATTTCGCACCACCCTGGAAAAAGCCCTGTTCTCCAGCCCGGCAGCGTGCCTGTCCACGGTCGACAATCGCATAGCCCGCCTGAACAAACGGCTTGAAAGCATCAGCGATAGCGAACGCCAAACCACCATTGTTGAAGATATCGACACGCTGGAAGATTTAAAGCTGGCACTGCGAGCCATCAAGCCAGACCAGTTCAGCAAGTACCGGCTCTTGCTACAGCAATTGGGTGACGGCGGCATGCAGTGGACGCCACGGGATGCCGAAGACCGGCTGGTTATTTTTACCGAGAGCCTGAAAACCCTCGAATTTCTGGCCAGTCACCTGCCCGACGATATCGGCCTCAAAAAAAATCAGTTCGCTATTATGCGCGGCGATATGCGGGACAAAGAGCTGATGGACACGGTAGAACAGTTCAATCGCCGGGAAAGCCCGCTGCGATTATTGCTCTGTTCGGATGTGGCCGCTGAGGGTATTAACCTGCACCACCTGAGCCACCGCATGATCCACTTCGATATCCCCT
>CAYSTJ010000089.1:0-4555 GCA_964434105.1 uncultured Cellvibrionaceae bacterium | reverse complement strand
GCGTTGAAACAGGCGTTGCGGAAACATGCCGAGCAACTGCTTGCTGCTGCTGTCTAATAAATTAGCGTTCAGTGTCTGTGGTCAATGGTAGCTGCAACGTAAAACAGGTGCCGAAAGCGGGTTCGCTGCACACATGCAATTCACCACCATGCGCTTCGGCAACGCCCTGCACCAGGGTAAGCCCCAACCCCCAACCTCGCTGATTGCCCGCCTTCGCGCTAATCGTGCGAGCGAACGCGCCAAAGACCAGGTTCTGCTCATCCTCGGGAATAGTCGGACCCAGATTATGTACGCGCGCCCGGGCCACGGCCCCTTCCCGCTCCACCGATATGGTAATTGGCGTATCGGAGGCGCCATACTTTATAGCATTGGTTACCAGATTCCATAGCGCGCGCCACAGCAGATCCGGGTCCCAACGACCCAGCAGCCGGGTTGCGTCGCCTGCCTCTACGGCCACGCGTTCACGATCTTTATCGTCGAGCCCTGCGGCAACTTCCTGCACAATTTCCACCAGGTCACAAAGCTCGGGCTCAAGCGGCAACAGCTGTCCGGCACGCAGCCGGTGGGCATCCAGCAGATTGCGGATCATCTTATCTGCACGGTCAATACTTTTACCAATACGGCCCGCTACCAGCTCCACCTGCCCAGGGCAATAACCCAGCAATTCAGCGTTCATTTTGATTACGCCGAGTGGACCTCGCAGATCGTGCGCCAGTAAATTGATAAAACTTTCCCTCACCAGATGCTCGGCATCGAGATGTTCTACCGTTGCCCGTAACTCCTCAACCAGGTTGCGCAGCTCGTATTGCCGCTGTCGTGTTGTCAACGCTGATCGCACCACTGAGACCAGCGTCTGGATGCGTATGGGCCGCTCAAGCAATGTCACGTGCCCGGCCAGATCCAGCTCGTGCAGCACCCAGTCGCGCGCTGCGCGGGCCTGATTTTCATCCGTAGCCACGATGATGGGAATGTCGGACCAGGCCGGCTGGCATTTCAGCGCATTCACCAACGCCGGCATGCTGCCGGGGTGCAGGGCTTCGGCCGCAATTACCAATACGCCCGCACCGGGCTTCAGCTCAGCAGACAAACGCTCCATACCGTCACAGGCCAGGCTTTCGAAACCCGCGTCGTGCAGTACCTCGCAGGTAACTCTGGCGTCACGGCCATAGGGGGCCAGTATCAGGACGCGTTGCTCGCACTGGGGCAGACCGGATGGCATCAGGGTTTCTCAAACAGCGGTTCCGCGGTTGTTCCAACAAATGTTGGTGTACCGCTGAGAACACCATGAAACTCGCGAATTGGCTCCCCGATCTTGATTCCCTCTTCACCCAGAGAAAACTCCCGAATGGTACGCTCGTGGGAGCCGCTACGCTTTTTCATGATGGAAATGGCACGGCGTATCTCACCCATCGCCTCGAAATAACGAAAAAGAATGACGTTATCGGCGAGATAGCTCACATCCAGCGTGTTACCGACCAGCGCCTGACCGAGCAGTCCATGCTGGGCCAATATTGTCATGGTAGCCACACCCCCATGGTTGAGAAAAGTGAGCAGCTCCCGTAAATGCATGCTGATAAAGCGCTCATCGGGCACGGAGTCCATAAAGCCGTTGAGGCTATCCAGTACCACAACCCGCACCCTATCCTGTTGTACGGTCTGGCGGACCGTGTGTGAGAATTCGCCTGCGGTGAGCTCTGCCGGATCGAGCTGCCGTATGGTGATAAGGCCGGCGTCGAGATGCTCAGCCAGTGGCATTCCCAGCGACGCTGCGCGAGCGCAGACGGTATCGATGGTTTCGTCGAACAGGAATATCGCCGCATGTTCGCCCCGCTCGGCGGCGGCAATGGCATATTGCGTCGCCACAGTCGATTTGCCCGTACCGGAGGGCCCGAGTATCAGTGTATTGGTCCCGCGATCCGGACCGCCGTGGAGTAGTTGGTCAAGTGCTCCTATGCCGCTGGGCAGTGGTGTCAGCACAGCGCCGCCTGGATGATCCCCAGCCACCAGGCGAGGAAACGTGACGGCGCCGCCGCTTATGAGACGGAAATCGTGATACCCTTCGCGCATGGCTACACCGCGCAATTTGTCGACGCTGATCCGTCGCCGGGTGCGGCCATAACTCGGCGCCTCACGCTGTAACGTAATGACCCCGTGCGCCAGGCTCTCAAGCAACGTACTGCCGCTATCCGCGGTGAGATCATCAAGTAACAGAACGGTACACTGGCGCGCCGCGAAAAACTGTTTTAAAGCCAGTACCTGACGCCGGAAACGTAGCAAATCACCGGAAAGCAGACGAATTTCGGACAGTGAGTCGATGACCACCAGCGACGGCTTAAGCCGGTCTACTTCATCGAGGATAGGCCGCGTGACTTCAGCCAGCTCTACCTCCGCCGGATGAAACATCGATTGACCCGCCGTAGACTCCAGCAACTCCTGAAAGGACGACAGTTCAAACAGCGCCAGCGGGTCGAGCGACCAGCCGTGGGACTGTGCAACCCGGGTGATTTCGTCGCGTGTCTCGGAGAGCGTCACATACAGACCGAGGTCGCCTTTTGCAGCGCCGGCCAGTAAAAATTGCAATGCCAATGTGGTTTTGCCGGAGCCGGGCTGCCCCTGCAACAGGTACATCGCACTGCGTGGCAGCCCGCCCCGGAGCACGTAATCCAGCCCCTCGTCGCCCGTCGTTACCTGCTCTGATACCATGTTTCTCGTTCCATTGTTGCGAACATTCTCTGCTGCAAATTTTATACCTGCGCACTGGTCGCAATTCAATCAAAAATGACAGTCAGTCGCACAGTATTTTTCACTGTAAGTAAAGTCTATTGATCCTTAATTCAACCATCGGAGCTCAATTCATGATTCACAATGTCGGAAAGCTGCTTGAACAATTTATGGGCAATACCAATGCGCCCGGACAGGACCGTAAGTCGCCTGCAGGCAGTTCAGGGTTTGCCGGTGGCGGGTTTGCCGGCGGTGCGCTGACCGGCGGCCTGCTGGGGGTGCTGGTGGGCAATAAAAAAGCCCGTAAGATGGCCGGCGGCCTGGTGGGTTATGGCGGTGCTGCAGCAGCCGGCGCACTCGCCTTCAAGGCTTACCAAAACTGGCAAGAGGGTAAACAGGTAGCCACGGCGCCTGTTGCTACCGAGGCCGATCTGACACACGTTGATCCGCGGTTCTTGCCGACACAAGCCACCGACGATGGCAACTTTGCGCTGACGTTGATCACAGCTATGATTGCCGCAGCCAAAGCCGACGGCCACATTGATGCGCGGGAGCAAACCGCCATTTTTGACTATGTGGAAAAACTGTCGCTGGATGCCGAGAGCAAAGGCTTCGTGTTTGATGCGTTGCGACAACCGATGGATATGGCGTCCATTACCGGCAATGTCAAAGGGGTCGAACAGGCGTCCGAAGTGTATCTGGTCTCCCGGCTGGTGGCCGACGGTGACCACCCCGCCGAGCGTGTGTATATGGAAACCCTGGCCCACCGGCTAAACCTGCCGAAAGAACTCGTCGCCCATCTGGATCGTCAGGTAACGGGAGAATAAACCTTAGAAATTTCTGCGGCCCCGCTTAGCAGCAATAACATCCTGTGCCTGTGCCAACAGGCCATCCTTCCCACCTGGGGCGCACTTACTTATGCAACGGGATCGAGTAACACAACGGACATCAAAAAATCCACCGGACATCAAAGAACCCACCGGGCATCGACAGGATGCCAACAGTTAACCAACCGGCGCACCGACCACGGGTTCAGACTCCTTGACGACTTTCCCCCGCCGCCGGCCGTTGAGCAGCCAGCCAATTGGCGTATAACGGACCAGTAAAGCGTAACTCAGGTAACCGGCACTCAGTGTCAGTGCGCTGATGACAAAAAACTCTAACCAGAGCGGCAGATCGATGCCGTGGAATAAAAACTGCAAATAGAAAACCACGGGTAAATGCATGATATACACCCAGTAGGAGCCATCGGCCACATAACGCAACACGGCGTTCTTGCGATCCAATAGCCTTTTGCCCGCTACCAGCGACAGGAAGGTCATATGCCAGGCGAGAACCGACGTAGCAGCACTCCGAAGAATCTGTTCCATTGTCAACGCCTGCGCTTGCTGAAACTGAACCGCTGTTTCCAGAGTGACGGGCGCAGGCAGGTTCGATAGCAGTGCCAGCGTTGCAACGACTGAACCTGCTACCAGGTATGGCCACCTTGCCGCAACCTGCGAAAGCATGTCCCTGCGGACGAAAAACACCCAGCCAACCATAAAAAACAAACCGAAAAAAGTCAGTGCCCAGGGCGCAGGAATAAAACTCTCGGGTGCCGGGTGAGGCACAAAAACACGCGCTATCGCGAGGAATGTGACAACCGGCAGGCCCGCAATCAGTACCCATGGATTACTCAAAATTTCATAAAAGCCGTCCCATCGCGGCACCCATCGAACAGCCACCGCAGTCGCCAGACAGAAAATGCTCAGATAATAGATAAACCACAAGTGTGTGGTGGATATCGGCGGCGACTGCCCGTTCATTGCCTCCGGATTACGCATTGCCAATCTAA
>CAYSTJ010000088.1:0-5091 GCA_964434105.1 uncultured Cellvibrionaceae bacterium | reverse complement strand
AGGAGCTGGTTAAGGAGAGGGCGTCGTTACGGCAAAAGATTAAACAGTTAAAACAGGACGTGGAAAACCTGAAAAAGGCGCCGCAGGATGATGCGACCCGTGTTCATATACAGGAAGTTGAAGGCGAACGTCGAGCACTAATGGGCCTGTCTGGCAGTTTAACAAACCAGCAGGTACTTAATTTCTTTACGGACGAGGGGCTTTTGCCCAATTACGCATTTCCGGAAGAGGGTGTCACCCTGCGTTCGGTGATACTTCGCCGGCGGTCCGTTGAAAACCAGCCTACGGGCGACAATAAAACTGAAAGCAGTTACGAGAAAGTCGCCTACACCTTTCAGCGGCCGGCACAGGCAGCGTTGAGTGAGCTGGCGCCGGAGAGCCGCTTTTATGCTGTCAGCCACGAGATGGAAATCGATCAGATCGATTTGCAGTTGTCGGAGTCTCAGCTGTGGCGTTTCTGCGACTGCTGCCAGCACACTGAGCGGGTGGATATTCAGGACAGGCACAGTGCCTGCCCCTGTTGCGGTAGCGCACAATGGGCCGACAGTGGACAGAAGCATCGCGTGTTGAAATTAAGGCAGGTTTATTCGACAGTGGATGACCGCAGCAGCCGCATCGGTGATGACTCCGAGCAGCGATCGCCGGCTTTTTTTAACCGACAAATGCTCGTTAATATAGCCCCCCAAAGCAGCGCCGGTGGCTTTCGTATTAAAAGCGAGTCGTTGCCGTTTGGTTTCGAGTACCTGCAGCGCGCAACGTTTCGTGAAGTAAATTTCGGCCAGGCGGGCGGGGATACGCATAATTTTGCGGTGGCGGGCCGGGAAATGCCGCGCAGCGGGTTCCACGTGTGTCGACACTGCGGTAAGGTACAAAAAAGCAGTCAGGCGCGGCGACGGCAGCTGGACAGACCGCACACCTTCACCTGTAAATTTTATAAGAACCCGGATGCGGCCACGGAAGAGGATTTTTTCTCGAGCCTTTATCTGTTCCGCGAAATGGACTCGGAAGCAATCCGCATTTTGCTGCCGCTGAGCGAAGTCGCCTACTCCGATGAAATGCTACATTCGTTTATTGCGGCGCTAAACCTGGGGTTGCGGGCGTATTTTCACGGGAATGTGCATCACCTGGAAGTCACCGATATGCGCGAGCCGCCCACTGCTGACAGTGGCGAGCGCATTTATCTGGTGGTGTACGACCGGATACCTGGCGGCACGGGCTACCTCAAGGAATTAATGCGCGCGCCCGAAAATCTGATTCGCGTACTGGAGATGGCCTGGAAGAAGCTTTCTACCTGTGAATGCATCGACGAAGAGGATCGTGACGGTTGTTATCGATGTATCCTGGCATATCGCGACAGCCGCAATCTGCCCACAATATCCCGCACCATTGCAACGAAACTGTTGGCGGATATTCTCGAGCTGAGAGACCAGATGGAACCTGTGGCGGGGCTGAACAATATTTCGACCAACGTACTTATTGAAAGCAAGCTGGAGCAGAAGTTTGTGGACGCGCTGGGCGAGCTGCCGGGCGCGCGAATGATCAAAGCCATGATTAACGGGAAAGCGGGCAGCCAGCTCAGTGTTCCTGGCGAAGAAGGCAAACCGGTGCTGTGGCAGGTTGAGCATCAGGTAGTGCTGGGGCCGGAAGACGGCGTTGCCGTGCAAACGGCAGTGGATGTCATGCTAACCCCTTTTCGTGCGGAAGATGTTAAGCGATTCCGACCTATTGCGGTGTATCTGGACGGTTTGCAGTACCATCACGCGATTGTCGACGATGATGTCTGCAAACGTTGGGCGTTGCTGTTAAGCGAACGTTACTGGGTGATATCCCTGAACTGGGACGATATACCGGGGAAAGGCAAAGCGGTAGCCGCGCAGGCATTGGATATTATGCGAGTAGAAGGTTCGGCGCAGGCCGCCATGCTAAAGCTCTTTGATGGGGCGGCGCGGCGTGCGCAATGGACGCCGTCAGTTGAACTGGCAGCGGGCTATAGCCGGGGTGGCCTCGACTGGCTGGAGACATTGCTGCGAAATCCGGCTCAGGCCGACCAGCTGCTGAGACAGCGCGCCACGTTGCGGGCGCTAACGGCTTTAACGCCGGGCGCAATGGCTGATGCGGCGGTCCGCCAGACAATACAGCAGGAATGCGCGCACAACGCCCCACCGCAGGTGATCAAGCGGCTCAACCTGGACGATCCACAGCAGATACCGGGTGGCTTTTTAAGTGCTTTAGGCAATAAGCTGGAAGGCATTGATCTAACAGTTACCGTGCCGACGGCTGTTATGAAGTCTGGGAATCTTACTGAGGTTGCAGCATCTGCAGTACTTCATCTCTGTTTCGATGACCGCAATACTGTATTGAGTCCGACCTATAAAGACGCGTGGCGAGGCTTCTGGCATGCCGTGAATTCATTGCAGTTTTTACCAGGCTTCAGCATGGCCAGTCGTCGTGCTGTACAAACCGGACGACTACAACAGGTAGAATCGATGTGGGTTGCACTACAGCAGCCAGCAGAAGAGCAGTTTGCAGTGGTTGACCAGTCGTGGGAGATGGTTTTTGAGTTGTCGGTGCTTGATATTGAGGTTTTAAGAAAGCTCGCTGATCTGGCGTTGCCGGTACCGGAGGTGGGCGCCGACCTGTCCAACGACAATGGTGAGGTAGTAATGGGTGGCGATGTCGTTGAGTTGTGTTGGCGGAAGGCGCAGGTGGCTATAGTCAACCAGCTTGAAGGTGAGTCTATCGTGGGCTGGCGGTTTATCGAGGTCGATGGGCATCTGCTTCAAACAATTGAAAATTTAATAGCGCAGGGGATTCTTTAATGGCGGAGTTGCAGGTAGCCATCTCGCAAGACTTTTTTTTCGCGTTCGCGCAGATTCCGCGGGCCAAGCAGAAAAAGGTCAATGAGTTCGTCAGTAAATTCCGAAACAATCCACAGGCTTCTGGAATTAATTACGAAAAAATAAACGACGCTGCCAACCCGGGTTACCGTTCTGTCCGGGTTGATCAGGAATACAGGGGCATTGTACTAAAGCCGGAAAAGGGCAATGTTTACCTGTTGCTCTGGGTGGACAAGCATGACGATGCCTATGTCTGGGCGAGAAAGCACAAATGTCAGGTTAACCCGGAAACGGGAACACTGCAGCTGTATGAAGTTGTGCACGGGGAATTTGTTGTGCCTCCGCCGGCGGAGGAACCGGCTGCCGAAGCATCGGCGCCGCTCTTTAACTTGCGGGATCGGGAGTTTCTGCGGTTGGGTATTCCAGCAGATCTATTGGAGCGGGTGAAGGCCTTAACCACCACTTCCCAGCTCGAAGCCATGAAATTACATCTTCCGGTTGAAGCTTTTGAAGCATTGACCTTTTTGACCGATGGCATCTCGCTGGAAGAAGTCATGGAAGGGTACGGCATTCCGGATGGCGTATCAGTTGACCCGGATGACGTGGCGCTGGCGCTACAGAAAACAACAACGTTGCGTC
The DNA here is from genome assembly GCA_964434105.1 of uncultured Cellvibrionaceae bacterium. Lineage (GTDB taxonomy): Bacteria > Pseudomonadota > Gammaproteobacteria > Pseudomonadales > Cellvibrionaceae > CAYNST01. Next base: position 1,615 of record CAYSTJ010000088.1, on the reverse strand, counting down.
GCTTTACCGTGGTTGGCGACGATCTCGAATTGAAACAAATGCTCGAAGCGCCGCTGGACCAGTGGCGGGTATTTTTGCACCCCACGCAACGCGGCCTGGTGGAGCGGCACTGGAATGGCCCCGTGCGGGTATTGGGGGGCGCAGGTACAGGCAAAACCGTCGTTGCCATGCACCGTGCATGCTGGTTGGTAAAAAATGTATTAAAACCGGACGAGCGTCTGTTACTTACAACCTTTACCAGGAACCTGGCGAGCGATATCGAGGCCAATCTCCGAAAAATCTGCACGCCCGAGCAGATGAAGCAAATAGACGTGCTCAATATTGACGCCTGGGTATTCAAATTTCTAAAGCGGGAGCATCAGAGGATTTCGATTGTTTACAGCGATAACGAGGATTATAAAAGGTGCTGGAATCGCGCGATGTCCGTAGAAGACGGCTCATTAACTTTACCGCAGGGTTTTTATCAGGATGAATGGGAGCGAGTGATCCTGCCTCAGCGTGTGATAAGCCAGCGTGACTACTTTAAGGCCAGCCGGCTGGGCCGCGGTGTTCCCCTGTCCCGACAGCAGCGAGCGCTAGTCTGGCCGGTGTTTGAGGAAATGCGCATTCAGCTGCATCAGGTAGGTCTGACAACCCAGGCCGATGCGACCTTTGCCGCGCTGGATTTATTGGAAAATTCGACACCACCCTACCGATCAGTGATTGTCGACGAAGCCCAGGATCTTGGTATGGAAGTTTTGAAGTTACTCAGGAAGATGGCCCCCGAAGCGACAGATGACTTGATGATAGTCGGGGACGGGCACCAGCGCATCTACAATCGCAAAGCGTCACTTGGCAAATGCGGCATTAACATCCGCGGGCGCGGCCGCAAACTGCGCATCAATTACCGTACTACCGAACAGATCCGACGGTTTGCGACAGCTGTACTCGAAGGCGCGAGCATCGACGACCTTGACGAAGACCTGGACCCAACAACCGGCTATCGCTCGCTGGTCAACGGTGATGCGCCGGTGCTTCAGGGCTTTTCGACCGAACAGGCGGAGGCAGAATGGGTTGCTTCGCAGATCGAAATACGTATCGAACAGGGGCTGGCGGCCCAGGAAATGTGTGTGGTTGGCCGGACCGCTGTGCAACTGAAAACAGTGAAACGGGTACTGCAGGAACGCGAATTACCTGTCCATGAAATAAAACGCGATTTGGTAGACAATGATCAGAAGCCCGGTGTCAGATGCGCCAATATGCTTCGCGTCAAAGGACTGGAGTTTAAAGTCGTTTTTCTGGTGGGAGTTTGCGAAGGCGTGGTGCCATTGAGTATGGCAATGAATCGATCTCAAGACCCGGTGCAGCAGCGCGATGCTGAAATTGCCGAGCGGGCATTATTCCATGTCGCCGGTACCCGCGCCGTTCTTGGGTTGTATGTGAGTTGGTCGGGGGCAAAGAGCAGTTTTATTTGAGGGTTGACGCTGTAGGGAAAGGCTATGGAAAGGCTATGGAAAGGCTATGGAAAGGCTACTGTCACTGCCTGTGCCGTCGAGGACACCCGGGACGTTCAGTACTCCGACATTTCGGAAATTTGCCGAAATGCCGAACCATTGCGACCCCGGGAGTGCCATAC
>CAYSTJ010000087.1:0-5258 GCA_964434105.1 uncultured Cellvibrionaceae bacterium | reverse complement strand
CGAACGGCAGCCCCGGCTGCCACTTGCAAGGGGGGCTTCGGCCCCTCTTTTTTTTGCCGCTCAACAAGCTCACCTTTTTCGCCCTGCCCCCAACAGACCCAAATGTAATCCAACCCATATCGAACGGGCAGAATGATCATCTTTTTGATTCAACAACAAGCCTGTATGCTCCCACCGAACCGGAAAAAAGCCATTCCTGTTATGCTATTGTGGCACGCCAGACCTTACGGACCAGACAGTGGCTATCCGCTATTCAAACAAACTGATGATCGAACAGGTACGCAGCATCGAAGAAGGCTGCGGGCCGATAGAAATGATTGACAACCCGGCGCCTGAAGCCGATTTCAGTCAATGGCTCGCCACCCGTGCCCGGCGCATCGCCCGGCAACCGGATATTGCTACGGCGCTACAGCAGGGGCCCCGTTTCTATCAGCGAGGCATGTTGATCCTGACTATCCTGACGATGGCGCTCGGCGCCGTGACCACGCTCAAATCCTTTGCGCAGATAGGCAGTGAATTGAACATATTCTGGGTATTACTGTTGCTGCTGGGATTCAATGCCCTGTCGCTGGTGATATGGCTTGTCTTTACGGTGGGTTTGCGCGGGTCCGGCAATGGTATCATTGCGCCTTTATTTAACCGGGCTTTACACCGGTTGCTGCCGAACCGATTGGATACGCCGGTCCATGCCGCCAACCGGGCCTGGCTGCGGGTACGTTTCGAAGGGCCGGCGGCCCGCTGGCATTTGGGACGGATTACCCATTGGGCCTGGATGAGTTATGTGGTTGGCGGCTGGCTGTGTCTGCTGCTGTTACTCGCAACCCGTCAGTTTGATTTTGTGTGGGAATCCACGCTGCTGGGCGGTGACAGCTTTGTCAGTTTAACCCGGGCCATGGCAGCACCCTTGCAGACACTGGGCTTGCCGACGCCATCCGAGGCCCAGATTCTCGCCAGTCAAACCGGCCTGTTGCCCGGTGACCCGGCCAACGCACGCCGGCTATGGGGCTGGTTTTTGCTGCTGTGCATCCTGTTCTACGGCTTTTTCCCGCGCCTGCTGGCGTGGCTGTTTTGTGTTCTGCAAGAAAGGCGCTTACAGAATCAATATCAACTGCCGCTGACCGATACCTACTACCTGACCTTGCAGCAGCAATTATGGCCACACTCCGGCGCCGCTGTCGTGCTCGACCAGGATCTGCATCCGGTCGACTCTGATCGCCCGCCGCATACCCGCAGTGCATCGCAAAGCCCGCCGGCCGACGCTGTCTGGCTAGGCGTCGAACTCACAGGCGATCATATACTGCAGAAAGTGCAGGTCAATATTGCCGATAAGCCCAGCCTGTTGCAGGCACTGGCGATTCTGGACACAACGCCCGATCAGCCGCTGGTGATCGCCGCGGAAGCGGCACGACCGCCAGACCGGGGTGTCGAACGTTTTATCCGGCAATTGCTGGACAGGCGTGACCCGCAACAATGTTGGCTCGTGTTAACGATCGACGGCCAGCAAATAACCACACAGCAACAGGAAAACTGGGCCAGACTGGTATCTGTCACCGCGCTTTCGCCGAGCCATATATTACCGATGAATCCTCATGCCGTTTAATCTCCACGCCCAGACTATCACACCGGTCGTCATCGGTGTCGTTGGCCACACCAATACCGGCAAAACATCGCTGGTGCGCACGCTGCTGCGTCTTGGCCAGTTCGGAGAAATCGCCGACCGGGCGGGAACCACGCGTCACGTTGAAGCGGCACAGTTGATGATTCAGGGCAAACCCCTCATTGAGCTACGGGACACGCCGGGGCTGGAAGATTCCATTGCACTTGGCGAACGCTTGCAGGACATTATCGAACAGGGCAATCCCGGCCGAAAGGCCCTGCAATACCTGATCGAACATCACCATGCCCACAAGGAATTTGAGCAGGAAATTAAAGTTTTAAAGCAGGCGCTTGCCTGTGACGTCCTCTTTTATGTGATTGATTGTCGCGATGACGTTCTGGAAAAATACCGACAGGAATTGCAAAGCCTGAGCCTGGCGGCACGCCCGATACTGCCGGTACTGAATTTTTTGAACACACCCAACGCCAGACCGCAACTGTGGCGTGAAACCCTGGCCGATCTGCGTCTGCATGCAACGGTAGAATTTGACACGGTGGCCTTCGATTTTGAAGCAGAAAAGCGGCTGTATCAAAAGATGCAGACACTGCTGGAACCGCGCTACGACCAGTTACAGTTTATTCTGGACCATAGACAACAGGAGTGGCAACAATTGCGCCGGGCGGCGATCCATCAGGTTGCAACCATGCTGGCGGATGTTGCTTTACTGAAAACAGAAACCGCGCGGTCGCCCGTCCCGAATCAGAACCCAAACCACGTCCTCACCGGCGCGGTCAGTCAGCTGCAGGATAAAGTTCGTGCCAGAGAACAGCAGTGCCTGAAGGTTATATTAAAAGCCCTGCATTTCGACAGTGCAGAATTGATACTGCCGGATTTGCCGGTAACCGACGACGCCTGGAGCATGGACCTGTTTTCGCCCGACACCCTGAAAACTTTCGGTCGGGATACCGCCTCCGCCGCCGCCACCGGTGCCGCCATCGGCGCCGGCGTGGATCTGCTACTGGCGGGCCTGAGCCTGGGTACCGCCACAGCAACCGGCGCCCTGCTCGGCACCGCCTGGAATACCAGCCGCCGCTATGGCCGGGACCTGAAACTGAAATTCGGCGGCACCGTCTGCCTGGGCGTCGACGCCGCAACGTTTGAAATTCTGACATTGCGACAATTGATGCTGATGAATAATCTTTTCCGTCGCGGCCATGCCGACCAGCGATCGATCAACATCGACGATGATAAATCAGCCAAAACCTTGCCCGACGGCTGGCCCCGGCAATTAAAAAATCTCCGCCAACTACAGGCCTCCCCGGAAGCACACCGGGAGATACGCTACCAGTCCACTGTCGCCGCGCTGGAGCAGTGGATAGCCAGTTCAATGATGGGCTTTTAAATTCCTCGAACCGTTTTCAATGATTAAACGCGGCCTGCTGCCGGGCACGGAGTTCATTGTAAACTTCTTTTGAATTCTCGATAAGCTCAAACTTCGGCACATCAAACCGTTTGATGTTTCGGCCTTTCCGTCCGAATGCTATTGTACCTGAAAGGTCACTATTCTCCGTGATGCTGAGCTCAGACAGCGCCGAAAAATCCAGACTTTTTACTGATTTTTTAAAAATTCCAGAAACTATAATTACCCGCTTATCAGTTAACCCATAAAATGTTGTGGAACGCTTCTTGGCGTCAAAAACATAACGACCGAACACCATGTACAAGCCAAGGGCGACAAAAGCAACGCCAGGCAAAGCAAATATATAACCGACAATACCCGTATTTTCATTAATCCTTGAAATGGCGAAAGCCTCCCAGAAAATCGCATACCCAACCAGCAGCAGGCTGAATGGAATCATAAATAGATCAGACCGTCTGAATACCATGCTCTGCTTTGGGACACCAAACCAGATCAGCTTTTCCTCTGAATCCAGTTCTGCCTGGATTACCTGCTGTGCGTCGTAACTCATACCTATCCTTCAATGCAAATTTTTATAAGCAGTGACTCAATTCGTGTACGGCAACTTCGTTGGTAAATGACCAGTGATGGACGTGAACGAGTGCTGTAAAAACTATAGGCGCTCTGGTTAACCCCAAATAATTTGCGGTAACGCGCCCGTTGGCAACATCTCTGAATGTGATGTCTAGCATCTAATCCCCCTGATTGGATACTACGGATGATGGCGCCCTTAGTGTTTGCTCATACATCCGAATCGCTTCAGGCGGGATATGGTCATCAAACTCAGGCAGGCCCCGTGCTGCACGCTGCTCGGATAGCCGTTGATAAATACGCTGCGCCTCAACTTTGGCCGCCTGCAAGTCTTCCTCGGTAATTGCGAGCTTAGGGTCTGCGACTGCATTTGTCATGTATTGGACGGCTTGCAAATCACCACGGGACGCCGCAAAATCAAGCCACGCAAGCCCGTCTACAATCCGCTTTCTGGGATCCGCGTCCTTATAAGTCGGCGACTCATCCATATTTGGATGCTTAAGCAGAACCTCATATTCTCCCAGAAGGGTCCGGCCGTGCATTATCGCGGAAACCGTCATACCAAACATTGCAGCCTTCTCACGAAGTTTACCCAACCGTTCGTAGTCAACCGGGTAAACCGAAGTAATCTTGCTGTCCAGGGCGGAGAGACCAACAAAATCGCCGGAATCTGCCATGGATTCCAGGGTTTCCCAATCATAATTAGCGTACTCACTGCTAGTCGTGGGCGAAACCCCCCAACCCCGGGCATCTAAATGCTCTCTGAATGCCAGATGGTCACCCTGGGCCGGCAAACCCGCCATACGCATTTCGATGTCAAGATCGCTCAGCGCTTCAACTTCCGGATCGAATTCAACAGTAGCCGGCGCCTGTTTCGACGCAATGGCGAGTTCAGGAGCCAGCGAATCCGCACTGTACTCGGCCTGCAGTGCACCGACTTCCACCTGATTGGTTATATGTGCCAGCCTGCCGTCGATTATGGCCATGGAACCTATGAGCAATACCGCCGTTAATAACCCGCCAATGCCCCACCAACGGGCTATTCGCTTCGCCATATAGCGCTCCAGTTCCGATTATTTTCTGCGGCATTTACGCTTGCGCCCAAAAAAGGGACGCGCCACTTTCTTATCATTCAAACCATTGTGCATTAGCGCTTAGCTGCGCAGATACCCGCCCAGACCACGCATCTTAATTCCCCGGACGTCGATCCACAGACGACGGCATCTCGAGTGTAAGCTCATAATGCCGAATGGCCCCAAGCGGGATATGATTGTCAAACTCGGGCAACCCCCGTGCTGTTCGTTGTTCAGACAGACGTTGATAGATGCGCTGCGCCTCAACTTTGGCCGCCTGCAGGTCGTCGTCGGTAATGGCTAAACGCGGGTCAGCGACAGCATCAGCAATGTCTTTCGCTGCCTCCAGGTCGCCACGGGTCACGGAAAATTCAAGCCAGGCAAGTCCATCCACAACCCTTTCTCTGGGATCCGCATCTTTATAGACCGGTGACTCATCCATGTCCGGGTAATCGAGCAATAGCGCGTATTCCCCCAGCAATCGCTTGCCATGCATTATCGAGGATACGGTCATACCAAACATGGCGGCCTTTTGTCGAACTTCCGCGAGCCGATCGTAGTCGACCGGATCAGTCGAGCTAATCTTGCGGTCCAGGCC
>CAYSTJ010000086.1:0-5338 GCA_964434105.1 uncultured Cellvibrionaceae bacterium | reverse complement strand
TTGCCCTTATGTTTGAGGTCTTGTTCCAGCTGCTCGATTTCCTTCAGATCCGCAGCATCTGCTGCTTCCGCCTCGGCTATACGCCGTTGCTGATCGAAGACCTCATAATGCTCACGGGCAACCTTCTCCATGCTCTCGCGACTGACTGAGCCAGCACCTTCGAGGATCGCCTGGTCATTAAAAGCCAGCATTCTATCGACGTTGTTACGCCAGAAGTCCAGGGTCAGCTCCTTCTGCTGCTTTACACGCAGCTCGGCCTGTTCCAGGAAGATCACTACCAGCCGATTCAGCGTGTCTATCTCATCGGCGCTCAGGTAGTTCTTGGCGATGATGACATCCTGCTTTCTTACCCGCGAGCCACTCCAGCTGGTCAATGCCATATTGGGTTGGCCAGGGTCAGAGCGTTTTAAAATCAGCTCGGCGGCGGTGTAGCCGGTGGTGGCATACAGCAGCTTGTTCTGCACCTCGGCAAAGAACAACGAGGTTTCACGCTCACGAGCCTGATAATCAGAACTGAGCGAAAACAGATCACGAACCTTCTGATAAAAGCGCTTTTCCGAAGCCCGTATGTCGCGGATGCGTTCCAGCAGCTCATCGAAGTAATCCCAACCGCCAGGGTTTTTCAGGCGCTCGTCATCCATCACGAAGCCCTTGATGAGAAACTCCTTGAGATGGGTACTGGCCCACTGGCGGAACTGCACGCCTCGGGGCGAGCGCACGCGGTAGCCGATGGCCAAGATCAGATCGAGGTTGTAATAGCTGATCTTTCGTTTGACCTGACGCCCCCCCTCGGACTGAACTGTCAAGGATTCCTTGACAGTTGCCTCAGGCGCTAACTCATTGTCTTCAAAGATGTTTTTTGCGTGCAGGGAGACGTTCTGCTTGGTCGTCTGAAACAGTTCAGCGATTTCCAGCTGGCTCAGCCAGATGGTCTCAGTCTCCACCCGCAGGTGGAGCCGCGTTTGGCCGTCATCGGAAGTGTATAGGATGAGTTCGCTCATTTCAGTCTCCCTTCTACTTTCCAAGGCACGTTTTCCACTTCACCTGCCCATTTTTTTGTAAGGCGATTTCCATAAGTCCCTTCATAGCCACATAAAGCTAGAATAGACAGCTCCACGTACCACAAACTCAACCGCCATGTGTCTACATAGCAGTCTCTGATACGGGCTCTGTTTTTAATTTCGGGGTGCACAAGCGAGTTTCTTACCTCTGTCAACGCATGAGGTGCATCTTTCCATCTGAGATCCGCAGCTACGTTTTTTATCTTAGGTATGTCATCGGTGATTTCTATTGGTATGCACAAGCTTGAAAACAATAGTCTCAACTGATCTGATACCCAAAGCTTTCTAAAACCTTCGGCGGAAATCATTTTTCGGTCGATAACCAAATAGTGGTGTGCCAACCGCTCCAACGCAGATTGCGCCAGGATGATGGCTGCATCTATACCGGGAACACCGCCACTCGTATTCGACTGCATATACCAATAAATTGCAGAGCGCAGACAATCCCTCCATGACTCTGACTGATTCCACCGTTTGCTGAATAATGGGAAAAGTTGTTCTGCTTGAATCGAATGATGTGGATCAAACCAGGATTGAGCTGGAGTACTGGTCGGTGGTGAGGCCCATGTCTGCCAAGACATGGAACCATTTTCATCAAATCCAGAAATGCAGACCGGCCAGCAGCGTGAGCCCTGTACAAACGAGAGGAAGTTTGCAGCCAGATGATACTGTTCATTGGCTTCATCGCCAGAAAAATTAGCCCCATCAATACGTGCCAACTTTCCAACATGGGTCAGGTAGTACCCGCCCTCTTGCCTGGCTTTATCTGTCGCCTCTTTGGTTTCCTTTAAGGATTGGATGACGATCTGCCATTGCTCATCTTGAAGGGTAATATGGCGGTGTCCCGCCGGTAAAGGGATGGCATATTTACTTTTTCCCAGAAAATTTGGGAAGTTAAAAAGATGAAATACTGATGAGACCGAAGTACTAGCTTGCATGTCACCAAGAACTTGGAAAGGCTCGATGCTAGGGCTTATATGAAGCTTTGCATGGTTAGCAAAATTGAAATCAAAATTTTGAACAAATCCTTGTATTTCTTGGCCTTCCAGGCTGAAGGTCATGCCTGCCAAGTCATTCATAAGCAGTTTGATGGCACTTGCAGGTAAGCCGGAAATTTCTGATTCCACAGATATTCGCGGTTTTGGTGCAAGTTTCAGGACAACTTCAGCCTCACTTGTGTGTCTTTCGTCTTCCCAGCACAGAGTTAGCTCACCACGAAAAAGACACACAGGCTCGGGCGTCACCGAAAAGGCAAACAATGGCTGCAATGGTTCTCGGGAAGTCATACTTTCATCGCTCATGCCTTTTTCCCTTTGGCTGCTTTTTCAGTCATCTTGGTATACAGCTCAAACAGCTTTTCCAGCCGCTCAGTATCGTTTTTAAAGCGGCGACCGATGTAGATCCGCTCTAGCACTTCATCGTTGCGCTCGTGGGCCGCGCGAAGGTTATCCGGCATGGTGTCGGGGTTGTAGAGGTCGGCGATGGTGGCGGGAAAATGCGCTTCGCGGGCCAGTAAAATGTCTTCGGCGCAGCGGGTTAGGTCGACCTTGTTTTTTTCCGTCAAAGTAGGAACGGGGAAGGTGTTCCAGCCGAGGGTGTTGGAGTAACGGAAATCCGTTTTCATCTTGCCGCAGACTGTAGCGATCCAGACCAGATGCAGGCGGCTGGCAATCAGCGCCATATTCCAGAGAGGCGCGTCGTAGAGTGCGAAGGCAAGATTGGAGACAACAGAATGATTGTCAATTAATCCAACAGGAAGGTATTCACGAGCCTCCGATGATACGCCAGGAAGAATCAATGTATGCTTTTCGCCGTGATACATCTCGCGAAACTGATGAGCTCTCGATGCCATTTCTCTCGTTCCCGCATCTTTGCTATTGAGCCGCATTTCCCGAACGCCATCAATGCAAGCTCGAATGGAAGCTACCTGCAATGCTTGCGGCAATTTGTCATCGGGAATCCAAAGACATTTGCGAACAACTCCACGAATGAACTCCGCAGAGCCATAGATGCGTCGAAGAAAGGTTTCTTCATCCTGCTTACTCAAACCAAGCGAACCCGCGTCATCCGCCGAAAATAATAGATTGCCTCCATCAACGGGCATGTTGCCGAAAGACATATCGGGCAAGCACGAAACACTCTTGCGCTGCCCCTCGACCACCACGTTCTCACCAATGGTCAGATACGGCGTGATATTGGTCGCCTCGCGCACAGTGGTTCCGCCATCGCGATCCAAGTCATAAATGCGGCTCCTTTTTCCTGTATCTGTGGAAAGACCTACGATGGCGACCGTGACCCCCGCATTGTGCGCAGCGAGGTTCGCCCATTTGAAGCTGGTGTGCGCGAAGTGGATGTAAGAGCCGAGCTTAAAAATTTCCGGCCACAAGATCGGGACGATGCGGCCTTGGCAAATGGAGTTGGTGCTAACGAACGCCGCATCCGCTGGGGTAAATTGCGCGTAAGAGGCGGCTTTTATGAACCAACCACCCACATAGTCAATTTGTTTGGACGAAATGCCATAAGGATCAAACACCGAAGCCAAATCGGCCTTCTGCTCCTTGGTCTGCGTCTGACTACCTTTGTACGGCGGGTTGCCACAAATAAAGGTTTCTCCCCCCTCATTCTCAAAATCAATCTGCGCTTGATCCAGCGGCGTTTCAAACAAATCATCGCCCAACAATTTAACGCCTGTGCCCGTCGGCGGGCAGACTGCCAGCCAATCCAGCCGCAGCGCATTGCCGCAAGTAATCCAGTTATCGGCACTTAACGGGAGAAACTCATTAAGCGCCAACTGTTTACCCCGGTACTGCACGTTGCATTGGTATTCGGCAATGATTAATGCCAGCCGAGCGATTTCGGCAGAAAAGTTTCGCAACTCAATGCCGCGAAAGTTGGTCAACGGTATTTGAGAGGGCCGGTCCTTTTCGCCTCGACGCCGATTGATTTCAGCTTCGATCTCGCGCATCTGTTTATAGGCAATCACCAGAAAGTTGCCTGACCCGCAGGCCGGGTCAAACACCCGTATTCGAGCCATACGATTACGCAGGTTCAGCAGTTTGCGGGAGTTATCGCCCGCCTCCTTCAGCTTTTCACGTAGGTCGTCAAGAAACAGCGGGTTCAGCACTTTCAGAATATTGGGCACGCTGGTGTAGTGCATGCCTAAGGCGCCGCGCTCTTCTTCGTCAGCCACGGCCTGAATCATGGAGCCGAAAATATCCGGGTTGATCTGCGTCCAATCCAGACTGCCGATATGCAACAGGTAAGAACGGGCAATTTTGCTGAACTCCGGTACCGCCGCGCTGCCGGAAAACAGTCCACCATTCACATAAGGAAAAGCATCGGCCCAACGCGGAATACCTGCCGCCGCACGTTCGGCTTGGTTGGTGTTCATGGCGCGGAAGATTTCGCTGATCACCTCGTGAGTGTTTACTGAATCCCGTGCGCTCATCTGCGCCACAGTGTCGGTAAACAGACTTGTGCCACTGAAAATATCGGTGTCTTCCGCAAAAAAGCAGAAGATCAGCCGCGCCATAAAGTGGTTCATCTCATGACGCCGTTCTTCCGCGCCCCAGTCGGGGTTGTCTTTCAGTAATTCGACATACAGACGGTTCAGGCGACTGGTAGCACGGATATCAAACGAGCTATCGCGCAGTTGCTTGACCGTGGTGATGCCCGCCAATGGCAGAAAGAAGCCGAAGTGATCTGGAAAATCCTGGTAGCTACAAGCGACGGTTTCGCCGGTGTCCAGATCCTCGGCTTCGAAACTCTCGCCGTCTGTGGCGAGGATAAAACGTGCTTTAGCGCGGCTGGTGGCTGGACTGGCTTTGAGTGCTGTTAATATTTGCGTAACGGCACCGGCCTCTGCTACAGCTATATGGATGTTTTTGGTCTGTAGCACACCGCCAAGGTCTGATTTATTAGAGGTGCCGGAGCGCAGCTTCTTGAGTGTGGTGGCCTTGTTGCCAAAGGCTTCAAGAAAGGCATAGGGAAATTCAGCCGGGTCAAACGGCTGGAGGGCTAAATCTGAAATGGCTTGTTCGATTTCTACTGCGTTCATAATATTTATAATTAGTGGCCCCGCGATAACGCGGGGCAATTAAATTAAAGCGCGGCAGATTCATTTGTACTATTCCATTAGTACTGAGTCAGTTACTCCCATTCAATCGTCGCCGGCGGCTTGCTCGATACGTCATAAGCCACGCGAGAAATACCGCTGATTTCGTTGATGATTCTATTGGACACTTTTTCCAATAATTCGTATGGCAGGTGGGCCCAGC
>CAYSTJ010000085.1:0-6373 GCA_964434105.1 uncultured Cellvibrionaceae bacterium | reverse complement strand
TTTCCAGATCCTGATGTGTATAGCACATCGAAACCCAGCGACGCGCATTCCATTTCACCTGTATCGGATTGCTTTATTGGTATTGACGAAGATGGTAATCGAGCATCGCATAGATAGTTAACATTCCATCAACTTCCAATCGGAATGCTGCCTCCGCGACACTGGTTGTCGCACCTTTCCGTCTGACACGGGATGAATGACGATTTGGCGCTTCAGTCTGGCGTTGTTAAAGTATGCTCTTCAACGATTATCAAGCCACCAGGACTTGGAGCCCACTGCGCAAATGCAGTGGGCCATCCAAACGGCAACAATGGTTTTTGCATGAAGCAAGAAACTCAAGCGATCGCTTTCAATAGCCGGGACTGGTGATTCTGCACCGTGCTGTGATACGGCGATCTTAATCCCACAACCTGCACCCTGCCGTCGCCGGCATCCGAGGTTTCGAGGCGTTCGGCGAGGCTGTCGTTGATCAGGCTGCCCTGAAGGTATATACCGCGGTCACTCATGGCGAGTTTGACATCGCAGTCCGTGGCGCAGATCTGAGCCAGCACTTCGAGTTTGAACTTCTGATGCTGATTAAGGTGGCGAATCAGGAACGCGGCGCAGATGGCTTGATACGTGGCCTCGGTGATTTCCCCCTGCCCACCAAACCGTACGCAGAAATAGTCTTCGTCACTCGAGACGCATTCGCCGTCATATAACGCGAGAACCGCGCTGAAAATTCGGTTGTATTGTGCCATCAACCGGCCGTAGCCGTCCTTGCATAACTGCTGCTGAAGACGTCGCCGGTTCGGCAAAAAGATTATCAGATCGCTGTGTGTGCCAGCTGACGCTGGCTCGGCGTCTTGCGGAACCTCCTGATCATGCAGCGCCACCAGGTCGCCTTCCTGCACTGTTGCTTCCGACACACCCGCGTCCTGACTTAACACATCATCAGCCAGTTCTGTATATTGCCACGCGGTATCATCATGAAAACCTTCGGGCACCTTAAGGTCGGCTTCGGCCTCGTCCCCGTCTGCGCTGTCGTTATCTTTATCGCGGAAATACCACGCATCTCCCCGTGCGTCAAACAGAGACAGCGCTGCGGTCAGCAGCAATAGCCCGCTGATCCCCCAGAATGTCCAGAAAACAGCACCGTCACCCGGGAAATCCGCTTCCATTCCGACCCGGATCTGTCCGATGGCCCGCTGATCCACCAGAATAGGAGAAACCACTGAATACTGTTGCTCTGCATCGAACGCATCCCCGGCTTCTACCAACAGATTGCCGTCGGCATCCAGTACCGCGGCACTCCGTACCCGTGGCTGTACCGCCACCGCCTGTAACTGGGCACGCAGCCCCAGCAGGTCGCTGGCGACAGCTGCGTCTACCGATTGAAACGCCGTAACACTGGCGACGGCCGTACCGTAATCATGCAGCAGCTGGTCGTTTTTCTGTTCGAATCGCTGAATATGCACAAATCCGGTGATCAGCAAACTGCACAGCGCGCCGAAACTCAGACAGAAAAGTGGCGGCAAACGTCGAAAATGCACAGCTGGTAGAAAAGTCTGGCTTGGCATGAACCACCCATTTGTTATCAAAAAAGTGTGACGAAGCGCAGTGTAGCCTATGCACCGGTTTGCGGGAATCCCCTGGCGCCGAATGCACAACTCTGGACAGCACTGGCTCATGCCCGGTATTCGGGGCAGTTTTTGCACAATTTCGGAGCCGGCTTAATTAAGCTAAGCAATCCTGCGCCGCCTTTTGTATAATGCCCGCCATTTGTCCAAAGCGAGCCCCATGATTTGTGAGAGAACTTAATCTGATCACCATTTCCGGCCAGGATCGCCCCGCGGTTACTGCGGCCGTCACGCGGATTCTGGCCAGTTACAATGCCAACGTGCTGGATCTCGGCCAGGCTGTTATCCATGACAATCTGAATCTGGGCATGCTGGTTGAGTTCCCGTCGGGCGATCAGGCGGCCATCATCATCAAAGATATTTTATTTCAGGTGCACGAGCTGGGCATGCAGGTGAAGTTCCAGCCTATCTCGGAAGAAAGTTATTACGACTGGGTCAACCAGCAGGGCAAAGCCCGCTATATTGTTACGTTGCTTGCACGTCAGGTGAGCGCCGAACATATAACCAGCCTGACCACCGTCATGGCAGAGCAAGGGCTTAATATCGACGCCATCTCCCGCCTGTCTGGCCGGGTGCCGCTCGACAATATTGATGCGCACAGCAAATCATGCATCGAGTTTTCCGCACGGGGCGATCCTGCGAGCCTGGACCGGTTGCGAGCAAGCTTTATGGCCCTGTCGGCACGCTTTGACATTGATATCGCCTTTCAGGAAGACGACATGTACCGGCGCACCCGCCGCCTCGTCTGCTTCGATATGGATTCAACGCTGATCGAAGCCGAAGTCATTGACGAACTGGCCAAGGCCGCCGGTACCGGCGCCAAAGTTGCGGCCATTACCGAAGCCGCCATGCGCGGGGAGCTGGATTTCAAGGAAAGCTTTGCCCTTCGAATGGCGGAACTGCGCGGGCTGCGTGAATCAGTCCTGCGCGAGATTGCGGATTCACTGCCACTGACGGAAGGCGCAGAACACCTGATTTCCACCCTGCGCATGCTGGGGTACAAAACCGCTATCCTCTCTGGTGGTTTCAATTTCTTTGGTCGACACCTGCAGGGCAAGCTGGGTATCGACTATGTATTCGCCAACGAACTGGAAATTGCAGATGGCAAAGTGACCGGGCGGGTGGTCGGCAATGTGATCGACGGGCAGCGCAAGGCTGAACTGCTGCGCGATCTGGCGGCGCGGGAAAATATCTCTCTGAAACAGGTCATCGCCGTTGGCGATGGTGCCAATGATCTGCCGATGCTCAGCATTGCCGGGCTTGGCATTGCCTTCCGCGCCAAGCCGCTGGTGAAAGCTTCTGCCAAACAGTCGATATCAACACTGGGGCTGGACGCCATACTGTATTTGATGGGCCTCAGAGACCGGGATATACGCGTTAATTGAGACAGAATCCGTGTGTCGCGCTGCTGAACCGGGCTTTTTGCGGGTACCCCCCTTCACTAATCCCGGGTTACGGGCTAAGGTGGAATGTGGTGTACAACACAGTCGATATCTCATGAAACACATACCCACAAAAAGCCAAATTCGAGCGGAACTGGAAAAGCAGATCCAGGATTATTTGCGTGAAGGTGGTGTTGTGAACAACGTGCCGCGCGGGCAAAGCGGACACGTTAGCAACAAAAACCCATTCAGCCAGGTGGGCGATCAACCGCCGAGGCAGGAGCGAACACCGCTCACCGATATCGTCAAGGCCCTTGAAGCCCGCAAGCACCCGCCGGCGCCACTGACCAGAAAGCACAGCAAACGGCGCCGGAAGAAACTGATCACCGATGATTTCGGTGAACCGCTGCGCTGGGTGTGGGAGGAGGAATGAACTACTGGCTGTTCAAAACCGAACCGGCCGAGTTCGGCATTGACGACCTGGCCAACGCTGCCCGGCAGACCACCCGGTGGGATCAGATTCGTAATTATCAGGCGCGCAATTTTATTCGCGACCAGATCGCGCCAGGCGACCGGGTTTTCCTGTATCACAGTCAATGCCGGCCAACTGGCATTGCGGGGATGGCCAGGGTCGTCAATGCCCCCTATCCCGATCCGACCCAGTTCGATCCGCAGAACGACTATTTCGACCCCAAAAGCCCGCCCGATGCCCCCCGCTGGTACAGTGTGGATATTCAGCTCACACAGGTGTTCAAGCCATTCCTGCCCCTGTCGGCGATCAAGGCGCAGCCAGAATTGCAACAAATGCGCCTCCTCAAACAGGGGCGCCTGTCAGTGCAGCCCGTGACGCAGGCTGAAGCCTTACTCATATTGGATCTGGTCGGGTCTCCGCCTGATTCAGCCGGTCAAGGCCGTTAAAGCCGGTTACCTACTGTTCCACCAACACTTTTTATGCCTGCCCGTCTTCAACGTTTTACCCATCGATCTCAGAACTTGTGCCGTACGTATTCTCCACGCAGCGGCGCGGTTAATAATCTGTACATATAACGCGGCGTAGATTGACGTACGGCCACGCATTTTTCACTGAAATTATGATTGGCAAAGAATATGCTTCAACGTCGGTGTTGAGGAATTCACCCAACAGCGTACGGCCGACAGGTCGCCCCCCCCTTTGAATATCACACCTTCGACGGACTCAGCCGCCATGAACAGAACCTGTACGCATGACCGATCGAAACCTGCCAGTTGATACGCTTCGCGGTTTAGCCTGCCTATTATTGGTCGCTGTCCATGTGGTGGGTATTAATGCCAGTGTCGGTCTGCAGGTCACAGACGGTTTTATACGCAATATCAATGACGCGCTGGCTTACATTCGCATGCCACTGTTCACTTTTCTCTCCGGCATAGTCTACGCTTACAGACCATTTTCCGGTGATACCGGTCGATTTATTGCCGGTAAGGCACGGCGCCTGCTGGTGCCCATGCTGGTCGTCGGAACCCTGTTCGCACTCGTGCAGGCCTACACGCCAGGAACCCATGATGCCGTGGATAACTGGTATCTTTTGCATATCCTGCCTGTCGCCCATTTCTGGTTCATAGAAGCCATCTTCATTATTTTTATGTTCATGATCCCGCTGGAGCTTCTGCGGGGATTTCGGTCCATACGGACATTCGGACTGGTTCTGATGGCAGCGTGTGCGTTATATCTGTCGGATTTTCACCTTCAGCTGTTCGCCGTTTCGGGCGCCATCTACCTGTTTCCATTCTTTCTGACAGGCATGGCATTGCAGCGCTACGGTCTCGTAAAATACATCAATCGTCTTACCGGCATTGTTTTATTGGGGCTCGCCGCTATTGGCATTCTGCTGGTTATGCAAGACGTTATCCCGGCCGATGGGAAGCGCACGATCGTTAGCCTGGCGGTTGGCTGCATTGCATGTATCGGACTGCTCGCGCAGCGTTTCAGCTCCCCCGTTCTTGCGCGCATTGGCATTTATTCCTATACGATTTACCTGTATCACGTGTTTTTTACGGCGGGATCACGCGTTGCCCTGAATCAACTGGGGCTGGACAACCTTTACGTCCTGTTTTTTGCAGGTCTGGCAGCGGGCATTCTTGGCCCCATTATTCTGGACATTTTATTCCGTCGATCCAATATTTCGGGTATTCTGTTGCTTGGGAAATCACCGCGCAAAGCGACGGCTGTCGCTGTAGCATCGGGGGACTGACAGGAGCGGGGAATCGGAACAGGAATGGAGAATTCTTCCACACGGGATCGCCTGCGACCGGCAGACGTTCCACAAGCCTACTCCGGTTCGGCGCGTTCCCGTGCATGATCGGCGGCGGCCACTGCCCGGTGGCAGCCACCTTCGGATTCGTCGTCGCCGGCTTCCACGAGGCCAAGTAACGCAGCAGGCGGGAATACAGCGCCGCCGGCAGCCGCGAGTACGCCCCGCGCAACAAGTTCATCACTGAGGATATTCAGGTCGGGGTCTCTGAAAGTACCTTCGACCCGTACCGGGTTAGACGCACTCAACAGGCTGAAATCGCGGGCCTTGGCTTCGACTTCAAACGAGAAGGTTTCTTCCTCGAAATTGACTCGACCATCACCGACAATATTGCGTTCGTCCGTGATAATTAACAGTGGCTCAATGGATAGCAGGCCACTGTCGGCCGCCAGTCGTGTATAGGCGCAATTGATGTCGGCGGTTTCCTCATCACCGAACAGCAGTGCTAACAATTCGCCCAGGTCGAATCCGCCAGCGGCGACCGTTAATGCATCGAGTCGACCGTCCGTCATCACCAGTTCCATTTCGCCGTCAAGCGACGCCAGCACCTCGGCAAGCGAGGCGCCTGAGAAACGGAATTTGCCCTCCCCGCCCAGTAACCCCGTGGTATTGCTCTTCACCGCCTGACGGTTCAGCAATTCGTCCAGCCCAACCCGGGTCACTTCCAGATCGAGCGAGCCCTCTGACTGGTCACCATTTGCCTCGACGAATGCAGACAGGCTGATGCTACCTGAGCCCAGCGCAGCTTCAATCGGTTCAATCGCCAACGCGCCATTATTCAGCTTCAGTTCCAGATTGCCGTCATTTAGCGAAATACCGGCCACGTCCAGCGCCCGCACGGTAAATTTTATATCGGCGTCGGCCATCTTCAGACGCTGGTGGAAAAGGTCGTTCGCCGGCAAGACATCTTCGCCTTCGGTCTGCTCGCGCGGTTCCGTCGCCTGCGCTGCGGTCTCAGCGGCCAGCAGCCGGGCAATGACCAATTTATCCGATGCCAGATTCGCCTCAATATGTGGGCGCCGCTGACCGCGGCTGGTCACCAGAATGTCGCCGCTCAGGTCGCTGTCACCGGTAACGGCCGTTA
>CAYSTJ010000084.1:0-6471 GCA_964434105.1 uncultured Cellvibrionaceae bacterium | reverse complement strand
ACCCTAAGACCGCCCGAGTAATACGCATGCAGAATAAAGTAAGAGAACGCGCTGCCAGAAACAACATTGATTTTTTCCAGCTTCTCTAAATTTTCTACGCCAATCTCGCACAATATTTCAACCTGGGCAGCGCCATTCAATCCGGTTCCTGTCAAAGTCAATGTGGATGGCTCACATTCCACATTCTCCTTAAATTGCCTGACCAGATCGGCTTCAGTCACGACCGCTCCCCCCGGAACCTGATTATATGAGAGGCAGCTAGCACCTTTAAAATCCAGTAGCCAAAGTCAGGCTGATACCAGTGTCTTGAAAAATCAGGTCGCCCCGGGTTGATATGGTGGTTTTTGTGAAATCCCTCGCCAAAAGTCAGCATGCTTATCCAGAATACGTTCTTCGATGACGGAAGACCACCGCGCGCCTGTTTCACATCGTGCGCGAGGCTATTAACGAAAAAGGTGGTGTGCCATCCGAACACGATTCTGAGGGGAAACAGGAACAGAGCTACCTTCCAGCCGAAGAACAGGAAGGTTGCGACAAAAAGTGTTGCTGATATTCTAAAAATGTTACGATCCAGAAATACCAGGACTGGATCGCAGTACAGATCGTGAACTAATTTGTCGTATTGTTTGTAGCGAAAGCCATTGGGGCCTTTGTGTACAGCCCACCAGATATGACTCCACCATCGGCCTCTGGTTATCGCGTGCGGATCACCGCGCTGATCTGTATGTGCATGATGCGATCGATGCGCTGCACACCAGCTCAGCACTCCCCCCTGCAAAGCCAAAGTTCCCAAAAACGCGAGAGATCGAGCCAGCCACTGGGGTGCGTGATAACTGCGATGGGAAAGTAGACGATGAAAACCCAGGGTGATGCCGAAACCAATAACCAGAGCATGACTCAAAAGAAGCAGAACGAGCCAGTTATCCGGCAGGTAGAACAAGGCAACCAGTGCCAGGAAGTGAGTAATAATATAGAGGCGAAATTGAAACCTGTCTATCAGACGCCAGTTGAAGACCTTGGGTGATAGCCGTGCTAATAATGCTTCCATGGATTGACAATTTTCATTCCCTAAAACACCGCAGTATAAAGCGCGTCCCCCGCATCTTCAATAGCAATAAGCCGGTTATCAACGGAAAATTCCTTCATCCGGGCGCCAATTGCCCACCTACGTTATAGAAAGCCAATCGTGCCGGGCTTTACCGGGGCAACCTGGTAGAATTCTCGCCTATTGCCACGCATCGATTGCCAGAAACACTGGCTGAAGGATGGCTACTGTACCCCGGTAAACAGTATGCACGCTGTGTGATGGCGTTGCGATGACCACTTCAATGTTGGCGCAGGGCGGTCCTACGGTCCGTAAATGATGCATGGAGACGTTGTCAGGACCCGGGAAGATTATGGCCGGGACATCAATACGATCCTTGTACAGTTCGACCATTGCACGATAGCCCCGCAACGACTCACGATCGGGGCGGTATCGGCATCGAGCGATCGAGAAGGGGTTGCTGGAGGCACGCGCGGCACCGCACCCCCCTACGCCGGGTAGAAGACGGCTCACCGCCCTCTGGCGGAGGCGCAACAGCACCCCCGAGGTACGCCCCTCGGGGCCCCGCCGGCTACTGAAACGGGCCACTTGGCCGCGTCTGCTACCGTTGACGCAGGTCCAGTGTCCGTCCAGCGCACATTTGTCTTTATTCGACGGGCAAAATCGCTCAGTATCCTGTATATTTGCGCCCTATTTTTAATCCGCTTTGTCCAACCCCGTTTAGAGAGTGCTATGACTGACCTATCCCTTTACCGAAATATCGGTATCTTCGCCCACGTTGATGCCGGCAAAACCACTACTACCGAGCGTATTCTTAAGCTGACCGGCAGGATTCACCGACTTGGTGAGACTCACGAAGGTGAATCCACCACCGATTTTATGGAACAGGAAGCGGAGCGAGGCATCACCATCCAGTCGGCCGCCGTGAGCTGTTTCTGGAAAGGCACTCGCTTCAACGTCATCGACACCCCTGGGCACGTTGACTTCACGGTTGAAGTCTATCGTTCCCTGAAAGTACTCGACGGCGGGATCGGGGTGTTTTGCGGATCGGGCGGCGTAGAGCCCCAGTCGGAGACCAACTGGCGCTACGCCAACGACTCCAAGGTCTCGCGCCTGATTTTCGTTAACAAGCTGGACCGAATCGGCGCTGACTTCCTGCGCGTCACTGAGCAGGTGAAAAAAGTATTGGGCGCCAAACCACTCCTTATGACCCTGCCCATTGGCCGTGAGGAAACCTTCAGTGGCGTCGTGGACCTTTTGACCCGCAAAGCTTACATTTGGGACGATAGCGGCCAGCCCGAGAACTATAGCGTCACCGACGTGCCGGCCGATATGGTCGATGACGTTGAGAAGTATCGCGTAGAGTTGATTGAAAGCGCGCTGGAAATGGACGACGACCTGTTGATGGCCTACATGGAAGGCGAAGAGCCCTCCGTAGAAGACGTCAAGCGGTGCATCCGCAAGGGTACCCTGGAGCTGGCCTTCTTCCCCACCTATTGTGGCTCGGCGTTCAAGAATAAAGGCATGCAGCTGTTGCTGGATGCCGTAGTTGATTATTTGCCGGCGCCGCAAGAGGTGAACCCACAGCCGCTGACCGACGAAGAAGGCAACCCCAATGGTAGCCTCGCCATCGTGTCTGCCGATGAGCCCTTCCGCGCGTTGGCGTTCAAAATTATGGATGACCGTTTCGGCGCCCTGACCTTTGTACGCATTTATTCCGGGAAGCTGAACAAAGGCGACACTATCCTCAACTCGTTCACCGGCAAAACCGAACGGGTGGGCCGTATGGTCGAAATGCATGCCAATGAGCGCAATGAGTTGAGCAGCGCACAGGCGGGTGACATCATCGCCATTGTGGGCATGAAGAATGTTCAGACTGGTCACACTTTATGTGATCCCAAGCACCCCTGTACGCTGGAGGCGATGGTATTCCCGGAGCCTGTGATCTCCATCTCGGTCAAACCAAAAGACAAAGGCTCAACCGAGAAGATGGGTATCGCCATCGGCAAGATGGTCGCCGAAGACCCCACGTTCCGCGTAGAGACTGATGCCGACTCAAATGAAACCATCCTCAAAGGAATGGGCGAGCTGCACCTGGATATCAAAGTGGACATCCTCAAGCGTACCTATGGTGTAGAGCTGACTGTCGGCCAGCCGCAGGTGGCCTATCGCGAAACCATCACCCGGGAAATCCAGGACAGCTACACGCACAAGAAGCAGTCTGGTGGTTCCGGTCAATACGGCAAGATCGACTACATCATCAAACCCGGCGAACCAAACACTGGCTTCACCTTCTCTTCCTCGGTTGTCGGCGGTAATGTTCCTAAGGAATACTTCCCTGCCATCGAGAAAGGTTTCAAGTCCATGATGACCACAGGCCCGCTGGCGGGCTTCCCGGTTCTGGACGTGGTAGTCGAGCTGGTTGACGGTGGCTACCACGCCGTTGACTCCTCGGCCATTGCGTTCGAAATCGCTGCCAAGGGTGCGTTTCGGCAATCCATGCCCAAGGCCGGCCCCCAGTTACTGGAGCCGATCATGAAGGTCGATGTCTATAGCCCGGAAGATCACGTGGGCGATGTTATTGGTGACCTCAACCGCCGTCGCGGCATGATCTCGGGCCAGGAGCCCAACGCCACCGGCGTGCGCGTCAAGGCCGACGTACCGCTGTCAGAAATGTTTGGTTACATCAGTACGCTGCGCACCATGACCTCCGGTCGCGGGCAATTCTCCATGGAGTTCTCCCATTATTCGGCCTGCCCGGCAAACGTCGCTGAAGCCGTGATCGCCAAAGAGAAAGAAAAGAAAGCCGCCGCTGCCGCCAAGTAAGCTGCAAACTGGCAAGACCCAAAAGCCCTGCCCGCGCAAGCGGCCAGGGCTTTTTTACTGGCTCTCGTTAATCACCCCCCCTGACTGAAATACCCGGAGCAGTTGAGATTCAGGTGTTCCGAGTGGGTCATTTTGCTTCTAAACAGGCGCGACGACACGATGAACCTATTGGCGAGACCGGTTGTAGCTGCCTCCAAGTAACAAAAGCCAGGCCAGCCACAACACTGATGACATCGCAATCGCCGTAATAATTGCGGGCATAGGATTGGCCAGGGAACTTATGCCGCCGGCATAGGCGGCGATGAACGCGTAAGGAATGGTGGCAATCGCATAACATGACAGAAACCGCGAGAACGGCATCCGATTGGCGCCCGCCAAACAGCAACATACTTCCGGAAGAATGGGAACAGCACGGCAGATTAGCAACATAATAAAGCCACGACTCAGAAAGATGCGCTGCATTTCCCGGCGTTTTACCGGATCCCGGTAGATTTTTGCGAGCAGACGCGGGCCGTAGCGCCAGCTGATCAAATACCCAACTACACCGGCGATCATCATGCCGGCCGCTGCGACAAATCCTCCGATCTGCGGACCGAGAAAGTAGCCGGACAGCATCGTGACAGTCAGTGTGGGAACCGCGATAAATAGATCTGCAAATAAAACAAACACGATAACCACCGCTGCGATGGCCCTGTTGATTTCAGATGCCCCGGTAATTACCGCGACTATTTTTTCAACGGAAATGGCTCCAGTCGCGTTCAGCAAAACAAACGTTGAAGCAAATCCGATGGCGAGCATTAAAGCGACAACAACAAGCTGCTTCATGGAATCGTCAACCTGATTTCATTATTTTTGCCATAAGCGATGGACTTAGGCGGGAAACTATCGGCATGAGTCTGGCTTTTCCGACAAAAATCTCAGCATTGCCGTTTTCAACCCCACGGATTATCGCTTTGGCCGCCGCATGGGGGGCAATTTTTCCATTGCCGCGACCTCGGGTCATGGGTGTATCAACCAGCGGGAGCACTGCCTCATGAACTGACACCATCGTGCCTTCCAACTGATACCGCAAGCTGATGGAAAAGCTACGCAGCGCCGCCTTTGTCGCACAATAGACGGCAGAGCCCTTTTTGGGAAACAGCCCGAGCCCAGAGGTTACATTGATAAATGCAGCAGGAGATCCCAAATTGATCATCGGTTTTAACATTAGCGCACATATCTTTATAGGCGCGGTAAGATTGATGGCTATCTCGGTCTCGATACTGCCGAACCGAAAGGCCGGGCTCGTAAAATGTTCGGTTTCCTGAATGCCTGCATTGTTGAAGACAACGGAAACGGTGGGGAACGAATGAATAACCGAACAAATGACCGCATTCAACTCGGCGCCGTCTTTGATGTCGCACCGATAGATGCGAACGTTGTCAAATTCTGCTGTCAGGTCAGCAAGCTTTGCACTATTTCGACCCAGAACGATCACGTTCACATTATCTGGCGCCAGATGCTCCACCAGAGCCCTGCCAATACCGGAAGTGCCGCCCGTAATCAGAATCGTTTTTCCGCGTAAATTCATGCGTCTGTCACTCTCTTCCCCACGCCTTTAATCCTATGGCATCCGTCTTCCAGAATCATTAACCTATGTTAAGAGCCGGGACACACTGACGCAGCGCCCCCGCTGTCGCCAGCAAAGAATCACCGAACCGGTTTATCCCTGCCAATGGCAACCTGAAATAGCCATCGAGCCGGCAACCCGTTAAGATTTGCATCATAAAAAATCCGCCTTTACGGTTGGCACAATCACCCCGGAGAGTTTATGTTCGACGTATTGACAGACGTAGCAGTAGAAAGGTCATTCCCGAAAGGTGCCTTTTTATTTCATGCCGGGGACACCATCGACAGTCTTTTTTTGATACAAAAAGGTCTGATTAAAAACTATTATGACACGCGAGACGGGAAGCAATTTGTAAAGTCATTTATCCGGGAAGGCGGCTTCATCGCCAGCATGCAAACGGTCGTTGCAGGAAAACCTGGTGCCTTCTCCGCCGTCTGCCTGGAAAAGTGCCAGGTTCTTGAAGTTACAAAGTCCTCGCTGTCGCGGTTGCTGGCGAGCAAGCCTATGTTTGTTGAGCAATTGAATGCGATGCTGCTACAGTTGGCTGCAAAAAAGGAGCAGCGAGAATACGAGCTGCTGTGTTTATCCGCGGGCGATCGGTGCGCAAGATTCTATGAATCGGAACCCGAACTCGCGACGAGGCTGTCACAGCAGGATATCGCCCGCTATCTCGGAATTGACCCGGTTTCCCTAAGTCGCATTCGAAAAAGGCTCGCCAATTGAAATAGAGTTAGAAGGGGGCGCCGACCCCGACGTTGCGGACGCCATGAGATCGTCGCCAGCAATGAAAGCCTCTGTGTCCTTGTTGGGACCTATCAAGTCGGCGGTGCTGAAGGCGCGTAAAGTGGCGGAGATCCTGATCAACGAGCACGGCGAGCGTTTTATCGCACCAGCACACATTACCCGCCCCATTCAGTATGGGCCGCAGTTCAAGGCGCATGCAGCGTATCTGAGCCAATACCAGCTGTTTACCTCCAAGCGTATTGCAGAA
>CAYSTJ010000083.1:0-6863 GCA_964434105.1 uncultured Cellvibrionaceae bacterium | reverse complement strand
AAACTTTTACTTTGAAGGGCTTGCCCGCCACGGGCTGACTGTCGTTGAGCGGTACCACTTCCATGGCCTGACCCAAGGGTTGTAACAGCTTGTTGTTCCACTGCACGATGGTCTTGTGATACTTGACCGCGCGGGTCGCATTTGTGGCGCCCGGCACCTGATCCATAGGTCCATTGATTGACTCGCCCATGGGATTTTTGCTCCAGATGCCGTTGTCATAATGCATGGCGACCCAGGCCGTTTCTGCAGGCAGTACCAGGCCTATTTCGGACTCTGCATCCTCGCGGGAAAAATCGAGCGTGTCGCCGTTAGCATTGTAAACGGTGATCGCCTTAACCTTCGCTGGTTCAAGCGGTTCAAGTTTACCTGCATGTCCACCAAAACGGACCTGATAGCGATGCGCGTTTTTGCTGTCGGGTTCCAGCCATACGGTGTGGGCCCAGCTTGCAGTCGCCGCGATTGCGGTGCAACCAATGACTGCCTTGCCGATCATTCGATAAATATTCATATCTGCTCTCTCGTTTTAAAAGTTAAATTGCAGGCCGCCGCGTATCTGCCTTGGTGCGCCGGTGGCGTAACCAAGGGTCGAGTGACTGGCGGCATAGACTTCATCGGTCAGGTTGTCCACCTGTACGTAGGCTTTCCAACGGGAATCCGGCCGGAGACGATAGGTTATGCCGGCGTCATAAAGCCCGTAACTGCTGGAAAATTCCGCGTTCGTGGCGTTCAGCGCATATCCGCCCACGCCGCGCCAGCCAACGTTGGCCTGCCAGCTCGGCAACATTTGCCAGGCAATGGCGACAGTCGCCGAATGATCGGCCACCCCGCCCACTTCATTGCCAATTTGCGCGGCGAGGTCGCTTTTGAGGATCTTCGAATCGCTATCGCCGTAGACGCCGGTAATTGTCAGCGTATCGATCGGTGCCCAAATCAGGCTGACCTCGAAGCCCGTACGTTCGGTAGCGCCATAGTTTTCGTATTCGCCAGGTGCAACCGTGCGTATTTCGCCGTCAGACTTGAGTCGATAGAACGCCAGGTCCAGTTCAACGGCTGATCCAGCCCTGAAGGTCAGGCCGGTTTCGACCTGACGAAAAGTGACCGGGTCCAGGTTATCGGCCTGGGATTCATACTTTAACCAGCCACCCGGCAAGGCAAAACCTTCGGACCAGCTGGCG
This sequence comes from uncultured Cellvibrionaceae bacterium, assembly GCA_964434105.1. Classification (GTDB taxonomy): domain Bacteria; phylum Pseudomonadota; class Gammaproteobacteria; order Pseudomonadales; family Cellvibrionaceae; genus CAYNST01. The sequence goes on along the minus strand of CAYSTJ010000083.1, from coordinate 5,688 downwards.
CGCCATTGCAATGCCTCGGTCAGATTCGAACGAAAGCCAAGTTTGGGACTGAGATTGTCCAGGCTGTTGAGCGTCTCACAGGGGTTGTCGCTGGTTTCTGTGCCGACGGGTCGGCATGTCCCGGAAAAACGATCGTAGCGCAGCCCCAACGACGGCATAAACAAGCGGTGCCAGTCGACATGCGCTTCAAAAAACGCCGAAACTGCATTCAGTCCAACAACGCGATTCATGACGGCAGGTGCCATACGTACACGCTGATCCAACCCTTCGTAATATTGAAAATCAGTCGTTTCGCGAACGCTCTCAATGCCGGCAACCCAGGTTGTCACCTTGCCGGCCCAGCTATTCTCGCCGTTAAGGTTGGTACCGAAGCCTTCGACGTCCCGCTCGTAGGTTTCTTCGCGCTGACGCCACGCCCCGCTCACCGGTCGTGAGAACCAGCGGCTGAAATCCTGGCGCGTGGCGTAGGCAAAGCTCAGCCAGCGCAGTGATTGCGAAAGGCTGTGGCTCAGGTCGGCTCGCGCGGTAAGAAAACCCTTGTCCGAGCCGTCGTTGTGGGCGTTGGGGTCAATGCCGTAGGGGTCTGTCAAATATTGGGATTCAGAGAGATAGGCGGCATTATCACCTTCCGCCTCATGCCAGCGTCCGGATACGGCCAATGATGTCGTGTTGGCCAGGGGCACACTCCAGCGTCCGGTGAGCGTGGAGCGGTCGGTTTCGGATTGGGGGCGAAATCCATCGGCGCGGTAATGTTGCGCCGCAACATTCAATGCCTGTCCCGAGTCAAAAATAGTGCCCAGCGCACCCTGCAGGTCGATTAGCCCATCACTGCCGACACTGACGTCCGATTCGGTATAATCGCCCGCTTTGCGCGTGGTGACTTTGACCAGTCCGCCGCGATTGTAGTTGCCGTACAGCGCAGATACCGGTCCCTTGTAGACATGGAAGCTGTCTACTTCGAGGGGAACGATAACATTCAGGTCGACATAGCCATCCGCGTGCGACATGGCTTCATTCAGCGGAATGCCGTCCAGTACCACGCCCAGATCGCCGCCGTGTCCACCGCCGCCAAATCCCCGGATGGTGATGGCATTGGCGACACCGGACAAACCGTAATCCTTCACATTCATGCCCGGGACGCGCTCGAAGATGGCTTCCGGTTCGGCGATGTTGAGTTCGCGCAACATACGATTATCAAAATGGGTGCTGGACCAGGCCTGACCCACATGATCCAGCTTCTGCCCCTTCACCACAATTTCCTCCAGGTGCGGGTGAACATGGTCAGAGCGGCGCTGGTCGGCGGTAACGGTTTGCACGGTCATCAGGACCGCCAGTGTTACGCTCTTGCCGAGGTGATGAGGCAGACGCGGGGGTTGATATAGCTTAGACATGATAAATTCTTCCACGGATTAGTGAAAATGCGCAGGGCCACCGTCGTGGCTGTGCCAACCGCCGGTCGTGTCAGCAGGTGTGGATAAAGGGTGGGGCGTGTCGTGACCATGCGGTTCAGCATGCTGATGCAGATAGCCATGCAGTTGAAACAGAAACAAGAGAAAGCCGATAAAGACGAGACAGCTATTCAGGCTACGACTGAGCGGCGCCCAAACCCTGGTGTTTCGCCAGGCAGCGATGACCGGCACCATCAAGGCCAGCGCCAGTAACTGGCCTAACTCAACGCCCAGGCTAAACCACAGAAGCCGGCTGACCAGTTTCGGATCGTCGGCGAGCGTCAGGGTCTGCAACTGGGCGGAAAGACCAAAACCATGCACCAGGCCAAACAGAAACACCATGGCCAGTAGTGGCGGTGCCTTAAACCCCAGCAGGCGCTCAAAGCCGTCGAGGTTTTCAAAGCCCTTGTACATGACACTTGCGGCAATTACCGCATCGATCAGGTAATGATCGGCGGTAATACCGGTCAGGGTGGCTGTCAATAAAACGAGCGTGTGTGCCAGGGTAAAAGCAGTAACAAATTTGACGATATCGACGGTCCGTCGTAAAAAGAAAACCACACCCAGAAGAAACAGCAGGTGGTCATATCCGGTCAGCATGTGTTCGGCGCCGGTAACCATAAAATCCCAACCGCTGCCATCGACCAGCCGCGCCTGAACATGGTCCGGAACATCGTGTCCCCATGCCTGGCTACTGAGAATAAAAAACAAAAATATAATGCAATCTCTGCTACGGCCCATGTTGAAATCTCACGCCTCAGGTCCAGTTGATTAATTCAAGGACTTGTAAAACTACGCTCACGCTTTTTTATCAACGTCGGCAGTGCGACTAATGACCCTGATTTTTGAAAGACGCCTTTGTACCACAGAGTTCTAACTTCGATAAGCGATCGGTTTTCGCTATTCCCACCGCACAGTCAGACGAAGCTATCGCACGGCAGCAAGCGAGATCGGTTCGCGGGTCAAATTGGCGATTTTTTATCGGGGGGCTTTTCAAAAATAATAAAAATGCCATAAAGCCATCATCGAGCTGCCATCAAATTGCAATTGTTATCATGATTTGAAGGCGGCCACTCAACGTATGGGTTGCCTGGGGAGCGCGTTAAATCCGACCGGCGTATGCATGCCAGAGAAAATCTGTTTGAGCCAGCCCTGTGCACGGACACCGCTGACCGGACTGAGCGACGCAACCAGGATCAGCACCGGCTTCCACGTCGCCCGGTTTCGGTCCAGGCGCCGCGACGGCGACCGGCGCGAATTCAGGGAAAGCAAATTTCCGCTTGACATGTAAATGATAATCGTTATCATCTGTTGTCAGGCTTTTTTTGAGACCCGAACCAACTCGTGTCGTAACGGTTCAGATTGCGTCCAGATTTGATCAGAGCAAGGCGAAAAATGTGGGTTTACTCGTGTCAATACGCCGCACGTTCTGCGCGTTGCCCTCCGGGCCGCCTGACCAGGCGTTCGGTTTGCAACCATTTTTTAACGCCGCTTTCATTGGTAGGTACAGGGGCAAATCGGGGCGTGAGCTGAATAGGGGAACCTTGTGATGCTATCCACTGACAACATAGGCCGGCTGCTGGAGCCGGTGATTGACCGGGCGACGGCGTCGGCCAGATATCCGCGCATGCGATGGCGGGACCAATGGGCTGAGATGGTGCTGGAAAAGCTGGGCGTTGCCCCTATTCTGACCCGGACATTTCGGGTCAGTACCGCGCAGCAATTCGACAATCTGCAACGGTGCAAATGGATTGATGATCAGCTCCTCGCTTTTCTGCAACGCTATCCGGATGCCCAGGTCGTCGAGCTCAACGCGGGACTGAGTACCCGTTTTCACCGGATCTCCAACGCATGCGACTGGCCACGTTTTTCGTGGGTGGCAGGCGACACCACCGACGTGATAGATATTGTGCGTCATGTTTTCCCGACGCTGGACCATCATGCACGGGTAGTGTTCGATGGTGCCGGTGTCGACTGGCTGGATGCCATGCCCGGTAAAAGCGGCAAGCCTCTTATGATTATCGATGACGGTGGGATGATAGCCGACACGCGAATGATGGATGCGCTCATCAAGGGTTTGGGTCGCGTCGCCCGACATCATACGCCGGTCCATTTGCTGATCACGCAAACGGCGTCGGGCATTCGTCATCTGGCCAATGTCGCGGGTCGGCCGCTGGCGCTCCTGGCGCAAAGCGATTCGGGCTTGAATGCGCCCTCTTTTATCCAGCGCACAGTGCTCACGCTGAAGCACCGCCTCTTGTCATGCCCGCAATTGCGGGTCGCTCATTTCAAGATCAAATCGCTGCACAATTGTGAGGATCTGGCATTATGAAATTTCGCTATCTTTGTAGTTATCATGCCGGTCTGATGCAATACAACGAAGAAGAGGCGCTGCGCTACTGGACTGAAACCTTGCGGCGGGGTGTTGCGGCATTCGATCAATGCCGTTGGGATGCGGCGCGGAGTTACCTGGGGATGGCCCATGAAATCGCCTTGTTGCGCTGTGCCGTGCCTTGCAATCGCTACTTTCAAACTCAGCATGTTCTGCGGCCGCTGGAGCGCCTGATGGATATGGCACTGTCCGAAAACAGTTGTGAGACGGCATCGCAACTGATCGACGTGACTGGTATGGCGATGGACAACGCCAGCGCGGACTGGCGATGCGCACTCCGGGATGTACTGGAGCACTACCGCCGTCGCATTCATATGACGACGGCGTTAAATGCCGGTTGGGAGATCCCGGAGGAAAGCGTTTGTCTTTCGTTCAATACGCCCTCGCGAAGCCTTCAGTGACTCCATGAGTGAATAATTCTGTTTTTCTTTTCCATAAAATAAAGCCATTCCCGGCCCTTCCTGACCTTCACAAACAGCTTCATATCCACCAGGCCGTTAAGTACTGCGGCCGCTGTATTATAGGAGCAACCGAGGTTGCGCTCGACACTGCGAATGGTAAACCCCAGCACGGAACCACCTTTGGCGACCTGAAATACGGCACGCTGCCTGTCACTGAGTTTGTTGTACAGTCCGGACTCCCAAAGCCAGCGATTGAACTGTTCAATTTCCTGTGCGGCGCTGCGGTAGGATTGTTGAAACCGGTCGATTGCCCGAATAATAACGCCGCTCTGGTACTCAAGAAAATATGTCAGGTCCATGCCATCGGTTTCGGTGTACAAATAGCTCTTACCGTACTTGACCGGCGCCTTTTTTAGCAAAACGCTGATCGCAATATACCGAAATGCCGCAAAATCATGTTTAAACAGATACCAGTAAAACAAAGCGCGCGCGACCCGGCCATTGCCGTCGCGAAAGGGATGTTCAAACCCGATACAAAAATGCAGCGTCATGGCTTTTATCAGGGGGTGAATATATAGCTGCCCGGACAGGTCGTCGTGGCTGTGATTTATCCAGTCGGCGATGGCGGTAATTCGATTGGCCAGGCGGTCAGCGGGTGGCGGCGAATGAACGATATTACCGCTTGCATCAATCACATGTACGTCGTCTGTGATGCGAAAATGTCCGGGTGAATAGGCATCGTCGTCGATGCCCTCGACACCGACATTGTGCATCTCCCGAATCAGCTCAATGGAGAGTGGGCGCCCCCGTTGCTCCCAGGCGAATTTCATCATTTTGAAGTTGCCGACGATCATTTTCTCGTCGGCGTTGCGCGGTTTGCGCTGACGTTTCAACAGATCTTTGGCAACACCGGTGGTGGTGGCGGCACCCTCAAGCTGGCTGCTGCTGATGGACTCGTCTTCAATCAGGTCGGCGAGCAAAAACTCCATGCGGGCTTTCTCCCCGATCTTGCTGCCCATCCATTCCAGAGATGCGGTGGTGGCGTTGCGGTCCGTCTCGGAAATTGCTTTTTGTATCAGTCGGGTCAACACAAACTGACAGGGTGTTGCCGGCGAGCCGAGGTCCATCAGGTGGATGGATTGCCGCTCCCGCGCCAGCTTGACCATGGACCACACGAGCCGGTGATCCATCTGCGGGGCGATCCGATGACGCAACTCATCAAACGGCAGGTAGCGGCCTTCCTGATCGGTAGGATGAAAGAAGCGCAAGTAGTCATCCAGTTTCTCGGGGCAGGTCGCCGCAATATGCCGCACGGCGTCCAGATCGGCGGGTGGGGGTGGTTTAATACTCATCGTCTCAGAAATCCGCAAAATTGAGATTACTATAGCGGATTGCGCCTGGCTTGTCTTTCGTCGTCCGCAGATTTCAGCCGCCATCCTGGAGCAGA
>CAYSTJ010000082.1:0-8183 GCA_964434105.1 uncultured Cellvibrionaceae bacterium | reverse complement strand
TGTTTTAACTGTTTAATCTTTTGCCGTAACGACGCCCTCTCCTTAACCAGCTCCTGCAGCCGGTTGACCAGAATGTGTTGCAACGTTCTGTCGCCGCGATCATGGATAAACTGCTCCAGATGCCCTTTTGCCGACTCGTCCAACTGCTCGAACAGACCAAAAAATTCAATCAGCAGCGTCGCCCTGTGCTGGCTGATAAATTCCAGCAAATTGTAGGGGAAGTGTTGCAGATGGCTGTACTCCACAGCGTCCAGCACCTTGCCCAGAATTCCCGGTATAGCGGATTCATCAATACCGCTCGCAGCCCAGCGGTCAAAACAGTACGCGGTTAACTGTCGTTCCAGTACCGCAATCGCCTTAAGAAATACACCGGGTGTTTGCACCGCGCCCGCCATCATCTCCAAGGGGTTCGTGTAAAAATAAAGATCATGGTTCTTTCCGTTTGCCACCGTCACCGCCAGTGCGTTGCCATCCCTGCGCCCTGCCCGACCGATACGCTGCAGATAATTGGCTTGCGCCGGGGGCACGGAGCACAAGAATACGGATGACAAATCGCCAATATCAATCCCCATTTCCAGCGTGGGTGTCGCCGATAGCAAGTTGATATCCCAGGGTTGATGGCCGTTGATAAAAGAGTGCTCTATCGCTTCGCGAGCCGGGCGCGGCAGTAACCCGGTATGCTCACTCGGCACCAGCCGGCGCGGCTCCACATGACCATAATCGCGAGTTGGCAGCGGAGTGGCAATTGGTTGCAAGTGGCCCCGGCAAGTGTGCCGCAGGCAAGGCATCTGTTGAAACCGGGGGAGCAATTCACGTGTTGTCTGCACGCGGTGGCGACACTGATCGCACGCCAGAGTGCTGACGTTCCTGTCGATAAGCAGGCGATCCGGGTTGAGCAACCAGAGTGATTCCCCACCCGCTTCGCGCTCAATTAGCCAACCCGCCTTGGTGAGCCTCTGCAGCAATAGGTGGAACACCTGCCTCGCCTCCGCCGCCACAAACACGGCGTCGTGCCCCAGTGTTTTCTTGAGCCAATGGACAGACCAGGTATCACCCGTGGTTTTGATCAGGGCTTCAAAACTCTCGGCAACGTGCCGCATAGTGACGGCCGCGGGCGGCTGTTGCGAGCGCCCGAAACCTGGCATCCACGGCAGTTTATTGATCAGGTAACGATTGCCTTTGTTCTTAAGATAGCTCTCCAGCATTGCGTCATAAATAGCGCCAATTTTTCGCAAATGAAGCAACCAGCCCAACACAAAATGCACATACGCCTGGCCATCAACTCCCCGCAGGCTTTCGATTTCCTCTGCACTACGCTGCGCGAACGCCTCGATATCGGCCAAAAGCGGTTTTAACGCCAGGCCGGTTACGGCCGCACCGGTCCGTTCCAGTGAGCGCCCAAAACCACTGCGGCGACCAAATTCCGCGATGCACTCCCACGCCAACCGTTTGCTCACCCAATCGGGCAGGTCGCTGCCTTTGCGCAAAACGCCGGCTTCCCGCAACTTTTGATAGTCATCTCTATATTCCAGATTAGGTGGAATAAACAGCCCGCAATATTTGGCATCGTGGCCAATATCATCCCGCCATCGCCCGGGTAGCAAATCCGCCATTTCACGCAATGTCAGCGCCACCGACTGCTTCTGCAGCCAATTCACCATGGCCTGACGCACAACCTGTCGCCAGGTGTTGGCACCTAGAAAGCCGGCTCGATGCGCGGCATCCTGCACCGAATCGGAAAAGGCAATCAGTTTGTAATCGTCGTTGTAAGGCGTCGCAAACAGCCGCGCCGTCATAACGCTGATTAAACTCGCCGCACGGTACCCGACAATGATCATTGCGTCCCGCGCATCGCACTGGGGGCAGTGGTGATGGCATTGCAAGCGCGCCTGCTCGCCTTTCTGCTGTGGCTTTAACATGTCCGGCATCCAGACGTCGACCAGCTCTTCGGCATTGCACTCGACACAGTTGGTAGCCGCTGTTACCGCCTGCAAGCGAAGACAACTGGGGCACAACCGGCGAATCAACGCGCGGTCCGGTTCGGTGCCCGAACAGGGCACCAACAAATGCGCCTGGGGAGAATAGCCAAACCACGCCTGATAAAACATCTGTAGATCTGCACGCACGTGGCCGCCACCTTTCGCAATAACGGTGCCCCACGCGGCCAGATTACACTCCCGGCAATGCAGTAAGGGCAAATGCAAAGGCTTTTCAAGATTTTGTAGATCATCCGCAAAAGCAATTTTTGGCCGCACCTTACTTGCCGCCACTTCGCATACCAGTCGCCGCAGCTCCCGCAACCATAATTGCTGCCGCACGTTCAGCAACGGGCTGCACCATCTGTCGGGGTCATCACTGTCCCGCTTATTCCATACCCGCGCCGCCGACAGCAACGAAAGCATGCTGGTTAACAACTGCCGCGCCTGCGCCGGCGTCGTCAGGTTCAATTGCTGCTGCCAGCGTTCCGCAATGGCATTGAGATCCCGAAGCTTATCCGCCGCCCGAATCAGTTCGTGAAACGCCTGGTGCCGGTGCAATAGCTCACCCAGCTCTACCGCCGCGGCAGCGCGGGTAAAAGCGTCTTTGGCATCAAGTTTCGGCAGTGCCGATGCGGCCTCGGCCGCAAACCACAAACGGGTCTGGTGAAAAATATAATCCTGTGCGGTGGGGTACTGGGCCGGGTTCAGTCTTGCATCATCGCCGTCGGGCCAGTGAAACCAGGCAATCGCCTGACGCTTCTGGTCACGCTCCGCTTCGGTTTTCCCGAGCAGATACTCGTCGGGCGTGAGCCGGTCCTCCGTAATAATCGCAGCGGTGCCGGTGAATTCGGCGGCAAAAATCTCTGCCGCGTAACGCAACAGGTCTGCGGATGAACCCTCGCCAATCGTGGCGGACGTCCCCACACAGGCCAGCGCCGACCCCGCCTGCAGGCGACGGCGCAGGCGGCGAATCAGGCATGCCAAGTCAGTACCCTGGGCACCGTCGAATGTGTGTAACTCATCCACAATCAGATAACGCAATGTGTCTGCCTGATTAAAACGCCACAGCGGCTGATCTTTTGGCCGGATTAACAGGAAGTCCAGCATCTTGTAATTGGTCAGCAGAATATCCGGGGGCGATTTGCGCATCGTATTCTGGCAGGTAATCACATTATCCGGCCCCATGGTGCGGTGCGCGTCGCTCTGCTCACCCCCAACAAACAGACCTACGGTCAGGCGCGTATCCAGTTTGGCTACTTCTCTGGCGAAACGCTTGGCCTGATCCGTTGCCAGCGCATTCATGGGGTAAATGACAATCGTTTTAATGCCCTGCACGCGCCGGCTGAGGCAATCGTCCAGCACCGGCAACATAAAACACTCTGTTTTACCGGAGCCGGTACCGGTTGCCACAATCGTCGACTGCGGTTGATCGCCCGCCAGGCGCTGAAAGGCAAGCAGCTGGTGCTGATAGGGTGAGAACGGCAGGGTCAGGTGCCGAAAAGGTAACGCGCCGCCCTCCGCCAGACGAAACGGCAGTTTAATATCGAGATAGGGTCCCTTGAACAACGTACCCGGCCGATCCAGCAGATTGTCGATCAGGGCATGCGGGTCCGGCTCGGCATCTCCGTTGTTCTGAAAATAGGGATTCGCGATGGGAAACGCACTGCGCAAAAATTCACTTACAGCATCGCGCAGTTCATTGGCTACAACGGTTGGAAGCATGATAGGTCCAGTGATTATTTTTTTATTTAAATTCGCCGCCGCTCAGTCGGTTTAGCACCGCTTCCAGCTTTACCAGCCCTTCTGCACGCTTGGCCGGTTTCATGTTATTGATGTTTTGCAATTTCCAGCGAACCGCCGGCAGTTCGTCCACTTTCGCCAGTGGAAGCAAATCCCAGCGGGGCCTTCCCTGCTTGAATGAGAGCAGAAATTCGATGTCCGCCTGAGTAAGGTGCTGACCAAGCACTGTTAGCAGACGTTGTTGAGTTTGCTCCAGCACCGTCAGTGGTACCGGCTCCCGGAGCATGCCTGCAAATTCCCTTTCGTAGGGACCGGCCAATGGTTTCCAGCGCGGCGCGAGCACTTCGTTTAATGGCCGGGGGTGAGCCAACAGGTAGGCAATGAAACCGAGAAAGACGGCGCGGTCCAGCTCCCCCGCGTCCAATAGTTGCATCACGTCAAACCAGTCGCGCGGATGCTGGCGATCCAACGCAGCGCATATTTTGCCGCCGTACAGGTCGGGCAGTGACACCACCGCCATTTCGGCATAACCAAAGCTGTCTTCTACCGCCTGGCTTACAGACAACCGCCCTGGTTCGTGGACTGTACCCCGCAGCACTGGCGATAGTTCTATCTGGACCTGCGCTCCGCCGCGCCCTACCACCAGCCTTAAGGCTTCCGCCCGCTGTTGATAGGATTCGGTTACTTTCGCACCGGGAAATACTTCGTTTACCCGGCTGGTGATCTGTCGTAGCGCTGCTGTTACCTCGCGAATGGCATCCTCTCTGGAAGACGCTGGCAGATAGACCAGATCGATATCCACCGACAATCTGGGCATATCCCGAATAAACAGATTTATGGCGGTACCGCCTTTCAGGGCAAAACAGCGGTGTTCATCGACCAATGGCAATAGATCAACCAACAGCTGCACCTGGGCACGAAACGGGTTAGCGAACGTCATACAACGCCTCGGGTACGGTAATCATAAAACGCTTGTCCAGTTTGCCTCCCGGTGCGATAAGCCGTTTGCCGCTGCCGAGGTCGTAGTCTTGCGGCTGCAGGTGCTTTGTCCATGGGTAGTCGTATCGGCTGGCCAACCAGAAGTACAATCGTTTTACCTTCACGCTGGTGCAGGTTTGCATTACGACGGCCATTTTCGCGGGAGACAGGCTGGTCAGCCCCTGGAACAGGCTGTCTGCCAACTCGAAGCTGATTACCTTTGGCACCAGCGACAGGACTTCCAGTAAAGCCCGCTCGGGCCGCGCCATGATCAGTGGCGGCAAGTCTTCCCGCCACTGATACGCCTGTGTGCAGAATTCGCCGGGTGCCGCCATATCGCCCCACAGCCGGGCGGTGCCGTGCCACTGGAGGTCGACATTCAAAGGCAGGTGCCGAAGCCAGCCCGGCGGCCGGGATGTTGAAAACAGGCTCACCGCCTGTCGCTTTGACATGGGTACAAAGTGGCCCTTGCCCAACAGCTCGAAACTGGTCACTCCGCCGATGACGACGCCCGCTTGCTCCCTTTGCAAGGCGAACGCTACCGCTTGCCAAGTCACCGGCAGGTCCGGACGCGCGTAAACCGCCGTCGACACAGGCACGACTCTGCCGCTTTTTAGCGCATTGTCCAGGCGCGAGACAGAGAAGCCCTGGGACAGTAACCACTGACGTGTCGCAGGCACCCCCGCCGGGAGGATAGATGAGAGTGTCGACTGAGTCATGGTTTGAATTTTACTCGATTTACGTCGAATTTCGCCGTTCGTGGGCATATTTTTAAACCAAGGTTAGCTCGTTGGTTTACATTTTTCCAATACTACGGCGATATTCGCCGTAAATGGCGCATTTCTTAAACCAACACTGCACCGCTCGCCTGCCCACGATCCCAGTCCGGACAGGCAGATCACCACCTACTAACCATGGTAATCGTGCAGGGCTTCAACCACTGTCTGAATTGTCCATCCGGGTAATTTAACTTTGTCTGAACCGGAAATCACAATGGCAAAGCGTCGATCGGGCCAGGCTGCTTCGAATTGTGCAACGACCCTCCCTTCCGCGTCTCCGACTTCGTGACCGATTACCGGCGCACTCCAGTTTTTCATGCGTAGCAGATCCAGCACGCCATTCGCGGCTGGGTCAACCATCTTCAGTGCATCATCCCAGGAATCCGCCGATTTGTTCTGCTCACGTCGTAACCGATTAATTGTTTTAGTATCGCCATGAGTGACATGCATATGGGTGTGGTTAGGCTGGTTTCGGTGACAGCTGGCACAAAGCGCCACCAGGTTGGCCGCCCGATTGTCCTGTTTTACACCATTCCGATGATGCACATGCAGCAGCCGCCGCTCGCTTTCAAGGTTCACTCCGCAGTCCTGACACGCGTAATTTGCAGCGGCTTTTATTTTCTGTGCAATTGCATTCCAATCATCGCTGTACCCGGCTCCACCCTTGCCGGCCAGGCCCGATGGCATATGTTGAAAATAAGAACTGAAAGTCTCGAAAAACTCGGGGATTTCGAAAGTAGATGCGAGCTTCGCGCGCAATTGAGGACTCCGTGCCGCGCCTTTGTAATTCAGTTTGTCCAGGCAGTTTTGACAGACTATAAGTTTCACGACTCCCTCGGCGGGTTGGCGATTGCTATCAAAGCCGTGAATTTTAAAGCTCCCTGTGAGATTGTTTGTTGCGATATAACGATCCAAAAGGGATTTCTGACGCATTTCTTCCAGCGTCCGACAGGAGGTAACATGAAAGCGCTTGGACCCTGTGCCGGTGGAAACTGCATTTTCAAACTTGGAACCGTGATCCGGGATGTAAAGCAGAACCTGTCGCCCTTCGACTGCTGCCACAAGACCCGAAAAATCTACATCCTCCAGAAGTATTTCCAACCCTTCAGAAAGACTGATATCAATAGCGGTACGCGGCGCTGATTGCTGCAACTCGAAAACAGCGGGTTCCTCCGCCATCTTCCGTGCTGCGGCCCATAACTGGGACAAATCCACCTTAAGCCGCATTTATTCCTCCAGAATTCTGCGTATCTGCGTCTCGGCGTTTGTCATCACGCGAAAGGTGACGCGCCGGGAGCTAGCGCGGTCTTCCTCGCCATACTCGTCTAGTACAAGGCGGGAGGAGGAATAACCCACAGCGGCAATATGTTTGCGTACCCACTGTCGCTCCGGGCTACCCTCCGAGAGCAGGGAATACACGTATCGCAATACGGAGCGGGTGCGGCCCTGGGAAAGGGCCATGTTCCGGAAATAGGCATCGGTCGGCGAGGTATCGCGATTCCAGACGCTACTGGTATGGCCTTCAATGCGAACCTCGTCAATCGAATGCCTGAAGTTGCCGAGCACTTTTAAATAGCGTGGGAAAAAATCTACCAGTATCTCTTCAAACGGTGCGCTGAGTGCGATTTTACCCGTGGCAAACAGAACCTCCGGGCTTTTGAAGCGGAACGCTAACGACTCTTTATCGATCTCCGCATGCCAGCGGTCAAGATCGCTTTCAAACTCTCGCATCAGGGACTGGTAGATCGCCACCTGCGTGTCCTGATAGGTCACGGCAATCTCTTTTATCCGGTTCTGCTCAACCAGCACATAACGCATAAACGCGATCGAGATAAACAAAAAGACCATCATCAGGCCCGCCATCAGGTCGGAAACACCCATCCAGTGCTCCGAGTCCTGCTGCGATTGCCCCGCCCTATTGACTCCCAATATTGCCTTCATAGCTGCGCCACCTATCCGACTTTCTGACGCACGACGCGGTTCATTGCCTGGACCAGTCGCTCGTAGTCATCCGTAAACCGCTTGGATATCGTTGCCAGTGCTCGCCCCATCTCTGCCAGGACGCGTTGCATCTCTTCGGCCATCGCTGAATCCAGTGCATCCAGCTGCTTGTTAATCCCTTCGCCGGTTCGACCCACCGCCCGCGACACCTCCTTCTCCATGGCATTCGACGATTTTTCGACGGACTGGCTTATCTCTTTCATGGTTTTCTCGATGGTCTGATCCAGTGTCGTCTGCATCGAAGTGGCACCCTTCGCAACCTTAGCCAGCATATCCCGCGCCGCAGCGTTTAACTCCGTTGCCGTGTCCTGCAGGGTCTGATTAACCGCTTCGCTTTGGTTTTGAATGCCGTTAGCCATTGATTGCATGCTACTACTGGTTCTATCAACGGAATCTTTAAACTCGGTTGCGCCCTCAAGTAAGACCACCTGCATGGCTTTTGCCGACTCGGCCAGGCGGTTGCCCACCTGATCCAGATGACTGTTAAGCGTTGGCACAGCATCAATAGCTTTATCCCGCATGGTTACAAACGCTTCCAGATGTCTTTGCAGCTCCTGAATCTGGTGCTGATTGACTTCGAGAACTTTTTGCAGATTTTCCATGGAAACCGGAATCGTGGCTGTTTTTTCGCTAATCGTTCCGACAGCATCCCGGGTTTCGCTGATGGCAGTGACGCCCTCCGAATACTGCTCACTCATTTGCGCGA
>CAYSTJ010000081.1:0-8384 GCA_964434105.1 uncultured Cellvibrionaceae bacterium | reverse complement strand
AGAATGACCCTGAAAGTTTTAAAGGTTCGCTACTTGCGAGACAAGTAACAGGAAAATTAATCAGAAGTAGAATCAGCGATTTAATATAAATGGAAAGCTTCATTAATTAAGGCACTCTGTATCGCTTAAATTAGGTATCTTCAATATTTTGTCCATGCAGATTCATTTTAACTAGCAACCACACAACCGAAATAATAATTTGAGAAATCCGATATGTTCAGATTTTTAAAATTTATGTTTTCCCTCTCTTTTCCCCAATGGTAAACATATACGTTAGGAATTTTTTCGTTATCGCTGGAGGATCTTCCATTTTCTCTACTTGGTACAGTCTGATACGGGTTAAACCATGTCAACGGCTCACACATCACCACCCAGTGATTGGGAATCGCTTTGATGGCAATTGACGCCATATTTACTTTGGATGCGATAAAAAGGCACACGTTGCGATTATGTTGCTTAAGCTGCGCAGCCTCCAAAAACGCCTCAGGGGAAGCACTGCCTAGCAGCCGGGTACTTTCGCGGACATGTTGATATCCCGCCGCAGAAAACCAAGCTGCCAAAGCGCCGGGCATCGTAATGCCCGCAGCATCGCTTGATACGGATCGCTGTCGCAGAATCCGGTTGCTTGAATCTTTTAGGCTAGCCAGGGCTATCCAGTCAATAGCTGATATCTCACGCTTGACTTTTCCACTGGAACTTTCAATCCGGACTTTTCCTGCTCTACAGGTGCTGGAAGGCTCGACAATAAGATCGTTAATTCGGGCTTGCCCATCTACATAAAGGTCAGCTATATACTGGGCATAGAGATGCGGCGCATCTTTTGCCAAGCAATATATCAACGCCGCTGGACCACATAGACTGGCGCCCCCCTGATTAATCTTCCAGGGCTTTTCTATCCGAAGTCGAAGATCACTTAATATCGAAAGTGGTCGGTTTCCATGACTAAGCTGAAATGCTGGAGTGAATCCCCGCGTAGATATTGTCTGCTCAAACCTGCGGAATACTCGATTAGCCGCACTCAAATCGCGATTGATAATTCGGGTAGGATGAACGCAAGGGATGTTGGCGGGATGTGTGACGACTTTTAAGGGGAGATTCATAAGATTTCATTCCATTGAATTGTGAATGGCGCAAGCATAGCATGGCGAAAACCTCAGAATGACAATTGGTATGCCAAAATCAGCTCCCGAAGCGCAGCAGTTCCATGGAAAGATGCCACCAGCATACCTAAGAACAAGGCACTGGCCGATGGGCTTTTTTTCGTCTAAAGTCCGCCTATCCATCCAAACAGGTACAATCTACCATGGGCACTTACGCAGTCATCGATTTTGAAACCACTGGCCTGTCTCCGGCCCATGGCGACCGGCCCACAGAGGTCGCCATCGTCAAGGTTCAGGGCGACCGGATTGTGGATCGCTACCAAAGTCTGATGAATTCGGGCGTTCCGATTCCCGGCTTTATACAGTCACTTACCGGAATCACCGATCAGATGGTCAGAACGGCCCCCCGCGTTGAGCATGTGATGCAACAGGCTATGGACTTTGTGGGCGAGACACCGCTAGTGGCGCACAATGCCTCGTTTGACCGCAAGTTCTGGGAGCACTCCTGCCCCGGCAACTCCACCTTCATTTGCTCTCTGCTGTTAGCCCGCCGCCTGTTCCCGGATGCGCCCAATCACAAGCTGGCCAGTCTGGTCCGCGCCCTTGGGCTGCCAGCCACCGGTCGCTACCACCGGGCGCTGGCCGACGCCGAAGCGACGGCCTACCTGCTGCTTCACATAAAGCAGGAATTACGACAGCGATTTCACGTTCCGGATGTTCGCCTCGAATTGTTGATGGCGATTCAGTCCACGAGCAAGAAAAAGCTGGAAAGTTGTGTTCGCAAATACTGCGTGTCAACGACAGCCGCTTTCAGTGCTTCTCACCACGGCCCCTGAGCCGAATAGCTGCCATAATCGGCTCATAATTTGAGCCAAATGGGGTATATACTCGGCTCATATTATGAATATTTTTCTACTCAAGACCGGTTTCTGGCTACAACTTGCGGTACTCCCATTTATTGCGGTTCTTTATATTTTTATTGGCGTCGCCGCCGTTGCAAGCTGGGAATCCGGATCGCTCCGACATGCACTGGAAACCACGCTGGGAGTTTCCGCTTTTTTTCTGACAACAGGCGTCGTACTGGCATCCCCTGCCTACGCGACGAGATATTTGAGCGCACACAATGGAGGCAAGCGAAAAGAACGTATTATTTCCAGCATAGGTAGCGGCATAGGCTCGCTGCTGGGCACGCTTTGCACCATCGCTTCGCTCACCGCAGGATACGCTTTTTCAGGCTTTCTTTGGTCACTGTTTCTCGCGTTTCATATCTATATCCTGTGGATGGTGAATTGCCCCGATTAACAAATATCATATACCAGGACACCATCTCGCCAGAATCAAACAGCAATCCGACTTCACGCAGCAACCAGCGTGCCCTGATGATTTGCCAATCCGATAGTCAAAATACAGCCGGAATTAAAAGCGATATAGTCCTGCTCCACACCGTCCGAGAACACAACACCATTTTCTGGCATATAGGATTCCAGCTTCAATGGCGTTTGTACGGTGATCTCTCCGAAGACAATTTTGGTTCCGGTCGTTCGGCTTGGAAAAGGCTCGCGAACCGCAAATTGCAGTCGCCGATCGTCCCAGGCAAAACCTGCTTCCAGAACATGAGACTGCTCACCCGTTACGCCCTTGGCGCCGGCCAGTATGGACTGAAACCAGCCGCTCGACCCCATCCCGGTGGATACGATTATGCCGGACGATGACTGGCTTTCAGATTCACCGTTCCAGCGAATGGCATAGCGGGCTGACGCATGGGTTTTGGGTCCAATAAACAGATCGTTGACCGCCAGCATTTTCTGCCCGTCGTTGGTGGTAGCTTCGGCAAAGGTCACGCTTTTTATCGCTGCCCTGCCCGCCTCAACCTGACTCACAATGTCGCCAAGGTCATTAACAATGAATGGAAGCAACTTACCATCCCAGCGGCCCGGGTCGGGGTTGATGGCGATTACCGGCTGCCCCTCTAAATACTTCAAGGTATTGGCCACCAGCCCGTCCTGACCGATCACCACCACAATGTCGTCGGGGCTGAACTGGTAGCTGGGCAGCAGGGTGCGCTCCAGCCATTGAAATCGGCCTCGCTCTTTCAGTTTGCGTTCGACATCCGACAGTCGTTGCCGATAGAGATCGTGCTCGTCCAAATAGTCCTGCACATCCACCTGATTGTGCTCCAGATAGAACCGCGCCTGCGGCCAGGTGTTAAAGCGCTCGATCAACTCCTGCATACGCGTCTTCCGATGGACTACGATAAAGCGGCGCTGGCTACGCTGAATCATTTGCGCACGGCCTTTTTCATCATGCTGGAAAACATTTCCGGAGCAATATTGAGCTCGCCAATTTTACCGGCATTTTCAGCCAGCGCTTCGAAGGCCATCGCCATCATTTGCTCGGGCTGCATATTTGCCATCGCCATTGCCTTGAGATTATCCACCGGCAGCTCACTGAATGCCTTCATCCGGGCGGATATGGCATAGGCCTCGGCGTCCGCCTGCTGTTTACTGTTTTCTACATTAAGCAGTACCAGCGCTTTGCGTTGGTTCTCCGCTTCAATCTCGGTCTTGATGCGCTCCTGCTCCGTTTGCGCTTTACCCCGCATAATCGCACGCTCGTTGTTGATGCGCGACGCGGCAATTTCCTGCTCTTTCTGCTGAATGGCCAACTCCGTTTGCAGCTCGGCGTCCTTGATGGTGCGCTCCTGCTCCACCGCCGCCTTTCGTCGTGCGTAGATGGCATCGTCCGCCTCTTTCAAAATCGCTTCGCGCGCCTCGGCTTCCAGCGCCCGGCTTGTCTCCGGCGTGGGCGTTATCGCGGCAATGGACGCGTCGACCAGCGCAATACCCAATTCGGCCAATACCGGTTGTGCGGACAGGTCCGCTTTCATCAGCTCAACCAGCGGTTCGCTTAACAGCAAAGCGTTGCGCAAAGAGACCGACTGAACCTTGCTCTGAACAATCGACTGTGCCGCCCGGACAACGCGATCCGTCAGCTGCAACGGATCCTCCGACGCATAGGACTGGCCGTCAGCCTTGAGATTGAAATTCAGGACATCAGCGATCCGATCGGGGTTAACGATGCGGAAGCTGATTTGCCCCTGAATACGGATTGACTGAAAGTCGGCGGTTTGCAAATTAAAAATAAACGGTGCTTCCTGAACACTTACTGGCACCGCAGCGATGGAATTTGTCGCCTGCATATAGAAAAAACTCAACCCCTTTCCCTTGCTTCGCACCTTGCCACCAGACGTTTTGATGACATAGGTGGATGAATCCGCCTTGTAGTACCGAATACCGAACATAATCCCTCTCCCTTGCCGACTGGCGGTGAAATAAAAATGCAAACAATACTTAGTGTCTATATGCCACTTATTATGAATATTGTCGTAAGGCCACTATTACGTCAAGCAGAAATTGCTCAGCGGATACCGAAGATGTGCGGTGCTCTCCGATTGAAACGAGAAGTCAGTCACCCCGGACAGACAAGATCATTATCATATTATGATAAGCTTGTTGGCATACCCACCAATAAAAAGAGACATCCGACATGCATGGCGACCGCCGCACCAACAATGCTCCAGCCCATCGAAGAATCCGAACCCCAAAGCCCGCACGACACCTGCCGCTTTGGCTTTCCGCGTGCCTCATCACAGGATTGGGTGCCACTGCCAGCGCCGACAATCCGCTGGTATCCCATGTTTACACGGCCGACCCGTCAGCACGGGTATTCAATGATCGCGTCTATGTGATCACGACCCACGACCCCGACGGATCCACGTCCTACGACGAGCTTCAGGACTACTTTCTCTGGTCCACCGATGACATGGTCAACTGGCAGGACCACGGCATCATATTCGGCACCCAGACCCATACAAACTGGGCGTTCGGTGCCTATGCGCCCGACATGTTTGAACGCGACGGCAAGTATTACCTGATCTTTCCGAACGTCACTTCCGGCCTCGGCATTCTGGAAGCGAGTCACCCGGAAGGCCCCTATGTGGACATCAAAGGCTCGGCCGTGATTACCGCGCAAAATACGCAAAATGCCAATGTCGAATGGCTGTTTGACCCGGGCGTGCTTGTCGACGACGACAATTCGGTCTACGTTACCTTTGGCGGCGGCGGTCCGGGACAGGCGCGTATCGTCAAGCTGACGGATGATCTCAAAGGCCCCGACGGACCGGCCGTTACCGTGGATGCGCCGAACTTTTTCGAAGCGGCGTATATCCACAAGCGCGACGGCCTTTATTACTTCAGCTATTCGAGCGACTACACCAATGGCGCGCCGACCATCGAATACATGACCAGCACCAATCCAATGACGGGTTACACCCACCGCGGCACAGTCATCCCGCAGCCCTGGGATAATTACAGCGGCAACAATCACCATTCCTTCACTGAATACAAAGGCCAGTGGTACGCCTTCTATCACAACCAGACTGTATGGGCCAGCGGCCCCGGTAACGGCACAGGCAGTATCTATCAGCGCTCCATGAACGTTGATTACCTGTCTTACAGCGGCTCCACCATGAACCGGGTTACCCCCACCCGCGACGGCGTCGAGCAGATCAAGAACTTCGACCCGTTTAAAAAGACCGAGGCGGAAATTTTTGACCGTCAGCACGGTGTTGAAACCGAACGCAACAGCGACGGCACCATGCATGTGCAGATGGATAACAACGACTGGTACCGCGTTTCCGGCGTGGACTTTCAGTCCGGTGCGAACCTGATCGAAGCCCATGTCGCCGCAGGCTCCGCAACCACACTGGAGATTCGGCTGGGCAGTGAAACCGGCGAACTTATCGGTACTATCGACGTGCCAGCAACCGGTGGCCTGAATAATTTCCGCGCGGTAACCGCCAGCTTGATTGGCGCAACGGGGGTGCATAACGTCTACTTCCGGGCGAAAGGCCGCCTGAACTTCAACTGGTATCAGATGACTGGCGAGCCGGAAGAATGCGGCACTGCCGACGGCTTCCCTGTGTGTTGCGAGATGGCCGCCGACCCGGATCGCGACGGCTGGGGCAATGAGTGGGGCGCGACCTGCAAGGTCAGCGAAAATGACACCCGCGGCTTCCAACCCCTGAACAGCCAGGATATTGTGGCGGCCATCAATGTGGGGGGATCGACCGGCGACTATTACAATAACGTGTATTACCAGCCCGACCTCAACTTCACCGACGGCACCACCCATGGAATAGCCGGTTCGATCACAAACGCTGAGAATACAGAAATTTTCAATACCGAGCGTTACGGCGATTTCACCTATCGGATCCCGATGGACCCAGGCACCTACCAGGTCACCCTGCACTTTGCCGAGCTGTATCACGAAGCGACGGATGCACGCCGGTTCAGTGTTGAGATCGAGGGGCAAACGCTGTTCAGCGATTTTGATCTTTTCGCCGAAGTCGGTTATGCCGCCGCCTATACCCCTTCAACGGTGACCGCCACCGTAACCGACGGCCAGCTCGATATCAGCATTTCCACCCTGACAGATAACGGCTCTTTGAGCGGCATACTGGTGAAATCGTCTGAAAGCACGTCATCGTCAAGTAGCTCATCAAGCGGTTCCTCGACTTCGTCTTCCAGCTCATCGTCGTCCAGTTCCGGCTCGAGCGGCGGGGCCGTGTCGCATTGGTGGTTGTTGTTTGGGGGATTTGTTTTCACACTGCGCGGACGGGGGCGATCTACGAAAAATGATAATCACGTAAATTAATTGGCGATCCAGGGACGGACCACCAACCAACTCCCGGTTTCCCAGACCATGTCGCCAACGCAACTGCCTGTCAAAAAAACGTTGCCCTTTGGCCGAAAAGGATTTTCCTGTCTACACCACCCATCGGGAACACTCTTCAGCATTCATTATTCCAACCAGGGCCGCTGATAGCCTTGCTACCGCCTATTTCTATAGCTATCCAGGTGCTCGCGGAACTCCGCCGAAGGCAGGCACAGTTCAGCGCTTCTCACGTAGTTTTTTTCACCGAATCCCGGCAGGTGGTACGGATACGTCGCCTGTTCACAATATAAATAGCCGCGTTTCTTTAATAATGGCCCTTCTACCAGGCTTGTAATTAATGGCAAACCAAACATTAAAGCTACACCTGTCACCATTAAGGTGAGATTGAAGCCTTGCACTCGCGCGATATGCTTTGTCTTGGGCAGATACTCAACTACAGACACGGCCACTATCCCCAATAAACCGACACCGAATCCGAGCATCGCCCATAAACGACGATCGTAAACAATGTAAGTCGCCTCATTCAGGTAATCCTGTACAAAGCCAGCAACGGTTACAAAAAAGGCGTACAGTGCGCCTAACCCACCAAAGAACATCAGGGATAGCACAATTAATTGACCTGCCATATGTGTGCTCATCAGTCTACTGTCTTGTTGAGTCGAATGTGTCTGTAAATGCGCTTTAAACAGAGTTCGCTAAATTAGGGCTCGCGAATCTTTTTATGTAACTTTTTGCCAGATCTACAGCCATGGTACCCGCCTCCTTTACCGTATAATCGAAGGCGTCCTTAAGGATCTCCGCCCCTTTCGCTGAGGCATCAGCAATAAAATCATTTTTCTTTTCATGGGCCGACTCAGCAAAAGCCTCAATGCCTGCGACCACTTTTTTGGAAATTTTGTAACGCTGGTCCAAATAGTCCAGCGTCATTGATAGACTAACACCGAGAACAACCGCAATCACCAGTAGGCCGACAGCAAAGACTGCGCCCGCTTTTACGGTTAATGCCGCGAGGGTTAAGCCCACTGAGATTCCGACTTTAATGATGTCGGTTGCCATATATCCAAAAAAATGGGAAAGCGTTTGTTCGTCTGTCAGGAACAGGTCAACAACACGGCAAGTCGTCAATAGCGCTATTGAGATAAGCCCTCCCACCCTGGCGGCGCTCATCACGTTGGCCTTACCCAACCCCATAGCGACAATCTTTGGATTTTGCAGCCCGTACTTTGTCCCCGTTAATATCTTGCGCAGCCCCGAACGGCCACTGAGAATAATGTGGGGTTTGCCATTATAAACCTTAATGGTGGCCTTCGTCGCTAACCCGCCCAGATCGCTAATCAGCTTAATCAATACAAAGGCATCCTTGGAAGCGGTGTAATAACCCACCCCCTTTTCTCCAATAGGCCTGATCGACTTCCAGGCATTGACTACGCTGGGCTTTTTTGCGTGGGCATTCGAACGAATGATGGCATCCATTTCGTCGAAAGAATGATATAAATCTCGTGTTGATTGCCCCGGATAGACTGGTAATTCAGTTTCGATCGCTCTGCC
>CAYSTJ010000080.1:0-8999 GCA_964434105.1 uncultured Cellvibrionaceae bacterium | reverse complement strand
TTTCTATTTTTTGCAACTATCGAGAAAAGTCTCAAAGGTTTCCCAATCACCCGAAAGACCCACCGGAATGCCATCAATAGTTGCGCTGTGATAGGTCATCGGAGGCGTTCGACCAGAGGTATATTCTCTGCTTTTGTAATGAATTCCGTTAATCTCGCCTGACTTCAAAAGCCTCACTTTAACGTTATCTATCTGGTCGGGCAATAAGGGTCGGTCAACGCTGAAAATCTGAATTTCAACAGGATGATTTCGATCGTAGTATATCCCATAATCTGGCTTCCTATACTCGAAGCTCTCAGGAAACTCGCATGTATAGGACGACAGAGTTAGAAGCTGTTTATCGTCATCACGAGAATCCTTCGTACATGATAGTTGAAGTGCTAAAACGATAAGTAAAATGTGAGTTTTCATCGTGGCTCAAATTTCTTGCCGTTTACAGTGTATTCACAGCCAGTGTTACCATTGCAGGAAACTTCAGTTTCCGCTCGTCCGATTTTGATCTGCTTGATCCCTTGGTTTGACATCGCACCGAGTTCACCGAAAACTGCACCACTACGCCAGTGCCAATATAATAACGCGAACTTCGAATAGTGCTCCTGGGTGGATTGCTCGTTCATTCGCCTAGAGCTTCTGATGTTCCATATTGGCAATGCCCGATTGGGATTCCGACGGTATTGACCTGAATGTCGAGCGTTATTTCGAATGCTGACGACAGACAAGACTGTTCAGATGTCGCGGATTCTATCAAGCGTGGTCGTGTAGCTAAATGGCAAATGTCTGGTTTTCCTGTAGGAAATCAGCTATGTCGGCCGGCCGTGAGAGTGAGATGTGGCCAGGGTAAGGCCGGGCGCATTGAGTAGTTTCTCGTATTTGCGCACGCCCAGTTCAACGATAGTGTCGTTCTCGGTAGCCGACACTGTGGCGCGGCTGACCCCGGCAATGGTAGCCAATTCTTTTCGGAACGCGTCAACCTGCGCTCCTTGCGTACTCGTTTGATGGTTTGCCAAGTTCTTCAACGCTCATAATGTAAAATATTCGATGCATTTGAGTTGTTAACGCTGATTAGGCATCTTATATTAGACATTGCAAGGCGTGGGCAAGCGATTGCCACCTGTTGTCTTGAACTGCGTATTCCGGGGTGTGTGCAAGGATGGGGCCTGTCTGGCCTGCTTATCCGTCTGCAACCTGTTCCGGCACCCGCGTCACCACGCGGGCAACGGTCTTCCTTACAGGAAATTGAGCCGACAACACCGCCGCAGATGCGGTACAATTTGCTGTATTTTGGCTGCATTAAATCAGTTACGCCTTCAATAGGTTAGAATAATGTGATATATATCACCATTGGAGGCCTCGGTCTGTCGCATATATGACAAGAAGTGGGTCTAGTACCGGACTTTGCTTGCTTATCGGACTCCGTGGAGCGACGATTTCGCTTTCAGTGATTATGGGCAATTTATACCACTTCAGCGTGACTCGGTTCCCACAACCAGCAAATCCTTCGGCAGGGCTGGCGCAGTGAGCATGATTTTGACGGCATATTGCGATTTTTCATGCAATTGGGTGAAATATTCGTTATAACTATATATACGCTTCCGGTATCGATTAGAGATAGCAATAACAATAAACGACAATTCTATGGGGCTGTGGCAGCTCCTACTCAGAACGGAGAGTTTTCCATGTATAAAAAATCGCGCCATCAAAGACATAAATCCAGCTTGGGTCTGGCTTCATCTCTGAGCGTTCTTATGGGGGCGCTGGCTTCGCAAGCGTTGGCCCAGGAAGCCGGAACGGCAGATGATGCAGGGGCTAACAAGCTGGAGGAAGAGGTTGTCGTTATTGGCACTCGATTGAACCTGCAGAACGCTCAGGATATCAAGCGTGAAGCAGATACGTTCGTCGACTCAATCTCCGCCGACGACATTGGCAGTCTGCCCGACCGCAGCGTACTCGAAGCTATCCAGCGCTTGCCGGGCGTTTCCATTGAACGCTTTTCCGGGCCGGACGATCCAGACCACTTCAGTGTTGAAGGTTCTGGTGCCATTATTCGCGGGATGACCCAAACGCGCTCAGAGTTCAACGGTCGCGATTCTTTTACTGCCAGCTCCAGTCGCGGTCTCAACTTCCAGGACGTACCGCCTGAGCTGATGGGTGGTGTGGATATCTATAAAAACCAGACGGCCGATTTGATCGAAGGTGGTATCGGCGGCACTATCAGCCTGCGCACACGAAAGCCTTTTGACCAGGGTGGGCGCCAAACGGCGTTTACGGTTGACTATTCCTATGGTGATTTGGCCGAGGACTGGAGCCCATCTGTTTCAGGGCTGTTCAGCGAACGTTGGGATACGGATATCGGCGAATTTGGTGTGCTTATCAGTGGTGCATACTCGCAGTTATACGGAGAATCCCACGGCATTCAGAGTGATGCCTACTCCAACTACTACGCGTCGCTCGTTCCCGGAACGCCTGAACATGCCCAGGGCCTGGCAAACGATGAAAACGCCCTTGTATGGATGCCCAACTCCGCGAACGTGACCATGAAAGAAGATGATCGCAATCGAAAAGGGGCTTCGGTAGTCGTTCAATGGGCAAACCCTGCCGATACGCTTAAGGTTACCGGTGAGTATATTCGCTCGGACTCCACATTGGACTGGTACGAAAATGCTGTCAAATATCAAGGGGGCTACCAAACCAGCAGAAGTAATCTTCGCTCGACCGCATACCCCGGCACTGAAATAGCGTTTGACGACCAGAACAGATTTGTCAGCGGTACCTGGGATTTTGTGGCCTACGGGGATCGTGGTAGCAACAATTCCAACGTAGGAAGAATTCCGGGCGAGTTTATCGAGATTGGCGGCGAAGAGGTCTACGCGGCATTTGGCCCCAAAGTACAGCCCGATACCCGGGTCCAACTGGCGAATTCTCTGGTTGAGGACTTCTCGGTCAATTTCGAATGGCAAGCCGCCGATAACCTGGAGCTTTCCCTTGATTATCAATTCATCAAGGCCGAGTCCAAAGTTGACGATTTACAGCTCATGCTGGGTCTCCATGCGGGGCAAAGCTACGATGTATCGGGAAGTACACCAAGCCTGACGTTTGTCGACCCCTGGTATGGCTTAAGAGACGACAACCGGGACGCGTTCATACAAAGCATTGAAGCGATCAGGCAAGAGCAGGGCGATCTGTTCGAGATGCGGTCGGCCACCATACCGGGCTTCAGTGATGACGAAGCCGGCGATGCCAACTATTTTCAGGACCCCAACAGTTACTGGTGGCGTTCAACAATGGACCACTACGAACGCTCAAAAGGTGAGTCCGAAGCAATACGACTGGACGGAACCCTGCATTTTGATGACGGCTTTTTCACAGCGATCAAGGGGGGCGTTCGCTTCGCTGACCGTGAACAGTTGGTGAATCGCACGGGTTACACGTGGGTATCCACGTCACCGGAGTGGTCCTACGGCTCGCCCGCCGGCTGGTTGGGCGATGCGGGTTATGCAAGCCAATACGGCGACTGGGAATATGTTGACTGGTCCGACTTCCATCGGGGCGGTGTATTCAATGTCGCTGGTGATGGACGAATGATTCACCCAACCGCGGATTATGCGAAAGCCCTGATGGGTCGCCTTGAGGAGCGTGCAAGGGATATTATCGTATCTCCCGCAGGCAACTGGGATACCAATGCTACCGCACATCAAGACGAACTTGATGCTAAATACGGTCTGTTTACGCCTGGCGAGAGAAACTATACGCGCGAACAAAATCAGGCTATTTACCTCCGTCTCGATTTCGGTGGCGATATGCTCGGAAAACGCTACACCGGTAACTTTGGGGTACGGTATGCCAGATTAACCCGGGAAGCGACGGGCGCGGTTGTCTTTGCGGACAAAACCGCTGAGGATTATCCACCCGAGAGTTACGGCAGTCTGCCTCTGACCGGTGAGCGCAACATGGCCTACATTGAGCAGTTGATAGCCGATGGCATCGCCTATGATGTTGCCACGGCGCGTCGGTATCTGCCATGGCTGGATGAGGACGTCAACTACCTGCCACGTGACGATGTCGCTTTCCTTAATGGTCAGGAGCTGCCCTTGACGGCAAAAACCACTACGAACCTGGTGCTGCCGAGCTTCAACATCAAATTTGAACTCACTGACGATCTTATTGGCCGGTTCGCAATTGCCCGTGCAGCCGCCTACCCTGATCTTTCCGAAGTGAGAAACAACCTTTCTGTGGGAATGCTGAACTACAACCCCGCGAAAGAGTACGTGGATGTACCGGAAGACAGCCCCTATTCAAATATGATTGACTCTGCCTATGTCCAGGGTTGGACGGGCAGCGGTGGTAACCCTTACCTTAAGCCCATGATATCTGACCAGGCAGATATCTCGCTGGAATGGTATTTTGCCGATATTGGTCAGTTGACCGGCACGATTTTCTATAAGCAGCTGGGCGACTACTTTATTAAAGGGTCCAACTACCAACAGATCACTAACACTTCATCTGACGTTACACGTCTTGTCGATGTTGACAGTACCATCAACGGTACCGATGCTGACATGAGCGGTTTCGAGTTATCGTATCAGCAGTTTTATTCGGGTATGTTCGAAAACTTCGGCTCGCAGATAACCTACACCTATATCGATGCTGGCGGCGTGCCCAACAACCGGATCGATTATGGTGACGAGGTCGACAACGTCAACAATGATGATGACCCGAACAACGATATCGATCAGTACAACGATACCGGAATTCGCGTCACTCTGGACAGAATACCGTTACAGGGGCAATCAGAACACACAGTTAACCTGGTGGGTATGTACGAAGTCGACAAGTGGAGTGCGCGCCTGGCCTACAACTGGCGATCCAAGTATATGCTCACAACGCGAGACGTTATCAGTAAGGCGCCGTTGTGGTTTGATGACCGGGGACAGCTCGATGGATCCGTTTTCTACAACGTAACCGATGCGATTCAGGTGGGATTACAAGGGACTAACCTGCTCGATACCCAATCCAAAACCATTATGCAGTTGAACAATGACGGGTTACAGGCAGGTCGCTCCTGGTTTATTCAGGATCGGCGTATTGCGCTTGTCGTTAAAGGCCAGTTCTAATCAGCTGAGTGGGGCAGCGGTGTCGCTGCCCTTGTTGGGCTGCCTGATTCGTTGCAAATTATTTCCTGATAGCGACATCGGCACCCCCGGATACCGAACTAATAACAGAATATAATCGAGGTCCACATGTCGAGTTTAATGAAGAAAATTTCCGTAGGGCTGACTGTGAGTGCAAGCGTGGTTTTACTTGCTGCTTGCGGTCAGGGATTGGACAGGCCGACTTTTGAGGCCGGGCCGGTCCCGGTACCAGGCTATGGTCCGGAACCCGAACCAATGCCACGACCCAACGTGGATAACAATTTACTTTCAAATTCTGGTTTGGAGTTGGGGTCGGGCGATGATTTCACCGGGTGGGAAAAACTGAATGGAGCGGACAACATTACCGCGATATACAGCGACACCTGCTTCGGTCGCGGCGCGCAGGTCGTCTCTGAAGGCGACAACCCGTGGGATGTTCAAATCGCCAGCGTCCCTGTTACAACCACAGTGGATACAGATTATACCGCCTCAATGTGGATCAAAGCCGATAGTGAGGGCAGCACAGTACGCTTCTCTACCAGCCCAACGCCTATTTACCAGGACCCGGAAACCATTGGTACCGAATGGCAGCAGATTGTCTGGACATTCACAGCCACCGAAGCGACCACAACACTGTTACTTGATCTTGGCGGATCGACGGCCACCTACAATATCGACGATATCAGGCTGGTTGAAGGCGACTCTCCGGATCCCAGTACCTGCCCGCGTCCGGATGATAGCGGAAACTGGCTATACAACGGCAGCATGGAGTTTGGCGAAGGTGACGACTTCAGCGGCTGGGACAAGATGAATGGCGAAGAAACCATAACAGCGACCTTTGGCGAAGGCTGTTTCGGTCGGGCCATGCAGGCAGCATCTGCGGGTGGTAATCCCTGGGACGTGCAGCTCGGTAGTACGCCCGTGCCGACGGTATCTGGGGAAGAATACACCGCGTCCATGTGGATTAAAGGCTCGGATGCCGAAGGTGCCGAAGGCGGCATTGTGCGCATGTCTACCGACGCAGAAGCGGGTGCGCAGTATCAGGGCGACCAGACTATCGGTACCGAATGGCAACGACTGGTATGGACCTTCACCGCCAATGACACATCCACCAGATTGGTGCTTGACCTGGGAGCATCGGAAGCCACCTATAGCATTGACGATATAGAACTGGTTGAAGGCGATACCGCCAGCGAAGGGAGCTGCCCAAGAGCCGGAGCCGATGGTGAATATATTTACAATGGCGGGCTGGAACTCGGTTCCGGCGACGACTTCACCGGCTGGAACAAAATGAATGGTGCTGACAATATAACGGCAACGACTACTGAAGTGTACAGTGGTAGCCGTGCCATGCAGGTAGTCAGTGCTGGCGACTCGCCGTGGAATGTGCAATTGGGCAGTCTGCCGATCCCCACTGTTGTCGACGCCGATTATGTCGCAAGCATGTGGATTAAAGCCGAGAACGAAGGCAGCGTCGTACGCTTCTCAACACAGCCGAGTGCGCAATATCAGGCGAATCAAACCATCGGCACTGAGTGGCAGGAAGTACGCTGGGAATTTACGGCAAATGAGGTTTCTACCACACTGATAATCGACCTGGGTGGTTCAACGGAGACCTTTTACATTGACGAAATATCTTTGGTAGCGGATTAAAACCCCCGCCATGTGACGGCCCGAGGGGAGGCTTGCTGTAAACCGCTCCATTGGGCCCGCTCGGTGTAATCAAAGTCCTGGTTAAAAAGCGAGTCCGGTATTCATTCATGGGTACCGGACTTTTTATGGTGCTTTCAGATTAGAGGCAAGGCGCCTGGTACTCTGGGCAATGCCATGCCGGATGTGTCTAAACGTATGTTGTTATGGCCGCAACAGATTGCTGTTTTGCGACGTGAATCTTTATCGACGGGGCTAATGATCAGCACGCGGCTTTACTTTAAATAAAGCGAGATTCCTCCTCGACGTACAGAGGAGGAGTTTCGTGGCCGCGCCGGAAAAACTTAACATGAAACGGTTGACGTAGCCTGCGCCTCGAATTAAGCTGCCGGTTCTCTTCAAGCCAATAAGGATATTGCATAGGGTTACCCGGCTTGCATTTCATAGATTTTCCAGCAACGCGTCGAAAGATACGGCTTCATTGTCGGGGCATGAGATTTCTATAGCAAAAGCTTCCCAGTTGCGATTTTATTTGCAGAGTAATCGAATTATTCCATTCGATCACGTTGTCAGGCACCGCTGCAGCTGCACCGTTATCGGTATATCGCCAGGGTTCAATCCACAACGAGCGCGAGACACCCGTTAACAACATGTCAGGTAGACCTGGATTTCCTTTTTTTGGGGCATTCGCCCATCCATTGCGTCAAAGGAGACTAATGATGCACATTGCGAAAATCACAGAAAACATCGTAAAGACGTATCGAGGTTGGGTGCCATCTCTTCTCGCCGTAACGTCGTCCTTCGTTCTTGCTCAGCCCGCCCAGGCTGAAACTCTCAAAGAGCATGCGCAATCATGCGTTGACGAATTGAGAATGGATTACGCTGACGGGATCAAGGTTGAAGACTGGAAAATTCCGGATATTGACTGCCGGGATGGTGTGGTTCTGCCTACCTCGCTCTTTGGTGAGGCGTGCGATGCCGAGGCGCAGTTGCGTGGAATCAATCACACCAATCAGGGCCACCACAACTGTCTGCCCGGGGCCCGCCTGGGCCGTCTTGACGTTCCGAATAAAGACGTGAAAGCGGTATACATCTGTCGAAAGGATCCGGAATACAACGAACAGCCCGAAGGCGAGCCGGTTGACGATTACTTCCATGACATTGCAATGATCATCACCAACGCGAGCATTGGGAAGCCGGAATCCGGAAAAACCTGTTTCTTTCAACGCAGTTTTACCAACGCCAGGATTAGCCCTGAAGTTGCCTCGCCCCAGGCCGAAAACAACCCCTGGCAGTGGCCGTACCGAACTGGTGGGGCAGGCGGCGGGAACTGCATTGGCTGTCATGGATCTGATGCCTTCATTGTGACGCCTCACGTGGTGGGCGCCTTGTTTGAGCTGGGCGTGCTGCCGTCACGCAATCTGATGGGGCCCTACAGCATTGTGGGCGAAGACTTCCTGCCCGTCGACGCCAATGGTTTGCCCACCGATCGCAACTGGAATCTTCGGATTCAGAAAAACCGCGAAGCAGAGCAAGGTTGCGCGGCAGCATGTCACTATGGAACGTCTCCCACGCTTTACGACCCGCTGAATCTGAAAGCAGTCGAACAGGGCTGGATGGGGCCGGGGGAAACCACCACGTGGACTCACGTCCTTTATGACCTACTTGAGGGGACCGGCCCTGAACAACGATACAACCGCCGCATTATTGTGCGGAGTGATTTCGAACACCCTGATACAGCACTCTCTGATGGTGAAGGTATCCCGTGGCGGTGGCACCGGGGCCCGACGCCCACGGCCAATGCCGGTATCCCGACCGGACCTTACGGCGCGAATGATTCGTACCTTTATGTCGAAACGTCGAAGGGAGAGGGGATGTTCTATGCTGGATCCTTTGCTACGGCTGAAACCCGCGCTTATGACTTCAGCAACTCGGTACTCTCATTCGACTACGTCATGTACGGAGCAGACATCGGAACACTTGAAATCCAGATGGCTTCTCACGATCAATGGGTCACAGTGGGCGAGATTCCTGCTGACAACCAGTTTGGCTGGCAAAGCTATTCACTCGACATCAGCGAGCCTGGCACGAACTTCGGTACGACCAAAGTTCGCCTCAGGTACAACGCCGATGGCGGATATCGAGGTGACATCGCTATCGACAATTTTCTGATAATTCGGAAGGAGTGAGATTGATAATGGCGATCGCCGAATCGATGTA
>CAYSTJ010000079.1:3744-10346 GCA_964434105.1 uncultured Cellvibrionaceae bacterium | reverse complement strand
GTTTACTCAGCGATTACTCGCAGGATCTGCCCGCAAAACCAGGCAGCGTAGGTTCCAACAGCATAGCCAAGTACGGCCAGTAAAACGCCCACTGGTGCCAGCGAAGGATGGAACGCCGACGCCACCACAGGTGCCGACGCTGCTCCCCCCACATTGGCCTGGCTGCCCACCGCCATAAAAAACACCGGCGCCTTGATCAGACGACAGACCGTCAGCATCATAATGGCGTGAATGGCCATCCAGATCCCGCCCAGAACAAACAGCATCGGCTGGCTGGCAATGGCGGATATATCCATATGCGTGCCGATAGCGGCGACCAGAATGTAGATAAACACGGTGCCAACTTTGGACGCACCCGCACCTTCGTATTGACGCGCCCGGGTGAAAGAAAGCATCAACCCGATGGTCGTGGCGATAATAATCAGCCAGAAAAACTGGCTGGTGAAACTCAGTCTGGCAGTCTGCGGAAAATGTTCGAGAAACCAGGGTGCGAGAAAGTCGGCTGCCAGGTGGGCAAACCCGGTCACACCGATCCCAATGGCGAATATCATCATCAGGTCCGTGGAGGTACTCACCCGGGCCATTTTCTTTTCCATCGCTTCAACCGTGTTCTTCAGGTTTGTGACCGCCGTGGCATCGGCACCGGTTTTCGCGTCAATCCTTTCACTGTTACCCGCCATGTACAGCAGCACGGCCATCCAGCAATTGGCAATAATCACGTCCACGGCGACCATGGCGGAAAACAGGCTGTCACCGACTTCGTAAATTTCCTTCATGGCAGCCTGATTGGCGCCACCACCAATCCAGGATCCGGCCACCGTGGTCATACCGCGCCATACAGCGTCCGGCCCGGCACCCCCCACGGATTCAGGGCTGATCCAGGACATAATCAGCAACGCGATGGGACCGCCGATAACGATACCCAGCGTGCCGGTAAAAAACAGGATGAGTGCCTTCGGCCCCAGATTGATAATGCCCTGAATATTGATATTCAGGCATAACAAGACCAGCGCCGCCGGCAGCAGGTAGCGCGAAGCAACAAAGTAGAGCCTGGAATTTTCGCCATCGATAATGTGAAACGTGGCCAGGAGCGACGGCAGGAAGTAGCACAGCAGTATGGCGGGAACAAACCGATAGAATTTTTTCCAGAATGGAATGGCGCTGTTTGACGTATAAAATACCGCGCCCAGAATGATTGCCAGCATGCCGGCAATCACTGCATCATTGGTAATCATAAAGAGCCTTTTGGGCCGGGCAGTTCACCACCACCCGGCGATCGAATAGCGGTTTACCAACCACACTGCTGGCCGGCATTTTCTGTTTCCAGCCAGGTCAATAAAGGCGTGAAGTATTCAACCAGCGCCGAGGCGTCCATATCGCGCTCGCCGATGGCGTCCTCCAGAACGTCCTGCCAGGGGCGGCTGGCGCCGGCTTCCAGCAGTTTATACAATTTTTCACCGGCCGCCTTATTGTTGTAGATGGAGCACTCATGCAGTGGCCCGTCAAAACCGGCAGCGTCACACAGCGCCTTGTGGAATTGAAACTGCAGAATATGCGACAGAAAATACCGGGTGTAGGGTACATTAGCCGGGATGTGATACTTTGCACCG
Source organism: uncultured Cellvibrionaceae bacterium (assembly GCA_964434105.1). Lineage (GTDB taxonomy): Bacteria > Pseudomonadota > Gammaproteobacteria > Pseudomonadales > Cellvibrionaceae > CAYNST01. The sequence goes on along the minus strand of CAYSTJ010000079.1, from coordinate 8,736 downwards.
GGATCGAAGTCGGTTTCGGAACGTTCGACCGGTGGCCGAATCCCTTGATACTGCGTGCGCAGATTCCACCATTCGCGATTGTAATCCGCCGGTTTTATTTCGCCCGAAAACACTTTCCAGCGCCACTGATCAATAAGTTTGCCAAACGGTAAAAAGGCGATTTTGTCGAGCGCCAGCTTCATCTGTCCGTTGATCAGGGCTTCGTTGCTGGTGGACACGTCGTCGATCAAACCAATCTGCTGCAGGTAACCCGGTGTGATCGACAGCGATATGGTATCGCCAATCGCCTCATGAAAACCATCGTGTGCACCGCTTTGAAACAGCAGGGGCTGCTGGTTGTAGGCCAGGTCATAATAGATGTGGCCCAGTTCGTGATGCATGGTATGAAATTCTTCTTCGGTTGGCTCCACACACTGCTTGATTCTTACGTCTTCCTTGCCGTCCATTGTCCAGGCGCTCGCATGACACACCACTTCCCGGTCCCGGGGCTTGGTCAGCATGGATTTCTCCCAGAAACTCTCTGGCAGTTTGCGCATACCCAGCGACACAAAAAATTGCTCGCCAATGCGGGTTATGTCCAGCGCGTCCTTGTTTTGATCCACCAGGGCTTTGGTAATATTCAGATCACCAACGCCCGGGTAGGGCTGAATCAGATCGTAAATCTCCGACCATTGCTGACTCCACATATTGCCCAGCAGGTGTGCGGGTATGGGCTGATCCGGTGCGACTTTATCCGCACCATAATGCCGCGATAGATTGGTGCGAACCTTACAGTGCAATGCTTCATACAGAGGCTCTACCTGTTGCCACAGCCGTTCGACTTCCGCTTCGAATTCGTCGGTGGCCATATCGTATCCGGACTTCCAGGACTCACCCAGATTGTCGAACCCGTATGCATTGGCCCCGGCGTTAGCCAACTCCACAAATCGCTGATAATCCGCCCGGTATTGCGGCGATACAGTCCGCCAGCCTACCCAGGCATCCAACTGCTCGTCGTAATCCCGACTGTTGGCCAGGACCTGTGACAGCTCGTTAAGGTTACGGCACACCTCTTTGCCGTCGACCTGTTTGCAATACTTGCCCGCACCGTAGATTCCCTCCATACGTGTCCCGAGACTGGCAAACTCTGCCCGCTCTTCTGCGGTGTCCGGCGGCAGAACAGTCTGCCCCAGCGTCAGATTTCGGTATGCCTGCCGCTCCTCGTCCGTCATTTTGTGATCGCGGTACTGTCTCGCCTCCGCCAGCACTTCCTTGTTCAGTGCCATAAACCGCTCATTGGCTTTACTGGCCAGCAGGCCGGAATCCTCGTTGATATAGGTCATGTAGACCCAGTTGGCCGCACTGTACTCGCGTATTGCCGCGTCGTAACGGCGATTCACACTGTCGATAAACTCACCGACCGATTGTTTTGGCTTGCCGGTATTAACCGATTGGCAGCCGACGAGCATTGACGATACCAGACACGCCGTTAATACCGACGCGGAAAATCTAACATAGTGCATAGATGTCTACCCCTGCTTGACCATAATCAGTGAATGCCATGCATGCCCTTCTTCAGTACCGGCACCAACAACAGCATAAAAACACCAAAGCCGATGCCTGTCCACATCAGCATTTCAAATAAATCGGTGTAAGTGGCCAGCACCTGTGCCGGATCTGCCGCCACGGCGCTCGCATCAATCGCCGCCAGCTTGGATAAGCGCGTCGCCACCGTTTCGGAGAGCGCAGTCGCTACAAACCAGGTACCCATACTGATGCTCACCACCCGGGAAATCGATAGCCGGGTAACCGCCGACAGGCCGATCGGCGACAGACACAGCTCGCCGGTGCTGTGCAGCAAATACGCGAGTACCAGCCAGCCGGCCGCCACCTTGTTGGCCTCATCCGGGAAGCGCGCACCAATGACCAGTGCCGCAAAACCCAGTCCCGCCTGTATTATGCCCAACGCGAATTTGGCAGGCGTAGACGGATTCAGCCGGTACTTTTCCAGCCAGGGCCAGAGTAACGCAAACGGCAATGCCAGCAACATGATAAACCCGGCATTCAATGAGGCGAATTGACTGGCAACAACCGTCACGCCCCCCACTTCCCGATCAACAACACGGTCGGCAAATAAAGTCATCGACCCGGCCGCCTGCTCAAACAGCGACCAGAAAACAATAGTCGATACAATCAACACCATTAACACGAGCGTGCGCGACAACTCAACCGACCGGTGCGTACGGTAACCGTAAATCATAAATGCGGCAAATATCGCCAGCGCCATATACAGCACCAGTTCATTAATCAGTGCGGTTGTAGTGATTACACCATTTTGCAGCAAAATGGCAGCAACGCCGGCCATTATGCTCGCACCGGCAAAGAACAACACCGTCGTGCGACTTTGCTGCCGGTGATAAAGCATGGCGAACGTCAAAATGCCCACGATCCCCAACACCAGGAAGATATTCTGGGTGATATGCACCACCGGTTCGCTTTGCACCAGATACCAGGTCACGACCAGTGCCGGCAGTACCGATAAATAAATGATCCACTCTCGACTTAATGGCCCCCAAAGGCGCCGTTGCAGCCAGGCGGCATCCGGGGGATCGGCATAGCCGCGCAAATATTTCTGGCCCCAGAGAAACGTGAACAGCCCAAGCACCATCCCGATACCTGCCAGGCCAAACCCGTATTTCCACCCGTAATTCTCGCCGAGATAACCGCACACCAACGTGGCGATAAACGCGCCGACATTGATACCCATGTAAAAAATCGTGAAGCCGGAATCACGACGGGGATCATTTTCGGAATAGAGCTTGCCGACGATCACCGATATATTGGGCTTCAGAAAACCGACGCCGACAACAATAAACGCCAGCGCCAGAAAAAAATAATTCAGTGCTGCGGTATCCTGCCAGGTCAGGGCATCCCGCAGTACGCTGCCTGCGGCCAGCACAGTACCATCCTGCAGCGTCAATGAATCCGTCAGCACCGTACCGGCAGCGTAATAACGCGCCTGCTCCCCTTCTATCGCCATCAATGAGTGGCCGATTGTGAGCAGCAGTGCACCCACAACCACGGCTTTGCGCGTACCCAGATAACGGTCGGCCAGCAACCCGCCAATCACGGGAAGGGCGTACACCAGACCAGCGTAAGCGCCCAGCACATCGAGCCCGGCGCCGTCATCGAACAGATGGTATTTGGTGAGGTACAGCAACAGCAGATACTTCATGCCGTAAAAGGAAAAACGCTCCCACATTTCCGTGGCAAAGCAGACGTACAGGCCTTTCGGGTGCCCCCACAGTTCCTCGAGCTGGATCGGCGCGGCGGGTACACCGTGCTGTGTCAGGTCCGGATCATGTGCCATGTACGCCTGCTCCCGTCACTTGGTTTTGTGCGTTATTCCCATTAAAGCTGGAAACCTAAGGACCTACCCTCCATGGCGTATGCAATCTGAAGATCAGATCACAGTCCGCTTTCCCGAGTTGAACTAGCCTGCCATTAATCAGAAAAACACTGATGCCGGGCGGATGTCGCCCGGTACGGGTGTCTGGCATGTCGCATCACAAAATTGGCACAAATACAGGCAGATGCGCCGGTGAAACGCCAACAGACCCCGAGACTTTATAATAATCAATAGACCTGGTGCACTATGTTATTACGTTTTTTAGCTATTCCGGCCTGCCTGGCCTTCGCTGGCTGCGGTGGCAACAATCATCCCGATCCGGATACTGACCCGTCCCCCGCACCGCTGCCCGCGGCGGAAATGACGATACAGCGGCTTGATCACGCCAGCTTCCGGTTTGCCGCAACAAATCCGGGCACCCAGCTCAGCTACCATTGGGATATGGGCGACGGCCAGATGCTGCAAGGTCACACCGTGGAATACAGCTTTGCGTCAACTGGTGCATTCGATGTAACGCTGACTCTGAGCAACCCCGACGGGGAAACCGCATCGGTCTCACAGCAGGCCCATGTGCGCAACAGCCCGCCGGAAGCCCGTTACGGCGCCCGGTTTAACCAGCTTGATCTTGTCCTGGACGCTTCCATGAGTTTTGATGTGGATGGCAATATCGACGAATACGCATGGTTAATCAATGGACAATCCTATGCCGGTCCGACCGTTGAGGTGTCGCTGGCGCAACCCGGCGACCTGGACATCGAACTGGTTGTCACCGATTCCTTTGGTGAAAGCAGCGAGATACTGGAAGATACCCTGACGGTGACCGGCAGCCACAATACCCCGCCCGAGCCGGTCATCGACGTACTGCTGGAGCGCAATTACATTCATCTGCTGGGCTCCAACAGCATTGACCCCGACGGGGAATACCTCACTTTTCAATGGTTTTTGAGTGATGGCAATCACTACGAGGGTGATGGTATCGTTCATGCGTTCGCCGAGCCAGGCAACTACAGCATCACCCTGCAGGTTACTGACGGGACTGCCACCACCGAAACGACCCGACAAATCACCATTGAAACCATGGACGATGTCAGCAAACCCTATCGCAAAAGCCTGTTCGAAGCGTCGCTCAACGCGCTGCGACGCTGCGGTTACTGTCACCGCAACCGGGCACCCCTGCTGGGCGAGTACGGCGATCTCGACAAGGTGGACGAAGAGCTTTCGACCATACTGCTGACCCGTTCGGCGCTGCACCTTTACAGTTTTCCTTCCGAACAGAATGGCCGCCGTCACAGGGGCAATATCGGCGGACGCGACATCGACGCCGGGGACGTCATCAATGACCAGCTGCCTGTCTGGCACGACCTCGTGAGCGGCATGGCGGAATACTACGGACTGGAGGCGAACTTCTAACGAAGTTCGCCACGTCTCTTGGCCTCAAAACGGGCTTTATGGTGACCGACCGGTCCAGCCACGGGGGATATGATTGTGGCGCACACCCTTCGACTGGCTCAGGGCGAGCGGACCCCGTCGATGCAGGGACAAATCCGCTCACACTCAGCCCGTCGAAGGACCAACCCCGCTCATCCTGAGCCTGTCGAAGGACC
>CAYSTJ010000079.1:0-3644 GCA_964434105.1 uncultured Cellvibrionaceae bacterium | reverse complement strand
CACACTCAGCCCGTCGAAGGACCAACCCCGCTCATCCTGAGCCTGTCGAAGGACCACCCCCGCTCATCCTCAACCTGCCGAAGGACCACCCCCGCTCATCCTGAGCCTGTCGAAGGACCACCCCCGCTCATCCTCAACCTGCCGAAGGACCACCCCCGCTCATCCTGAGCCTGTCGAAGGACCACCCCCGCTCATCCTGAGCCTGTCGAAGGACCTGAGCCTGTCGAAGGATAATTCGCTTCGGCTGAACCGAATAATTAAAACCAGAAATAAAAAAAGGGGTTGCTGCGATGCTCGCAACAACCCCTTCGGTTCCAACCGCAATCTCAAGCTGCTGGTGCAGCCGTCATCACGGGCACCATCTGCTATTACTGTCTGTCCAGATAATCCATCAGCCAGTTTAATGCCGGTCGTGGCTGACCATCACGGATAAGGCCGGTTCCCGTTCTCCAGGTCGCGCCATAAATATAGCCCCACAGGGTGATACCAACGACATTCGGATGCTCATAAAAAATCGGAAAGTGCATTTGCATGTACTCTAACTGCGTCTGATCATTTGTAGCTTCGATATCATATTCAGAGACATAAAGCGGCAGCCCCAACGTTGATATCTCATTGAGTGCTTCCTGTATTTCCTGGGCTGTCCAGATCGAAGGATCATAGAGGCTATGCGCTTGCAGCCCCAGAGCATCGATGATCTGTCTTCCATTTTCGTCACGATATTCAACCGTAGGCCGAATCAGGTTCATTATTGCTGCCCTGTCCCAGGTCATAAAGTTATAGTCATTGTAAATGAGTATTGCATTCGGGCAGTAGCGACGAGCCAGTTTGAACGATTCGGTAATCCAGTCATTGCCGTAGGCATTGCGTGCATAGTTGGCCGGGGCATGAGAGGGTAGCGCCTCGTTCACCACATCAATCATGGCTGTATCAGGATACCGTTCGCAGTAATCGCGAATCCATTCTTCAATCTCGGCCCGCTGCTCTGCCGCGCTCAACCCGTCGATCCAGCCTGGTTGCTGCGAACCCCATACCAGCGTGTGGGCTTTCACTGGAATATCGTGCTGCCGTGCATACTCATAGATCCTGTCAAGCGGACCCCAGTTGTAATTGTCGCGGGTGCCTTCAACAGAACCCCACTTACCCTCGTTCTCAGGCGTGATCTGATCCCAGTACTGAATAAAGTCGGATCTTACCTGACCGCTGGTGGTGATATTGCCAACGAACTTTTCGCCAGTGAATATGGGGCCACCCGGGTCGGTCGGTACGGTTGTATCCAGCTCACCGTCATTGGAGTATATGGCAAAGCCCGCCAGGGTCGGGTTCTCAACGCCAGCAATCAGCTCAATGGTCACACCGCCATCGCTAACCGGAATATCTCTGGCCACATAGGAATAGGCGCCGTCGTGACCGGCAAGCGAATAGAGATCTATATCATTGAGTACCGTATCCCCTTCGATGGTAACGCTGAAACTCCTTTCACCGGCAGCCGTCAGGTAGATCTCCGCAAAATACAGCGCCACCGTGTACTGACCCGCAGCGGTAACCGGCACCTCATAGCGGTAGGCACCATAACGTTCGGTCTGGAACAATGCATAATCCGAAACGCCTGAGATGGGGTCCGCGGTGGAATTCGACGAACCACCGACGGCATATCGGTCTGCTTCAAAGGTTACACCTTCAAACGTAGTGCTGGTTGAAGCACCAGAATCGATTGCCACCACCAGCGGCATATTGGTGGGCGCACCGGAGCTGCTCGATGAACTGGAGCTGCTGCTGGACGTACTGCTCGATGAACTGGAGCTGCTGCTGGACGTACTGCTCGATGAACTGGAGCTGGACGAACTTGAGCTACTTGAAGAACTCGAAGACGATGACGAGTTGCCGTTGCCAGGGTTGTTGCCGCCGCAGCCCCCCAATATAAATGCGCACATGACCGGCAATACAGCAAAGCGCGACATACCAATCTTACAGAATCTGCTCACGAGAACTCCTAAAATAAAGTTTATTATTATGATGACATTGATAAACGGAAAGACCCGCCCACTCGAACCGCTCCCACTGACGAAGGCCCGCAGCACTCAAGCCGGGTTGAACGCGTAACCCGCGACCGCACGTTAAAACCCGATAACGAACCCTCGCTGGATTTCACCACATAAATCTTTTCGCATGGTTACATATTCATATGATGATTTCTGTGAATCAGGTGGCAGCTGCATAAATATCACCCACCTGTTCAAACTAAAGAAGACAGTAACCACCCCGCAGCTTCCGCAAAAAACTGTTTAACGCCGCCTAATTTGTATGATTTTTAATGTTGAATCTAATCGAAACCCAGGGGAACCAACAAACGCGGCAGACTAATACACACTAAAGTATTAAAAAGGAACCGGGCCGGATTTTTACTCATGGATTCGAACACTATTTAACGCTTAAATTCTGACCAGGACGATGCGGGTAACCCGTTACAAATCAAACAGCGTATACCCACCCCGATTCTATTATTTTCCTCGAACTCTGGCGCAGGTTATGCCGGCAATGCCGACAGCAACGCCGATCGGTATACAGAAAGTATCTTTTAAGCGGAATCTATTTGGCAATTTAGAACTGAGATATTTTGTCGCCTTTCGCACACGCGTGTCCGGCTTGAATGCTGCTTGAGTGACAGATCCTGGAATGGAATCGATGATAAAACCGGCGTCAAACGATTTCGGAACACGCCGCAGACTGCATTCCTGTCGTAGTTTTAACGGGACTTTTTCGAGAGTAAGCGTCATGCCGGTCATACGGCTCCAACTTTTCAACAATGTCGCTGCCGCTTCCAACTGATCGTGTTCGAAAGCCGGCGCAAAATCATCCAGCTCCGTCGCCCGCAGCCCAACCTGCGGGCTCAGTGCAATTTGTCGCCAGTTTGATACTGCGGCATGCACCTCAGCCAGAACAGCCAATGCTTGGTCCATGTTTAGCGCGAAGTCATTGATTTTCTGCGCTACCTGCGTTAATTTACCGCGCTGTGACCCACCGAATAATGGAACTTACGCACATGGATACAAGCACTGATCCCAGGCACTTTGCCAACTCCTTCTACAAAAGCCGGATTACCGAAGCGGGCTATAAAACTCATACCAGTGCTACCACCATAATCGACACCATGGATTAACCCATGAGCCTCTCGATTGACACCCTTCTGATTTTTATTGGCTTGCTTGCGCTCAGATTTGTTCTTTTGCGGCTGGGAAAGTCTATCCGGGTGAATCCGCCGGTTATCTGGTTTGCGACCTTCGTGGTTTCGTTGATGGGGATAATCCCTATCGTCTTAATAAAAAAGGAAATCGTCGAGAATTCAGTGCCGAACATTGTGCTCGCCGGATTTATATTTTTTTATATTCCATTTCTTGTTTCGCGGGTTGGGCGAGAGGCGAAGGCCGCGCGTGCGAACTGAAACGTTTACGTTTGCGCTCCGGACTGCTATCAATTGTTGATGACTCTGTTCATCTCGGCGGCACGAGGCGCATGGTGGTGTCACCCTTCTAAAATCCGTGGATTGTGGCCGCGATATTCTGCTGATCTTAAATGAACAGGCTGAGCTGAGATATTGTCCAACTAAACGGCAAAATAGTAGTGGCTATATGGCAATCTAGAGC
>CAYSTJ010000078.1:2680-10817 GCA_964434105.1 uncultured Cellvibrionaceae bacterium | reverse complement strand
GGAGCGACCAAACCACATTCGTCGCGTCGGCATGCCGCATCACAAAATTGGCGCGCTTTCAGGCACAACAGAGGCGATGATGAAACGTCACAGACCCTGGAAGGCTGCACATTCTACTCAAAATACGTATCCATGTCGTCTGCCGGCAGGACGATATTACCGCGATCTTTCTGCGTGCTTTTACACGGCACTGAACCGGCATCACTCGCTACGACGCGAAATGCGCGGGCAGATATGTCCTCTGGCTTGACTATAGTTGATCACGGCGCGATGTCATTCAGTTTGTGACGCTACTGCGATCAACAGACCCGCTAAACCCGGCATTGCGTCCCTGGACCTTCAATGCGGCTGCGGCCACCCGTCCGCGGCGTGACGCGTATCTGGGTGCTGATACGCTCTCTGAGCGAGGGCACATGCGAAATCACACCAATCAGCTTGCCCTCCTGCTGAAGACCGGACAGCGTTTCCAGCGCCATGTCCAGCGCGTCTTCATCCAACGTACCGAAGCCTTCGTCGAGAAACAACGAATCGACGCGTACGTTGCGACTGGCCATTTGCGATAAACCGAGTGCCAATGCGAGGCTGACAATGAAGCTTTCACCGCCGGACAGATTTTTGGTTGAGCGCACCTCACCCGCCTGAAAGCTGTCGATGACATTTAATTCCAGCGGCTGCCCGGGGTCCCGCAACAGCAGATAGCGGTCGGTCATTTTCTGCAGCTGTCGATTGGCATGGCCGATCATCATGTCAAAGGTCAATCCCTGGGCAAAATTGCGGTACTTCCCGCCGTCCGCCGAACCAATCAACGCGTGCAATTGATCCCATTGCGCCCGAACCCGCTCCTGAATTTCAATCGACTCTACACGCGCCTGCTGCTGCGCTCTCAGCGACTCATCCTCCAGCAGTCGCTGACGAATACCACCGATCTGCTGCTGCAATGCCTGCACCTGCCCGGCCAATGTCTCTACGCGCGCCGCCAGGTACTCCTGCGATTGGTCGGTCAGGGCAAGCGCTTGCGTTGTGGCCAAATCTTCCGCGCAGCGGCGCGCATCCTGCTGCACCGCTACAGCGTCCGTCGCCAGGGCCTGCGCTCGCTGCTCCAGATCACGCCGCGCCGTTTCACTGAGCCGCGCCTGCTGAAATTGTGATTCGTCGGTAAAGCCCGCACTGGCCAATCGGTCACAGAACCGGTGTTCCCGTTTCATCAATTGCTGCTCGCGCTTCGCCAGCCCCTGCTCCAGCAGACTCTTGCGCGACTGCTGCTCATCAACATATTTTTGCGCTGTCGACAAAGCCGCCTTTAAAGTGTCCAGCTGTTGCTCATGCACCCGAACCTGTTCGGCCAGGTGGCGTTCCTCCGCGTCTGGATCCAGATCACCCAGTACCGCCTGTCGTTCCTGGCGAAGCTGTTCGAGCTGGCCGGTCAAACGGTCCAGCGCCATGCGTTGCTCGCTCTGGGAGTGCATGGCCTTATCCATAGCCTGCACCAGCCACTGCAGGCGATTTTTCGACTGCATAATCCGGTTATCGACAGCGGCGCTATCCTTCTGCCATCGCAGCCACTGTTCGCGACGCTGTGCCAGCACCTGCAGAAGCGTATGACGGTTATCCGGATCAAGCCGACCGGCTTCAAATGGCGCCACGGACTGCCGCAGTGTTGCCAGCAGCGCTGCCTGCTGCTGCTCAGCTTCGTCCACGCGCTGCTGCATCGTTGTCACTGCGCCGAACGCCATCTGGACGTTGTACGCCAGCTGACTGGCCTGCTGTTCCGCCTCAAAGACTTGCTCGCGCATTACACTCAACGCAGCTTTCTGCGACTGTACCTGTTGCTCCATCCTTTCAACAGCCTGCAACCGCGCTTCGATTGCCTGACGCTCTGCGGCTGCCCGCTGCTGGCAACTGGCAACGGCCGCGAGCCAGTCCGGTGCTTCGGGGTCGCCGGCACCGACATCGCCGACTGCCGCCAGCGCTGATTGTGCCTGGGCAATCTCGTCCGTGCAGCTCTGCAGGGCTGTTGCAAGATGTGCCTGATCGCGCCCGCATTCTGCCTGCTGCGCCTGAACCGTCGCAACGGCGTCGCCCAGCTTTTTGAGTGAATCTCTGGCCGTCTGCAATTGTAACTTCGTGCCATCGGCCTGGGGGATAACGCCGGTGGCAAACGGATGTTCAACAGCGCCACATAAAGGACAGGGCTGCCCATTCTGTAACTGATGGCGTTCCTGTTCCAGACTGTGTATTCGCTGCGTCATCAGCAACTGGGTCTCCAGCAGTACCTGCTCCTTCTCCAGCACCCCGTGCTGCTTCCGGTACGTCTGCAGCGTCTGGCGGTACCCGGCCTGGCGGCGGGTCAGCGCCTCCTGCTGCTGTAACAGTTCACCATGGCGATGGCGCTCACTGTGCAGCTTCTGCGCGGCGGTTCTGGCCTCTTCAAGACGTTGCTGGTGGCGCTGAACATCGGCCAGGCGGACCCGCCATTCCTGCAGGTTGCTGCCGGCCCGCGCTTCTTGCAGGTGCTTTTCGATCTGGTCCAGCGAATGCCGGGCATTCCTCAAGCGGTCACGCGTCGCCTCCAGACTTGCCGCATTGACGTCGTGTTGCTTTTCCTCATCCCGGTGCTGTTCACAGGCCGCCTGCCAGGCCGCGCGACGCTGATTGGCTTCCGCCACCCAATGGTCAAACTGGGTATTAACGGCCTCGATACCCGGCAGGCTTTCTGCCAGCGCCACGTCGCCCGCTCTTTTCTGCATAGCGGCCTGAAGCGCCTCAAGCGCTGCCTGGTCTCCCTCCAACCCGGATTCCAGCCCGATACGCTCGGCCTGTAACGCCTTTAGCTCCCCGTCCGTCCGGTGCAGTATCTCGCGGGCATTTTTCTGGGCCGACTGCCGCTCCTGCTGTTTCAAATCAAGTTCACGCGCCTTACGGATGTCGTGCGTCCGTGACACCTGAGCCTGCCGAACCTGTTCCAGCGCCTGAGTGGCCGTCGTGCAACGCCGGGCAGCCAGATCGGCCTGTTGCACCAGATTGGGCAACTCGGCCTCCACGCACTGCAACTGCCGACGGTCGGAAGCCTGCAGCTCACGGGTCTGACCCAACAGTGCGTAATCACCGTCGAGTTCCAGCGCCCGTTGTGCCCATTGCAGACGGGCGGCCTCGTGGGCGAAGGCGGCCTGCTGCACTTGCAGGGCGGCTTTCCTTTCCTCCAGGCACTGCAGATTCTTTTGCAGCCGGTGTATTGTCGTGAGCCAGTCAAGCGCCTGCCGATCGTCAGTCAATTGCGTCTGCCACTGGCGGTCCTGCTCCTGATGCTCAGACAACTGCCGCTCCAGCGTCTGCCGTTCCGCGGCATCCAGCAAGCGTACCCCCGCAAGCTCTGCCTGCAACACGGCCAGCCTGTTGCGCTCGGCGATGCGTCGTTCATGCACTTTTATGGAAATGCGGCTGTAAATTCCAGTACCCGTGATCTGTTCCAGAATGGGCGCGCGCTCATCCGGCGCTGCCTGCAAAAACGCCGCAAAGCTACCCTGCGCGAGCAGCATGGAACGGGTAAAGCGTTCGAAGTTCATACCAGTCGCCTGCTCAATGCATTTGGCGACTTCGAGGATTTTGGTTTCCAGCAGGTTGCCGCTCAGTGCATCAGCGATTTCGTGTCGGGGGACCTGCAATTCACCCGTCGCCCTGCGCCGGGCGCGATGCTGACTCCAGTGACATCGAAACCGACCGACAGCCGTCTCGAATACGACCTCCGCAAAGCATTCTCCCGTCTGTCGGGACATGATCTCGTTAGCGCTTTTTGTGATTTTTCCAAGCCGCGGTGTGCGCCCGTATAGCGCCAGACAGATGGCATCAAGAATGGTGGACTTGCCTGCTCCCGTAGGGCCGGTGATCGCAAAAATGCCGTCACCAATATAGGCCGGATCTTCCAGATCAATGGCCCACTCTCCCGCTAGAGAGTTCAGGTTTTTAAAACGTATGTTGAGAATGCGCATAGGTGATTAACTTTTTCTCGGCGTCCAGGCTCTAAAGGCGTACTGAACATTAACGTATTAGCGTGCTGTGCCAAAAACGAAAGCTGCGTTAAAGATGATCACAGACCTGTCGGGAACAGGTTTGCACCATTATCCACTTACAACATCTCATCATTCAGCCCTAACATCGTCTTCCTGCAATGCCTTCAAAGTTTCCCGATAAGCCGCCAGCAATTCCGTGCGTTGCTCACCCGGCACATCATGAGCCGCAAGGCACCGCTCAAAAACGTCATCCACACTTAAGTCATCCAGTGTTTCTTCATCTGCCATTTGCGCGAGGGCCCGGTCGGTCACACGCTGGTTTTTAACACGCAGGATTTCCAGACGGGAACCCTGTACCAAAGTGTCCAGTTGGTCGCGCAAATCGCTGCTGATCAGCTCGCCGGTGTAGATAACTTCAAGCCAAGTGTTGGCGTCGTCCACTGTCATCGCTTCGATACGCTGTGCAAGGCTGCCCCAATCACCACGTAACCGCGCCAGTGACTGCAGTACCGGTACCGGCAGCAATTCCACGGTCACCCGCGGGCGACCATCGGACGGTTCAATAGCAACAAGACAGACGCTTTTTTGTTGCCCCGCCTCCCCAAACCCCATCGGTATGGGCGAACCACTGTAACGTCGCACGTCTGAGCCGCCGACCTTCTGCGGGACGTGCAAATGGCCCAGTGCCACGTAATCCAGACTGTCCGGAAAGATGCCGGCAGTCACGTGGGCCAGTGATCCCACGTACAATTCCCGCACGCCATCGCCTTCAATGGTTTGTCCGCCGGCGGTAAATAAATGTCCCATGCCTACAAGCGGAATATCAGGTGCCAGTGCAGCCCGCTGTTGCTCGGCTATCGCCACTACTTCGGCATAATGGATGCGGATGCCTTCCAGTAGTTTACGCTCCTTGTCCTCCACACTTTCACCCGCCGCCGCTGTTCGCACATCCCGGTCGCGCAGGTAGGGCACTGCACACACAATCAACTCGGGCTCACCAGCCAAATCGTGCAGCACGAGAACCTCGTCCGCCAGGTCGTCACACGCGCTACCGATAACGTGGACATGCAGAGCTTTCAGCAAAGCCCTGGGTGCGTTAAGAAAAGTCGGAGAATCATGATTGCCGGCGACGACTACCACATGACGACAGGGGGACGCTGCCACCCGGTAAAGAAAATCGTAATACAGCGCCTGCGCGCGATTGCTGGGGGTGCAGGTATCAAAGATATCGCCCGCAACCAGCAAGACGTCGACTTCATGCTCGACAATCGCCGCCGCCAACCAATCCAGGAAAGCAGCAAACTCGTCATAGCGCTTGCGGCCATACAGCGTGCGTCCCAGATGCCAGTCGGAGGTGTGTAGTAGTTTCATTGGGAGGGCGTCTAATTACGATCGGTAAAAGAGGGGTATTGTACATCACAATCTCCGCTCCATTTCCCTACTATCCAGTTTGGGCCATATTGCTGCCCCAGGGAGCATTAAAAGAGCAACGACGATCTGATGCGCAAGCCGTCCATCACATTATCTGATTTGTTCTCGTACGGAACTTCAAACAAATGTATTTTTCCGTCCTCTCCAACGGTCAATAACTGATGCGTTGCGGCGATGTAGGTAACGGAGTTGGGATGCCATTTCCTGGTTTTCGGGAGGGCCTGGACTATCTCGCGTTTATTCCGGTCTGCAACCAGCACGTCGCCCTCAAGCAACACCAAAACAGACAAGTTTGTGTGGGGGAGTGTTTCCACAGTACTGACGGCACCAGGCAACTGCTTTTTTGTTAATAATATCTCGTGGCGCCATTGGTCGTCGTCCCGCGCAATCACGCCAAATGTTCGGCCGCAGGTATAGTAGATATGACCGTCAATATTGATGGATTCCAAGGGTGGCGAAGACGCCCTTCCCATATGCTGATACTGGCTACTATAACGAAAGTAGGCACCGCCGCCACGACATGGGCGGATGGACCATATAACTTCACCTGTTTCCAATGACCGCTCTTCAATACGCCCGCCATCCGTGGCGACTAACACGCGGTTGTCCACAACAGCGATATGCGTGATTCTGCGAGACGAGTACCATTTTCCCAATACCCATTGGTTCAATAGCTTTCCATCGGGTAGCGACCGTACTTCGAGCGATTGATCCTCGTAGCCGGAGGTGATATAGCGTTGATCATTAATAACAACCAACCCTGATTGCGTGGGCGTATGATAGGAATAATCGTGGTCTTCGGGCTGTGCGAATTTCCGGCCTTTCAAAACATAAGGGACGGTGTCACTAATCAAAATATCCTGGTTGTGGATCCATTTTGAAACTCGTAACGAAGCACCTTCAATGCCATATCGCAGAATTTTGGGGCCTCTTTTAAACTGCGGAGGCTCCTTCTTGTCGAATACTTCTTTAGAGTAAAGTAATAGAACTTCGCCGCCTCCCCAAAAGACGCCACGAGCATGACCCTCCGGACCTGTAAGGTCGTCTTTGGCGATCAACTGGTTTTCCCCAGTCTCTACATTAAAAAGCCAATAGGTTCCGTCGCCTCCCAAAAACACCACATGAGGAGAACTCTCGGATGCAAACGCCGTAGGCACGGAATCATATGGCCACTTGAGGGAAAATGAACCTGAACTCTTCAACGGATTGGCATTGGCGAGACATAAGGTCGGAAATAGAATGATTATGACCAAACTATTCCTTAGGGAAAACTTGCTTTTCATATGTTGTAGCTCAGCGTCTATGCGCTTTAATCAACTCTGATTTTTATGTAATTTTGGAAAGCACTATTCATATCAACTTGCAACCACACAACCAAAATAGTATTTCGAGAAGTCAGATAGAGGAAGCTTATTCGAGTTAATATTCTGTCTTTTCATTCCCCAGTGGTAAACCTTTACGGATGGTATTCTGCTTTCCGGCCTGGGTTTTAAGACTTGCTGCTGACCTGGATCAGGCTGGTTCGGATTGACCCATCCCAGTTGTTCGCTCATCACCACCCGATGATTCGGAATGGCTTTGATGGCAAGCGATGCGTTTTTGACTTTGGACGCGATAAAGAGACATACATTTCGATTGTGCTGATTAAGTTGCGCCGCTTCCAGAAACTCCTCCGGCGAAGCGCTGCCCAGCACCCTGGTTTTTTCCCGGACATGCTGATACCCGGCTGCAGTAAACCACGCTGCCAAAGCGCCGGGCATGGTAATACCTGCTGCATCACTGGAGACCGACCGTTGGCGCAGAAAACGGTTGCTGAAATCTTTTAAGCTAGCCAGAGCTATCCAGTCACTAGCTGATATATGACGTTTTATTTCACCACTGGCCCCTTCAATTCGGATCTTTCCTGCCCTGCAGGCGCCGGAGGGCTCTACAATCAGATTATTAATTCGGGCTTTCCCGCTGATATAGAGATCTGCCACGTATTGAGCGTAAAGTTGCGGCGCGTCCTTCGCCAGACAATACATTAATGCTGCCGGGCCGCAAAGGCTGGCGTAAATCCCCGCTTGAATATCGCTTTCTTAAAAGCTTCAATCACTCGATCAGCCGCACTCAAATCACGATTGATAATTCGGGTAGGATGAACGCAGGGGATATTGCTGGGATGTGTGACGACCTGTAACGACTGTTTCATAGGATTTCACTCCATTGAATTATGAAAGGCGCAAGCATAGCATGGCTGCAATCGCAAAATAGTGATTGGGGTGCCGAAAACAGCGGGATGCCGAGCCGATATATTCACTGCCAAGGTTGCCGGCGGCCAAATAAGGATAAACACGATGTCAAGAGCGAAAAAGCTGTACATAGTCAAACTCGGCAACGCCCTCCCCGGCGTCGCTGCGGTGCATGGCGACTTCGAACAATGGATCGAGCGGGAAGCCGGTGTGAAAATGCAAGTGGTCGACCCGCGCGACGGTACAGCCCTGCCACCGGCCCGTAACGTTGCCGGCGCAATCGTCACTGGCTCGCAAGCGATGGTAACCGACCACCTCTCGTGGAGCGAGCGCACCGGCCAATGGCTAGTCGAATTAACCGGGCTGCAGGTGCCGGTGCTGGGAATTTGCTATGGCCATCAGCTGCTCGCCTATGCGCATGGCGGCGAGGTTGACTTTCATCCGGGCGGCATGGAGATTGGGACCGTG
>CAYSTJ010000078.1:0-2580 GCA_964434105.1 uncultured Cellvibrionaceae bacterium | reverse complement strand
CTATGGTGCCACCTTCGCGTTGCTGAAGTGGTGCAGGCCAGTCAGCGACGGTCTAAACCCCTCTGCGCCAGCCTTGTCGGCTCCGGGCAAGGGACGAAGACGCTATCGTCGGCCGCCACGGGCTCTCGGCAGGCGGGCCGAACGTGACTGCGGAGGGTCGCGTCTCCTGCGCAACAGGCTTACCCATAACAACAATAGGAATTATTCCTCTATGAACAGCAGCGTTTTGAAATCTATCCTGCTTGCATCGCTAGCCGGTTTCGGCATGCAAGTGCAGGCACAAAGCGGCAACAGCGCCAACTGTGGTTATCAGCTCGAAAGCGGTGTCCGGGCAGTCACTTCCAGAGGGTTCGTCGCCTGGACCCGTGTTGCCAACGTGAATGGTCCGGCCGCCAGCCATTTTAGAATGCTACTGGATGTCGGCGGTGGTACGCTGCGCAACGGTACGCAGGTCGAACTTGAAGCCGTCGAGGGTGGTTACGAAGTGACCTCCCCCACCCGTTTTACAAAGAAACCGCTGAAACCGGGCCAGGACTTTACCTTTACGATGTTGGGCGATGGCCCCTATCTGGGTGCGACGCCTTACATGCTGTCGGTCAATGGGGTCAGCTGCGACACGGTAGCGCCTGGAGTCTCGCTGAGCGTCAGTCAATCCCTGTTTACGTCGCCGGGCACGCTGACGCTGAACGCGACGGCAAGTGACAATACCGCCGTGACCAAGGTCGTTTTCACGCGGGACGGTGAAATCATCGGCGAGGTTACAGAGGCCCCGTATACACTGGCCGTTGCGATCAGCACCGCGGATAACGGGCGCAGCCTGTTCACGGCTACCGCTCATGATCCATCGGGCAATACGACAACAACCTCCGAAAGCCGGGTATTCGCCGCCATCGGTAATCGCTTTTTGGGAACGGCCCCCGGCAGCAATGCCGACTTTGTCCATGCCGCCACCTACTTCAACCAGATCACGCCGGAAGATGCCGGTAAATGGGGTAGCGTCGAAGCCACACGCGATGTCATGAACTGGGCAGCGCTGGACGAAGCCTATTATTTTGCCAAAAACAATAACATGCCCTTCAAGTTACACACCCTGATCTGGGGACAGCAGTCACCAGGCTGGATGGCAAACCTGTCGGCCGCCGAGCAGCTGGCCGAAATCGAGGAGTGGATGTCACTGCTCGCGCAACGCTATCCCGATGTGGAAATGATCGACGTGGTCAACGAGCCGCTGCACGCACCGCCGGTCTTTACCGAAGCCCTGGGCGGCGCCGGTGAAACTGGCTGGGACTGGGTGGTGAAATCCTATGAGCTGGCGCGTTTGTATTTCCCGAATGCGCAATTGCTGCTGAATGACTATCAGGTGTTGATCCGGGAAGACTTTTCCCACGATTACCTGGAAGTCATTACACCGTTGCTGGAGCGCGACCTGATTGACGGTATCGGCGTGCAGGCGCACTTTCTTGAACGCGCTGATAACAACGTCGTCGCAGCTTCGCTCGCGAACCTGGCGGCTACCGGCTTACCAATATATGTGGCTGAGTTCGATGTGAATATTGCGGACGATGCCCACCACGCAAACCGGGTACGTGATCTTTTTACCGTCTTCTGGAACAACCCGTCGGTTGTGGGCGTGACGCATTGGGGGCACTTGCAGGGGGACGTCTGGCGGCAGCATGCGTATCTGATCCGACAGGATGGAACCCTGCGTCCCGGCTTTGAATGGATGCTGTGCTATTACGCTGGCGGCTCTGACTGCACCGTACCTGAATACATCCCGGGTGGCTGGAGCGGTAATCACAACGGGCTGCTGCTGCAGGCCGAAGAGTATGACTCAGGCGAGGGTATTGTAGGGACCGGCGATGTTATCGCCTATGCCGATGACGGTAGCTGGATAGGTTACCAGGGTGTTCAGTTCGAGGATGCCTGGAATCTGCTTTCGCTCACCTATCTCAAGGGCAACGACTCGGTCGGTTCGGTATCGTTTCATTTGGATAGCCTGAATGCGACGCCCCTGCTCGAAGTAAATCTGCCCGGTACGGGCGGCTGGGGCACCGCCGACACGTTAGTCGTTGACTGGCCCGCCTTCAGTGGTGAGCATGACCTTTACGTCCGCTTTAACGGTGGCCCGGGCATTGCCAATCTGGATTCCATCCGCCTGCATCCGCCATTGGAGGAACCCGGCCTCGGTCCCAACCTGATCAGTAATCCCGGCTTTGAAGACGGCACAACCAGTGGCTGGTTCACCTGGGATGGCGAGTTGAATACCACCATGGAGTTTGCCTACGACGGCTATTACAGCCTGGAGTTAAGCAATCGTTCGGGCAACGGTCCGGCCGCCTATTCGCTGATGGGGCTTGTGAGTGCAGGCTCAAACTACGAGGTCCGCATGTACGCCTCGATTGCCGGCGCCAACGCTGCCAATGTCAACGTAACCTCCAAGATCGGTTGTGCCGGCAGCGACAGCTACAATTGGCTGATCAACCCGGTCACCATCAAAGAGGGACAGTGGGTACAACTGAAAGCACAACTCTCTGTACCCAACTGCGACCTTTCCGACCTGCTCATCTACGCCGAAGGGCC
>CAYSTJ010000077.1:0-12266 GCA_964434105.1 uncultured Cellvibrionaceae bacterium | reverse complement strand
CAGATCGAATCTCTGCGGGGAGAGTTTCCACCGAATCCGGATTTGCTGGATCAATACGTTTTACCAGACCTTCGTAGGTAAAAAACAACACAATCTGGTCGTTGCCCCAATGCGCAGCGGATACACTCGGATCAGTTTCTGCACTATCGAATAAAACGCGGGTACGTAAGGTGTTTGCATCGAGCAGCCAATAAACGCCAGCATTCTCCGCGATCAATGCATAAGGCAGAGCACTGGCGCTGGAAACCGCTGTCCTGCCTTGCCCTCTGTATTTCAACGCAACATCAATGGTTCCAGTCAGTTCAAATGGCATTTGATCAGCTTTGACTGGCTCAGTCATTACTATCGGTACCAAAATCGCCAAAATAAAAGTGAACATTTGCATATCAACTTGCCACCACGTAGCCGAAGTAATATTTGGAGAAATCGGTCAAAGTCAGTTTGCTAAGATTCAGCTCTTGCTTTTCGGTGCCCCAGCTGTATGCCTTCAGTGAAGGTATTTGCGCTTCCCGGGGCTTAGGCGCTTGATCAGGGTTTACCGTGGGTGTGGTGTTAAACCGTAAAGTGTCGCTCATCACCACCCAATGATTGGGAACAACTTTGAGGCTGAACGGGCCGTTCACGACTTTTGCCGTGATAAAAAGGCAGACATTTTTCTTGTGTTGATAGTCTTTGGCAGCGCCAAGTAGATGGTCTAGGTTATGGCTGGCGGTAAATTGGGTTTTCTGCTGCACCTGCTGATAGCCGGCCGCCGAAAACCAATCGGCCAGCATGCCCGGCAGTGTAATCCCTGAAGTTTGACTCGACACAGATCTGTGCCTGAACAGCCGATTCTCAGAGTCTCTGAGGCTGGCCAAAGCAATCCAGTCCACCGGATCGATACGGCGTGTTTTTGTGCCTGTCCCGACTGATATTCGCCCGGTTTTACATGCATGGGAGGGTTCGACTTCCAGGTTGTTAATTCTGGCTTTGCCGTGAACAAACAGGTCGCGCATATATTGAACATAGAGTTGAGGTGCGTCTTTTGCGAGGCAGTACATAAGTGCGGCTGGTCCGCATAGGCTGGCATCAGCCTGGTTAATTTTCCATGGCTCTCCAATACGGCTGTGGATTGCATCGATAATAAAGGCAGGTTTGTTGCTACCCTCTATCTGAAACGCAGGCTTAAATCCCGGTTTAAGCGCTTCTCGTCCAAACGCTGCGAGAATCGCATTGGCTTGACTCAGATCGCGGTTGATCAGGCGTGTGGGTTGAACACAGGGGCGGGTGGCATTACAGGGTAAAATATTGACAGCTTGACTCATCTTGCTCACTCCATTGATTGACGGGCTGTATGACTGCGTAGGCTGCAATAGAACGATTCTGGATTTGCAGGCAGCAAATCCTATCATGAATACACAATGTTTGGAGCGCCAATGCACATGGTCTGGAGTTTTTTTAGCGCTAGCGCATAACGCAAACTATGACGCAACCATGCAACGCCTATCCGTTCGTCCTGAGTTTGTCGAGTGTTATCCTGTGGTGGTCGTTTGACGGGGGCGGAATCGACCGGCGCGAATTCCGTTTTACTGAACGTTTTATAGAAAAACTGATTATGAAGTCTGTGTCCTTATAAATCCCAGCGGTCCAGCGCTTCAATAACCACATCCGCCGGCAAAAACTCCTGCTCAAGTCGTCCACGCTCCAGGCTGATTAAATAGCGATAAAACTGCCTCTCTTCTTCGGTTAACCCGGCTGGCGAATGTGATTGAGCGATGACCGGTTCCGGCACGGCATTTTGTGGGGCGTATTGATCAAAGAGCGGACGGCTCATCAGGAGTGGCGTCAGATGCGGCAGGTATTGGCGGGCGCGGGCCAGCATTTTCAACCCCCAACTGTCCAGGTCGCCCCAGTAGGCGACGGCTTTGTGTTGGAGCCAGGTCGCTTGCAACCATTGCAGGTTAAGCCCCGCACCCAGAATGGCTATGGTATCGGCATGCCGTGGTAAAAGATGTAAGCAGTGTTCGTTTTCCACCACGAGCAGGCGTGTTCCAGGCAGTGGCGTATTGGTCAGTTCCGTTGCCGTAACCCGTTGACGCTTGAACGGCAGCAGTCCGTCGTCCAGCGGCGCCAGCAGCAGCCAGTGATCATTGTTCTCCAGGGCATCGAGAAAAGTGGCGAGCCCCTGTTCGCTGGCGGCACCGTCGAAGCGCTCGTCCAGCAGGCGGGTGAGAAGACCGCCGTTGCGCTCAAAGAATTTGGTATCCACACCGAACTCGGCGAGCAGCCGCAGGGGACGGCCTTTGGCACAACCCGGCGTTAGGGTTTTAGCCAGTCGGGCAGTATGAATAACGTCGTCGACTGATTTTCCTCGCCATAGGGCACGCTGGCGAATCAGTAGCGGGTGAAATTGTAAATCTATTTGCGATGCCAGCAATTCCAGCGTTTTGAATTCCGCGCACATTTCCCCGTCGGCTGCTGCCGCCACCCACTCCGACGGGCTGCGCAGTACCCAATAGATGGGTAGGCGCACCGGTGCGGCGCCGGCCCGATAGCTCACCGGTTCCCACCGCACTTCGCCTTGCTTCACCGCTTGCCACTGTTGTACATGTTGTTGCACGGTCGCGGTATTTTCGGCAAACAGACGGGCTGTGGGTTTGCCGATAGGTAGCTTCAGCGGCCAGGCACCGGGTTGCAACAGGCGTTCGGTACGCAGGTCTGTCTGTTGCCATTGGCGTGCCAGTCGCTGGCGTAAGTCGGTTGGTGATTTCATTTCATTCGACGGATGTCATTTGTATTTGGATAGCGCCCAGTTGCTACCCGTTTTCAAACCGTAGCATTTTGCTGTGGCTTGATACGCTGTTGGTGAAATTCATCCAGTGCCTCCCAGCTCAGCGAAGTCAGGCTCGATTCCAGCCCGCGCCGGTGCACGACAATGGCGGAGCGGGTGTGGTTGCGTAGCAGCCGCATTTCTTTGTTGGGTGTGATAAAAACCGCATGCAGACCAAATTCCCGCAGGGCAGCAATAATGCGTCCGGCGACCGCGTGGGAGCTGCGGGAGAAGGCTTCGTCCAGCACAATGGTGCCGAACAGCGGGCGACTGCTGCCGTCAGGGCACAGCGCGTAACTCAACGAGGCAGTCAGTACGTAAGACGCGATAATCTCTTTTTCACCACCACTGCCACCCTGGGAGCCAGTACGGGTTTCAATGACCGCACCAGTCTGTCGGTCTATCACCGACACGGCAAATTCCAGACGGTAGCGCGGATCCAGTAAAGCTTTGGCACCCTGGGTACGGTTGCGGTTGCAGGCATCACGCAGCAGGGCCACGATATTTTTTAGCTCCCGGAACTGACTTTCGCCGCTGTCATCGTTGAAGCGGGCAGAATTCAGTTGTCGTTGCGCGCGTTGCAACGTGCGCAGGCTTTCATGAATAACTTTTTTGGAGATGAGTCGCAGATAGCGCCCGGCCTGAAAATCCACCCGGCGCAACGTCTGATTCAGGTCGTCAATGCGTTCCTCGATCATGGAAACTTCGTTGTCGATGTGACTCAACAGTTGGGTAACCCCTTCATCGGATGACCGGTTCAGGTATTCCAGGAAGCGTTTCAGTTTTTCTGGCAACGCCTCTTCGGTGAGCACCTGCAGGCGCGTGAGATAGGCGGGCACGTCTTCCAGTTCGCGGCCGGCTTCTGCCAGTGCACCGCGGTCGGCCGCTTTGGCGTCCGACATTTTTTTTGTCAGTTGCTGGGCTGCCTGGCTCAGCCGGTCGCGTTGCCTGTCGATATCCTGTTGCAGCTGGTCACTGGCCTGGCGCTCCAGGTCCTGAATGTCGTCCCGCTGTTCTGCGTTAAATGCCGGCAGGTGCGCCGCCGCGTGTTCGCGTTGGGCGTGTGTTAATCCCGCTTCGGCCCGGCGGAAGGCACGCTCGCGCTGTGACGTGGCGTGATTCAGGTCGTGCCGGATTTTGATGCGCGCGTCTGCCGCTGTCCGTCGCTGTATTTCCAGCTGTTTAACCTGCTGTTCTGCTGACGCCAGTGCCTGTTTGATGGCGGTGATGTCTGACTGCGGGTTGGTGAGCAACGCCAGTTGGTCCTGCAGGCTGGTGAGCGTCTGTTCCGCTCCGGGCAGGTCAATCTGTTCGAATTCAATTTCCTGGAGACGATTCAAAAGGGCCACTTTTGCCTGCAGATCAGATACCATGCCTTTGGCTGCTTCGAGTGCTTTACTCTGTTCTCGCCAAAACTGTTCCGCCGTTTCGATCGCCTGCTTTAGTGCCGCAACACGGTCCCGGTTGTCGAAGCCGGTCATCCAGTCTTCACTGAGACGCTTGTGATCCTGCTTGTCAAACTGACGGGCCTTGCCCGACATCAGCCCTTGCGGTGTCATGGCATGGGGCAGGGTGCGCAGTTGTTCTGGGGTGTCCACGCAATGCCGGTCGACCCCGGCCAGCAGTGCTTTGAGGGCTTCGCGAAAAGGGTGATTTTTGTAGTCCAGCTTGCGGGTAAAGCCGTCGTCTAAAAAGGTAGGTTGTGTTGCCGGCGCTTTGACTTCCAGCAATCTGACATGCAGTCGGTTGTGGCGCTGGTTAACCCAGTGCAGTGCCTGCGGCATCTGTTGCGGTGGTACCAGAACACGCAAGCGGTGGCTGCCGATGGCCCGCTCGATGGCACCTCGCCATACCTGCTCGCTTTCTTTTACTTGAACCAGCTCGGCGACAAACGGCAGTTGCTCTTCGTTCAGCGACAGCTGCGCTGCCAGCTCGGCCCGAAAATGCTGGAAGGGTGTTGGCAGATTGGAACCTGGGCGGCTCAGAACTTCTGTCAACTCCTGCTTCAACGCATCCAGCTGTTGTTTGGCATCGCGTTCGGCTATTCCGTCCGCAAAACATTGATTCCCGGCGTCGTTCAACTGTTGCTGTAGCCTTGCCAGACGCCCCTGAGCCTCGGCCTGGTTTGCTTTCAAAGCGGCGATGTCGGCACCATCATCCAGCTCAAGATTGGTGATCAATAGCTTGTATTGTTGGAGGTGACGGGCGCAACGTTCCCGGATGAGTTGCCAGTCGGTAATTCGGGCTTCGAGTTGTTCGATGTTGGCGCCGCCGGCTTTCAGATACGCCTGTCGATGAGTGTCCACAATGCGTTGCTGGTCTTGCAACTCGCCTTCCACTCGCTTCTCGTCGGTCTGGGCTTTTTGTAATCGGACGCTCAGCGCCTGTTCGTATTGCTTCCAGAGCGCATGTGCCTGCTCTGCATACCAGATGGGCAGCACCTGTTTGAGTGCTTCATTGTCCGCCAGGACTTGCCGCCGGGCCTGGTAGTCCTGCCAGCCTTCGGCGACCGGTATTAACGCGCGTTGTTGCAGGCGGGCGATTTCCAGTTCGTCATGGATGTCGGTGAGATCGTCGAAGCTGTTGGCAACGTCGTTTGCTCGATCGAAAGCGGCATGATCATCCAGCACCAGTTCACGAAAAATTTCGTCAATGCTATTTAATTGTTTCAGACCGGCGGCGCGATTAAGCAAGGTAAAGGCATTTTCGCCCACGTCAAAATAATCCCGCAGCCGGGCCAGATAGCCTTTTTTGCTGGGGTAGGTCCAGATGCCGGTGCTGTCTTTTTCCATTTGCCGCAGGGTACGCATACCATTTTGGTGGTGCAGGCCGAGCCAGTATTCGAGAGTCTGCTCTGGCGCTTCGGCAAACAGCCACAGCTTTTTCAGATCCGACGCGGCGGAGCTGGTGCCCTCGAACCAGAGCAGTCCGCCGAGGCGTACGGCTCTATCATCGTTGGCAAAGCGGGCAGCGATAGCGGTGACGGTTTTGCCCGGCCGTGCAATATGGGTCTGATCGCTGCTGCCGTCGCCCGGACCGGATACGCCGCGCACGTAGGACACCAGATCGCGGTCGCTTTCATGTCCGCCGGTTGAGGCCAGGTTGTAGCGGGGGCTGGCGCACAGCAGGGTCATCAGCGCATCCACCAGGGTGGTTTTGCCGCTTCCAGTGGGGCCAATCACGGCGGTGCCGTTCAGATCAATGGCCGCGCAGTGCAGTCCGTTAAAGCCGCCCCAGTTGTACATCTCCAGGTGGGTAAGAAAAAGCGTATCACTGTTGGCGAAAAGAGCGGCCTGGTTCACGGGTGATTCTCCGCCAGGGCATCTTCGGTATTATCGCCTTCACCGTTGCGCGTCTGCTCGCGCAGCCAGTGCAGCAGCGCCTGCAGGTTTTCGGGATTGGCCAGGTGGGCGATAATCGGCCGGATATTTACACGGTCATGGGTATCGGGGGCCGACACCAGGCCGTGGCCCTTGAGTTGGTCGAGCAGGTTGATAACCCGGGTGCGCTCCCGGGCATCGCTGCCAAGGTCGCCGAGGTAAATCTGTAACTGGGGAATCAGTTCATCGATAGCGACCATGGCCTCACTGGCGCCGGTGCCGGCTTCCTGTTCGTAGGCCACAAAATGCTGGCGTAAAATGGCAACCAGCAGCGACTGCTCCAGATTCAGGCGTTGACGCCGCACTAGCGGGTGCGACCATTCATCCTGCTCGGCGGCTTCCCCCTGGCGGACCGTCACAAATGCCAGCCCGCGCACTTCGTCAAGGCCAAGGGCCAGATCCAGCGGCTCCAGAATATGGCGGACGTCGCTGGCGTGAGTCATTACGAGGCGGTAAAGGTTGGGTTTGCGGTTTTCTTCCAGCAGGCCGTATTTGAGGAGTTCCTGGGCGGCTTCGCGCAGGCGTAGGGGGGTGCGCGGTTCGGTATCCGGGGCTGGGGCGGCCCGCTGTTGCCCGGGCTCATCGACGACGTCTGTCGTATTTTTCAGACCTGTTTCAGCCGCAGCGTCGGCGGCCGCGTCAGCACCAGTCAATCGGTCGAATATACTCGTCATGTTTTACAGCTCCCACTCAATGTTGTTCAGCGCATCACTTTCCAGTCCGACATAGGGCAGACGAAAGCGCCAGCGACGAGCATCCTGATCGACCAGCTCCACGTCCTCAAATTCGTCCTCCGCCACCGCAACGCCGGCTTCACGTGCCATACCCAGCCACAGGGCAAAGGTTTCCAGGTCATGCGTGGGCGGAAGATGCCGGGCCAATTCGCCGATACTCACTGGACGGCCCGCTTCGGCCAGCAGGGCGAGTGTATCGCGCACCAGTGCATCCCGGTCAAGGCCGTCGAAGGCAGCCCAGAAGTCATCATCGATTACGGTGAGATCGCCGGTCCCCGCGCTGAGATCCAGTTCGTCAGCGGCCTTATTGTCCACGGACTTGAACCGCAGCCGCTCAACAACCGGCAGGCCTGCCAGCACGATACCAACGGGTGGTAGCGGGGTTTCCTGTCGGCGCACCGGTTGCCGTTGCCAGTCCAGTTTCAAAGCCACTGTCAGCACCTCCGACAGCAGTCGCCCCACACGATGATGTTCGGCCGCCAGCCCGGTTTTCAGGAAGCCTTTGACATCCCGCTCGCTGCGGGCGCGCGCCTGAAATACCGACTGGGATTCCTTCACCAGCCGCATCACCAGCCACCGGAGGTCGCGCTGCTGATTGCGCATCAGCGCTTTGGGTACCGCCGGGTGCCGCAGGATGGTCCGCAGCCGTTCCTTCATATGTTCGAGCTCCAGCGGGTGGCGCAACTGCTGCTGAAAACTTTCGAACACCCGGCCTTCCGGTGTGTCCAGAAGGGCATCGTGGCCGTCCAGCAGCCGGTCTACTATGTCGCCACGATGGTACTGCTCGCTGATAATGGACTGGCGCAGTTCGCGATCTGCCATACGCCAGGAATCTTCCACCCGGCGGAAGTCGGCGCGCAGACTGGTCGCGAGGCTGAACACCTCGCGAATGCCTTCAATGGCCTGCCGCTCGTTCAGAACCGTCACTTTGCCGGCTTCGGCATCCGCCAGTTCCCGCTCCAGCTCGCCAATGCGACGCCGAAGGCTGGCGATGCGACTGGCCGGGTTCGGGTTCAGTCCGGTTTCGAGATTTTCAATCTCGCGCTGGACCACGGACAGCCGCGAGGCAGTGGAGGTCATGATGCGGTTCTCCATCCCGTCCGCGAACTGTATGGCTGTCTCCAGGGCATCGGTGGCATACAGCCTGCCTTCGCGCTCCACCACCAGCCCCCGTTTGATCCAGCCGCGCAACTCACGCCCCGCCTGCTGGGTGGTGTTGTCGGGGTCAATATCGTAGGCATCCTGGTTGGCGTGTGCGGTGAGCATATCGGCCAGCCCCTGCAGGGCGTCTTCCATCGAAATGCCGTTATGCGCCTGCTCAAACAACGTTTGCAGGCAACCCAGTACCAGAGGCGCACGGCGGGACGCCAGCAGTTGCCAGGCCGGATGCTGCGAGCGGGCGTTGATGTAGCGCTGGGTGCGCTGGTGAGCAGGACTATCCATAAAAGCTATCGCCAGGGAGCGGGCAGGTGTGCAAAATAGCAAATTTTGCGCGGAAATGCGCCCTGCGGTTTGGCAGGTTGGTGGCGTTGTGACAGATTGAAATCACAATAATGCAAGAGAGGCTGCAGAACGTGTTTGAGCGCGCTACAGGGCGGCGGTTCCCGAAAGTGTTTTTTCGTACTACCACTGTAAACGCTGCCCAGCGATTGCCCGGCTGCGAAGTGAGGGAGCCGAAGGAAAGGAACCCTCGCCTGTACACCCTGCCCAGCGCATCAATTTCGCCCGACACCGATGGAGGCCAAAGTAAAAATGCCTACACCAATCTCCTGAACCGTCTCACACTTTCAACATTGACACGATTCTTTTGGATCTGCGATAGTCTGCCGCCGTTTACAGTATGCATGGCGTTCAGGAAGAGTAAAGGTTCGCGGCGTCACCATAGCGAGAAATAGCCGATATCCAAATCTGGGAGAAAACCTTGTGAAAAAACTGACTTTGTTATTAATGGCTGCAATCGCGGCACCCGCATTGGCCGGCCCCAAAATTGAAGAAAACATGACTGCCGCAGATGCGGAGCCTTTTTGTTCAAACCAGGCGATCTGGAAGCGCTACCCGCAAGTAAAGAAGGAGGAGTGCATACGGGTCTCCCTCGAGTGTTACAGCTATGTGATGCAATCTGATCAAACCGAATACAAAGGGCTCAAGGGACATAGTGAGTGTATTTTCAACAGGCTCGGCATCTCGTTAAAATGACACACATCAATAAGCTTGTGTTGCGTCCGCTGATCTGCTTTTGCCTGACTTTAGTGACCATGCCGGGCTATTCCTCATTTGACCATAACCTTTATGCCCCGTTCGTCCGGCTTCAGGAGTCGGTGGAAGCGGTCGGTGCCATCTACGAAGGTTATTATGGAATGCCAGGTATAAACCCGAAAACGCCGCTGCCAGACGCCATGGTGAAGCAGGTTCAGGCGGCGGTGGACGCATTTTTCGGTGAATATCAGGCAGTAAAGGACAAGGTGGTGGAGCAGCTTCCGCCAGGCGGTGGCAAGGCATGTCATGCCGGATTTCGCAAGATCGAAAAAGAAGCGCTCCCCGTCATCAAGGCTCAAAGTCGGGACCCGGAAACGGTCGCCAACGGTTATAACAACGGTTTCCGTTATCTGGTTGGGGGCGTAGCCATGCTTGCAGCAGGCTTTGCTCCTGACTGTATTCTCAGTGACCGGGCACAGTAGGGCATTCTCAATCCCCGGGGACCTGCGTCCCCGGCACTCACAGGACAGAGTGATGCCAATCCGACCGGACTCCAATCGTGCTTCATCAAAGCGGTTCGGCAACCTGACACCCACAGTCGATTAAAATAATTTGAACCGATCTGTCCATGTAGACGGGGATCGAACCCGAGTCACATAAAGTCAGTAGTTCAACGAGGAAGGACTAATGATCAAGCAAAATCCAATACTTCATCTAACAGTATTGCTGGTATTTCTACTTGGCTTTGCAGGCGTCGCAAAGGGGCAGGCGAATCTCGATAGAGAGCGGGATGCGCCGAGTGAAACTGACTTGAGATACAAGGATTATCGAAAGGTTACTGAACCTGTGAGCAGGAGCATGGAACGTTACGAGGAGTTTTCGGAAACGGTTTTTGCACCCGTGATGGAAGCCCAACTGAGGTCGATGGGGCCTACCGGAAAGCCAGAGATTCCGCATTCGCTCCGTTCGCAGCTAATTCGCGAATTGAAACAAGTGCATAGCGCGGTACAGTTGGCTGTGGATCAGTCCAAAAGCTACACGAGGTTTAAACGGGACGAAGCGGAATGTCGCTTATGGATCGAAGTAATACAATTTTACCTGGACGGAATGAGTGCGCTTACGGAAGAAATGAGCAGGAATGACGTGACGTCCGGTGAATTCGCTATTATGACGATGAACCAGTTGCCTACAGCCTTATTCGGTGTAGGGTCTGTCCACGCGGTGGTCCTGCCGTGCTTCGTGCAAAAAGGGAAGTACATACAACCCTTGTTCCCGTTTCTCAAGGAAAAAGCAGACGAATTGCGTGGGCTTACGCCGTCGGAGCCCGGAGTGGAACCAGCCGGCAGACCCGGTGGGGAATAAATAATGTTCAAGCCGTATCCAAAAATTTACCGCGCGGCCGTACTCGCTGGATTACTATGTTTGTCGAGTGGTTCAACAGCACAGACAGACCGCGATCCCGGCACCTTAACCGAAGCGGATCTTCGGTATGCGGATCATCGCGCAGTCCTGGCACCTTTTAACGATGTCTTTGAACAGCATGGTGAATTCATCCAAACGGAATTTAAGGAACAGCAGGAAGAGCAGCGAAGATCGGCAACCAGTCTGGAGGCAATGATTGCCGTGCCCCAGTCGCTTCGCTCGCCCATGGTCAGGAACTTGAAGAACATGCACGATAGAGCAGAAATCGTCTTGCAGCGCTCGGCAAGTTATTCCAGGTTCAAGCGCGATGACGGAGAGTGCCGTCTGTGGATCAGCGTGATGGAGCATTATGTAGAGCAGCTGCGTGCCCTGGCTGAAGAAATGGGCAAGAGCGATCTGCCTGACTCTGCATTTGCTGGTATGGTGATGAATCAGGTTACCACTGCCAGCCTGGTTATGTCACAGTTGGGACCGGCCGTTTTGCCCTGCTTTGTAGAAAAGGGCAAATATATTCAGCCGTTGATCCCGATGATCAGGGAGAAGGCCGATGAGCTTCGAGGATTAAAACCCCCGACATCGACGCTGGGGGCACGGTAAATCAGGCTACTGCGATAGCCGCCACACCAGCTCTACGCGCCGGTTCTGCGTGCGCCCACTGTCGGTCTGATTGGCGGCGGCGGGCGCAAAGGCTCCCACACCTTGTGGAGAAAGGCGTTTTTCGCTGATGCCATAGCTATCCACAAGCGCCTGTACAACCGCTGCCGCTCTATTGCGCGATAAGGCGAGATTGTTTTCGAGCTTTCCTGTGTCATCGGTATGACCGACAACATAAAAATCCATATCGGGATTCGCTTTCAAAAATCCGTGTATGGCCTCCAGCGTTGTCTTGGACTCTGCCTTTATCTCAGCCTTACCGGTGTCGAAATAGATTCCATAAATTAGCGCTTTGCCCGTATGCCGAACCTGCTGCGCGATTTCATCACTGGTGATTTCGATCAATCCGGTTTCCAGTTCTTCTACTTCCATAATGGCCTGACGAACGTAGGCCGTGCCTTTTCTTTCGGCGTCGGTAACCAGCAACCCCAGATGCACCGGACCCTTTACGCCCTTAAGGTAGTACCCGTGATGGCCCCGGGGCTTTTGACCGGGAAAGAGCTTGACGGCGATCTCGCTCAGGTCCGTCTTTACCGGACAACCGTCGGGTTCGCACAGCGTCGAAATTGTAAAGCCGGCCTGCTCCAGGGCGGACTTGTAATTCAGATAAACCTTTTCGGCTGAAACATCGCGGGCTATGTAGATCGCCTGATGCAGCTGACCGCGTAGCGCATCATTTTTCGGCGTAGCGTCCTTTGATGCGTCAGGCAATTCCAGCGATCCGTAATCGGTTTTTTGCAGCGCGCTATCAAGGGAGCCGGGGTAGCGCGGCAACAGAGGGTGATCGTCTTTGTATACCTGTCTTGGCACTGGCACTTTGCTATCCTGCATGGGGCGATAGTCTTGTGTTGCGACTACCAGCCCCGTTTCCAGTGGCGCTTCCTCAATGTAAGTCGTCACAACATGCGCGTTCTCGCCGGTCTTGTTGGTGGAGACCATAATGGCGAATGTCACTGACATGTCCGCATCATGCTTTTGCGCAACAAGATAATATATGTTCTTGTCTACTGGAGGCACCTCTCGAAATGTAGACCTGGCCGCGGCAACCCGGGTGGCGTACTTGCCGCACCG
>CAYSTJ010000076.1:0-12383 GCA_964434105.1 uncultured Cellvibrionaceae bacterium | reverse complement strand
AGAGATGAAGCAAAGCTTTGGGGTTGTCAACCGGGTGCTTTGTTGAGCGCTTACGATGCATTTTCACATTTTCCGCCAGTATGGACGAGCGCGAGCCTTGGGGCTTTCCCAAAGCTCGGTGCCGGACTGGGCGGTCGACTCAGTTTATTCGTTTTGCACGGCAGTTCTCATGTAGCGAAAGTTAATCGGGATGCGCAGGGGGAATATGGCAATAATCTCGGTTGCCTGTTCGCACTGCTGGCAGCGGATAGGTTTTTTCGTGGGCGGATTGCTGGGTACGGATTTCACACCCAGTAAATATTGAATAAACGTCAGTTTCTACCACTCTGAACGCAGAGGTGCTCGATGTGATGTATCGCGATTCTGTGGTTGATACTGATGCTGCACCGATCGAGGAGTATCCATTGTGGAGAGACCGCTCAGCAATAAGGAGAGTGTTTTATGATAAAAACGCTGAATACTTGTTGCTCGAGCTCCAGTCAAGCAGGTTTTATACAAGCATTTACCACTATTGCGGTGTTTCTGAAGACACAGTTCGGCAATTAGCTGCGCATTCGCGACCAGCGCTTTTTTACCGGTACGAGATCCGCAATGGCCATGATTGCCGAAATGGCTATGTGCCCGCTTACTAGGTTAACCATAAGATTTCTAATTGCATTCGCATTTTGGAGCGTCACTGCCAAATCGCATTGTCTCTCGCTCGTAACCTGGAATATTGCATCGGACCGAGCAGAAATCGAGACGGTCCTTGCTCGACTTCGAGAGTTAAACGTTGTTGATTTCTATGGTTTGACTGAGGTGGCGCCAAAATGGGCGCCCGTCATAGAAAGTTATCTTGCTGCTTCGGGAACACCATTTGATCTCATAATCAGTGACGCCGGTCGAAACGACCGCTTAGCCATTGCTTACAACACGAATACGTATGAGTTGGTCAGACGTTTCACATTAGATGAGATCAATATCGGTCAGAGGGTGCGTCCAGCTTTGGTCGGCCTCTTTCGAGAAAAGGCGACGTCCACTGAATTTTACTTTATGGTAAACCACTTATATCGTTCTGATAAAGAAGCGAGGTTAATTCAGTCGGAGCTGATTAATACGTGGATTCAAAAGAGCAAGTTTCCGACGATTGCGGTTGGTGATTATAACTATGACTGGGACGCGTCCAATGGGATACATAAATATAATTCCGGTTACGAAAAACTAACGGCTGATGGTGTTCTCAGATGGGTTGTCCCTGTCCAGCTTATAAAGACGCAGTGTGGCCGGTACAACACGATTTTGGATTTCGTGTTCGTTTCGAAGCACTTCAATCTACTTGAGCAGCACTCAAAGGTCGAATTTGCTGACCCGTCTTATTGTGAGCTGCGAAAGCCAGGGGACAGCGATCATCGCCCAATTTTCGCGGAAATTCGTTTTTCGGAAACGTAAGTTCTTGAAGGCTTCGGCACCCTCGGAGGCTCAGAAGGAGTTAGATTTACACCTTATAGGTAGACCAGGCTTTGCGGCAGATCGTTTTGTTTTAGCTCCGATTAGTGTTGAAATGAACGGTTCATCGGAAATCGCGAGGCCGTTCGATTTGGGATTTTCGTACAAAGGCATGATCTGGCTGAGCCGACTCAGAACCCTAGTCTCCGGTACATGACCAATAGAATCTACGGATAGATCGTAGAAAATCGACGCGAGCGCAAATTCAGACACGAGGTGTTGATCATATTCTCAGGCTGTAACAATTTGGATGCGGCCGGAGGAAATGAATAAAATCCCGCACACATGAGCGATTCAGTTTGTGCCTTTTTAGCGAAACATCCGGGCTTTTATTACCAATGTTTGCAGCTCATGTGTAGCGTCAGCAATATGCCCGGCAATCACATGGACGACAGGCTCGGCGACGTGCTCAGTTGCGATTTCAACTGTGCCTTTAACCACCACCAAGCGACTGGTCAGGATTGTCTGCCGAAAATGCTGCTGTGTCCTTCCCCAAATAACGACATTGATGTTCCCGGTCTCGTCCTCTACAGTCATGAAAAGGGTGCCCTTCGCAGTTCCTGGTTTCTGCAGGCCGGTGACGAGGCCGGAAATTCGCACCAAACTCTTGTGGCGGAGCTTCACCAAATCCACACATCTCGTGCATTTTGAAAATGGACTCTGGTGACGTAGAAGCTCCATTGGGTGGGCTCGGAGGGTCAGCCCCAGGCTCCGGTAATCATCTAAAACGTCCTTTTCCAGCGTGGGCGGATCCATCACTAGCTGATCCCGCTCTGCGACCTCCAGGAGCCGGTCATGGGACACCGGGGCCGCTACATGCCAATGCGCTTGATGGCGGTCTCCCAGCAGCGATCGCAACGCATCTGCCGACGCGAGCAGCTGCAGGGACTGGCGGCTCAGGGGAACGCGCTGAGTGAAATCATCGACGTTCGCATAAGCCTTCCCGCCACGGCACATTGCAATCACTTTGCCTTCCTCGCATTTGAGGGATTTAATTTCCCGGAACCCCAATCGCACACCGAGTACAACTCCTGACTGCGTCACCACTCGCTCAAGCGTGTGGTCATATTCACTCTCGTTGACGTCCACGGCCAATACCGGCACACCGTGCCGGCGTAAGTCTTGGAGCAGCTGCGACGGCGAATAAAATCCCATCGGTTGGCTGTTTAACAGTGCACAACAAAATGCCGCGGGGTGGTGGCATTTGAGCCAGCTCGATGCATATGCAAGTAACGCAAAAGAAGCACTGTGACTTTCCGGAAATCCATAACCACCGAACCCCTTAACCTGTTCGAACGTTCGCTCCGCGAAATCCTGCGAATATCCGTTATCCAACAATCCGTTAATAAATTTATCTTGGAAGAGGAGAAGCTTCGAGTTCTTACCCCACGCAGTCATCGCACGGCGCAGCTGATCGGCTTCGCCACCAGTGAACCCAGCGGCGAGCATGCTAAGGCGCATAACCTGCTCCTGAAAAATCGGCACACCAAGTGTCGGCTCCAGAACACTGCGGATTTCATCACTCGGATATTCAACCGGCTCAATACCAGAGCGCCGGCGAAGGAACGGATGGACCATATCGCCTTGAATTGGACCTGGACGCACGATCGCGACCTGCACCACAAGGTCATAAAAGCGCCTTGGCTGTAGGCGCGGGAGCATAGCCATCTGCGCACGCGATTCTACTTGGAATACACCGGTGCTATCGCCGCGGCAAAGCATTTCGTAAGTCGCTGGATCCTCGCGTGGGATGTCAGCCAGTGTTCTGATAGTGGGATCATAGGAATTCACTAGCTCCAACGCTCGGCGAATGGCGCTGAGCATCCCGAGAGCCAGGACATCCACCTTTAAGAGTCGCATATCTTCCAGGTCGTCCTTATCCCACTGAATGACCGTCCGATCCGGCATGCTCGCGTTCTCGAGCGGCACCAGATCACTCAACCGCCCTTCAGCAATGACGAATCCCCCTGTGTGCTGCGACAGATGCCGGGGAAATCCTAGGATTTGGTGGCATAGCTGGAGGAAATGGCCTATCAGCTTTTGTTCAACATCGATGCCGGCGGCGGCAACGCGCTCATGCAGGGTTTCCGGCTCATCCCACCAGCTGATAGATTTTGCGAGGTGATCTACCAATGATGGTTCAAAGCCCAGAGCCTTCCCCACATCTCGCACAGCGCTGCGCGGACGATAACAAATGACTGTCGCAGCGATTGCTGCGCGCTCGCGGCCGTATTTCCGATAAATATACTGAATGATTTCCTCGCGCCGCTGGTGCTCAAAATCAATATCGATATCAGGCGGCTCATCGCGCTCTTGCGAAATAAACCGCTCAAATAAAACATTGATTTGACCAGGTGCAATTTCGGTTACGAAAAGGCAATAGCAAACAACACTGTTGGCCGCAGACCCGCGACCCTGACAAAGAATATTTTGACTCCGGGCATAGCGCACAATGTCATGAACTGTCAGGAAATAGAATTCATATTCCAGCTCCTCAATGAGCAACAATTCTTTTTCGATCAGCTCTTCTATCTGTGACGTTGGCCCAGCTGGCCATCGCTCGCGTTTACCATCCTGTACCAAATTGCGTAGGTGTTGGATCGGCGTCAACCCAACCGGCACGAGCTCTCGCGGATACTGGTACCGCAGTTCCAACATGCTGAAATGGCAACGGTCCGCAATCACGCACGTTTCCGCCAGCAGCGCCGGCGGATATAGCTGACTCAATTGCGAAACGGTTTTCAGATAAGCCTCTCCATTGCTCTCCAATCGGGTTCCCATCTCCGCCACGCTGCAGTTATGCCGAACTGCAGCGAGCGTATCTTGCAAGGGCTTTCGCGCAGGGGCGTGCATCAGCGCTTCGCCGCAGGCGAGGAGGGGAGTGCGGTATTTTTGGCTGATTGCAATCCAACGAACAAAATGCGGTTGCTCTCCGCCGCGGAGCCGGTGATCAATGCCAATCCATAACCGGGTTCGGAACGATTTCGCGAGTTGTTCAATGGTGTCGTCCGGCACTGATTCAGTCAGATCCGCAATCAAAATAATCAGGCACGTCTTTAGACGGAAACGTAAATCCTCGAAGTGCGCTTGGTAATGTCCTTTTTCCATCCGTCGCCGGGCGAGGGTGATAAATCCGGATAGCTCCGCATAGGCAACCCGAGAAGGTGCGATCGCGATGACATGCATCCCGTTAGATAAGCGAAACCTTGACCCAACAATTAGCTTTATGCCGACCTCTTCGGCTGCGACATGAGCTTTGACAATGCCGGCGAGCGAGCACTCATCCGTAACCGCAATGGCGTCATAGCCGAGTGTATGGGCCTGGTGGACAAGTTCCGCAGGATGGGACGCACCGGTGAGAAACGTGAAATTGGTTGTGGTGTTGAGCTGCGCGTATCGCATGGTTAGCGTTCAGGTAAAAACGCCGTGGACAAACCACTGCTTACTGACCAAATCACGATAAACCCACAGACACACTGCATCATGGCGTTTTGCCACGTAATAATCCCGCGCCTGAGTGTCTTCCCACCAGCTCCCGGCCATGCGTTCGGGTCCTGTCATTAACTCAAGATAGCCGCGCCAATGCAGCCGCCCACCGCGCACGTCCACAGGTTCTGGCTTCGTGAAAAGCCACGAAGGCCTGCTGGCTATCTGATGCACCGGCGGCAGTACTTGGCAGGCAGTTTGAGAGAGCGGGATTTGAGTGTGGGACTGCTCCGGAAGAAAGGCATCACCATAGCTGAGCTTGTAAACCCGCGCGTCGCCAACACGGGCACGAAGCTTCGCCGCTGTCCGTTCAAAGTCTGCTCCAGCGGACTTTTTTGCTCCTGGTAGATTCAGCGATAAGTCCCGGTTTTCCACCGGCGTTTCTCGCCGGCAGAGTAGTCGCAATGCATCAACCTCAAATGGCAGTTCGCGATGCTCAAAATGAATCATCGTAAGATCGAAGAACAGTTGCCAGTTCATCTGCGGCTTGTCGGCCTCGACCGATACGGTTTCTTTACGGTCGTCGATGGCTCTTAACTGCCACTCAACGCACTGGCACTCCAGCTGCCGGCGGCGCCAGCGCTCCTCCGCTTTTTGCAATAGACATTCCATTGGCAACTGCAGGTGCTGAACAGCCGTGACCGGAAAATCAAACTGAATGCCCTCATCGAATTCTTCGTGAGGCTTCAGCATCGGCACCGGCTTTTCAAACAACGACCGCTGAGCGAAATCGCCCTCAATATCGAACAGCTCTGATAGATACCCCGCAAACGCCTGGCCAAGCCGTTTCCGCAAACTATCAACGCGAGTGCAGTCAATCTGCGCAGCAATATCGCCAAGGGTCGCGAAGCCCATTTTCTGCAGCTGATCGCGGTGCTCCCGCAGATCGAGTAAATCAATCGGCAGTAACTTTAAGCGGCTGATGATTTCCTCTCGACCAGTTTCCTGAAGAGGAGGGTTTGGTGTTTTAGTCAGTAGCCATGCCGCAGCCGCCGTATGGCCCAGAGCCATTAGGAACTGGTGGCCGGTGCCTCTCAAGATCCTGCAGGCTTCCGCCACCAGAGATTCACACCCACCAAAGAGTGCAAGGCAAGTGGAGATCTCTAAAATAAACCCATGCGCAACCGGGTCTTGCACCTGGTGCCGCTGGATATGGGGTGTAATCTCATAAAGATGCAGTTCCAGGCTTGCTAAAGCGGTGACTTCCAGCTGCTCATTTCGGCGAATCAATACGCAGTTGCCGAGCAGCTGGGCGGTAGTCACATCCATGCCGGGGTAAACGCCCGCAGCGAGTGCCGCCCGATTGACGGCCACTACTCGGTGCTTATCCGCCACCGCCTGAGGAGCGTCCTGCAGCTCCGTAACAGCGGAGATCGGGAGGGCAGGAAATCGAACAGCCAGCCATAGCCGCTCCCGTCGTCTGGCCCTCATGGCAGCCTCTGCACTGGTCCTTTTGCTGGTCCTTCAGCTGCACCAGGTTGCTCGACTTCTATAGCTCCCGGCGGCGCAAATTCGCGCCACTCTGCCGGCAATGGCAGCATGATCGGGCGGCCCGACTGCTTGAGCCAGCCTTTCTGCTTGAATACTGTTACTTCCAGGCCGTCGGGGGTCAGCTTACAGAACATCCGGAGGCCAGCGGGCGAGCTTTGCTGCTGTACGGTGCTCGGGCGCATGAGCCAATAGAGCCCATTGCTGCCGTCTACGGCGAGAGCGCACCGCCTCACATCGGTGTAGGTGAGAGTCTCCCGTGGCTGCCATCCCACAACCGCGCTGCAGCTCGCCGTGCGGGCGAGCTCGGTGTAACATCCAAGGAACTCCGACCGACTGGACGACTCGACGATAACGAGCCGATCGAGGTCGATTCCGCGTTGAATTAGCGCGTGGACGAAAGGCTGGCTGGGCGGGTTTAGCAGTACGACAAACCCAGGGCTGGCGAGTATGCCAGGGCTTAAAAGGGTGAATTCAGCCTGATAAGTGGCTTGGCAGATTTCCACCAGTGCGCCACAGGGCCAGCCGCGGTGCAGTAGGGCGCCGTCAAGCTCAGCATAGCCGGTCGAAACTCCAGCCGACCTGTCGCCAGCAAAGTGATGCGCGTGGCCTCGCCAGATGTCTGGCCTACGTAGGAGTTGGTCGAGGGCCTGGTCCGTTGGCTGAAGTGGATCGTGTGACATACCATCTAAATCAATACTGTGTTTATATACAGTATATAACGTGACCAGAGTACCTGGTCAACTTGCCGGCTTAGAACGTTTTCGGCTAACCAGTAGATTAGGGCGGTGGAGAAGGGGTTATGTGTTATTCGGTTTCGATTGAGCGCGACATTTCCGTTGTCGAACGGGCTCTTGATGCAGTCCTGGATAAGCAAGCCCAACTGGACTTTTTCGGGCTTCAGGCAGTAGAGAAGCAACTGACACCGGAGCAGCTGAAAGAAGCGCTTGGTCTCAAACGTACTCCAAAAGAGAATTCAAGCCAGTTCCGTTATGCGTTGAAAGAATCAGAAGGCCGCGTGTATCCGGGGTATTTTGCCCCTGTGATCGTCAGGGAGGAGGGGAGACGAAAACTGGTCCCGATGCGATACCGCGTGAGACCGAAGGGCACGCCTCACGAAATCCCCTCAAAATACAACCTGTTCAACTGCCGAATCGATAGCCTGCAGACCCGACCGACCTGGAGCAAGCTGCTTGGCCGGAACCACGCACTTTTACCCTTTGTGCGCTTTCACGAGTGGGTCGAGGATCCGAAAGGGAACAAAGTGCAGGTGAGCTTCGCACCCGACAACCGCCAGCTTATGTGGGCGCCAGCGCTGTTCGACGAGTGGTCCAGCCTGGATGGCAAAATCCAATTCAGATCCATGGCCATCGTCACCGATGACCCTCCGCCGGAAATCGCGGATTGCGGACACGATCGCTGCCCAATTTTCCTACGGCAAGACCTGATTGACGAGTGGCTAACTCCTGAAGGCAAAAGTAACGATGACCTGTTGGCCATCCTGCGGGAAAAAGAGCCAGTGTATTATCATCATGAAATGGCAGCGTAAGCTGAGTGAGCAGGGACACTGTATGGCAGAGAAACGAGTTTACCAAATCGAACAGCGGCCTCCCCAAGATCTTTTTGATCCGATCGCTGAAAAAGCGATCCTGGATCATGCATACAGAATGGGATATGACGCTTTATGGCTTGCCGCCATTATTGCGAAAATCCCTTCAATCAAAACGACTGGCAACGATCGGACGCATGGGACGAAGGTTGGGCGGCGGCCGAAAATGCAAATCCGGGCAAGTT
Organism: uncultured Cellvibrionaceae bacterium; assembly: GCA_964434105.1. GTDB lineage: Bacteria > Pseudomonadota > Gammaproteobacteria > Pseudomonadales > Cellvibrionaceae > CAYNST01. Next base: position 4,130 of record CAYSTJ010000076.1, on the reverse strand, counting down.
CGATCATTCGACAGAGAGGTTCCATTACACCTTGCCATACATCCCCGGAAATCCAGACTGTCCGTTTTAGAAGCTGACCAACAAAGATTCTCTATCTGCCAACGCCATGACCGGCTATCAGGCCAAGCTCAGATTAACCAGACAGCATCTCTGAAATGGAGAGCGAATCATCCGAGAAATATAATGAATGACATAGAGCTTTTAGCCGTAATCGAAGTGCCAGAAACCAAGCCCGTTCTCTGCCAGGCCCAGCAATGTGGCCGGTCTGTTTACCGCGCAGTACATGTTATTCGAGAGGGGGAAAACCTCCGAATATATGGGTCAGAATGCGCAAAAAAGCTCTTCGGTGTGTCTGGCACGAAGGAACGGTCAGACCGGACATCAGTAGTCACGGCAGATCTAACAGAAAGAGATGTTGATCTTCTCAACGAAAACACTGCAGCTTTACTTGAGGAGCTCCACCAGCGTTACGCAAAAAGAGCCCCAGAAAAGAATAAGCCGGTAGATCCGCGAAATCTCTCCAAAGCCCAGCTAGAGGCATATTGCTTGAACATCGTAAAAGAACGTTTTCGGACAGAGAAACGAATAGATCCAGACCAGCCCGGGTGGAGTGGGTGGGTTAAGAGAGAGGCGGATGATCTTATGAAAGAAATCCTAAAGAACAACTCAACGCGAGGTTGATTCACCAGCGTTTCTTATAAATCATTCGGAATTCCGTCATAAAAGCTGCTGAATTCGATGACATAGAGCTATGAAGAGAAAACCATGCACCTGACACTACAGCAAATATCAAAGATGGATCGGCAGCAATTGGAGGTGTTCCTCAGTCTGAAAATCAATGAATGTCAGACACTGGACTACAAAAGAAGCATCAATCTTTCGAGTAGCCAAGCCAAGCTAGAGATGCTTAAAGACATCTCAGCTTTCGCGAACGCCGCCGGCGGTCACATTATTTACGGTTGCGACGACCCCACCAAATTATCCGACAACAAGAGTCCAATCATAGGTCTTGAAAATGGGGACAAGCTGGCGCGTCAGATTGAACAATCAGCGGCCAGCAGTATTGACCCGTCTATTCCTGGGCTACAAGTTATCAATATTGATGTTGGCACAAATCTCAGCTGCCTCATCGTGCATGTTCCGCCGAGTTTCAATAGGCCACACATGGTAACGCTTGATGGTCATAACATTTTTTACAAACGTCACTCGGAGTCGATCTTCAGAATGACAACATATGATATTGGAGAAGCGTTTTTCACAAAGGCTTCCGCAGAAGAGAAGGCCAAGCGCACAATTGCTAATAGGAAAGCCGAAGTATTCGGCCACCATGACACAAGCAAGCCTTATTTTTTCATTCAAGCGGTCCCACTGATTTCTCCAGAATCAAAATGGGACGTACTGTCAGAGCCATTCAAAAACATCATCCGCGGTACTAGCCGTCGTCACGTCTTCCACCACATTGACTTGTACACCACCTGTAGACCTAGCCCAACAATCGATGGTATCGCTGGAATTGATGATCGGGATCAAACAATTTCCGCCTGGCGAACCGAAATTCATCGCACTGGCTATCTATCCGCGAGCTGGTCAGGTTTCCGGGATAAAAGGCTAGAGGACGGCACTAAAAGTTGGGGTGTTTATTCCACCCTCGCTGATTTCTTTAGGGCATTTACCTTTATGCTCAATGAATGCCTGGAGCTTTCCCGAACCGACGTGCCATATGTAATCGCGTGTACACTAGCAAGTGTAGATCGCACACATCTTTGGCTACAAAGTACGGTGGACCGGGAATTCATTCCGTATCCAGGCAAAGGATCAACGCTAGATTGGCCGTTCCATATTCGTGAGGCGGGCCAAAACCCAATGAAGATCGCGGAAGAACTTGCCCTCGAACTCTTCTACGCATTTGGAGAGGAACAGGTGAGAAATTAGTTGAGTCCGTCAATTTATGAAAATACTTTTTATCATAGTATCGTTGCTGTTAACGACTCCCTCTGGCTTCGCAGAGAACACGCTATCTGCGCCCGTTATTAAGGTCTCTGATGGCGACACCCTAACACTGCTCTCGGCCTCAAACAAACAGATCAAAATTAGACTCGCTGGCATCGACTGTCCAGAGCGAGGTCAACCATGGGGCCGCAACGCTACAGAAGCTTTAAGAATGTTCATAGGCAAAGAACCTGTCACCGTTCAGGCTCTAGATACTGATCGCTACGGCCGGATCGTAGGGAATGTCACTGCAAATGGCGTTAACATTAATCAACGCTTAGTAGAAACTGGCAATTGCTGGGTCTACCCACAATATGCACAGGACAAGATGCTTTTGATCTTCATGACCGCGCTAAGGCAGCTAAAGTCGGACTTTGGCAATTGCCAGAGAATGAGAGGGTTCCACCTTGGGAGTGGAGACGAAAGTAGTCCAATGGCCTTGGCGAGCGCACATCGAGGGACCGTAATCATTTTGTAATTTTTCACCAAACTTAGACTGGAGTGGCGATCTAGATCAGTCTGAGTAAGGGACGATTTCCAAATCGAACCGCCCTTGCGTCACCTTGCATTGACGAAGTTGGATAGGCAGATTATTGGCGTTGACTAAATCACGAACATAGTCTTTGTCGTCTGGATCCGTTCGCGCGCCAAATACAATACTTTTGATGTATTTTTTTACGGCATACAAGCCTGGTGCGTTTGAGATCCACCTCACTTCCTTCTCCTTTTCCCATTCCGTGCTCTTAGACAGAGCAATACACATAGCCTCTTCCAATTTAATTCCATTTAAACAATTAGGGAAATGAATTACTGGGCGCGTGTCGGTATAAATAACTTCATAGCACGCTAACTCCTTCGGTACATCTATTTCGATTGCATATCCAAAGTGATTTCCTCCATAGTAAGCCCATTGAGTGTGCAGAGTCCCGGACTTAGACATTGAACAAATCCCCCAATCACTCAGCAGCTTTTGAACAGGATTTTCTTGAATTACCTGCCACTGCCGCTGCATAAGATCAGAGACATAGCTTGAATTTGCAGCAACTCCTCTTTCCTTTAGCTTTTTCGTCAATCTAGTTCGTGCTGCCAGAGGATCACGAACAACTTCTGGATTGAACTCATGGACATCATTTAATTTGTCGGGTCGAGAAAACCAAAACTTCCCATCCACGATTATTTCCTCCAAGCGTCTTTTGCATTCCGCTTTCTCTACCCCTGGAGTGCTAAAACTACGATAGCGGAAGGCCGTACCGGTATAGCGATTAAAGACGCGATTCATATGATTTACCCTAGTATCCTAATACTATCGACGACCATCCTTCAGATATAAATGCCATGTCCAATACGCCACGATACTGAACATGAATACAATATAAGCGTACTACAGTGATGCCCCCACTGTACGAAGAGCATATTATTTCCTCCTCTTGAATGTTGCCATTGCGCCGTCCCGACCATCATGGATAACGTTGACCAATTCCCAACCTGAAGCGCCTGCGTCATTTAGGCTCTGACGGAGAAAGTCACCCGAAGTTTTATCAATCCCCGGGACCTGAAACGTTTTTACTAAATACTCCCACGTCACAACCCTATCAACTTTTAGTGATTCGATAGATGCACCAGAGTCAGGATTTGAAGATTGCGCCCAAGCGCTTATCCAGGTTGCATTGGAAACTAGGGAAACGACAAGAGCCAACAAAGCAATTCGGAGTTTGGACCTCATATTCATTCAATCATCTCCTCAGAACCTGCTCGATGCCGGTCCTATCAAAAACAATAAAGTATTGGGACGGTGAAATAACTCTCGCCGTTCATCAGCCACGTGGAACCAACTTGGACTCGCTTCCAATTTTGCTGTTTCCATATTCAAGGAAGCATCGTGGTGATTCTGACAGAGCTATCTGCCTGTCACCCAAATCCGCCATTTTTAATCGACACCGCAATTTCGGATCACCCAAATTGAGATTATGGCAAATGTCTTACAGGTCTTGTAGTCAATGGCCGGTAGAGGAGGGGGGCAGCCTGAAGTATCTTAGTCAGGTCGCCTCCTCACTACCGACTGTTGTTCACGATCCATGGAGAGTGGTTGTCAGGGATTGGCAGATTTGCCGAGGGGGCCGCTCATTACTATAACCATAAGC
>CAYSTJ010000075.1:0-12952 GCA_964434105.1 uncultured Cellvibrionaceae bacterium | reverse complement strand
CACAGCAACCTCCCACAAGATTTTTGAATTGACGGAACGTAACTTTTTTCAGCTCGAGTTTCAGCTCAAGTTTCAGCTCACGCCCCGATTTGCCCGGTTACGGCCAGAGCTGAATAGTTACGACAGAACAAGGAAAAGGCAGCGAAAGGGCTGCCTTTGATCAATGCATAACGTGCATTAGAAACGGAAGTGGGAGAATGCCTTGTTGGCTTCTGCCATGCGGTGAACATCTTCGCGCTTCTTGACTGAACCGCCTTTATTCTGGGAGGCATCGATCAGTTCGCCAGCCAGACGCTGCGGCATGGATTTTTCACCCCGGCCACGAGAATACTCTACAAGCCAGCGCATCGCCAATGCGGTACGTCGCGAGGGACGCACTTCCACCGGCACCTGGTAGGTCGCACCACCAACACGGCGGGATTTAACTTCCACCAACGGTGCTATATTGTCCAGGGCTTCTTCAAAAACCTCAACCGGGTTTTTCTTCAGGCGCTCTTCGACTATCTCCAATGCACCGTATACTATTCGTTCTGCTACGGATTTTTTACCGCTCACCATGACGTGATTCATAAATTTCGCCAGCGTCTGGTTCCCGAATTTGGGATCGGGCAGCACTTCGCGCTTGGCGACAACTCTTCTTCTTGGCATAAACTAAACTCACTTTACATTCAGGATTGTCCGGGATGCGACACGCTGACGTGCCCACTCGGCCTTACTGGTTCCTACTCGAAAAAACCGGGATGCAACAACCATCCGACCCTATGACTTGGGCCGCTTGGTACCGTATTTGGAACGTGCCTGCTTACGGTTGTTGACACCTGAAGTATCCAGAGACCCACGAACAGTATGGTACCGGACACCTGGCAGGTCTTTTACCCGACCGCCACGAATCAACACCACGCTGTGCTCCTGCAGATTGTGACCTTCACCGCCGATATAGGAAGACACCTCATAGCCATTGGTCAAGCGTACACGACAAACCTTACGCAGTGCCGAGTTGGGCTTTTTGGGTGTAGTGGTGTAAACACGTGTGCAAACACCTCGACGCTGAGGACAACGCTGCAATGCAGGGACGTCGCTCTTCTGTACTTTGCGTTTTCTCGGCTTACGAACCAACTGGTTGATCGTTGCCATGAAACTGAACTCCAACTAATAAATGATTACTTGCCCCAACAAAAGTGTGAAGCAATTTTCCAAGGCGGGGGCAAACAGCCGCCCTCCCACTAAAAAAGCGGGTGGCGCATTCTACTGGCACCACCTCACTCAGTCAAGCCACCAAACGGCGACCAGAACCTACTCCGCGCTGGATTTCAACGCTTCGGTCAAAGCAGCTTCCACTTCCGCCGCGCTGACACCTTCTGACGCTGCATCCGGCATCTCGCGCTTGCGACGTCGTTCCGCATGATAGGCGAGACCGGTTCCTGCCGGAATCAGACGACCGACGACCACATTTTCCTTTAGGCCGCGCAGCTCATCCAGCTTGCCGGTCACGGCCGCCTCGGTCAGCACCCGCGTGGTCTCCTGGAACGAGGCAGCCGATATAAACGATTCGGTTGCCAGCGACGCCTTGGTTATACCGAGCAACAGCCGCTCGTAACGGGCAGGCTGCCGATCTTCCGCCCGCAGTTTTTCATTGGCTTCCTGCACGCGGTAATAATCAACCTGCTCGCCTTTGACATACTCGGACTCGCCCATATCGGTGATCTCTACCTTGCGCAGCATTTGCCGCACGATCACCTCAATATGTTTATCGTTAATTTTTACACCCTGCAGACGGTAAACTTCCTGGATCTCATTGGTTATGTAATGCGTCAACGCCTCAACACCCTGCAGCCGCAGAATGTCATGCGGGTTTGACGGGCCATCCGAGACGACCTCTCCCTTGGCAACGGTCTCGCCTTCGAATACCGTGAGCTGCCGGTGCTTGGGAATCAGCACTTCATAATGGGTCGAACCGTCATCGAGGACCTTGCCTTCGGTTGGCGTAATGACCAGACGTCGCTTGCCTTTGGTTTCCTTGCCGAATGACACGGTGCCGGAAATTTCCGCCAGGATTGACGCTTCTTTTGGTTTACGCGCTTCAAACAGATCGGCTACCCGTGGCAGACCACCGGTGATGTCCCGTGTTTTGGATCCTTCCTGCGGAATTCGCGCAATAACATCACCCACCGATACGGTATCACCATCACTCAGACTCATGATGGAACCCGACGGCAACAGATAGTGTGCCGGCTGATTGGAGTTGGCCAGCGTAAGCTCTTTGCCCTTGTCATCCAGCAACGTCACCGCCGGCTTCAGGTCTTTGCCGGCAGCGGGCCGCTCGGCCGGGTCCAGAATTTCGGTGGACGACAGGCCGGTCAGTTCGTCGGTCTGCTTGCGTATGGACAAGCCGTCTTCCATCCCGGTAAGGGCAACCTTACCGGCCACTTCGGTGATGATGGGGTGAGTATGCGGGTCCCATTTGGCGATAATCGTACCGCCAGCAACCTCTTCGCCTTCCTTGACCGCGATAACGGCGCCGTAGGGAATTTTGTAACGCTCGCGCTCACGGCCAGCCTTGTCGGCCAGTGCCAGTTCACCGGAGCGGGATACCGCCACCAGACTACCATCGTTACGGGTAACCACCTTGATATTGTGCAGCCGTACAATGCCGTCCTGTTTGGTCTGCACGCTGTCAGCCAACGATGTCCGGCTGGCGGCACCACCGATGTGGAACGTCCGCATGGTGAGCTGGGTACCCGGCTCACCAATTGACTGCGCCGCAATAACGCCGATTGCTTCACCCACGTTAACCCGATGCCCCCGTGCCAGGTCGCGGCCGTAACACTGACAGCAGATCCCGTAGCGGGTTTCGCAGGCGATGGGCGAGCGGACCGACACTTCATCAATACCCATACTTTCGATGCGCTCGACCCATTTTTCGTCAATCATGGTACCCGCCGGCACCAGTATCTCGTCGCTGTCCGGCCGGATAACATCACGGGCAACCACACGCCCCAGGATCCGGTCACCCAGCGATTCGATGACATCACCACCTTCAATAACCGGCGTCATCTGTACGCCCTGATCCGTTCCACAGTCGTTCTCGGTCACGACCACGTCCTGGGCCACATCCACCAGCCGACGTGTCAGGTACCCGGAGTTCGCGGTCTTCAGTGCGGTATCGGCCAACCCTTTCCGGGCACCGTGCGTAGAAATAAAGTACTGAAGTACATTCAGGCCTTCCCGGAAATTGGCGGTAATCGGGGTTTCGATGATCGAGCCGTCGGGACGCGCCATAAGACCACGCATCCCGGCCAGCTGACGGATCTGTGCCGGTGAACCCCGGGCACCCGAATCGGAATACATAAAGACGGAATTGAACGACGCCTGAAATTCGTCGTCGCCATCCCGGTTCTCCACTTTCTCCTTGGAAATCCCTTCCATCATGGATTTCGCAACAAGGTCGTTGGCGCGAGACCAGATATCGATCACCTTGTTGTACTTCTCGCCCTGAGTCACCAGACCGGAGGCATACTGCGATTCGATCTCTTTAACTTCGTTTTCCGCCTGATTGATAATGGGCGTTTTTTCTTCGGGTATGATGAAGTCATTAACGCCGATAGACGAACCCGATTTAGTACTGAAGTCGTAACCCATGTACATCAGCTGGTCAGCAAAAATGACGGACGCCTTGAGACCGACAACGCGATAACAGAAGTTGATCACCGCGGAAATGGCCTTTTTCACCATCGCACGGTTGATCATCTCGAAAGGAACGCCTTCGGGTACTATTTCCCACAGAAGGATCCGGCCGATAGTGGTCTCTACCAGCATATTTTTGACGATTCGCTCGCCCTCCTCGCTGACCGTAACCTCGCGAATCCGTACCTTGATACGGGCCTGCAGGTCAACCGATTTGGAATAGTAGGCTCGCGAGACCTCTCGGGAGTCGGAAAATATCATGCCTTCGCCGCGGGCATTGACTCGCTCGCGAGTCATCCAGTAGAGCCCCAGCACCACGTCCTGCGAGGGCACGATGATCGGCTCACCGGACGCTGGAGACAGGATGTTGTTGGTCGACATCATCAAGGCCCGCGACTCGAGCTGGGCTTCAATGGTCAGCGGTACGTGCACTGCCATCTGGTCCCCATCGAAGTCGGCGTTATAGGCCGCACAGACCAGTGGGTGCAGCTGGATTGCCTTACCTTCAATCAACACCGGTTCGAACGCCTGGATACCCAATCGGTGCAGGGTGGGCGCGCGGTTCAGCAGTACGGGGTGCTCACGAATCACCTCGTCGAGAATATCCCAGACCACGGCTTCTTCGCGCTCGACCATTTTTTTGGCGGCCTTAATGGTTGTCGCCAGACCACGCAATTCGAGTTTGCTGAAGATAAACGGCTTGAACAGTTCAAGGGCCATTTTTTTGGGCAACCCACACTGATGCAGGCGCAGGGTTGGACCAGTCACAATAACAGACCGTCCGGAATAATCGACGCGCTTACCCAACAGGTTCTGGCGGAAACGACCCTGTTTACCCTTGATCATGTCAGCCAGTGACTTCAGTGGACGCTTGTTGGAACCCGTGATTGCACGTCCGCGGCGACCGTTGTCCAGCAGTGCATCAACCGCCTCCTGCAGCATGCGCTTCTCGTTACGTACAATGATATCGGGCGCGTTCAGGTCCAGCAGACGCTTCAGTCGGTTATTGCGGTTGATTACCCGCCGATACAGATCATTCAGATCCGACGTGGCGAAACGACCACCGTCCAGTGGTACCAGGGGTCGCAGATCCGGCGGCAACACGGGCAGCGCTTCCATGACCATCCATTCCGGCTTGTTGCCGGACTGCAGAAACGCCTCGATCAACTTCAGACGTTTGGACAGCTTCTTGATTTTGGTTTCAGAGTTGGTTTCCGGGATCTCTTCACGCAGTCGCTGGGCTTCATGCTCCAGATCGATGTCCGACATAAGGCGCTGAATGGCCTCGGCACCCATCTTGGCTTCAAATTCGTCGCCAAACTCTTCCATGGCTTCAAAATACTGTTCGTCAGTCAATAGTTGACCGCGCTCCAGTGTCGTCATACCCGGCTCAACGACAACGTAAGATTCGAAATACAACACCCGCTCTATACTGCGCAGTGTCATATCCAGCAGCAGACCTATCCGGCTGGGCAATGACTTCAGAAACCAGATATGCGCAACCGGGCTGGCCAGTTCGATGTGACCCATGCGGTCACGTCGCACTTTCGCCAGCGTAACCTCAACGCCACATTTCTCACAGATAATGCCACGATGTTTCATGCGCTTGTATTTGCCGCACAGACATTCGTAATCTTTTACCGGACCAAATATTTTGGCGCAGAACAGCCCTTCCCGCTCCGGCTTAAAAGTGCGGTAATTGATCGTTTCCGGCTTTTTAACTTCACCATAAGACCACGACCGGATCATATCGGGCGACGACAACCCGATTCGAATTCCGTCGAACTCGTCCGATTGCCCTTGGTTCTTAAGCAAATGTAATAAATCTTTCAAGGCCATTCCTCCAGTGGGTGCCACCTGGCAATGCAATCCGGCCTGTAGAGCCGGACTGCTGCCTTCGATTGCGGATCTAGCTTGTGCCTGTCCTGAAGCGGCGTGTGGCCGCCCCGTAGTCTGGCCGGACTATTGTGCCCGGCTCACACCAATGCCAACTAGGCGTCTTGTTCCAGTTCAATGTTGATTGCCAGAGAACGGATCTCTTTGACCAGCACGTTGAATGATTCGGGCATACCGGGCTCCATTCGATGGTCGCCATCAACAATGTTTTTGTACATTTTGGTACGGCCCGCCACATCGTCCGACTTGACTGTGAGCATCTCCTGCAAGGTATAGGCAGCGCCGTAGGCTTCCAGTGCCCAGACTTCCATCTCTCCGAATCGCTGTCCGCCGAACTGGGCCTTACCACCAAGCGGTTGTTGAGTAACGAGACTGTATGAGCCGGTAGAACGGGCATGCATTTTGTCATCGACCAGGTGGTTCAGCTTCAACATGTACATGTATCCCACTGTCACCGGACGCTGAAAGGTATCGCCGGAACGTCCGTCGTACAGTGTCATTTGACCGGATTCGGGCATATCTGCCAGACGCAGGAGCGCTTTGATCTCAGACTCATGCGCACCATCGAATACCGGCGTGGCCATAGGCACACCGCCACACAGATTGCGCGCCATATCCAGCAGTTCTGTATCGGTAAGCTCACCCAGATCAACCCGGGCCTTGGAATCACCCGTCTGGTTGTAGATCTCGTCCAGGAACTTGCGCAGCTCGGCCAGCGCGTTCTGCTGTTGCAGCATACGGTCTATCTTCTGACCCAGCCCCTTGGCGGCGAGCCCGAGGTGCGTTTCCAGAATCTGGCCGACGTTCATGCGTGATGGCACGCCCAGCGGATTAAGCACGATATCCACCGGCTCGCCGTTTTCGTCATAGGGCATGTCTTCTACCGGCATAATGACGGAGATAACACCTTTGTTACCATGACGGCCGGCCATTTTATCACCCGGCTGGATACGACGCTTGATGGCGAGATACACTTTAACGATTTTCAGTACACCGGGCGCCAGATCATCGCCGGAAGACAGCTTGCGCTTTTTATCTTCGAAGCGTTCATCCAGATTTTTGCGACGATCCTGAAGCTGTGCCTCAGCCGCTTCCAGCTGTTCGTTAAGCGCTTCATCTTCCATCCGCAGCTTGAACAGTTCTTTTCTGTCGATGGAATCAAGCAGTTCATCTGTCAGGACGGTGCCCTTCTTGATGCCCTTGCCGCCTGCAGCCGCCTGACCCAGCAGCGCACTGCGCAGCCGCTCAAAAGTTGCCGCCTCAACAATACGGTACTCTTCGTTCAGATCCTTGCGAACAATCTCGAGCTGGCTTTTTTCGATTTCCAGGGAACGGTGGTCCTTTTCGAGACCATCGCGTGTAAATACCTGTACATCAATAACGGTGCCACGGGTACTGGTCGGAACGCGCAGCGACGTATCCTTAACATCGGAGGCTTTTTCACCAAAAATGGCGCGCAGCAGTTTTTCTTCCGGCGTTAGCTGGGTTTCACCTTTGGGCGTCACCTTGCCCACCAGAATATCGCCGGGACCAACTTCCGCACCAATATAGACGATACCGGATTCATCCAGTTTGGACAGTGCACCTTCCCCCACGTTGGGTATATCAGCCGTGATTTCTTCGGAGCCGAGCTTGGTGTCACGGGCGATACAGGTAAGTTCCTGTATATGTATGGTGGTAAACCGGTCCTCCTGGACCACGCGCTCGGAAACCAGGATCGAATCCTCAAAGTTAAAACCGTTCCAGGGCATAAACGCGATGCGCATATTCTGACCCAGCGCGAGCTCACCCAGGTCAACCGAAGGACCGTCCGCGAGAATATCACCCCGACTGACGACATCGCCGGTCCGCACAATAGGCCGCTGGTTTATACAGGTGTTCTGGTTCGATCGGGTGTATTTGACAAGATTGTAGATATCGACCCCGGCTTCGCCGGCGACAACCTCTTCGTTGGCAACGCGCACGACCACCCGGGCCGAATCCACACGCTCGATGACTCCGCCGCGACGGGCGACAACGCATACACCGGAATCGGAGGCCACGTGCCGCTCCATTCCCGTACCGACGAGCGGCTTTTCCACTTTCAATGTGGGAACGGCCTGGCGCTGCATGTTCGAACCCATCAATGCCCGGTTGGCGTCATCGTGTTCCAGGAACGGGATCAGGGCCGCAGCAACCGACACAACCTGGCGCGGCGATACATCCATATACTCGACTTCTTCCGGCTGCTTCAGCGTAAACTCGTTCTGATACCGTGCCGATACCAGGTCTTCGATCAGGCGGCCCTCGCTGTTTAGCGGTGCCGACGCCTGGGCAATGACATATCTGGCTTCATTAATGGCCGAGAGGTATTCGATTTCATCCGTCACCTGGCCATTGACGACCTTGCGTACCGGGCTTTCAAGAAAGCCGTAGCTGTTGGTGCGCGCATAGGTCGCGAGTGAGTTGATCAGCCCGATATTCGGTCCTTCTGGCGTTTCGATAGGGCAAACACGACCGTAATGGGTCGGATGCACATCTCGCACTTCAAAGCCTGCACGCTCACGCGTCAAACCACCTGGGCCCAGGGCCGAAACACGACGCTTGTGGGTCACTTCCGAGAGCGGGTTGTTCTGGTCCATAAACTGGGACAGCTGGCTGGAGCCGAAGAACTCCTTCACGGCAGCCGCAACAGGTTTGGCGTTAACCAGATCCTGCGGCATCAGACCTTCGCTTTCCGCCATTGACAGGCGCTCTTTTACGGCGCGCTCAACCCGAACCAGTCCAACGCGGAACTGGTTTTCCGCCATTTCACCGACCGACCGCACACGGCGGTTACCCAGGTGATCGATATCATCGACATTGCCCTTACCGTTTCGGATATCAATCAGGGTTTTCATCACATCGACAATATCGTCGTTCGACAATGTGCCTTCACCGGTTTCTTCCTCACGACCCAGGCGCCGATTGAATTTCATGCGGCCCACGCCAGACAGATCATAGCGGTCATTGCTGAAGAACAGGTTCTGGAACAGGGTTTCAGCGGATTCCTTGGTAGGTGGCTCGCCGGGTCGCATCATCCGGTAAATCTCGACCAGTGCTTCCAGTTGCGTACGGGTCGGATCGGAGCGCAATGTATCGGACACGAACGATCCGCAATCCAGTTCGTTGGTGAACAGTGTTTCGATCTCACCGATGTCAGCCTTGGTCAGTGTCGCGAGTGTATCGTCGGTAATTTCGGTATTGCATTCCAGCAGTAACTCGCCGGTTTTGGGATCGACAACATCTTTTGCCAGGGAGCGCCCCAACAGATAATCACGTGATACGGAAAGCTCGTCAACGCCGGCTTTTTCCATCTGACGGATATGTCGCGCAGTAATACGGCGACCTTCTTCGACAATAACGTTGCCGTCCTTGTCGGTAATGTTCAGTGTAGCGACATCCCCACGCAGACGTGAGGGAACCAGCTCCAGCCGGGCCGTGCCATCGGCATTGGACAGTTTGAATTTGTTGGTCTCGAAAAACATATCGAGAATATCCTGGGCTTCATAGCCCAGCGCACGCAGCAGGATGGTCGCCGGTAATTTACGGCGGCGATCTATACGAACAAAAACCAGGTCCTTCGGATCGAATTCGAAGTCCAGCCATGACCCGCGATAGGGAATGATGCGCGCTGAATACAGCAGCTTTCCCGACGAATGGGTTTTACCTTTGTCATGCTCAAAGAACACACCCGGCGATCGGTGCAACTGGGAAACGATAACCCGCTCGGTACCATTAATGACAAAGGTACCGTTATCGGTCATGAGCGGAATCTCGCCCATGTAGACTTCCTGCTCCTTGATATCCTTGATTGCCTTGTTGGACGACTCTTTGTCATAAATAATCAGTCGTACTTTGACACGCAGCGGTACCGCATAGGTAGCGCCCCGCAATACGCATTCGGACACGTCAAAAACCGGCTTGCCCAGGTTGTAACTGACATATTCCAATGCAGCGTTGCCAGAATAGCTTACTATGGGGAACACAGATTTAAAGGCTGCGTGCAGACCAATCTCGGCGCGCTTGTCCGGCGTAAGGTCGGATTGCGTAAAATTCCGGTATGAATCCATTTGTATGGCCAGCAGATATGGAACATCCATGACGTGCGGCAGCTTGCCAAAATCCTTGCGGATACGTTTTTTCTCAGTGTATGAGTAAGCCATCAGTATTCCTCAGCTTGTTCACGGGGCGTTGTATAGGCATGACGGCGGAAGAGAGTCGCTTCCTGGTGTAGCCGTTCGATACGGCACTTACAATTGGAACCTGCACAACGCTGTGGATCTTTGACATGCGCGATTGAAATTCCTCGACATGCTGCAATTAAAAATGCCAACATATACGGAATATAACCCGTTCAATCCCTGCATTGGTCCCAGAAGCAGATTCGCGTGGTTTTTTTCCAAACCAGTCCAACTTTCAAATCATTAGCACAAACGGAAAAAGGCCAGCGAGCAATTCCCGCCAGCCTCAAGCCAAATCAAACTTTGGCTTCGAATTCAAAAGCAACTTATTTCAGCTCTACGCTAGCACCAGCTTCTTCAAGTTGCTTTTTGGCGTCGTCCGCATCGGCTTTGGAAGCTGCTTCTTTGACAGTCTTCGGTGCGCCATCAACCAGTTCCTTGGCTTCTTTCAGGCCAAGTCCAGTCAGTGTACGAACAACTTTAATGACGTTGACTTTCTTCTCGCCAGCAGCGGTCAGAACAACATCAAACTCTGTCTGCTCTTCAGCTGCAGGCGCATCAGAAGCGGCAGCAGGCGCTGCAGCGACAGCAGCAGCGGCAGATACGCCAAATTTTTCTTCCATTGCTTCAACGAGCTGAACCACGTCCATAACAGACATTTCGGCAATTGCGTTGAGGATATCTTCTTTAGAAAGAGCCATTACTCTATCTCCAGTTTTTATATTCAAAAGGATTTATGCAATACTGATGGCATTCAGTGCATTACGTTTGCCTGTGTTATGCACTGCAAATGACTAGGTCAGGCTGCGTCTTTTTTCTGATCACGCACGGCTGCAACAGCTCGTGTAATCTTGCTCGGCACTTCGTTGAACGTACGCGCCAGTTTGGTAACCGGTGCAATCATTACGCCCATCAACATGGCCAATGCCTGATCGCGTGTTGGCAACTTCGCCAGTACATCAAGCTGAGATGCTTCTAATAATTTGCCACCAACAGCCAGCGCCTTAATTTCAAATTTTTCGTTTTCTTTCGCGAAATCCTTGAATAGACGTGCTGCTGCACCCGGATCTTCCATGGAAAATCCGAATATGCTGGGCCCTTTTAATGAATCTTCAACGCATTCAAACTCGGTATCCTTGATAGCAAGGCGAGCCAGCGTGTTTCTAACAACCTGCAATCGCACATTGTTTTCACGCGCCTGCTTACGTAAAGTGTCCATTTTTGCGACTGTAACGCCGCGAGCATCAGCAATAACCAGTGACAAAGCATTGACCGCAGTCTCGTTAACGTCAGCGACAATCGCCTTCTTGTCTTCGAGTCTTATAGCCACGATAAACATTCTCCTGGATTTAATAAAAAAGTCCGTTGCATCTGAGACAATGTACAGATCATCCAACGAACCGCTGATTCGGTGAAAAAATCCAGTAATTAAGCTGAATCGGGTTCACCGTCTGCGTAGGATCAGGCGCATCAACCGAGCCTGGATTAAGCCAGCCGCACTGTATTTCATGCGGCCAGCTCCTACGGTCTTTGACGGCCTTGCCGGAAGGTATCCGGCAAAACCACAAAGTCTGTTGTTCTCCCGCTATATCTCGAGAGAGCTCAAATCAATATTCAAGCCCGGCCCCATTGTGGTGCTGAGTGAAATCTTTTTGAGGTATATACCTTTGGAACTTGAAGGCTTGGCCTTTTTCAAATCATTGACAAGCGCTTCCAGATTTTCCTTGATGGATTTGAAGTCAAATGAAACCCGCCCAATTCCACCGTGGATGATGCCGCCTTTATCCGCCCGGAACCGTACCTGACCTGCTTTGGCATTTTTGACCGCTGTCGCCACATCGGGTGTTACGGTTCCTGTTTTCGGGTTCGGCATCAAGCCGCGTGGCCCGAGAATCTGACCGAGCTGACCAACAACACGCATGGCGGCTGGTTCTGCGATTACCACATCAAAATCCATAACGCCGCTTTTGATCTGTTCGGCAAGATCTTCCATACCGATAAGATCCGCACCGGCAGCTTTGGCAGACTCTGCATTTGCACCCTGGGTAAATACCGCTACCCGTACTGACTTGCCGGTACCGTGCGGCAAGGTTGTCGCACCGCGCACTGCCTGATCCGATTTTCGGGGATCGATTCCCAGATTAATCGCCGCTTCTACGGTTTCTTCAAATTTAACTTTCGACAGCTCTTTCAATAACGATACGGCTTCTTCGATGCCATACTGCTTGTTGGAGTCCACTTTTTCACGAATCAGTTTCTTTCTTTTGGACATTCTGGCCATGTTACACACCCTCCACATTCAGGCCCATGGCGCGCGCAGAACCAGCGATGGTTCGTACTGCTGCATCCATATCGGCTGCTGTCAAATCCGCCTTTTTGGTTGTGGCGATTTCTTCGAGCTGAGCTCGGGTAACGGTGCCGACTTTATCGGTATTGGGGCGACCACTACCTGATTTAACGCCAGCGGCTTTCTTCAAAAGAAAGGAAGCCGGGGGGGTCTTCATTGTGAAAGTAAAGCTGCGATCGCTGTAGACACTGATGACGACCGGAATAGGTGAACCAGGCTCGAGCCCCTGGGTCTGCGCATTAAATGCCTTACAGAACTCCATGATGTTGACGCCTTTCTGACCCAGTGCGGGGCCTACCGGCGGGCTTGGGTTAGCCTGACCTGCTTTCACCTGCAATTTTATATATGCTTCAATTTTCTTAGCCATTACGCTCTCCAGTAAAACGGGTGTTAACGCCTCATGACAGCAAGCTGTCGTCTCAGGCTCCCCTATTCTTCAGCCCTTTCAGCCAAAGACACAGAAACCTCCACCGACATCCAGGCCGAAGGAGGTTAAATAACGAACAAATATCTGTAACTATTCAGCTCACACCCCGATTCGCCCATAGCCGCGTTAAAAAACTAGTCACAAACCTGCCGGGAACAGGTTTGAACGCCCCGTTCGGAGGGCGACGCGCGGGATGCGCGGCGTATTTACACGAGTAAACGCATATTTTTCGCCTTGCTCTGATCAAATCTGGACACAATCTGAACAGTTACGACACGAGCTGAATAGTTACAAATATCTCAGTTTTGGTTCAGTTTGGTCATCTTTCGAACCGTGACTGTTTGTACGCAAATCCGAGGTAATCAACGAGAGATACCGAAACCGGCCTCAGGCCTT
>CAYSTJ010000074.1:2110-13027 GCA_964434105.1 uncultured Cellvibrionaceae bacterium | reverse complement strand
CGTAAAGTCAGTGACATTGACCCTAGTGACCATCGGTTATCCAAGTTATGCAACCGCTGCTGCCGCAGACCTGGGAAAATCAATGATTGACTATACAATAAAATCTGCATACTCCATAGCTATTGATACCGCCAGGCATTCAATCCACCGTTTTATGAATCCCGGGATTCCATAGTGAACGAACAAAAGCCAGGTCGAACTACGCTCATATCCGGATTATTTCTTTTTTTAATGGTCAGTGGCGCCATGATATTCGGATTAATCGATTCGTCAAGCTCACTTATCAATGGAATTCTGGATGAATCCGCGTCGATAAAGTTTGATAAAGGTGGTCAGTATGGCATTGCCTTCGCGGCGCCAGTCATGTTCACCTGGGGAATGCTGGTTCTTCTAATAAAAGGAAAAGCCACCGAGAAACAGGAAAATGTAATGAGTCGAGTGATCATTGTTTCTCTGGTATTGATGTTTACATATCCGCATGTGGTGCATTTTGCGACTTCAAAATACCTCAGCAACAAAGGGTATTCAAAATGCGAACCCGTCTCCCGGCGATGGATGCATAATGTCACGATAGTTTATACTTCGAACATCGGTGAATGTGAGCGATTGGCTGCCGAACGAAAGTGAGTTTACGGCAGTCGGGCCCCAATGGCGCTGACTTAAACGCAAGCTGTTGAATATATTCACAAATGTTACGATGAATGAAGAAAGGCTGGCCCCGGGTTGTTGAGATGCAATTTGCAGAAAACAACTTAATCACCACGTGACCAGCCTAATGACGAATCGTAAAGTCAGTGACATTGACCCTAGTGACCATCGGTTATCCAAGTTATGCAACCTTCTTTTATACATTTGCGTGTCCGCACCGAATTCTCGCTGGTGGACAGTATTGTCCGGATTAAACCACTCGCCAAACGGCTGCTGGAACTGGATATGCCGGCGTGTGGCATGACCGACCTCAATAACTTTTTCGGACTGATAAAATTCTATCGGACCCTGCAGGGCAGCGGACTCAAGGTTATTGCCGGGTGTGATCTGATTATTCGGGACGCCGAGGAGGATGCCCAGTTCCTGATAACCCTGCTGGCACAAGATGAAGCCGGATACAAAAACATTATTCAGCTTATTTCGAAAGCCTGGCAAAGTGGACAGCATCACGGCCAGGCTTATGTGCAGCGGGGGTGGCTACAGGAACACAGCGACGGCGTCATTGCCCTGTCCGGCGCACGCTTCGGCGATATTGGCGCCGCATTACTGTCCGGCCGGGAGAAATTGGCCCGGGAACGGCTGGAAGAGTGGATGAGTCTGTACCCGGACCGGTTTTACATTGAGCTACAGCGAACCGGCCGCACCAACGACGGCACCTATACCGAGCTGGCGGTTGCACTGGCCAGCGCGTGTGAGTGCCCCGTGGTGGCCACCAACGATGTCCGCTTTCTGAAAGCGGACGATTTCGAAGTGCATGAAGCCAGGGTCTGCATCGGTGAGGGTCGTACGCTGGATGATCCCCGCCGGGAACGCCGGTACAGCGACCAGCAGTACCTCCGATCGGCAGCCGAAATGGCAGAGTTGTTCAAGGATTTGCCCGAAGCACTCGAAAATACGGTGGAAATCGCCCGACGCTGCAACCTCGACATTCAGCTGGGCAAATATTTTCTCCCGGAATACCCGATACCCGACGGGCTGACCGAAAATGCGTTCTTCGAGAAGATCTGTTTTGAAGGGCTGGATGACCGGTTGGCGAAAATACTCGACTCCGCGGCGCCGGACTATCAAGCGCGTCGCCAGCCGTATCTGGACCGTTTGCGCTTTGAACTGGATATTATCATCCAGATGGGCTTTCCGGGCTACTTTCTGATCGTTATGGACTTTATCCAGTGGGCCAAGGACCACTCGATAGCCGTCGGTCCGGGACGGGGTTCCGGTGCCGGCTCGCTGGTCGCCTACGTGCTCAAAATCACCGATCTGGACCCATTGCAGTACGACCTGCTGTTCGAGCGCTTTCTTAACCCGGAACGGGTATCCATGCCCGATTTCGACGTCGACTTCTGCATGGACAACCGCGACCGGGTCATTGGCTATGTGGCGGACATGTACGGGCGCGACGCCGTGTCGCAGATCATTACCTTCGGTACGATGGCTGCCAAGGCAGTGGTGCGGGATGTTGCCCGCGTGCAGGGTAAATCCTACGGCCTGGCGGACAAGCTGTCCAAGATGATTCCGCCCGATCCGGGCATGACGCTCACCAAAGCGCACGAACAGGAAGAAATTCTGCGGGAGTTTCTGGCCAATGATAACGACGCCCAGGAAATCTGGGACATGGCGCTGCAACTGGAAGGGGTTACCCGGAATGTTGGCAAACACGCCGGGGGCGTGGTTATCGCGCCAACCCGCCTGACCGATTTCGCACCGCTATACTGCGACGAAACCGGGGCGGGCCTGGTCACGCAGTACGATAAAAATGACGTGGAAGATGCCGGGCTGGTGAAGTTTGACTTCCTCGGTCTGCGCACACTTACCATCATCGACTGGGCCAAGGTCATGATTGACCGGCGTCTGCAGGCCAAAGGCGAGCCGCCACTGGATATCGAGACGCTGCCGCTCGACGATGAAAAGACGTTTTCGTTGTTGAAACGGGCCGAGACAACCGCCGTCTTCCAGCTGGAATCGCGCGGCATGAAAGACCTGATCAAGCGCCTGCAGCCGGATAACCTCGAAGACATGATCGCGCTGGTCGCCCTGTTTCGGCCCGGCCCCCTGCAATCGGGCATGGTGGACGACTTTATCAACCGCAAGCATGGACGGGCACAGGTTGCGTACCCCGATGCGAAATACCAGCATCCGTCGCTCAAGCCGATCCTGGAGCCAACCTACGGTGTCATTGTCTACCAGGAGCAGGTCATGCAGATCGCCCAGGTGCTGGCGGGGTACACACTGGGTGGCGCAGACCTGCTGCGTCGCGCCATGGGCAAGAAGAAACCGGAGGAGATGGCCAAGCAGCGGGAGATCTTTCAGTCCGGTGCCGCGACTCAGGGCATCGACCCCGAACTGGCCATCAAGATTTTCGACCTGGTGGAAAAGTTCGCCGGTTACGGCTTCAACAAATCGCACTCGGCGGCCTATGCACTGGTGTCCTATCAAACGGCCTGGCTCAAGGCGCATTATCCCGCCCAGTTTATGGCCGCCACCATGTCGTCCGATATGGACAAGACCGACAAGGTGGTCACTTTTATTGAAGAAGTCCGCAACATGGGACTGGAGTTGCGCCCGCCGGACGTCAATGCGGGAGATTATCAGTTCAGCGTCGACGACGAAGACCGGATTATATACGGTCTCGGCGCGATCAAAGGGCTGGGCGAGGGCCCCATTGAAAGCATAATTGAGGCGCGCAAGGCCGGGCCATTTAAAAACCTGTTCGATTTCTGCTGTCGCGTCGATCCGCGCAAGGTCAACAAGCGTGCCCTGGAAGCGCTGGTCCGCAGTGGCGCTCTGGATCAGCTTGGCCCGCAAGTGGACGTCGATTTCGATCGTGCCGTCATGTGGTGCGCAATCGGTGAAGCTGTGAAAGCGGCGGAGCAGACTGCGTCCAATGCCAGCGCCGGTATCATGGATCTCTTCGGCAGTGTAAGTCCGGAGACGGACGCGCCCGACGACGCCTATGCCGACTTCAGGCAGGTCAGCCGCTGGACCATGAAGGAGCGCCTTAATGGCGAGCGTGAAACCCTGGGGCTCTACCTGACCGGCCACCCGATTGACGAATACGCCGATGAAATCCGGCAGTTTGTCTCATTTTCGCTTGCCAACGCCCGGCCCGACAAAGGTCGGCAGACAGTGGCAGGGCTGGTGGTGGCGTTTCGGGCCATGAAGACCAAACGTGGCGACACCATGGCGTTCGTCACGCTGGATGACCGCACCGGCCGGATCGAGATAGCCGTGTTTGCTGACACCTATAATAATTATCGCGAAAAGTTGGTCAAGGATGCCCTGCTGGTCATCGAAGGGCAGGTGAGTCATGATGAGTACAGCGGTGGCCTCAAAATGCGGGCCGAAGTCGTTAAGGATTTGAACGACGCCCGGCACGAGCGGGTCACAGGCATCCGCATCGACTGGCAGCAACAGACGGTAAACCCCGGCAGCGCCACCCAGCTGCGGTCCGCGCTGGTACCCTGGCGTCAGGGCGGCTGCCCGGTAACGGTTTGCTACAATCTATCCGACTGTTCCGCAGAACTGCAGCTGGGGCCGGACTGGACGGTGAAGCCCAGTGACGAACTGCTTATGCAGCTCAGAACGCTGTACGGGAGCCAGAACGTGGTGATCCAGTACTGACACCGCGTTGTATCAAGACCGTCCAGAAGCCGTGTACCGCTCGCCTTGCACGGCCTGAGCACCACGAGCCGGGCCGAAAGTGATAAACTTGCCGGCTGACATTCAGCCATACAGTTTTTATACCGAAGCCACGCGGCTTTGGGTGTAGCGTGTGCCCCCGGCTTATCGCGTGCACACTGACTGTTCTTTGCAACCCAACGACGGTTTATTCGTATTCTATGAATTTAAATTACCTGAACTTTGAACAAGGCATTGCCGAACTGGAAGGCAAGATTGCGGAGCTGCAGCTGGTCAGCCTGGGCGATGAACTGAACATAAGTGAAGAAATCGAGAGACTGAAGGAAAAATCCGTCAAACTGACGGAGAGCATCTATTCTGGCCTGACCCCCTGGCAGATTGTTCAGGTAGCGCGCCATCCGCAGCGTCCCTACTCTTCGGATTACATCAAGCGCATTTTTACCGACTGGGATGAACTGCATGGTGATCGTCATTTCGGCGATGATCGCGCGATCATCGGCGGTATTGGCCGTCTCGACGATCGGCCAGTGATGGTCATCGGCGAAGAAAAAGGCCGTAGCGTATCGGAAAAGGTCAGTCGTAACTTTGGTATGCCCAAGCCCGAGGGTTATCGCAAGGCCCTGCGTCTGATGGAAATGGCCGAGCGGTTCAAACTCCCGGTGTTGACCCTGATTGACACGCCCGGCGCCTATCCCGGCATCGACAGTGAAGAGCGCGGAATCAGTGAAGCGATCGCCCAGAACCTGGCGGTAATGTCGCGGCTGCGCACGCCGATTATCTGCACGGTTATCGGCGAAGGCTCCTCAGGCGGCGCATTGGCGATTGGGGTGGGGGACCAGCTGAATATGTTGCAATACTCTACCTACTTTGTGATTTCGCCTGAAGGCTGCGCCAATATCATCTGGAAAACCGTCGATAAAGCACCGCTGGCCGCCGAGGCGATGGGTGTAACGTCGACCATTTTGCAGGAGCTGGGGATCGTGGATGAGACCATTCCGGAACCACTGGGCGGCGCACACCGGGATATCGAATCCATGGCCACCAACCTGAAAGGGCGGCTGATCGAACAAGTCGACCGGCTGAACAGTATCGAAATCGACGCGCTGCTCGAAAGCCGGTTTGACCGTCTGATGGCTTACGGCAACGACCGGCAGTAAACCAGCCGGCTGGCCGCAGCAATGACTGCCGCCAGCCCGCCGCAAACCATCCCCGTCCCTCCGCAGACCTTCTGCGCACACGCATTGACATATCCTCCCGCCAACCATTTCACCTATGGCCAGACCGCTCGGGCCGGGCCGGTCACTGTCGCTGGATCGAACCACCATTATTTCGCAGGGACGCCCGCAAAAAAGTGAACCAGACGGCATTAAAGCGGCTGTTTCCCGCGTTCGTGATTTGTCGCACAACGCAGATGGCAATGTTTGAATGTCGTCTGTCAGACTTCCCAGGGCCAGGAAACCTCCTGGCTTATGTCGGTATCGCTCACCTGCGGTTTGCCGCCTATCTTAAAACCTTCATATTACTGTCACTAAATAGACATAAAACTGACCGAGCATAGGCACCCGAAAGCTATCGCGATTTGTTGCTTTTCGGCGCTGGAATCGGCTGCTGCCTGAACACCGCGATGGTGGCCCGTCAGGGGATCTGACCTGACGTGAATCTGTTTAATGTCAACCCATCGGGAGTTTTAGTGTGATGAAAATAGTGAATTTCGCGGGTGTATTCACCCTGTTTGCAGCGCTGGTTGCCTGTGATAGTGGTGGCGACATAAAAGTTGATGCCCGTAATCAGTCTTCAGTCGATAACTCGGTGGGCGACAACAGTAATAATATTGTTAACGAGGGGAGTGGCGACAATACGGGGGGAGCAAATCCCTGCGCGTCCTATACTGAAGAGGGTGAGACCCTTCGTGGCACCTTTAGCGCACCCCATTGTGTCTATGGCCCTGAGTTCGTCAGTCTGGCCAACCCATACACAGGCTCAGAGGAACTGGTTTTCAACGCGCTGGCCAACAATGGGGTTCATATCTTTGACGACAGTCTGGTCGTTGGCCAGAACTACAGTGACGACGCCGGCCTTGCCGAGGCGGGTATCACCCAGGGTGGCGACGGTTCCAGTATACGTCTGAATGCCGGAGTCACCTTTGCCTTTCGATCCAACGATGACTACATGGTGATAAACCGGGGTTCCCAGATATTTGCCATGGGAACTGTTGATGCGCCTGTCACGATTACCTCAGACAGTGATGCGGTTGATGGCACAGTCGGCCCCGAGGATGTCCAACAGTGGGGCGGAATGATTATCAACGGTTTTGGTATCACCAATAAGTGCGCTTATACCGGTACCGTGATGGATGACAATCTCGCCACCAGTGATTGCCATGTCGACGCCGAAGGTCGCGACGGAGCGGGCATGACCCAATATGGCGGTGCCAACAACGCGGACAATTCGGGCGTGCTGCGGTACTTTGTCCTCAAGCATGCCGGTGCACAGGTTGCTCCGGGCAACGAGTTGAATGGCATTACCTTTAATGCTGTCGGTTCCGGCACTGAGGTGAACTACCTGCAGGTGTACGCAACTTACGATGATGGTATCGAGTTCTTTGGCGGTGCTGTCGATGTGTCGCACTTTGTGGGGCTCTATTCCCGCGACGATACCATTGATATTGACGAAGCCTATAGCGGTACCATCGACTATGCACTGGTCATTCAAAGCGAAGGTGACGGAGACCACTGTGTTGAATCGGACGGTATCGGCAGTTATGAAGGGTTGTCCGGCGACGTTATCGACGATTTTGTCGCCCGTGGACTCAACAGTCGCGCCACCATCAGAAACCTCACCTGTATCGTCTCCTCCAATGAGGTTGGCACGCATTCAACGCCTGGCAATGGCTGGCGAATCCGGGAAGCGTTCTTCCCCATCATCGAAAACTCCATTTTAACCACGGCCCATATGGCAACCAGCGCCGAGGACAATTATTGCGTTCGGATTGAGTCGGACGAGAGTTTGCAGGCTGCCGTCGATGGCGATCTGGTTATTGCCGAATCAGTCATTGCCTGTCACGACCTGACCACGGGTGGCCCGCTGCCCAATGGCGTCACCACGCTGGAATTCCTGCAGGCAAGTAATGATGTCATGCAAACTGCTGCCGAAGGTGAAAGCCCTGAAGCTGATGGCGGCAACCTGGCTATTCTGGATGGGTTCTATTCCCTGCCGCTGACCGACATGATCGTTAATGGCGCACCGGTAACCGTGTCACCAACCGAGGGCCGAACATTCATCGGTGCAGTAACAGCGGACGACGATTGGACTGCGGGCTGGACCTACGGGCTGCATGAGGGCAACCGGGCCCAACCGTTGTGGTTTTCTGCCGAGTAAACCCATTGGTAATTTAGCTGTGAGCTCAAGGCGCCACGGGCGCCTTTTGCTTGCCCGGTTATGTACCCGTTGCGTGCGCTACCTGTCCGGATAGTTATCAGTCAGGCGAGTGAACAGCGACGTTCCATTCAGACACATCATGGGTCGGCATAGATGAACACAAGATTTTTACATAGCAGAATGGCGCAGGTGGGGTTTCGTTTCAGTCTGCTGAGCCTGGCGATGACTTCCGTTGCGCAGGCACAGGTTAGCGATGGCGCCGATGACGATATCATTGCGCCGCCGGTTATGGAGGAAGTGACGATATTCGGACGACTCGTCAGCGGGGCGGAGAGTCTGATTGCGGAGCGGCAGGAGCAGGCCGTGGCAACGGATTATCTGGGCGCTGAACAAATCGGTCGCATTGGTGACTCTACGGTCGCCATGGCGCTTACGCGGGTGCCGGGTGTCACACTTATCGAGGATAAATACGTATTTGTACGCGGGCTCGGCGAACGGTATTCCAGCGCGACGCTCAATGGCGCTATGGTGCCGTCACCAGACCTGTCGCGCAACGTGCTGCCACTGGACATCTTTCCGACTTCCATCGTGGAATCCCTGGCCATTCAAAAGGCGCCATCGGCCGACAAGCCGGCGGCGTTTGGTGGCGGCAGTGTGGATATCCGCACCACGGGCATTCCCGATGGCCCGGTTTTTTCAGTGGAGCTGGGTACTGGTATGAATACCCAGCCCAATGATTATTACACCTACCCGGGTGGCAAGGACGACCGCTGGGGCAAGGACGATGGCTCGCGTGGGCTGCCGGGTGCAATCAGCACGGCGCTGGACAGCTATCGTGGCAATTTTTCGCCCGGCAATATCAGCGGTATAACCGGGCTGCCACTGGATCAGGCTCGCGCAGCCAATCGGGATCTGGTCGTGGCGCTCAACCGCGATATTTCGTTTGAGGAAACCTCGGGCGAGCCCGATCTTGCTGCCGAAATCAACCTTGGCAATCGCTTTGCTCTGCCGCGTGACATGGAAGTCGGCTTCCTGGCAGGTGTCGCCTACGATTCCGGCTGGCGCAATAACGACGTGGTACAGCGCCGGTTGTTTGACCCGGAAAATCGTGTGGTTTTCGAAGATGAAAGCGTTTTTTCGGTCAGCCTGACCGGCAATCTGAGTTTGGGTCTGGAACTGAATAAGGAAAACAGAATCGAGACCACCAGCCTGTTTTTGCGCAACACCGATGACGAAGTATCCCGCGTAGATTATTTCAATGCCAACAATCTGCTGTCCGATGGTCGCGGTCAGCGGTTTGACAATATCCGCTTTGAACAGCGGGAGATGGAAGTTCATCAGGTGCACGGACAGCACGAATTCGGCGCAGAAACGATCGATCTGTTAAACCTGGAGCGACTCGATTTTCTTAAAGGCTTAACCGTGGACTGGTATGTATCCGACAGTGAAGTCACGACGGATATCCCAAATGAAGTCCGCGTTCAAAGCAACATTGTATCGGATCGGGAAACGGGGCGCGCACTCAGTAGTGAGGTCGCCCGCAGTAATTCCTCGGCAGCCAGTTTTCGTTTTACGGAACTGCAGGATTACGTTGATGCGCATGGTGTATCGGTCTCATTTCCATTGGACTGGAATCGGTTCGACATACGCCTGAGTGGCGGTCTGGACTACTGGCAAAAAAGCAGGGTCTATGAGCAACTGGAGTTTTTTGTCGGTAGTCTGGCGTCAGGCCCGGAGCCGACGGTTTGGCAGGGTGCACTGGGTGATGTTTTCTCCGACGCGAACATCCTCAATCCCGATAATAACTTTTTGATAGCGACCAACCGCGGCAATGCCAACAGCTATATTGCCGCCAATAAAGTCAACGCGGGTTTCGGGACTGTGGACGTAACCTGGGATGATAGCTGGCGGCTGGTCGCCGGTGCGCGGCGAGAGGATTATCAGCAGATCAATTTGCCTTGGGATCCGGTCACCTATGACGGTTCACAGTTCCCCGGCAGTGAGAGTAACGATCCTCAGCAAGTAGGGAACTATTTCACAAACGCGACCTACACCGACAATGAAACCTACAATTCCGTCGCATTGACCTGGATGAAGCAGGATTTTTGGGCGGAGGATTTCCAGCTGCGTTTCAGTTTCGGTGAAACCACGGTGCGCCCGGATCTCAGGGAGATCTCTGGCTCGAACTATCGGGACCCGATCACCGACATTTCCGTTGATGGCAACCCGAACGTGGTGCCTTCGCATGTTGATAATTTCGATTTGCGCGCTGAATGGTTTTTTAGTCACGGTGATAATTTTACCGTATCGCTGTTCTACAAGGATATCGCTGATCCTATTGAACTGTTCGAAGGGGCAGCCACCGACGACAATATTACGGCCGAAATTCATAACGCGGACAGCGCCGAACTCAAGGGCGTCGAGCTCGAGTTTCTGAAGAACCTGGGTAACGTCTCGTCGGCGCTGCAACCATTTTTTCTGCAGGGCAACTTCACCTTTATGGATCAGGAGCTGGTAGCCGGCAATAGAGCGGATGCGCCGACCAACCTCGTGCGACCGCTGCAAGGCGCGTCAGATCGGGTCGCCAATTTAATGTTGGGTTTCGATTCGCCCGGCGGCAAACACGCGGCGACGCTGGCCTACAATGTCTTTAGTGAACGGCTATTTTTTGCCGGTCGAAATGGTGCTCCGGACAGTTTCGAGCAGCCATTTCATTCGCTGAATTTCGCCTGGTCCTACTATCCGACCGATAATTTCACGGTCAAATTCAAGGCGCGTAACCTGCTGGATGAGCAATTTACGATTTCCGCTCAGCGTAACCTGACAGGCGGCGGCTCGGAAAACGTGGATTTGTATAAAAAGGAAGTAGGACAGGATATCAGTATGAGCGTGCAGTACAGTTTCTGAATCCAGTGGTCGGTTGCGGTATGACATTGAAGGGGGTCCTGGGAGCGCAGGCGGCCCGCCTGCATAAAAAACTCCGCGGAGCGGACGTCTCGGCTTTTGACAAGGAAGCCTGCTGCGCAGGCGCTGTGTTAATGCAGGCGAGCCGCCTGCGCTCCCGGCATTAATACCAACCATTGAGACGATTCCCTGACTCTATTGTGGATAGTGCGTTAGTTTAAGGCGCATCGGTGGTTGGTTGCGGTATGACATTGAAGGGGGTCCTGGGAGCGCAGGCGGCCCGCCTGCATA
>CAYSTJ010000074.1:0-2010 GCA_964434105.1 uncultured Cellvibrionaceae bacterium | reverse complement strand
GAGCCGCCTGCGCTCCCGGCATTAATACCAACCATTGAGACGATTCCCTGACTCTTTGTGGGCAGTGCGTTAGTTCAAGGCGCATCGGTGGTCGGCTGCGGTATGACGTTGAAGCGGGTCCTGGGAGCGCAGGCGGCCCGCCTGCATAAAAAGCTCCGCGGAGCGGACGTCTCTGCTTCTGACAAGGAAGCCTGCTGCGCAGGCGCTGTGTTAATGCAGGCGAGCCGCCTGCGCTCCCGGCATTAATACCAACCATTGAGACGATTCCCTGACTCTTTGTGGGCAGTGCGTTAGTTCAAGGCGCATCGGTGGTCGGCTGCGGTATGACGTTGGGTCATGCGTTCCCCGCAAGAAAAATTGCCAACTGTCATAAATATTTAACACTAATATGTTAGCAGCAATGCTACTCTCTAGTCATGGGAAGTCTACCCGTGCATAAGAGCACACACGTGCCTGTTAATATGAGAGGAGCGAATATATGAAAGCTAACACGGGGCAATCCGCCATTCTGATGACCGCAATGTTGCTGTGTCTGGGCATGGCGGGTGCAGCCAATGCCCAGAATTATCAGCCCGCCGGCTTCGGCGACCTGTTGCAGCGCGTTCAGACGACGGTAAAAATGCCAGAACTAAGCAGCGAACAACCTGTTGCCAGTGTCTATTGTCAGGCGGATATCGCCGCTACCGGAGAAGCCAGCGCCGTACAATGCTATGAGAAAGACGGTTTTGAATCGCTTCGCCACGATACCGAAAGGGCATTGACCGGCCAGCAATTCGAAACAGCCCGCATTGATGGCGAAGCAGTGCCGGTGCGCATGCACTTTCGTGTAGTCTATTCACAGCGCTCAGGCCAGGACCCCGTTCTATTGCTGCCCAATCTCGGCAATATGCAACGCCAGTATGGTCCACGCTACATTGCACCGCAGGAACGTCTCGACAGCACTCAATGGTATGAACAATACCGCAGTGAAACCGACGGAAACGGTCAGGCTTTCTTCAGCAATGACGGCGTTATGACGCGTATCGTCGCGCAGGTCGATAAGGCTGGGCAGGTCAGGGCGGTGCGACGCCTTGAGGCCCACAGCCCCTGGCAGGCCGAAGCGGTGATAGTTGAAAGGGCATTGAAAAAGTCACGCTTCCTGCCCGGCATGGCAGATGGCAAACCGCAAACCATGCAATATGTAGCGGTATTGAACTACGACAGACAGGATTAATTTAAAAGAGCCCGCCGGAGCCGATGGTACGGTATCCCGGCGGCTTCCTGAAGTTTTCGGGTGACAGTCCCATCCCCATCCCCATACCCAGAGCAATTGCACTACTTTAAAAACATCAAAAAGCCCGGAGATTGCAGGCTGAAAGCGTGAAAACCTTCCCTCGTCTTGTGCGCTCATTTATTAGTGCGCTTCATGCGCGCAGCCAGCAACATAGTTCGGGCGGCCTTTTTTTAGTCAATTTCAAAAATTTCGCTAAATGTGCCGGCATTGTCGGTGAAACATGGTGCAATTGCCCATCCCCATGCCCGATTTATCCCACAGGTGATTAATCGGGGCCGGTTCTTTCTATAGGGGCTGTACCTGAATGTCTCGGGTTTCAGCCTGACGCTGTGAACAGATTCCTTGAGGAATGACGATGCCCTCTTCAACGTAAGGTGAATGACCGTCCAGCGTGATTTCCAGTGATGCCTCTCCCGTTAACCCTTCGCCACCCGAGTAAACGCAACGGTTGTGCATATTTCCACTGGAACTGGACGAGGTGCTGGAGCTGGACGTGCTGGAACCGGAAAAGCCGGAGCTGGAAGCACTGTTGGTACTCGACGATCCGCTGGAACCTGAGCCTGTGGAACTGGATGATCCAGACGCGCTTGTCGAGCTGGATAAGCCCGAAAAGCCAGAAGTGCTGGAAGCGCTGGAAAAACCCAAAAACCCGGAAGAACTTGACGACGTTGACCCACTCGACGAACTGGAACTGGAACTGGAACTGGAACTGGAACTGGAACTGGAACTGGAACTGG
>CAYSTJ010000073.1:0-13466 GCA_964434105.1 uncultured Cellvibrionaceae bacterium | reverse complement strand
TGACCATTTTTTAACGCAGCTATGGGCAAATCGGGGCGTGAGCTGAATAGTTACCGTTTTTATTTAACAGCATCGGCCTTCATTTGCAGATAGGCACGGGTATAACGCGCACCAATCTGGGCTTCCCGGTGGTCCGAACCGAAAGCCCGACGCTTGATGGCCAGCACAGGTGGTGCCTGAATCCGTTTGGCAATGGCCATCCCCTGATACTGATTCCACCAATATTCCAGATCCTTGATAAATGCCGCCGCATGATCGAACAGTTCGCTCACCTTACCCTCGAAACCAATCGCCTGCTCCAGGGTTCCATCCAGATACCAGCGTAGATTATCCTCCGGTGTTGCACGCTCCCAGCGTTCCACCCAGCTGCGAAACAGCGCGTCGTGGTATGGATAGTAGAGCGGATCACCCCGGCCCTGATCCACATCATGGGCGGCGCTCAACTCTGCCGACGGCACCACATCGAGTGTGCCCTGGGGTATGACTTCACGCCCATAGACCTCCCGGTTGATAAATGATGCCATCTGGTAAACCTCGCCCTTCCACAGGTCGCCAATATTTGCCAGAAACCCGCACAGGTCGCCATACAAGGTGCTGTAACCGACGGTAATTTCAGATTTGTTTCCGTTGCAGGTAAACACACCGCCAAAGGCCGCTGCACAGGCAGCGAGAATGCGCGCAGACCGGTCCCGGGCCTGTATGTTCTCCAACACAAAATCACTGACTGCCAATGAAAACCCGGCCTGACCGGCGCGCTGAAACCCGGTGTTCAATAACTGCTGACGGGTGAGATCCACGGCGTCGACAATAGGTATTTCGGCGAAGGGACAATCCAGATTCTGCGCCAGCTGCTTTGCCAGCGAGCGGGTTGTGGATGAGGTAAAAGGTCCCGGCATGCTGACCAGCAACAGGTTCTCGGGCGGCAATATCCGCCCATAAATGCCGGCCACCAGCGCCGAATCAATGCCGCCTGATACGCCAATCACCACCCGGCTGATGCCGGTGCGATCCAGGAATTTCCGGGTCCCGTAGTGTATAGCCTCATACTGAACGGCGATCGACGCATCACCGTTAATACGTTCAGCAACTCCCGGCTCTGCGCGGAATGGTTCCAGGTCGAGATGCTGTTGTGAAAACGCGGGAATTTCCCCAATGATTTGACCCCGGCGGTTATAGCCGCAACTGGCCCCATCAAATGTAAAGATGGTCTTGCCATTGTCCTGAATCCCCAGGTTATTGACATACAGCAATGGCACGCCATGTTGCTGGCAGTGGGCGGAAAAAACGCGATTGCGTTTGTGGTTTTTACCAAGGGTGTAAGGGGACGCGCTAATATTGATAAACAGTTGGGCATCCCGTTGAGCGAGTATCGTCAATGGGGAGATATTATAATCGTCATCCCAGCCATCTTCGCACAAAATGCAGCCCAGTTTGCCGAGCCGGCTCGAGGCAGGGTGAATCAGGTCTTCGATAGCGCACGCCATCTCAGACGCCAGCTTGCGCGGATCGTAAAAATGTCGACTGTCGTCAAAGGCCCGATAATTGGCCATCAGGGTTTTTATAAAAAAGGGCAGCTTCGTGCCCGGGTTTACCAGCAGTTGTCGGTCTTCCGCAACCAGTAACGCGTTGTACTTGCGCGGTCTGCCATCTTCGTTCTTTTTTGACCAGTCCACGACCACGTTGCCGAAAACCACGGTGATTCCATCACTCTCCGCGATAATCTCCTGTGTACATTGCTCACACTCGCGCAAAAAGGCAGCGCGTTCCCACTCGTCACCCAGCAGATAGCCGGGCACTGACATTTCCGGGAAGATAATGAGATCGATTGCGTCCTGCCGGGCCGCGGCAATCGCCTGCAGCATTTGTTGCGTATTGGTGACTGGATGGCCGGGCGCAATATCTAACTGAAAAAGTCTCGCCTTCATAGCAGAACCTGTTGTGAGAGTGTAAGGGATGTCGTGACTGAAATTAAACATGGCTCGTTCCTGGACCGCAACCCTTTGCTGAACACTCGAACCACCGGGGCAAATCCTGAGTCAGATGCCCCCCCGAGCGAGGGCGGCGCCGCGTCAAGGCGACGCGCTGGATGCGAAGAATTTCGGCGGGTTGCTCATAATGTGGTCAGCAAGGATGTTGTGCGCGCCAACATGCTGTGTGTTGCACGACTTTTTGTTCAACCTTTAACAGATAGCCGCTTTTTAATCTGTTATGCTCTGTCAACCAATCGCGCCCAAAATGAGGCTTTATGCGACAGAATTCAGTGAAACGGGTAGCTTTTTTATGATGAAACGATCTTACGCATGGCTCTGGCTGGCGTTTGCCATCCTGGCTTGCGGCAGTGCTTATGCTGCCGAGGAGCGTCGTTACACTATTGTGGAGGGCAATCTCGTTGTTCAGCCCGGTTTCTGTATCCCTGAAGAGTGCAGCGCACGGGACGCCGGTTTCTACGGCACCTTTACGGCCGTCATAGACGGTGATCGTATCGCGTTCAGCGACATTCAGCTGCGCAGCGAATACTCGGGTTTTCAACTGCCGGCCGATCCCTATGATTTGTCCGGTGGCAGCGTATCGGATATCAAATTTGTTACCGCGGGTGACAGATTGACCGCCAATGGCTATATCGATTCGCGCGCTTTCGACGGGCCGCTGATCGAGTACAGTTTCGTCGCGGTTGCGCAGGAGGAAGTAACGGGTGAGTTTGATGCGGATAACTACTTCCTGGCCCGGCTTGATTACCGGCGCTGTGCCGCACCGGATTGCGGCGGTGTTTATGTGCGCAAATTGAACAATCTGCGCATGACCTGTCCCGATGGAACGCAATCCCGCGAATGTTATATAGGCAAGCTGGATCTGGAGGCTATTGGTCTGGACCCCTTCGCAGAAGGCGCCAAGCCCGGTTTCAACACCAATATCGTCCTCAAGGGGCAAGTGCAGACCGGGGTTGATTTCCATGAAACCCGGGGCGTCTTTGTCGTCGAGGAAGTCTGGCGGGCGGTGACCGGGCGGCGCGCGGTTGGCCGCTATTACGGCATACTGAATAACGAGATTGTCTGTATCACCACGCCTTGTTTTAATTATGATCAGTACGCGCTCAATATGGGCGAGATGCGCGCCATTTCGGATATTGATCTGACCGAAGTCGGTGCCAGTGACCAGGCTTTGAGCGAAGCCTATCAGCGCATGGCGGAAGGCGAACCGCTGCTGGTCAGCGGACTCAACCGCCGTGAGAAAGGCGAACGGGCCGACGGTGTGCGGTTTACTGCAACGCAGTTCTATCTGCCGATAGAACCAGAAAAGACGGAATGCGACGACGGCTATCGCTTTCACGACGGGCAGTGTGTCACGCGCAATGGCTGTGCGTTTCCATCGGTTGAGCTGGAAACCATTGGCGGCGCTGAGAAAATCGATCGTCGTACCGGCGAGTCCCGCGCCTCAATTACCTATAGTTGTGAAGAAAAGTGTGCAGAGCCTGGCATTCTCACCAGCAATGGTTACTGTCAGTTAGTCCTTCCCTGAGCATCCCGGACGGTTCCGCTTTTTGGCGGAACTTTCCTCTTATAATCCCGCTTTTTACGATTCTGTTATACGTTCACGATTACAGGCGGGTGTAACCGGTTGCATCGGGCTTGTCCCATGCGCATCTGTGACACCTTTTGGGCTGTGCGGATTGGCCCTGTCGGAGATACATAGGCGGTTTTCCCAGGAAGTTGTGGTCCTTGAAGACCGGTTGCGCGCAGCCGGTCTTTTTTTATGCCAGTGTTTTCTGGATAATGCCGCTCCGGATCAAGTGGCTTTACAGAATATGACCGAACCTCGTGCCTGGCCAGAATCGCCGGAAGCTCTGGAAACACTGCTCAACAATACCCTGTATGGTGATGCGCATACCTTGCGCAAGCTGTGGCAGGCATTAATGCGCAAACCGTTACCACAGCGGCTCGAAGACCGGCGCGTACAACGCTTTCACCAACTGTTATTGGAAGCGCAGGCCCGCTTTCAGCAGAAACAGCAGGCGATCCCCCCCATAACGTTTCCGGACTCGCTGCCGGTCAGTGGCCGCCGCGATGATATCGCAGCGCTAATAGCCAGGCATCAGGTCGTGATTCTCGCCGGCGAGACCGGGTCCGGCAAAACGACACAGCTGCCCAAAATCTGCCTGCAACTCGGGCGTGGCCTGCATGGCATGATAGGCCATACCCAGCCTCGCCGAATTGCTGCCACCACCGTCGCCTCCCGAATTGCCGAAGAATTGGGCCAGCCAGTCGGTGTCAGCATCGGGTTCCAGGTGCGCTTCAGCGATCAGTGCGGCCCATCAACCGCCGTAAAACTCATGACAGACGGCATTCTGCTGGCGGAAATCCAGTCAGACCCGCTGCTGTGGCGCTACGACACACTGATTATCGACGAGGCGCACGAACGCAGTCTCAACATAGATTTTCTGCTGGGCTATCTCAAAAAAATTCTGCCCCGGCGACCGGACCTGAAAGTTATCGTGACGTCCGCCACCATCGATGTCGACAAGTTTGCAGCGCACTTTAATGGCGCGCCGATAATTGAAGTGTCAGGACGAACCTTTCCCGTCGAAATTCTGTATCGTCCCTGGCAGGGCGAGCTGGATGATCAGCCCCAGGCAATTGTGAACGGCATAGAAGAAATACTAACCATGCCACGCCGTCAGAGCGGCGACATTCTGGTGTTCCTCAGCGGCGAGCGGGAAATTCGCGAAACCGCCCTGGCTATTCGCCGCGCCGGTTTTCCACATCTGGACGTGCTGCCCCTCTATGCACGTCTGAGTCTGGCGGAGCAGCAGCGCGTGTTTCAGGGCCACAAAGGACGTCGGGTGGTATTGGCGACCAATGTCGCCGAAACGTCCATTACCGTGCCCGGGATCGGCTATGTAATAGACCCTGGCTACGCGCGTATCAGTCGCTATAGCACCCGGACACAGGTGCAGCGCCTGCCTGTCGAGGCAATCTCCCAAGCCAGCGCCAACCAGCGCGCCGGGCGTTGCGGCCGGGTTAGTGATGGAGTCTGTATCCGGCTGTATGAGCAGGAGGATTTCGAACGTCGGCCCGAGTTTACTGACGCAGAGATACTGCGGACCAATCTGGCGTCGGTGGTACTGCAGATGTTGGCTATGCGGGCGGGCGATATCCGCCACTTCCCGTTCGTGGATCCCCCCGACGGTAAACTGATCCGGGACGGCTACAAACTCCTGGAAGAGCTGCAGGCAGTAACACCCGGCGGTGAACTGACCGAAACTGGCCGGCGGCTCGCCAACCTCCCACTCGATCCGCGAATCGGGCGCATGTTGCTGGAGGCCGACCGTCTGGGCTGCGTCCGCGAACTGCAAATCATTGCCGCCGCCCTGACCGTACAGGATCCGCGTGAACGCCCCGCTGAAAAGCAACAGGCCGCTGATGAGCAGCATCGCCGGTTCCGGGATGAGCACTCGGATTTTGTCGCCTATCTGAACCTGTGGGAATATGTCGAGCAGCAGCGTCAAGACTATTCACAGAACCAGTGGCGCAAGCAGAGCGGCCGGGAATTCCTGTCTTTTATGCGTCTGCGGGAGTGGCGCGAACTGCACCACCAGCTGCGACTGGCGGTACGCCATCTCGGTGTGCGGGAAAACGCGACGCCCGCCGATTACGAATCCATCCATAAGGCATTGTTGTCAGGCTTGCTGGGTAATCTTGGGGTAAAAAGCGACGAGTCGAAAGAATGGGACTACGAGGGCACCCGCAACCGCAAGTTTTCGATATTTCCGGGTTCCTCACAATTTAAAAAGCGTCCCAAATGGATTATGGCCGGGGAGATGCTGGAGACCTCACGACTTTTTGCCCATACCGTCGCGCGGGTCGAACCCCAATGGGCGCAGGCACTGGCCGGGCATCTGCTCAAACACCATTATTACGAACCGTTCTACCATCGAAAAACCGGGCAGGTTCTGTGTTACGACCGGGTAACGCTATACGGGCTGCAGCTCTCCGATCGGGAGCGAGTGAATTACAGCACCATCAATCCGGCCGATGCGCGTGCCATATTTATTCGGCAGGCTCTGGTGGAAGGCGGGTACGCCAAAGCCCAGCGAAACCGGCCCGGTGCATTCTTCGAATTCAATCAGGCGCAAATAGCCGATGTGCAGGCGCTCGAGGCGAAAGCGCGCCGCACGGATATTCTGGTGGACGACGACGCAATATTCGCCTTTTATGACGAACGCATTCCCGCCGACGTGGTTAACCTGGCCGGCTTCGAGAGCTGGCGCAAGCGGGCAGAAAAGCAGGAACCGGAACTGCTGAAAATTCCCCGTGAATTATTAATGCAGCATACGGCCGATACCATTACCGAAGCACAGTTTCCCGATAGTCTAACCGTTGAAGGGATGGCGCTGCCGTTGAGCTACCATTTTGAACCCGGCCATCCTGATGACGGTGTCAGTCTGGGCGTGCCCGCCAGCATTCTGCATACCTTGCCGAAACACCGGCTCGAATGGCTCGTGCCCGGCATGTTGCGGGAAAAGTGCATTGTGCTGTTGAAAAGCCTGCCGAAACAATGGCGCAAAAAGTTTGTACCTGTTCCCCATTTTGTCGACCGGATACTGCCGTCGCTTAAACCCGACAATCGACCATTATACGACGCATTGGCTGAACAGTTAACAAGAATCATGGGAGAGCCGGTGCCTGCCACAATCTGGCAGGATGTCGTTCTCGATGATTATTATTTAATGAACCTGCAGGTTCTTGACGACGACGGGCGCATTATCGACCGGGGCCGTAACATGGAAGTATTACAGGCGTATTACAAAAAGCATGTTCAGACCGGTCTGCAGGAAGCGGGTGCAAGTCTTGAGAAGGAAAACCTGACTGAATGGAATTTCGGTCCTTTACAGGAAAGTTGTAACCTCAAAAGAGGACGTGTTAATGTGCGCGCCTTTCCGGCTCTGGTTGTGGAAAAATCCGGAGTCGCACTGCGCTTGCTGGACAACCCACGGGAAGCTCAGGCTAAAACCCGTACCGGTGTTATTGCGCTGGCGGCAGCGCAGCTTCATCAGTCGGTCAAATACCTGGAAAAATCGTTACTGAAAAACCGCGATATGGCGCTGTCGGTGATATCACTCGGCAAGCGTGAAGAAGTTGTTAAAGATTTGATCCATGCCGCTATCAGGAAAACCTGTTTCGCGGATAATGACCTGCCTCGGGATGCAGCGCAATTTCAGATGGCGGTTAAAAAGGGAAGGGCAGACGTAGTCGCGGCAGCACAGAGCCTGGAAGCACTATTGCTGCAGGTCCTGAATGATGTAGTGCAAATCCGCAAAACCATTAAGTCCAGTCGCAATGCGCTAACGTTGATGACCGTGGCAGCGGATGTGAATGAGCAGATAAATAATCTGATATACCCGGGATTTTTACAGCAAACGCCGTATGAATGGCTCGAACAGTTTCCACGGTATATGAAAGCCATCGGGATACGACTGGAGAAAGCTGCCCAGAATCTGCCAAAAGACAGGCAGTCCACCAAAGTACTGACCGAGTTCCGCAGAATGCACGAAGAGCGCCTGAAGGCGGCCGGCCACACGGATTACGTGTTCAATCCAGACTGGCAACTGTTTCGCTGGATGCTGGAAGAGTTACGTGTATCACTGTTTGCGCAGCCCTTGAAAACCCGTATGCCGGTATCGGAAAAGCGGCTGTTCAAAATCTGGGAAGACAGCCAGAAATAATTTTATTCCGCAGGCGCTGATACCAGGCCGTGCAGGCATTTGTCATGTGCTTGTGCGACTGTACTCGTGCACTGCGGCACCCATCCATTAGGAGAACCAATGAAAAACTATAATCGCTTGCTCGCTTTACTGGTCTGTGCATACAGTTTCCCGGCTATGGCCGACCCGACGTTTTACGGGCGCGCATACATCACGCTTGAACAGGTTAATCAGGATGACGGGTTCACTGAATACGAGCAGATAGAACTGGTCAACAACGCGTCCCGAATCGGCGTCAAGGGTTCAGAGACCATCCAGGAAGGACTCAATGTTGTCTATCAACTGGAGTATGAAGCTTTTTTTGATGACGCCAGAACATTTACCCAACGTAACATTTACGTCGGTCTGGAAGGCGCCGCCGGCAGACTGATCGGCGGGCACTTCGATACGCCGCTAAAAAACGCCCAGAACAAAGTCGATGTCTTTGGTGATCTTCGTGGCGATATAAAAAACATGATAACGCCCAATGAAAATCGGGAGAGTAATTCAGTCATGTACACGACGCCCAAACTGGCCGGATTTACCGCCAACGTGGCGCACATTGCATCGGAAGAGGAAGAAATCGACAACGGCATCTCACTGTCCGCCGTCTGGCAAAACGACTACTGGTATTTCGCTGTTGCTGCAGATCAGGATGTCGAAGAGGAATACACCGACGCCCAGCGTCTGGTTGTTCAGTATAACTATAACAACATACAGGTTGGTGCCCTTTACGAATCACACAGCGCGGAAGACAGAGACCGTGAAGCCGGTTGGCTGCTTTCCGGGTTATATCAGCTGAGCGAGAACTGGACAGCCAAAGCGCAGTATGGGCAGTCAGATATTCTGTATGATGGTGGGGACACGTTGAGCATCGGTCTGGATTATGCCTACACCAAAAAATTCAGAACGCTCATGTTTATTACGCACGAAACCAGCGATGACGACCTGGTTGACAATACCTACCTGGCGGTTGGTATGGATTACAGTTTCTAAACGTGCGTAACTTCATGCGCCCGCAGCCATTCCTCGGGCGCTGTGGTCCGGCATTCCGGCAGCGCGTCGGCGTGCCGGTTCTATGAACAAACAAAGCGCCAGCACGCTGGCGTTCCGTAAATAGATCTGAGGGAGATGGCCGCGTAAGTATTTCAGGGCGTTGCTTATAAAAGCTTCTGCAAGTTGACCCTAACGTGATAGAACTTTGAATTTTGTTGATCTGAAAGTATCGCAAAATGCAGCCAGGCATTCGTTCGTTGCTCATGAAATGTGAGCCAGATCTGTAACTTTGATCCTACCGTTCTGGACTGGGATTTGACAAACGGCTTCAGTCTGGCGGCTGATACTACGCGATTTTTGTGTGACTCGCCGGCGATCATCAATAATACGAAATTCGCTCCGTGCCAGCCGCATCCGAGCCGAGCGTTATGCGGAAAAAGGCGGAGAAAATGGTGAAATTGAAGAGTACAGGATTAAATGGATAAATCTCAGAAGGGTCTGGCTGGAGAATTTTACGTGTTGGCGCAGTTAACCCATAGAGGACTCATTGCTACTCTTACGCTAGGGAATGCAAAAAGTGTAGATATACTGGCGACCAACCACGATCTTAACGAACTGTACAAAGTCGAGGTCAAGTGCACTGACAGGCGGCCAAGGAAGTCCGGTTTGTTCGGCACGGAGAGGTTCTTTATGTGGACTTTATCGAAGAAGCACGAAGAAATAGACGACCCGAGGTTGGTGTATTGTTTTGTATGCCTCAATGAGCCCAGTTCGATGCCAGACTTTTTTCTGGTCCCAAGCTCTGATGTCGCACAGTATGTAAAGTGGCAGCATGATTATTGGTTAACGAATACAGGAAAGACTGAAGATAAGTCATCTGTTCGTATTTTCAGGATTCCAGAAGATGACCCGGGTGGTTATCGAAGTAATTGGAGAGTCTTTGGTCTCGAAGCTAATATTGCATAATAATCGCCAGCGGAGTGATGCATTAGCGTTGCGGCTTCGCCTGCGCTATAACTGCACCTGTGGCAGGTCTTTTTTCCCGAATAAGCAGGACAGGCACCGAATAATTAAGCAGGGACAGGCACTATTTCAGCAATGACACGCGTCGAGGTCAAGCCCTGCTGGAAGGCGTGACCGTCCGACAGTATTGAGGCACACACTGGCCTCATCGTAAGTCAATAAGCAGGGACAGGCACCGAATAAGCATTACTCAAAGTGCCCTTAGAAATGCCAAGCACGGCGACAGCTTTTTCGTTCCAGCTTCGCTTTCACTACAAAGCTGCGCATAGTGTTGTTGCCGGAGTAAAACCGCGACTATTTGCCGCGACCTGATTTCGCCACAGGGCTAGGCGTGGTGCTCCACCGACACCATCGTTCGCACATTTAGCCATCCAGGCTAGTCATCATTGAGTTCTAGCTTTTTCTGAAGTTCGTCAACGCCTGGACCGATCTGAGTCTCACGCAGGAAGCGAGTGACCTCTTCACCATGGCTCTCCCAGAGCTGATCTCGCAGGTGATCCAGGAACTCGATAATGGTCTGCGCTTCGGCGGGCGACCAGGTCAGTTTGCAGGCCCTCGGTTCTCGTCGCCCGGGCCGATTGCCTACCGTTCGCTGTGCGATAAGGGTGAACAGTATCGAAACGTCCACTTTGCGATGACCAAAGCATTTGCACTGCCACTGCGTCCACAACTGTACCGTGTGCTTGAAGCTGATCTCCCGTGGCACCAATCCTGCGTTTGAAGCGGCTTGCGCCATTAGCAATCGAATGAGATTGTAAGCCAGTAGGTGCACCCAGATTTCTTTCTCAAATACGAATAAGCAGGGACAGGCACTATTTCAGGGCGTGGGGCAGCGCAATTTTCATCGTTTGTGCCGGCATCAGGGCGAAATAAGCAGGGGAAATAAGCAGGGACAGGCACTATTTCAGTACGAATAAGCAGGGCAAATAAGCAGGGACAGGCACTATTTCAGCAATGACACGCGTCGAGGTCAAGCCCTGCTGGAAGGCGTGACCGTCCGACAGGATTGAGGCGCACACTGACCTCATCGTAAGCCTGCGCAGGCAGGGGTTAATGTGAACTTTCCGCGCATAGGCGGAATCGCCTAGAGGATGCGCAATCGGTGCGTGAGGCGCCTGCCATCCAAACTCATGGCACGTTCCCACTTTTCAACACAATGACCAGGTACTACGGCGATCCGGAACATCCTGATGGTGGTAAGCCGCTGCTTTGATGCGGAGGGTCCCTGAATGATCAGGCATGCCCGCTTCATCAGAGCGGGCTCCAGGGTCCAAAACAGTGGTGACTGAAGCTGCGCTTACTCCCCAGTGCTCAAAAGGCAACTATTCGTCATAGTACGCCTCGATCCCAATTTCCTGTATTCGGCGAGCACCTTTTAGTCTCGAGGAGACGACCTTTGCTTCTCTGTGCACATAATCATCCTTTGGTGCGTCTTTTGTGCGACGAGTCAGCTCCAGTTGATAGTCTTCAAGGATCCGAACGGACTCTTGTGTGCCCGCCACCGTCAGGCCCAGGACGGCTCGATTCAACTGGTGGTCGTCGATATCTTCACCGGGAGCCACCGATTTCTTTGCGACCTCGAGCCTGCCCTTCTTTAGGCTCAGCTGAAGATAATTCAATGCCCGCTGCGATTTTGTTGTAGCGACACAATAGCCCAGGCCTAATAGCGTATTTCCTTTAGCCTGCTTCAAAAGAAATTGCTCTCGATATGTTTGAGTATGTATCTCCTCCTCATAATAGGCAATAAGGTGATCAACTGCTGCGTCATCACAGGTCGCACCGATTGTCATGACAATACTTGACCAGCTCTCGTGCCAGGCGGGGTCGCGCAGGAAATTCAGCAGCCGACGATAGTCCTGCCCGCGATATTGGCTTACCTCTTTGAAGGGCTCGAATAAGCAGGGACAGGCACTATTTCAGCAATGACACGAGAAATAAGCAGGGACAGGCACTATTTCAGGGCGTGGGGCAGCGCAATTTTCATCGTTTGTGCCGGCATCAGAAATTCAAGTTCGCGGCCTTAACCCGCCGCGGTCGCGGTCAATGTAAAGTGGATTTGCTGGGTGCCAAACGTTCAGAATTTACCGCCGCTGGTGCGGGCAAAAAGGTGGTCGGCGTATTGCCAATTTTGGGGCTACCTCACAATGCCAACCTGCGGTAAAATGAAGGTCAAAGCCGGCCCCAGGGTTCGGGGCTTCGAGCCGGTTTACAGCGCTAACAAAGCTGTAAACCGGACCCAAATTACTACGCGGCAGTTTGTGCACTCGCTTCGCTCACTGTCGCACAAACAACCGCTCCGCAATTTGGCCCGGTTACAGCGGCGTTAGCGAAACATCGGATGTCGGAGGGGAATATGAGTAAATCTGGATTAGCATTCACCATATTGATGGTGGTTCTTGCTCTGCTTGTTGCCTTCGTAATTGGCGCCGCAGTTGGTGCATCGGCCGATGGAACCTTGGGGCTTGCCGCTGACTCCTTCACGGCTTGGATATCGGCATTATCCACTTTGGCGATCGCAGGCCTTACGACCTTTCTGGCGCGAGAAAGCTGGTCCCTGAGAAAGCTACAGATCGAGCAGATCAACAGTATCAGGCGGGAGGCGATTCGGCCAAGCGTCAATGTTTATGTGAGAAGTTCTCGAGTGGGATTGAACTTCATTGATGTCCACGTAAACAATACAGGGAAGGGGTCTGCCAGATCCGTGAGGTTCAACCTAGTCAACAAAAACCCTCAAGCTGAGGATGTTTTCGCCCTTGTCAGCGAAAAGCTCACACGCCTCGCAATTATTTCAGAAGGAATCGGCAATCTCGCGCCTAATGAAGAGCGGAAATCGTTTCTGTTGAGTTTTACGGAAATCACGAAGAATTTCGGTGAGCGGGTGTTCGACTGTAATATCGAGGTCTCGATCAATTTCTTCGATGCCGAGGGGAATGCTCATGAATCCGTGTCGCACATCAATTTTTCCGAATTCTTCGGGATTCGAGAGTTAGGCGGTGATCCACTGAACAAAGCTGTTAAGGCACTTGAGAAGTTAGCTGATGATATTCACAGAGTGGCAACGGGTTTCAGGCGGATCAAAGTTGACGCTTATTCAAGCGAAGACAGACAACAGCAGTATGAGGATGACCTGGCTCAACTAGAAGCAATGGAGGATTGACTAGATCCGGGCTAATAAGATTGTTAGCTCGCTAGGTTGGAATGATGACATTGTGCCTGTTATAGAGTTTAACTGAACAGAGAAATGCCCAGCGCGCGTATTGTGCTAAAAGGCAGCTGATGAGAAGCGCATAGCTGACCAAAACCAAGGGGATTTGGAGGGGTACTTCCTTACCAAATAACGTACTTATCAGCTGTGGAACGAAAGGCGAAATATCGGAGATGAAGATCGGCAGCTGACTACCAACCAAAGACAGGGCCAAGACAAGTGGAATCAATAGCCACTTTGCGGGATGTTGCACTGCGGTGGATATCGCTAGAAGCATGTTCAGTTTGA
The DNA here is from genome assembly GCA_964434105.1 of uncultured Cellvibrionaceae bacterium. Taxonomy (GTDB): domain Bacteria; phylum Pseudomonadota; class Gammaproteobacteria; order Pseudomonadales; family Cellvibrionaceae; genus CAYNST01. The sequence goes on along the minus strand of CAYSTJ010000073.1, from coordinate 216 downwards.
GAAATCCCATCGTGTCTCCTTGCATGTGAATGAAACTAGTAGTTCTGTAAGTTTAACCAGTATTGTTGGGTGCGGGCAATAGCTGCCAGCTTCACACTCAGCATTTTGGTTCAAGAGCGCTAACAAGGCCCAGCACGGCGACCGCTAAACGCGGCACGTGATAAACAGGGACAGGAAGAAATAAGCAGAGCGAAATAAGCAGAGCGAAATAAGCAG
>CAYSTJ010000072.1:0-13618 GCA_964434105.1 uncultured Cellvibrionaceae bacterium | reverse complement strand
TCGGCGTAGGCTCTGGTTGCGGCGTAGGCGTTGGCTCGGGCTGTGGCGTTGGCTCCGGTTGCGGCGTCGGAGCCGGGTTTGATCCACCCCCGAAAGTCACGTCGATACAGCCGTGAAACCGCTCGTAGGTAAAGTGGTTGCGACCCCACTCACCGTAGATAACATGCTGACCAGAACGGGCTGGCACATTACAGGTCGTGTGGAACAGGCTCGCACCCTTGTCGGCGATCACACCCGGATTACTGGAGCTCGAATCGCTGTATGCCAATGTACAGAATGGCTCCGCTTCGAAGTCGCTCCAGGAAAGTGCTCTACCGGGCTGGTGCTGATAGTCCGGACGCGTTATGTAGTAAACAAACTCTTCGGTATCATCCCAATGGGGTCCCCAGGAAATGTCCCACGTAATCGTCAACTCACCGCTGCTAATGCGGGTCGTTGGCCAGTCGAGCGGCAAATCCCACGGCGTTGCACCACCACCCCAGGTTTCGCTGTCGAACCCACATACATTGTTGCTGGGCCCGCCCTGACGGCCAATGTCGTGCGTCAGTACGCTCATATAGGAGTACATACCGTTGGCGTCAGCAGCCGCCGCTTCCACACAGGCCGCCGTGGTTGCACGGTCCGCTGGTTCGTTCAACCCGCAGTGAGCGTTCCGGGCCGGCGGGTCGGTCATAAGACCATGGGCATGGACCTGACCGGCCAGGCCGGCGAGCACCATTCCTGATAAAACTAATTGTGTTGATCTTTTCATAATGCTTTACCTTGTTTCAATTATTATCAAATCAGTGACGCAGCCGCCAGTCATGTACGAGTGTCCGCACAACGCTTCCTTTTTTAGTGTGATTTTATCCAGAAAATGTTGACGATGAACCGGCATCTGTAAAACACCGACTGCTTCCGCCAGTTTGCACCAACAGAACAGTGGAACAACAAAGAACCAGTTCACGTTAGCGCGTAGTTATCCATTAGACCGTCTAAATTGTGATGCAGATCCACAACCTGCTCCGGTTTCTCTTACCTATTGAATTTACATATCGCGTTAATAATTTTATGCTATCGCGGCAACCGCGCTATCACCCCTCCCGATATCGAAAATTTTATCGCTGAGTGATTATTGACCAACCACCATAAAACATAACCGACCAGTTATCCAGCCTTTTAATTTCCATACGTCAGCAGTGATCGCCGCGGGGGTGCACCAAACAGAAACACCCATGACGACCGCGCCCCAACCTGAAACCCGGCAGTTGGCTACTGCCACATGGGCAGCGACGTTGCACGGAAGCGGCTTGCCCATAAATGACCTGCACGATCAACAGGTTACACACGATCGCATTTAAATATACCCGACTTGATCAGGCTGGCACGTTGCCTGCAAAAACCTCATCGAGTCACGCAATACGGCCAGGGATTCCCGCTATTGCCGCAGGTACTTGATGTCCGTCACCACAATGGGCAAAGCCAGAAGGGCTTGCGTTTGTACTCTTATCTTGTTTCTCAGCTTAAGTCTAATTAGGGGCCACCGTGGCCCCCTTTTTTTGACGCTTCTACCACATCAGGTCATCCGGTATTTGATAGTTGGCGTACGGATCGTCTTCTTCCATTTCCTCCGCCTTGTTTTTATTCAATACCAGGACAAAGGATGGGTCTCGGGTGCTGATTTTTTCGGCGACCATTCGTGGCACCAGCGCATAACCTTCGTCATTGCGCACCACAGCCACAACACCGCTGGCCAGTTGCTTTTGAAGCAGGGTATTCACCATGAGCTTCTTGATGTGTTTGCCATCGGTGAACTGGTAGGCCAGCTCCGGCTTTTGTATGATTATTCGATGCGTTTGAATGAGCTGCCGGATCTGTGCCTGAACTGCTTTCTGCTCTGCCAGGAGATTCCGCTGGCGATTTAGCGCCCTGTCCTTTTCAGCCTTTTCTTTCGCTGCCCGCTGCAACGCCAAACGCGCTTCATCAACGGCCACTGCGCCTTTCGGCAGTTTCTTCTGACCCTTTTTCTTTTCTTTCTGGATGGTCCTGGCTTTTTGCTTGTCCACCAGCCCGGATTTTAGTAATTGGTCCTGCAGGGAATTTGACATATCTGGCCTCAAGATTAATTGAACTACCCTCCTGCCCAGCCTGCCGCAGGCACATCGACGGTCTGCAAAATATACCATGATCGTCCGATTTTCCACAGCACAGGGGCGGCTCCTCTGACTTACGCCGGCAAAGCACCACTCCCCCCACGCTCAGGATTCCAGCGACCGATAGCGCTCACCAACAACGTCTTTGCCGTATTTTCGCTCAAGTCGCCGAATCGTAAAATGCCCGCGTGCCATGTCCTGAAAGTGGTCGATAAATATGGTGTTGATTATCGCTCCCCCCGCCGCACCGATGGCAGGTATTGCCTGCGCTGCGGCCTTCTGGCTAACCTGAATGCCAAAACGTTTGGCAACAACTGCTATCAGGCGGACCAGCACCGGAGACGCTGACTCTGACAGTCCCGAACGGGCCACATGAGAAGCCGCGTCACTGACGGATTTTGCCAATGCGGCCCGCACGGCGAGATAGCCGGTTTCCGCGCCATCATCGGCGGTCGCTTTACCGCCGAGTGCAAACACCTCAAGACAGGCCAGACGGGTATCTATGTCCGCGATGGACTCGCCCTCGCCCCGGGCGATATCCGCAATGGACCGTAGAATAATTGAGGTTGATATGGGCAATTCAAGCGCCACGGCCGACAGCCCAAACATACCGCCCAGCCCGCCACTTGCCGCCACACCGATTTTGTGCCAGAAGTTGGATGGTGCCACCCCCGGTGTATCTTTCATTGTAAACGCCGCAGCATCGGTGGCCTTCATCAGCGCCGACTCTGTGACCGACTGAATATTGCTGTGCCAGCGTGCGGGCAGCATCTCGAAGCCTTTTTCGATGGGCGACCCAATCATGTCCGTAATCCGCGCCGCCACACCAGGATTCTCCAACAGGTTCCGGGCCGCCTTCAGGTCCTGCTCATCCAGTTCATCCATATTCATGAACCTTTACCTCTGTCAGTCAAAAAAGAATGATACGCCGCGTGATCCGTGCAAGATGAAAAACCTGTTAGGATTGTCGGCACGAGCGGTAACCAACGTCGAATATCCATAAGGATCACTATGCCTGGAAACTCATCATACGGCTCGACTGCCCGACAGATTGCGATCGCCATTCTGCTGGCTGTATCGGGGATCGCCTGCCAGACTCCGGCTAACGACCCGCCTGCAGGTCGGGTTGAACCGGCGCAGGCAGCAGGACTCTATCACCCCTCGATTGCCCTGGGACAGCTTTTTGAGCATATTCAGATGGCACAGATTTTCGACGACGGCAAGACCCTCGTCGATAGCCGTCCGAAAGCATCGCCGCAGGTGATTGTGCAGGAATACCAGCACAGAAAGCCTGTGCCCGGCTTTGATCTGGCCGCATTTGTCGAACAGTATCTGCAACCACCCCGCGCCCTGGATACCTCCTACCAGACTGACGCTGCGGCAACGATGGAGGCCCACATCGGGCGGTTGTGGAACCATTTGTCGAGACCAGCCGACGATGCTGTCGAATGGTCCAGCCTGATTCCGTTGCCTAACCCCTACATTGTACCCGGTGGTCGCTTCCGGGAGATCTACTACTGGGACACCTATTTCACCATGCACGGGCTCGTCGCCAATGGCAGACTGGATATGGTCAGATCGATGCTGGATAACTTCGCCTGGCTAATCGAGACAGTCGGACATATTCCCAACGGGAACCGGAGCTATTATGTGAGTCGCTCGCAGCCACCTTTTTTTTCCGCCATGGTCGCGCTGTTTGCCAGTGAGGCCGGCATGTCGCAGGCCACACATTATTTACCTTACCTGAAGAAGGAATACCAGTTCTGGATGGACGGCCAGAACCAGACGGCACAGGGGGCACCGATCAGGCGCGTGGTCAGGATGCCGGATAATTCTCTATTGAACCGGTATTACGACGACCTCGACACCCCGCGCCCCGAAAGCTTTCGGGAAGATGTTCTGGTGGCGCGCGACGTGAATCCCGCCGCACAGACCGACACCTACAGACATCTGCGGGCGGCGGCGGAGTCGGGCTGGGATTTCAGCAGCCGCTGGCTGGACGCCGACGGGCGTTTGTCCTCCATCCATACCACCGATTTTGTCCCGATCGACCTGAACAGCCTGCTATACCATCTCGAACTCATGCTCAGTCAACTGAGTTCCGCCGCCGGCAAAGGCGAGCAGGCAGAATACTACGCCGCCCGTGCGCTCGAACGTCGCCATGCGATTCAACGCTGGCTCTGGGACCCTGAGCGCCGCCTTTATACCGACTACAATTGGCGGTCTCGATCCCTGAGCCCAGTTGCATCATTAGCGATGGTTTATCCTCTTTATTTCGAGGTGGCCGAGCGCGATCAGGCGGGGCAGATAGCCCATTTTATCAGGCACAACCTGCTGATGCCGGGAGGGCTCGTCACGACGTTGAATGCGACCGGCGAACAGTGGGATTACCCCAATGGATGGGCGCCATTGCAATGGCTCTCCATTCAGGGCCTACGCAGGTATGGCCACGACGGGCTGGCCGGCATCATTGCCGATCGGTGGCTGACGTTGAATCGCCGGGTGTTTGAAAATACCGGTCGCATGATGGAAAAGTATAACGTCGTCGATATCGATCTGCCGGCGGGTGGCGGAGAATATCCGCTGCAGGACGGTTTTGGCTGGACAAACGGCGTCGCAGAAGCCCTGTTGCAAGCGCGATAGCTAAACAGCGATTTTACAGCAGCTGGCGGTGTCACCCGCCTGGCGGATGAATTAGACGAATTTAGTAATCATTCAATGCGATTGCCAGCTCTTCCAGACATATCGCTTCCTGATCGACAAAAGCGCCGGTTTCACGCATACGCGGCAATAACACATCATCTGCGTATCTTGAACCCGTGTATTCTGGCTCCAGCTGGTTTTCCTTTCCACAGCTGTATCGGTCATGGCAATCGCCATTGGCAAGCCGTTGCAATAGTGGCTGATAACCGGGCTTCCACGCGTCCATATCCGGGAAACCCTCGCGTAACGATTTCAGAATTGACATCGCCGCAAAATCCAGATCCCCCCAAAACCAGGCCTTGACAGGGGGGCCGGCATCTGCGTTCTGCCACCAGGAGACGAACTGCGCCGTCTCTTCCTCGGCCGTCTGGCTATTGATAAAGCTGAAAACGGCGTTGCCGGGCTGTCGTAGCCTGACGGCATTATGACTTAGCCCTGCGCCATAAATAAAGCCGGTGTGGGGGATTGCGCTGTGTGCCAGTGCTATAAACGTATCCTGATTTTCGATAAATACGACGTGCCGAACCTCAGTAGGCAACCAGGCGCACAGCAACACCGGGCGTGGGGACAGGTTGTTGGAACGTTCCGGATATATCTGTCGGACCAGCGCTTCCCTTCGGTCAAGAAATTTCGAATTGCCCCAGAAGCACCGTGCCGACAGCGTGCGCAGTCCAATAGGTTTGCGCAACTCCTCACCCATGCGCATAAAAGCTTTGACGACAGCCTCAGCACCGTACTCCGGGATACGGATTATGTTTCCCAGCAGGGTGCAGCCATTGTCCTCAAACTTGTCGCTGTGCTTTTTGATGACTGATTGCCACAGGAGTGAATAGCCATCCTGCGCGGGACGGTGAAGCCAATGGCGAACAAGCGCCTCACGTTCGGGCAAAAACCGGAGCGTGGCATTCTCGTAGCTTTCCCTGTACCGCGACTGGCGAGCCAGTTGCACATTCCAGATATGGTACCGACGATCCAGCTCCTGAATCAAATGCCACAGTGAGGACGTGTCTTCATGATAATAGTCAAACAATTCCGGTGCGGAATTCGCGGAGATCTTAATGGTGAGACTCATTTCGTTTCTATCAAGCTTGTCCAGAAATGAGTGAAGCAAGCGTCTGACCAGCACTTCGTCGTCGATCCACTCGGGCTTTTTAGGCCAAAAGCTATCGCAAGAAAAGGTTTCGTCGACCATCACCTACTCCTTACATACAGGTTGATGATATGCATGAGCGACCGATGTCGAACAAGTACCCGAACGGTTAACCGGGCCTGCTACAGGGTCGCCGACTCCTGCCGCCAGGGCTATCGCCCTGAATCAACTGGCAATGCCCTGTACCCAGGCCTCGACCGAAATCGCTCAAAGTATTTAGTAACTAGTCAGTTCACGCCCCGATTTACCCATCGCTGCGTTAAAAATGGTCCTTTACACGAGTAAACTCACATTTTTCGCCTTGCTCTAAACAAATCTGGACGCGAGCTGAACAGTTACGAAAAGCGCTGAATAGTTACAGTATTTAATGATATATCGCATTAAATACGCTGACAAAGGAAGACCGGTTCTGCACATCAAGCGGCAACTGTATTTTCTCAGCCAGATCCTTCGCAGAGATAATGCCACGAACCGCCTGATTATCCCGCTCCACCACCAGGCAGTATTGTTGGCCACTATGTCGCAACGCGTCAATGACATCTTTAATGGTCGCCTGCTCCAGCTCGGCATAGTCGAATGAGCGCAAGGCCGCTTTCGGCCGCATAAAATCGCGAACCCGCAGCTCCGTCCGAAGGTACCCGTTCGCAACCATTTTGAGCAGCTCCTGACTGTCCAGATCATCCCGGCAAACTACACCGAGAAATCGCCCATCCTCATCTACCACCATCTTGATGGTTACATGTTCCAGGCGCATGAGCCGTTCGGCTTCGATCGCTGTCACGTCTGGCGCAATCAGCGTGGGTTTGCTCTGCTTAAAATCGTTGAAAACGGCCATTGCCGAGGTTTGCATATTGATGAAATGGTAGTCGGCGGGCCATACCAGTCGGTCAACATCCACGGCCTCATAGAAATGCAGATTCTTCATGACTTGATTCCCCCAATTGGGCAAACTTCGAGTTTGCTCTCAAGCTTAGTTTAGACCAGTTTTTGAGAACGCAAAATATTGTTTCCTGCGTCGCCGCCTGCATTAGCCACGTCACTGAAAAAACCGCCCTGGCATGATCCGCCACCTTTCTGGAAACACAGCGACCCTGCACTACACGGGGCCTCGAATCAATATAACGCGATAATTATTTGAATAGGGTGACAGCGCTCTCACTCCCGTTCCAGGGTAAATACTTTTGCGGGACCCACCGCACGCATTCGGGAGGCGCAGCGGGTTTTAATGCCTGGCTATACTTAAAAGCAGGCTTTTAATCAGTTAAAAAGCTATGGGGTTTGCTGAGCACATTTTTGAAAACTCTACTGTCCAGATCGATTAGTATTCGATCCAGTCTCCCGTTGCTATCATATATAATGCACAGCTGACCTCTTCAAACCCCAGCCCTTCAACGGCTTTTTTATATTGGCGCATGGTATTCCGGTAGGTGCGCTTCTCAGACTCCAGAAACTCCGCTTTACTCTGACCGCTCGCGGGCTCGCTGGTTTTATAGTCAATGATCCAGGCTGCCGCCCGGTCAACCAGTAACAGGTCCACAACGCAATGCGTGATCTCGCCGTCCACCATCAGGGTCAGCGGATGTTCGGTATGACGCCTGAACGCCGGATTGTGGATCCATTGCATACGCGTATGCGTCAGGCAGTCCCTGACAACCGTCAGGGCTTTGCTGCAAACCTGTTCCACTTCCTGTGCCGGCATGCCGAGACTGCGCAGGCGAACCATCCACCGGGGCTTCAATCGTTTGAGGTCCTGCTGACGCCACCAGCTCAGCCCCCGATCGCCGACACTTTGCATAACTTCGTGTAGCAGCGTCCCATACAGCCGCGCAACACTTTCACGATAGTGAAACACCGGCAATTTTGCCGGAGAATTGTCAAACCGGTACCGCGGAATGTATTGCTGCAGCAATTGCTCTTCCGGCAATGGTCCCGGCTGCCAGCTTGACGGGAGACGTGACAGGCTGCTGCAATAAAGCGTCGGTGCGCTGCCCTGCATTGAAGTTTCGTCCTCTGCCTCCCGGCTGAACCCAATGGTCGATTGTAGCGTCGGCCAGATATATTTCAGTAGTGAGCCTGATGACGGCGGCCGCCAGGTTTCTTTATTTTCCGGATCCCGCCGGAGTCGGGCATACATATACAATCTTTTCTTTGCGCGAGTGCAGGCGACATACAGCAAGCGACAGGCTTCTATATCCTGGCGAATCTTTTTTTCGTATTCGAGATGTTGATAAATCGCATCCTGCGCCTCACCAACGGCGGTGACGGGTCCGATGACGAGCTGTTCTTCTCCCGCCAGACTTAACCGCTTCTGCCACAACAGTAATTCCCTATCCGATCGGCGCGGCTGGCGTTGCAACTCCGGCAGTATCACGAGATCGAACTCCAGTCCTTTTGACTTGTGAATTGTCATGATCTGCAAGCGGTCACTCGCATTGGTATCCGGCACGGCGTACAGCTTCAAAAGGGCGTCCTCCAGGTAGCCACGCGTCGGCACGGGACCGCGCTGCTGCAACGTCTCGAGCAGTTCAAAAAAACGCTCGACATCCGCCAGATCTGCGTCGCTGGAAAGGACTGCCGGACCGCCAAGCAACACCCACGCTCCCTCGATCCACATTCGCAACGGCTTGCGTTCCCGCTCCAGGTAAGCCCGCTCCAGAACGGGTAGAACGCGATGCAATCGTCTTGCACCATCGGGGCTTAATCCGCTCGGGCTGCCGTCCAGCGCACAGCGGGCCTGATGTAGAATCCACTGGCTTTCCGGCCGATTGGCTACCACTTCCAGATCCGCAAGGGCAAGCCCGCACCAGGGCGCCCGCAAGGTGGCCAGCCCGGCGACCCGGTCTGCCGGAAAAAGCAGACTGCAGGTCAATGCCAACACATCCTGCACAGCGCTACGCTCCGCCAGCAATTCTAGCTCCACCGCTCGATAGGGCACGCCAGACTGTTTCAGTGTTTTCACAATGGTGGCGGCGTGGCTGCGATTACGCACCAGCACGGCGATCGTCGTTTCAGGCTCCGCCTGCCATGCTTTCTGGATGACCTCTATCGCATCCTGAGCCCAACGCTCGGCCGGCAGTGACTCCGGGAATACGCGGGTGTGCACAGCATCCCCGTCCAACGCCGGCCTGTAGGCGCGTGCGTGGGCATAGGCCACGGCTCCCCGGGTTATATCATTGGCGAGCGGGAAGGCCGCAGAGAATGTCCGGTTGCACCATTCGACGAGATTGGCCTGGGACCGGAAGTTGCTGGTCAATTGCAGGGATTCCAGATAAATATTTCCCAATCCCTGCGTTTTGCATTTTAGAAACAGGCCGACATTGGCCCCCCGAAAACTGTAGATGGACTGCATCGCGTCGCCGACACAGAAGAGTGTCCGACCATCATCCGGCTGCCAGCCTGCGGTCAATCGTTCCAGCAAATCGATCTGGTTGAATGAGGTGTCCTGAAACTCGTCAACCAGAATATGTTGTATCCGGTAATCGAGCCGCAATGCGAGGTCCGTGGGCATATCCGGATCACCCAATGCCTGCCCGGCCCGCGCGCTGATCTCGATAAAGTCAACTTCTCCGCGCTCTCGGAAAACCAGTTGCAGGTGAGCGACCAGGTGAGGCAATAGTACGGTCAAGGATTGCAATAATTCCCATTGATTTCCGTCAAAGGAAATTCCCGGCCAGGTCAGACATTCTTGCAGGGATGCCGCCAGGCCCGGTTCGGCCTGCAGACGACCCAGCAAGGCAACCATGCGTTGCTTTTGTTCCTTGAAAACCGCTTTTTCCTGCTTGCCTTCCCCAACGGGAAAACCGCAGCGACTATCCAGTTTTTTCCGAAAATCCCCGCCCTTAGTCAGCAGTAATTCGCGCAGGCCGGCCCATGCCAATAGCGTGCTGTCATCCACATCCGGCATATCCGTAAATATCTGCTCCGGGTGCAGGTCACAGATCGGCGACAGAACCTGTTCCCGGCGCAGATTAGCCCTGGCGAAGTCCATCAATTCGCACAACGCGATACGGCAATCCGGGGAAACCATGGCCTGAATAGCGGTTATCTTGTCGGCTATTATGTTTCGAAGACTTTCTTCCAGGTGTAAGCGAATGGTATCCGATCGAAAACCGGGATCCATCAAAACGGGGAGCCAGACATCACGCCCCGCCAGCATATGCTTCAGCAAGGATTCCAGCATCTGGTAACGATTATCCAGATGCGTCAATAGAACCTGGATATGTTCAGAACAAACGGATTCAGTATCCAGCTCCGACATCAACGACTTGATGGCCAGGCGATATAACTGGTCTGTATCGTCGCTCACCATGAAGTCCGTGCCGAGCGACGCTTCCAGCGGCAAATTACGCGTCAACATCTGGGTCAGACTGTCGAACGTGCGGATCTGAAGGCGTCCCGGGTTCTCAAGAAGACACCATCCCATCGCCCGGTCATGATTGCGAACCCGAGTGGCAAGGGTCCAGGTCAGCTTTTGGTGATCATCTTCTGGTTCAGCGTGCGCAGCCGATGCCAGTGCTCGCAGAATTCTCTCCCGCATTTCTGCGGCTGCTTTGCGTGTGAAGGTAATCGCCAGCACAGATTCGGGGTGGTCCACTCCGGCCAGCAAGGTCAAAACTCGCTGTGTCAGCAGCTCCGTTTTGCCACTACCCGCCGGCGCTTCGCAAATAAAACTGCCCTGGGGATCCAGTGCCTGTTGACGGACAGGGTGATCATCCGCGTGCTTTCCGTTAACCATTGTCCGCAACCTCCTGCTGCGCCGAAATCCGACACAAACTCTGCAGGTTGCAATAGCGACAGGTGGCAGCCCCTTTTTTGGGATCAACTACTGCACGACCATTTGCGAAGTCATCCGCGAGAGATGTTGTAACGGTCTCCCAATGGGCGAGCAAGTGGTGCCATTCGGAGGGCATCTGTAACTTCGCATCCAGTTTCCCGGGGACCTGAAACTCCGGAAACGCGTCTTCGCTTTCTGCGATACCTTTTAACGCGACGCCTGCGACAGTCAACTGGCCATAAGCTGCGGCTTTGATGGAATCTTTTAATGCCAGGGCATACAGAGGAACCTGGGGCTCATCCGGCCGATGGCCTGCCCAGCCAGAAAGCGATGTTTCACCGGTCTTATAATCAATGACGACAGTGCCGTCAGTTTCAATATGCTGGTCAATACGGTCAAACCGCAGGGAAAGTGTCAGCGAACCCAGCTGGAGCTGCTTTTGCTTTTCCTGTGCTACGATCCTGAATGGGGTGCGCTGTAATTCAAGGCTCATCCAATCCCATAAAATCGTGCGCGAGCGGCTTAATTCAATTTCCCTGTATTTGCCCTCCAGCGTTTTCACAGGCGCGAGCGAGTTCCAGGCCGTCACCAGGCTCTTGTCGAGCAACTGGCGCAAACCGGACTCGCCCATGGATTTGAGCGCAATCTGGTCCGGCAGGCTCTCCCAGATAAGCTCGAGTGCTTTATGTAACAGCACCCCGCGCCGCAATGCGGTAACTCCCGCCTCCATGATATCCGGAATATTGGCATTCAGTCGATGTCGGGCAAACGCCCGAAACGGGCAGGCGGCCTGGTCTTTAATTATCTGCGATCCGCCCTTGACCGGTTCACCGGTCATCCGCAGTGGCGTAGCCCAATCATCTATAAAACTTTCCGGTGAGACACCACCAATACTTTTATAGGAAACCGGTTCGTACAGGGCGAGATCCTGCCGGGCAATCTGACTGATTTCTTCAATCAGAGAACTCGGACGCAGCGGCTGATCGCCATTGGATTGCGCAAAACTGAATACAGTCAACCCGGCGCTGCGACTGAATCGGTCAGTCAACTTCCTGGCCAGTGTCAATTCACGTTCCCAGGATGCCCTTGGCATGTGATGTTCTTTCTGCAAGCGGGTCGGCAACAGCGGGTTTGGCTCGCAGGGCTCAGGCCACAGATCGTCGTTCATACCGGATACCCACAGGTAATCAAACTGGGCACCGGCTGCCTCAAGAAGGCCCAACACCTGAATAGGAGAATCTGCAGTTTGAGGTTGAAACGGGCGATATGCCATGCGGCGCAGTCGTTGCAGTGCCTGACTCAGGCTACAGGCGGGCGCCATTGTGTCAAGTGTCGTCAAATCCCTTAACAAGTCATTCCATTGCATCAACTGCTGGTACTCGAGTGTATCCAGTCGCCGATCCCCGGGCCAGCCCAATATTTGCAACTGTCGGGTAAAATGTCCTGCCCAGAAAACGTGACTGGCACTTCGCGGCGGCACGGCAGCTGAATTGAGAAAAGCCAACAGCCGACGATGCAAATCGCTCAGCGCGCCGCCGGGCGTCCCGGACGAATGGGCGCCGGTGATGCCGACAAATTCAGCGAGCGTTAACTCTGTAGCGCTCCCCAGTAGCCGGCTCTCTATCAAAAGGCGGACGTTAATTTCTTCCTGGATTCCGAAAAAGGGGCTGCGCAGCAACCTGCCGGCCAATGCCGCGTCGACATTTTTCTGGTTTAACTGAAGCGCGTCAAGCGCTGCGGCAATCATGGGCGTTTGTACGAGGGGCTGAGCCGCAGAGATATTGAATGGAAACGCATGCCGGTCCGCGGTCGCAAGCACGCTTTGGGGTTCGAAAACGTCTACAAATGCCCGCTCAACTCGCGTCCGCATGCGAGCCAATCCCGGGATCACTACAGCAACAGAGCACGCCGGGTTCTCCTTCAACTTCTGTGCGGACCAGCGCGCGGCACTGACTATTTCATCCAGACTGTCTTTTAAACCGACGCGGACAGCGTCACCTTCCAGATAGAAATTTTTATGGTGGACAGCCACGCCGAGACGGGAAAGCGTTTCCTGGAAAGCCGATTCCCGAGGTGAAAAATGCTCATATCCGATGAATATACATTGTGCCGGCAGACGGATTTCCGTGCCGCCCAAGTGCTCCAGCAGCTGATCAACGACACCATTAAAATCCACGAGTTGCAGCTCTTCACATAATTCCTGGTACCGTTTTACGCAATTGCGAAACAGAACGTTCGCACCGGATTCCTCTTCCACGTCATTCAGTCCCAGACACCATTCTCGCAGGTTTCTCCAGCCCCTGGCCGCCAACTTGGCCACCGAGTCAGCCGACAGGAGCTCAGCGTCACTCATGGAAAGCGTCACCGCGCGTTGCCAGATAAGTTCATCCTGATAGGGTGCCAGCACCTGCCCTGGTAAAATTTCGTTCGCGGGATCCATAACCAGTTGCTGATACAGTTTTTGTATCCACAAGTTAAATGATGATGTCGTAACAGATTCCCACGAAGACCTTCCGTCCAGCTGGCGCCAGAGGTCGTATTGACGCGTTACAAAACGGCCAAGCCGTTGATTGGGTGTCAATAACATCGTGTTCGGCGACAGGGACTCGAAAAAAGTGGCGTAATTTGTAAACAGATGCACGATACCTATCCTGTGTTCAGCAGCTACAAGCGTAACGCAGGTTAATGGAACCGTCTCTAAAACGAAAGGTGCGAAGACAAAGGCGTCAATTCGACCAAACGCGATCTGTAATGGCTGGTGAGCGCAGGTTATCGACAGGCCGCGCCGGCTCTGAAAAATCCACATAAAAAAACCCCCGACCATCTCTGATCGGGGGCTGTTTATTTGATGCCTGACGA
>CAYSTJ010000071.1:0-13699 GCA_964434105.1 uncultured Cellvibrionaceae bacterium | reverse complement strand
CTTTGTCTATGCAGTGGTCCGGCATCCCGGCGAGCCGCCTGCGCTCCCAGGTAGCATCGCCGGCGGTAGCAAGTTCGCAAAAGCTCATCCGCCAAGGCATTCATCAAGAACCTATGAGCGCTGTCCAGTAGCTCGTTGGGATTGCCTCATCTTCGACAGATGTGGGCACGTCGACTTTACGCTTGCCTGCCCAGGACACGAGTATGCCCGGTTTTGAGCGAATGGATGTGTGATTGTTCGGGGTGGGCATCGGGTGCTCGGGCAATTGGCGGGTACAGCGGCGTAGTGTAGCAAATGGTGCAATAAAAGGCCGAAGAGACTGAATCTTTGCGCCGCAGTGTCCGGTCGCCCCGGGGAAAAAGCGGTACCCAAACGTTGGGTTTTCTCGTACCCTACCGAATCAACGATCCGTGCTGGCGGCTGCATCGTACCATCACCCTTGTACCGTCCATTGAGCCGTCCGCACGCTCAGCGGCGTCAACCGGGCGCTTTCGCGGCCATGGATGTGCAAACTGACAGCTGCCAGGCGGTTCTTTGGTATTACCCCGCACCTGTGGCGCGTTGGGCGGAGGTGGTGACAAAACAATAGTGCAAACGCCACCTGTCCGCATTTCAACACAACCGAAAACTGACCGAGAGAAAATAACAAATGCTTCCAGTGTCTCGTTTGATCAAACCTGTACTTTCCTCGCTGGTGCTTGCTGGATCACTGCTTGCCGGCAACGCTCTGGCACAACTGTCCGGCGGCCCCTACGGCCCTGTCGATCAGAGCTACAAGATCCCGAAAGCTGCAAACATCTATTATGTTGCGCCGGACGGCCGTGCCGATGCGTCGGGTGCCGATGTGTCCGCACCCACAACACTTGAGGCGGCAATAAGCCGGGTGGTCAGTGGGGACGCCGTGATTCTGCGCGGCGGTGTATACCGGACGGGAAGCCTGGTACTGAATCAGGGCATCACCCTGCAGCCTTACGAAGATGAAAAGCCCATACTCAAAGGCACCCGGGTTGCAACGGACTGGCAGGCAGCAGGCGAGAATGCCTGGCGCACCTCCTGGGAAACCCTGTTTCCGTCCGAGCCGATGTACTGGTGGCGACGTGAGCGCGAGGAGCATCGTACGCCGCTGCACCGTTTCAATAATGACATGGTTTTTATCGATGGAAAGTTTCTGCAGTCGGCAGGTAGCGTTGATGAACTGACCGAGACTACCTACTATATCGACTATGAGAATCAGCACGTGTACATTGGGCGTGACCCCGCAGGACACGTGGTTGAAATCACCGCTCACGATACCGCTCTGCTGCGCACCAGCAGCGAAGTGCACGGCAAGACAACAGACAGGAAAGGCCCGCAGGTTCGCGGCATTACATTTACCCAGTATGCCTGGACCGCATTCTCGATCGAGGGTGAGCGCAGCTTTACCCATACCGACGAACCGGTGGATGAACCGGTTGGCCCGGCAGATCCGGCCACCTATGGCAAGCAGGCCGTCGGCACGCTTTTGGAAAACGTCACCATTCGTTATGTTGGCCGGGTTGCCGGCTATTTTCGCGGCGACGGACTGGTGATTCGCAACTCCCTGGTGAGTGATACCAGTACCGAGGGAATCTACGTCATCGGCTCGTCGGACGTATTGCTGGAGCGCAATATTATTCAGCGCAACAATATTGAAAATATCACGGGTTATTTTGCGTCGGCTGTCAAGATTATCAATCAGACCCACGATGTGGTGGTGCGCGATAACCTGGTGCTGAACCATTCCAACTCGGCCGGTGTCTGGTACGATATTGGCAATCGCAACGGCGTTTTTATCAACAATTACATCGAGGGAACCGACATCGGTTTCTTTTTTGAAATTTCACAGGGTGCGACGGTCGCCGGCAATGTGTTCGCCAACAATGCCACCGGTATCCGGATCCTCAATTCCGCGGACGCGCATATTTACAATAACACCCTGGTCGACAGCCCGGTAATGATCGACCGGTCAGAGCGCAGCGGCGAAGGTGACCATTTTGGCTGGCACCCCGATACCGGACCCGGCGTAACGGAGCGGGCAGGCCATATTCTGATGAATAACCTGATGGTAGCCAGCAAACCGGATGCGGGCCCACTGTTAAGAGTGCAACAAACGGAAAAGGTGTGTAAAGATCTGCAGGATTCGCAGCTGAGCGCCATGGACGGGAATGTTTACGTGCGCCCGGCCGCACCTTATGAAAACCTGAAATCCCCGCTGGCCACCTGGGTCGATAATGACGCCGATAACTGTATAGTTTCGCTGAACACATTGGCAGCGCTTAAGGAGAAAGCATCACCGCTGGCGCAAAACAGCCATTACATTGAGGGCTCGCCGTATTCAGTATTTATAGCGCCGGACATCAGCCGATATCAATTGCAATACGCGTTACCCACTGACAGAAAAATCACCATGCCGACGGATGTCCGCAAGCTGCTCGGCTGGAGCAAAAGTGAAGCCACACGCGCTGTGGGAGCCTACCCCCACAAATAAGCAAATGTAACCATCAGCTCACGTCATGAGCTGATGGTTAACCACAACAAGCACATGCAAGCGTTTCCATTCAGCCACGCTGGCCAGCCGGTCTTTCCGGCGGCCAGCATATGCACTGCGACAGTGCAATTATTCCCCGGAGCGATCGTCATCGCCCCAGTACAATACCCATACCTGATTATCACAACTGACGAGCGGCATGTTTAACCCGTCTCGATAGATTTCTCACTGCCATTTTGCCTTGCACTTGTGTGCGCTCTGGTCTAGTCTGTTTGCTAAGCCATCTCTGAATAAGTAAAAAAATGGTAACTATTCAGCTCACGCCCCGACTTGCCCCTTAACCTTCAATAAAGCGGAGTTAAAAAATGGTCACAATCCTTTCGGAACAGGTTTGAACGTCTGCCCAGGCGGCCCGGAGGGCGACGCGCAGGGTGCGCGGCGTACTTTACGCGCAAACTCACATGTTTCGCCGTGCTCTGAACAAATCTGGACGCAATCTGAACAGTTACGACACGAGCTGAATAGTTACAAAAAATGTAACTCTCGCAGCCCCGCGTCCCTTCTCCCCCAACACTGACAATACAGAGGATTGAAGCTATGCCGAAAATGAAAGCAGCAATTTTTGTGGAACCGGGTCGTATCGTTCTGGAAGATAAGTCTGTGCCGGATATTGGCCCGCTTGATGCGCTGATGCGCATAACCACAACGACTATTTGCGGGACGGATATTCATATTCTGAAAGGCGAATACCCCGTTGAAAGAGGCCTTACCATCGGTCACGAACCCGTTGGGGTCATTGAGAAGCTCGGCTCGCAGGTCAAAGGCTTTCGCGAGGGTCAGCGGGTCATCGCCGGCGCGATCACGCCCAGTGGCCACAGCGCGGCCTGTCAATGTGGCGTCGGCTCCCAGGACGGGGCGGGCACGCCGCATGGCTGGAAGCCCATGGGAGGCTGGAAATTTGGCAATACCATTGACGGCTGCCAGGCGGAATTTGTACGGGTCCCGGACGCCATGAATAATCTGGCGGTCGTACCGGATGATCTGACCGACGAACAGGTGTTGATGTGTCCAGACATTATGTCAACCGGCTTTGTCGGCGCGGAAAAAGGTGGCGTCAAAATCGGAGACACGGTTGTTGTCTTTGCACAGGGGCCCATTGGACTCTGCGCAACGGCAGGCGCCCGGCTTATGGGCGCGTCGCGCATTATCGTCGTTGATCGCGTACCGGAACGATTGGCGTTGGCGCGCAAGATGGGCGCCGATGAGACCATTGATTTCAGTGCCAATGATCCTGTGGACGAGATTATGCGCCTCACCGGTGGACGGGGCGTGGATGTCGCGATTGAAGCACTGGGTACGCAGGCAACTTTTGAATCGTGTCTGCGGGTTCTCCGCCCGGGTGGCACCCTGTCCAGCCTTGGTGTTTATTCCGGTGACCTCAAGATACCACTCGGCGCCTATGCCGCAGGGCTGGGCGATCACGCGATTGTCACGTCGCTCTGCCCGGGAGGCAATGAGCGGATGCGTCGATTGATGTCTGTAATTGCGTCGGGGAGAGTCGACCTTAGCGCCATGGTTACGCATCGATTCAAGCTCGATGACATAGAAGAGGCCTACGATCTGTTCGGCAATCAGCGGGATGGCGTATTCAAGGTCGCCATCACACCCTGACGGCCGGGGGCGCTGCGGTGTCGCATCACGGCGCTCCCAATTTGACCTGTAACTGGTCATGCTGCATACTTGATATCCCGCTTTGATCCGGTCTCACATGGAAAGTTATGCCTTGCACCCGTCGGCAATTCTGCCTGAAAATCCCGTTACTGTGTTTCCTGCTGTTGGCAGCGACAATCCCGCTTCAGGGTGCTGTGGCAAGCAGTGAAGGCACCGACAGTCTGTTCCCAAATTTCGAGCTCGTTACCTATACCCGTCCCAAAGTCAAAAAACGGATTGGTGACATTGCGTTCACCCCCTGCCGGCTCAGTGACCGATCCAGGGTTCAGCATCTGAATGCACAATGTGGCGTGCTGCGCACCACCGAAAACGAACTGGCCGCAGACGCCCCACCATTGAACCTGTTTATCGTGCGGCTTAAGTCAACCACTAAGACACCGGTCGCCGATCCGGTACTGGCAATTGATGGCGGTCCCGGTTCAGCGGCCAGCGAATCGTTGCTGTTTGCCATGCACAAAGTGCTGGACAGAGTGCGTGAGCACCGGGATGTCTATCTGATAGACCAGCGTGGTACCGGCAAATCCAACGCCATGCAGTGCCCGTTGATCAATGAGGTCAATAAAGGCGACAGTCAATTGCCGGCCGAAATGGTCAGTGACTGCCTGAGCCAGTTGCCCGGCGATCCGCGTTTTTACACCACCAGCGTCGCTGTCAGGGATATTGAGCGTGTGCGCCGCGCGCTCGGTATCACGCAATGGAATCTTTACGGCATCTCGTATGGATCTCGCGTTGCATTGCACTATCTGCGGCGGTATCCGCAAGCTGTACGCAGTATGATTCTGGACGGTGTGGTCTACCCTGAACTGAGCCTCGGTGTTGACGTCGCCATGGAGAGCGACCGGGCTCTGCAACAGCTGCTGGTGCGCTGTCAGGCGGCCACTGATTGCGCTGCGGCTTACCCGGATCTGGCCGCCGGTATTACAAAACTGCTGGAGCTGCTGAAAAACGGCAAAAGCATCCAGGTGGAAAACTTTGCCAGCGGCCGCAAACAGGATGTAGAGCTCACCCGCGAACATGTCGCCGCCCTGATCCGGTTAAGCCTCTATTCCCCGGTGAGTGCGACTATTTTACCGCTGGTATTACATGAGGCCTACGCCAACAATAATTTCTCACCGCTGGCGCGCCGCACGCTGCAGCTTGAAGAGTTTGCTCATTCGATCAGCACCGGCATGCACGCCAGCGTGGTCTGCACCGAGGATCTGCCTTTTGCAAAACCGGAAAACGTCGATATCGCAGCGCTGGAGCGTTCTTATATGGGCAAAGACTTTTTTGATAACTTGCTCGATATCTGCCGGCAATGGCCAAAAGGCGTGCTCGACGCTGACTTCAAGCAACCGGTGATCAGCGACAAGCCGACATTATTACTGTCCGGGTCCAACGACCCGATAACGCCCCCGGCCTATGCCGATGCCGTTGCGCGCCATCTCGGTCGACATCAACATATCATCATGCAGGACTTCGGGCATGGCATAGCCGCGCTGGGATGCGTCCCCGCTTTGATAGAACAGTTTATCGAATCGCCCGCTGCGCTGCCGTTGGAAACCGACTGCCTGAAACGGATGCAGCCCGATCCATTTTTTATCGATTTCAATGGCCCCTCTCCATGAGCAAATGGTCCCGGAGTTTGCCCCCTACATGATAACTGCCCAGAATTTGAGCAAGTCTTTCAGAAAGAAAGGCGCCCACCGTCATGACGACAGAATTCAGGCCGTCAAAGATGTCAGTTTCAGTGCCCGGGATGGTGAGATTACTGGCCTGCTCGGCCCTAACGGTGCAGGCAAATCGACGACTTTGCGGATACTGGCAACACTGCTGAAGGCAGACAGTGGTCAGGCATTTTTTGACGAACTCAATTTGAATGACAACGCGCTGGCTGTCCGCCAGCAAATTGGTTTTTTGCCGCACAACTCCGGCATTTACCCCCGACTGACGGCGCGGGAAAACATTGAATACTTTGCCCATATCTGCGGGCTGCAAGGCGCAGCAACGCAGGCCTGGATCGACCAGCTGGTGACCATGCTGGATATGCAGGATTTCGTTAACCGTCGAGCGGACGGTTTTTCGCAGGGTCAGCGAACCAAAGTAGCGTTGGCCCGCGCCATGGTGCACAAACCAAAAACCCTGTTGCTGGATGAACCGACCAACGGCCTGGATGTGATGGCAACCCGCAACCTGCGCAATATTATTCGTCGCCTGCGCGATGACGGGCACTGCATCGTATTCTCCAGCCATATCATGCAGGAGGTAGCCGCGCTGTGCGATCAAATTGCCATTATTTCAGAGGGTGTCGTCGCGATGGCCGATTCATTGGCCGGCATACAGGCGCGGACCGGACAGGATGATCTGGAGGATGCGTTCGTGATTGCCATAGGTGAGGCGCTGGAGGACTGATGAACGCGTTCGGCGTGATTGCCTTGAAAGAAATACGGGAAAACCTGCGCGACCGGCGCGCGTTATTCTTTGCACTGATCTACGGTCCACTGCTGATGCCGGTGCTGTTGCTGGGGCCGGCTTTTTTTGCCGCAAAATCCCACATGGTGGATTTCGATATCGACAAGGAGATTCATGTTGCCGGCATGGAAAACGCACCGAATTTGATACAGCGCCTCCTCGAAAACAATCTGGTCGCGCAACCGGCCCCCGATAATTATCGTCGCCAGCTGCTGAAGGGGCATCTGGAGCTGGTGCTGGAGATTCCAGATAACTATGAAGAGCGACTGCGCGGCGGCAAACGGGCACCGCTGACCCTCCTGTACAATGGCGCGGAAAGCGCATCGAAAAATACCCTTCAGCAAACACGGGTGGCCCTGCACACCTACAACAACTATCTCGGTTTTCTACGGCTGAGCGCGCGCGGCCAGGATCCGCAGCTGATCAGTGCGTTCAATGTAATAGAGCAGGATATTGCGAACGAAAACCCGGGCGACCGCTTTTTATCCGGCGTACTGTATTTTCTGCTGGTGTTTAATATGGTTATCGGCGGTTATTATCTTGCCGTCGACAGTACGGCTGGAGAACGCGAGCGCAATAGCCTGGAGACGCTGCTGAGTCTGCCCGCGCCCCGTCATGCGATTGTCCTTGGCAAGTACCTGGCGGTACTTGTCTTTGTCGTCACTTCCATAGCAGTAACCCTGCTGAGTGTTTTCCTGATGACCGTCGCCCTGCCACTGCAGACGATACCGCTCTTTGCCAGTCTGACGTGGGGTGCGCTGGTCACGGCCTTCCTGCTTGTGCTCCCCTGCAGCTGTCTGATCGCCAGTCTGCTCATCACCGCGGCGGCCTTTACCCGCAGCGTCAAGGAAGCACAAACCTATCTCGGTTTGCTGCTCGTCATTCCCATGGCGCCGCTCGGCATCGCCCGTCTCGTCGACATTCCCCAAAGCCCGCTGGTGCTCGCGGTTCCTTTTCTGTCCCAGCTGGAACTGCTCGAACGCAATATACTGGACGATGCAAAGGTAATGACTGAAGGACTGGTCGCAGGCGGCTCTACCCTGTTGTGGGCGGCGATGCTACTGACGCTGGCCGTGGCGTTTTATCGCAGCGAGAAAATACTGGGCAACAGCTGACTAAACGCTCTATCCGCAGAAGTCATGCTGCAGGACGGTCGCCCTCAGAGAATAATGGCGAGTAATACCAGCACCTCAGCCACTTCAATCAATGCGCCGACACAGTCACCGGTATAACCACCGATTCTGACGTTCCAGAATGAACGCCAGTAGATATACCAGGCCATCAGCCCAGCAAAGATGAACAGGCAGGGCATAACGCCATAGATAAGAAAAGTTACAAACCCGCAACCCAGAGTGATCAGGGCAATGGCAAATCCGAAGGGTTGTAAACGCACATCCTGCGCGATGCCGGCCAGACGTGCGTAGGGTGTGTTATACATATAGTGGACAGCAAGCAACCGCGACAGCACTGTTGCGACTATCAGCCCGGTCAGGCCGCGACTGCCCATCTCCAGCAATGCCATCACCAGCCCCACCTTGAACAGCAATAACAGCACCAGCCCGGTGACCGCCATGGCCCCGACTTCGGGTTCCTTGAAAATTTGCAGCACCCGGGCCGTGTCCTTATGCGCTGCAAACGCTGCATCAATCGAATCGGCAAAGCCGTCCAGATGCATGGCACCAGTGAGCCCTACCCACACCATAACCAGGATGACTGCCTGCAGAAATACCGGCAGTTGGCCTGGCAACAGGTACGCGCCACCGGCAAGAATTACGCCCAGAAGCAGCCCGACCGCTGGATACCAGAGAACAGAATGCGCCCGCAGCTCGGGCGTAAACTCAACGGCATAATAGCGAGCCGGCAATGGAATGCGGGTCAACAAAGTGAGAGCAACAAAAAATGGTGATGGCGTAGTCATGCGTGGGAACATCCCCGGGCAGATTGGTTTGTTGTTTTTCGGCAGCCAGCATTATGTACTGCTGAAGCTCGCACACACTGCCCCGTGACGGCGAATTTTTGCAACGCTCGCTAAAGACCCCTACCATACCGGTTTTTTGGATGGGTGTGAAATGAACCTGCGAGCCAGCGTCCGCAGTGACGTCGGTTTGATGCTGGCGAATTCAGTTGAACCGGCATGCAGCAGCGGAGGACTTCGTGTTTTACATAACGGACAGCAACATCTGAATGCTTAACGCGATTTGCAGTACAGCGAAAACACGCTTCACTGCCAGCGCGGGCAACGCATGCGCAGCCGCGGCACCCAGCGGCGCGGTGCAGATACTGGCCAGCGAAATCATGGCCACAGCCGGCAGGTAAACAAACCCCAGGGACCCGGCAACCGGCACTGCGTCCGACGCTGCGCCGGCAAAAATAAATCCGGCAGTCCCGGCCAGGGACAGCGGCATTCCCAACGCGGCCGAGGTGCCGATAGCCCGGCGAATATCAATGTTTTGCCAAAGCAGAAATGGCACTGTCAGCGAGCCGCCCCCTATGGAAACAAGTGCCGAAATGCCGCCAATACCGGTGCCAGCCGCAAACAGTCCAGCCGTGCCCCACAACGTTCTGCCCGGTGATGGCTGCCGGTTTCGCAAAATCTGCACCGCGACAAACGCCATAAATGCCGAAAAAAACAGAGCCAAAAAAAGCGAGCTTAACCCGGCAACGACAAATGTGATCGCAAACGCACCCAGCATGGCGCCCGGCGCCATGCGGCTGACGACGGACCAGATTACACCTTTCCGCGCATGATGCGCCCGCAGGCTCGCAACCGAAGTAATGACGATTGATGCCATGGACGTCCCGAGCGCCAAATGCACAACCTGGTCCGTGGCCATGCCCTGCCATAAAAATAACGCCGTCAGGACCGGCACCATCAGCCCGCCGCCGCCAATACCGAGCAGCCCCGCCGCAAACCCGACCACGGCCCCCAGCAGCAAAAATGCCATCAGCGCTTCCGGCGGCATAGTGATCCAAATCATTGTTCAGGATTCTTTCGATGCAGACGGCCTGCTCTGCGCCTGAATGACGGTCTCCAGCGTCGGCCAGATATTGTCGAATATTCGGTCGCGCGCCTCTGCCCGGGGATGCAGTCCATCGCTCTGCATCAAGGCGGATTTGCCGGCAACACCCTCCAGCAGAAACGGCACCAATGCCAGTCTGTTTTTTTCCGCCAGATCGGCGTACATCGCAAAAAACGGTTCCGTGTACCGGCTACCGAGATTGGGTGGCAGACGGACACCCAGCAACACAACGTCGGCCCCGCTTTGCTTGCCGATATCAATCAGCTTTTGCAGATTCTGGCGCGTACGCACAACCGGCTTGCCCTGCAGACCGTCGTTGGCGCCCAGTTGCAGCACCAGAATATCCGGGCGATGGTCGCTCAGCAATCGGGGCAGACGCTGCAGACCGGCATCAGTGGTAGCACCGCTGATTGACGCGTTAACGACCTTGTATTGGGGGTAATTTTCCGCCAGAGTGCTCTGCAGCCTGTGCACCCAGCCTTCGTTGGCCGACAGACCGTAAGCGGCACTCAGGCTGTCCCCCAACACAACCAGCGTCCGGGCCTGTATAGGCGCAGACGCTACTGACAGGCTAAGATACATGGCGACGAGCATCCACGCTTTTTTTAACCAGGCTTTTTTTAACCAGGCTTTCTGCATCCATGATTTTTGAGAATTACGCATGATTCGAACTCAACAGTTAGGCTACAGCATTGTATACGGCGACGAGACGCTCACCATATTAAACGAAATCAATCTGACCATTGCGCCGGGAGAGAGTGCCGCGATTGTGGGCGCGTCGGGGTCCGGCAAGTCCACGCTGCTCGGCCTGCTGGCGGGGCTGGACAGTCCGACGGCGGGTCAGATCTGGCTGGCGGACAATGAGATTACTGCCATGAGTGAAGAACACCGCGCCCAGGTTCGTCTCGCCAATGTAGCCTTTGTCTTCCAGAACTTCCAGTTATTGAGCAGCCTCACCGCGCTGGAAAATGTACTTCTGCCGCTGGAACTGAAAAAGCAGGAAAACGCCCGACAGCTCGCCTTGCAGTATCTGGATCACGTGGGTTTGAGCCATCGCCTCACCCATTATCCCCTGCAGTTATCCGGCGGTGAACAGCAGCGGGTAGCGCTGGCACGGGCGTTCGCCTGTCGTGCGCCAATCCTGTTTGCCGATGAACCCACCGGCAATCTGGACAGCCGCACCGGCGAACAGGTGGCGGACCTGTTGTTCGACCTCAATCGAACCGCTGGCACCACGCTGGTACTGGTGACTCATGACCGCCAACTGGCGCAGCGCTGCAAACGGCAGTTCAACCTGCAGCAAGGTCACCTGGGCGAACAGCTGGAGCACAGTGCATGAGTCTAACCCTGCGTTTGCTTTGGCGTGACTGGAAGAGCGGCCAGCTGGCCCTGTTGCTGGTATCCATGATGATTGCGGTCGGCACCATAACCGGTATTGCCCTGTTTGCGAGCCGTATTGAAAACTCCATTATGAGCGAAGCCAGCGAGGTGCTGGCCGGCGACGCCCAGATCAGTGGCAGCCGGGCGCTTCCGGGCGAATGGCTGGACCGGGCGGCCGACGGCGGTTTGCAGGTGAGTCTCGCGATTGGCTTTCGCGCCATGGCATTTGCGCCTGTGCAAAGCCAACTGGTTTCAGTCAAGGCAGTGGATGATCTTTATCCGCTCAAAGGCGAATTGACCGCGGCATCCCAGCCGTATGGCACGCCCAGGGCGGCTGCTTCTGGCCCGGCGCCCGGCGAAATATGGCTAACCTCCCGTCTGTTTGCCGCGCTTGATATTCAACCGGGGGAGACACTGGATATCGGCAATGGCACCTTTACTGTGGCGGCGGCCCTGATTCAGGAACCTGACAACGCCGAAGGCCTGTTCGGTGTAGCACCGCGGGTGATGATACACCGGGACGATGTGGAACGAACCGGTGCGGTTCAGACCGGCAGCCGAATTCGCTACACCGCCATGCTGGCGGGCGATGCCGCGGATGTCAGTCGCTTTGAAAACTGGGTGACACCACAACTGGACGCGCACTTCCGCTGGGTCAATGTGGAAGAATCCAATCAGAGTATTGGTCAGGCGCTGGATCGCGCCCGTTACTTTCTGTACCTGGCGGGCAGTCTTGGTGTCCTGCTGGCCGGCGTCGCCATTGCACTGGCTGCGCGTCGCTATGCCATGCAGCGTATTCCCCAGGTCGCCCTGCTGAAAACCCTGGGACTGACCCCGGCACAGATTCGCCGCCTGTATCTTGTGCAGCTTATGATTCTCGGCATTGCCGGTGTCATACTCGGTGCCGTGGCGGGCTGGCTCGCGCACCTCGGCATTATGCAATTGCTGGATGCGTTGACGTCGTACCTCGCCGGCCCCTCACGGAGTGCCTACGGCATCGGCATTCTGACAGGGTTGCTGTGTCTGCTCGGATTCGCAGCCCCGCCTTTTTTTGCGCTGAGCAAAACCACGCCGGTGGCGGTGCTGCGCCAATCGGGTCATCAGTTAACACAGGGCAACCTGCAACCCCTGCTCATCGGTTTGGGCTGTACACTTCTGCTGATCGCCCTGTACAGTCGAAGCCTGAGTATGACGCTGTACATTGCCCTGGGAACCTCCGCCTGCGTATTCCTTGCCACCCTGTTGGCGCGAGTGTTTCTGGCGCTGCTGAACCGCAGTAGCCGTTTTTTTGGCCAGAGTGGACGCATGGGACTGGCGAATCTGCAACGCCACCGCCATATCAACACCCCGCAGATCGCGCTGTTCGGCGTCCTGTTCATGCTGTTGTTCTGCCTGATTCTGATGCGCACCTCGCTACTGGAGACCTGGGAAAAGCAGCTGCCGGACAATGCCCCCAATCATTTTGTGTTCAACATCTTTGACGAGAACCTGGCACCACTGCAAACGATGCTCAGCGAGCAGGGCATCGCCAGCGAGGCGCTTTATCCCATGGTGCGTGGCCGCATGGCCGGTGTAAACGACGAAACCCTGGAACAGCGCATGGGTGACGGCGATTACCAGGTTAACTATGAACGCGAATTTTACCTGACCTGGTCCAGCGAGCTGGGCGAGGACAATGCGGTGATTGAGGGCCATTGGTGGGGGCAGGCGGCGACGGATGAACTGCTGGTATCCATCGAGCAGTCCTTCGCCGAGGGGCTGGCGATCGGCCTGGACGATACGCTCCATTTCAGCATCAGCGGTGAGTCCGTCAGCGCCCGGGTACACAGTATTCGCACCGTCCAGTGGGACTCCATGCGTCCCAACTTCTTTGTCATTTTCAATCAGCCCCTGCTGCAGGGGGAAGTCGCCAACTGGATTACCAGCTTTTATCTCCCGCCCGAAGAAAAGGAGTTTGTGAATCGCATGGCCCGCGCCATGCCAACCCTGTCGATCATCGAGCTGGATCAGACGCTGGCGCAGGTGCGTGAAATTATCAGCAAGGTGTCCAGCGCCATTGAATTCATCTGGTTGCTGGTACTGGCCTCCGGTGTGCTGGTTCTGATTACCAGTATCCAGTCGACACTGGATATCCGTTTTCAGGAAGGCGCCGTGCTGCGCACCCTCGGCGCCCCGCGCACTTTGATCCGCCGGTTGCTGACCATTGAATTTGCCAGTATTGGGTTGCTCGCTGGAATTCTCGCCGTCGGTGGTGCCGAAGCGATCGTGTGGCGATTGCAACGCCAGCTATTCGATTTGCCCTATCAGGGCCATCCCGTATTATGGATTGCGGGGCCGTTGCTGTCATTGGCCGTGATTGTCATGGTCGGTCTATTTTCCACCCGCAGAATCACCCGGGTATCACCGATGGAAGTATTGCGCATGGGATAAGCCGCGCCTCCGGAGCGCGTCATTGGCGCTCTCCGGACTTCTCCACCATTTTTAATGACGTTTTTTGCGAAATTTCCGCAACGCTATTCCGCCAGCCTTTCCTTATATAACCTTTTGACATACCCGGTTTTACAGGCTTCTGCGCAGCAGTCACAGCTTTGCAATGCTGTCGTCAAAATCA
>CAYSTJ010000070.1:0-14376 GCA_964434105.1 uncultured Cellvibrionaceae bacterium | reverse complement strand
TTTGATTAATCAGGGGTTATTCATGGGTAAAACGTATTTTTTTAATGCGATTATTGCGCTGACGACCTTCAGCGCATCGCTCTCTCTGGCGGTTGAAAACCCGGCTGCTACAGCGCCTGACATAGCCACCAACTGCCTTGAAGCACCCAAAGCGCGTGTTGACGCACTGAAGGATCTGAAAATCAGTGAGGTCGTGCCCCGCTCCAGGGCCGCGCACTATCTGAAAGGCAATAGCTGGATCGAATTACAGAATACGGGCAACAGCCCGCTCTGCCTGGGTGTTTATTCGCTGAAAACCGACACCAGCGAACCGCTGGTTCTGCCGGCCGCGACGCTCCAGCCGGGTGGCTACCATGTGATGGAAGTGGCGAACGCGGAAACGGCGGACACTGCTGACGCTTTACCATGGAATCTGAAACAGGCCCATACCGTCAGCCTTCATGCCAACGGGCAGGTCATCGATAAATTATCCTGGAAAAACGAAAAGCTTCGCAAAGGTCGGGCCTACGGTCGGCTCGATGGCGCCGAGGCCATACTGTATCCCACACCCGGCTCCGACAATGTACCCTATGTGCTGTTTTCTGACAGCGCGGTGTTTACTGTCCGGATAAAGATGAGTGACGCCAGTTATAACGACCTGGTGGCCAGACCGCTATTGAAACGATGGTACCCGGCGGATCTGGAGTTCAACGGCGCGACCATTCAGGACGTCCGAGTGCGAGCCAAGGGGACGTCCACGCTCCGCCATATTGGCAGTCTGAAACGGGATCATCGGAGTTTCGGCCGTTACAGCTTTCGAGTAGCATTCCATAAAGGAAAATCGGGCAAGTTTATGGGCATGAAACGCCTGGACTTCAACAGTGGCTATGGGGATCCGACGCTGATGCGCGACGCTGTCGCGTACCGCGTCCTGGGAGATGCCGGCGTCCCCGCCTCCGCACTTTCCTACGTAGACCTATGGGTTGGCGACCGGCATCTGGGCGTTTACCAGATGATAGAACCGGTCGACGGCGAATATGTGGAAAAGCACTTTCCCAAAGATCACCGGAACGACCAGAAAGGTAATCTCTACAAGGCGTTCAGCAGTCTGGAATGGCAGGAAGGTCAAACGCTGAAAAGTTTTACCACCGGCCGCCCTCCACAGCTTTCGCTGAAAACCAATCGTGGCACGCCCGACGCCGAGCGAGGTCACAAATCCCTGATGACGTTTCTGGAAAGTATCAACAGCGGTTCGGTGGATATGATCGATACCGATAATCTGACCCGTTATATCGCCGCCATGACCTTGCTATCCAACTACGACAGCTATTTCGCCAACCGGGGTAATTATTTTCTTTATGAGCACCGCGCCTTAACGCGTTTTGCCATGATTCCCTGGGACTTTAATCTGGCGCTGGGCCGCTCCATCAAGGCGGGCAAACCCTGCGAGGATCCAGTCGTATTGATTAACCACCCCACTATTGCGCCCATCGCTGAACGGCCCATCATCGCCAGAGTGCTGGAGCGCGACGACCTGCGTACGCAATACCACGGCCACCTTAAGGCCCTGCTGGCAAATACGTTTAACCCGGACACGATGGGGCGTTTCGTTGCCGAAAAAAAGCGGCTTCTGGATCCCTATGTCAAAAAAGATCCGACCAGCTTTTACACCTATGACGAGTGGAACCGGTCTTTCACCGAGGATATTACCGGCTCGACCGACCTGTTTGGTAAAGCGGGCGCTCTGCTCCCGTTTATCAAGGCCAGGCATGACAACGTAAAGCGGCAATTAAATGGAGAGATTACGGCGGGCAGTATCGACAGTGGCCCATGCCCCTGAGGGTGCAATCGGCCACGAATACAGAAAGGGGCCGAACCTGCGGCCCGCCCCCGGTTGTTTTACTCAACCCGAGGCTCATCCTCATTGCTGCTGGTCAATAGATGGTGCACCGCCAGCGACAGAAAGATATAGCTGGCCGCCGTATTGACCACATACTCGTTCTGCCCCCAAAAGAACGGCCAGTTTTCCTTGTTCTCGGGAAAATCAGGCTTAAGAATGAGTACACCCGGCACTATGCCACCCGCGATAAAGGAGAAATCCGCGCGGTTCATGCCGTAGGCGACCTTTTTGGATTGCGCGCCAACACCGGAAACAAAGGAGATGTCCGAGTCAGGGTGCGTACCGAACAGATAGTTGAGCCCGCGAAACACGGATTCCCGATCTATGATCTCGGGGAAATGCGTATGCAGGTAGTAATTCACGATTGCCTGGTGCATCACGGCGCCATTTCCCGCCCAGCCGAATTCGGTGATACGGACACCGAACGGGTTCTCCTGCAGCTGTTCAGTCTGGTTTTGCCGGTACTGCGCGACGACATTCTGCAGCTTGCGTTTGAAGTCATCACCAAGGTGCGGCAATGCTTTGAGCACCGGAACCGCGTGACGCTCGAAGTTCTTTTCGATTTCCGGCCAGTATTCGCGGATACGGTCCGCGTATTGACTGTCGCCCGTGGCGATCAGCAACTCAGCCGCCGCTTTTATTTCTTCCACGTCCAGCGGCCCCCCGGTGGTGTTGCCATGGTCGAATATCACCGGTTCCTGCGCCCGCTCCTGCTGCCATACCCGCTTCGCGGTTTCCAGACACTCCTGGGCCAGCGCATCGTTATAACCCTTCAGCGCGCGGCTCGCGGCGGCAAGGCCGGCGGCGGAACCATAATTGAGTGGCGTCGAGCGGGAGGTAAAGGCCCAGCGATCATCAAACTTGCCGCTGTAACGGCCGTCCGTTTCCAGCTCGCCCAGCGCCGGGTTGTAGATCAGGTTGTCAGTTTTGGTCGAACCGTCCCCCAGGTGGGTATATTGCGACAGGTGCGCTTCGACAATTCCGGGGATCGCCCGCCCGAGCGCTTTGTGCTGGGCCAGTAATTGCAGGGTACCGTGCTCGATTTGCTGCAGCAGGTCCGGCTTCTGGTCAGGGACGTGTATATCGACGAATTTGCGATCGTAGTCGACCAGGGTATTGTCGCGCTCTGGCCTGAAATGTTCCCAGGCATCCACCAGTCCAATAACCGTGTGGTACTGGGTCTGGGTGCGAATGTCGTAGTCGCCGGCGTCGTACCAGCCGCCAACGTTCAGGCCGGGAATATGCTCGCCGGGTTTAAAGGGCGTATCGGTGGTTGGTCCCTGCGCGTACAGGTCAAAATGCACATGGTCGACGGGCGCCTGCAAGGCATCGTCAAGGTGCGATGCGCCATGCCACACCCGATAGCCTTCATTGACCATGACATGATCCATCTGCACAGGCAGATAGATATCGAGTGTGGGGTGCCATACGGTCTCATAAACGTTTTTGTCTATCCGGAATGGCGCCGTGCGGACTTTGTCGTATTCCAGTTGATAGATGCCGGGTTCCCGTATATTGGAAAAGTCAAAAGTGTAGTAATCGTACCGCTGATATCGCCCCCAGTGAGCCGGTCGCGCATCCGCAACAGACCTCATATTCCCTGCGTGATCAGCTTTGAGAAGGCGGGCCTTGCGTCGCTTTTTTGCCTTGGGGTCGGTTTCAATGACAGCGATTTTCTTTTGATTCGGGTGATACCCCACCTGGGAATGGGCAATGCCCGGTGGCCGGGTCCAGCCCGCGATGGCGTTGGGGCGCACGGTCCACTCAATCACACTGCCGGTTTTGTTTGCCGGAATTTCGCTGCGCACAACGAACCACCCATTTTGCGCTTTACTGCGTCCGTCATAGAGCCGCAGCCCGTTGGCGGACTCGATGACGACCAGGCGCGCCGGATCTGTTGGTGCAAGTGTCAACCGGTTACCCGATGCCAGCGGTTGGGGATCTACCGATTCTGTCTCCTTGGGCCCGGAGGCATAGAGCGGAAACAATCCCGTTGTGTCATCCATGATAAAACTTTTCTCGAAATAGGCCGCCGGCAAAAACTCAAAATTGAACCCGGCTTTTCCCACCAGTGCCGCGGGCAACGGCTTTTCCAGATTCACCGAAATACGCAGACCGCCCGCAACCACTTCGGTGGCAATGGAATACTGGAAGTCAAAATCGGCATATTCCAGAAAGGCTTCGATTCGCTGATTTTCCCTGTCGACTTCCCGCTTTATAAACGCCGGCACCGGGTCCCACTGCTCCGGCGTTGCGTGGAGTCGAACGTCGCCATTGGTTGCTGTGCGCTCGCCGTGATGAATCAGCTCGACACTGCTGATCTTCGCATCACTGAATAACCCGTCGTACCAGTTACTGTAAACCAGCAGGTTGACGCCATCATCGGCGAAATATTCAAGCTCATTGAGATTGAGATTGGCGGGCCTGGCGTTGAGCACGCCCGGCACAGCAAGTAATAGACCGAAAAAACACGTTCGAAAAGCCATAATTAAAACGCCCGTATGGTGTCGGATCGGCCGGATAACCCGTTAGATTCCAGTCAGTCGGGATATTCGGCGAAGGATATCGCATCCAATTCAATGGAAAAGCGGATTTGGCACGTCGGCTGGCGCCCGAATTCTGCGCAAAATACTGTACCAATGCCGTAACGCAACGCGGCCGACTAGCGCAATAGTAGCAAACCTGGGGTAAAAGTAGTCAAAACAATAAGGGAAAGCAATACAGAAAGAAATGTTACGGGGGAAATAATTCGGGCGTGCGCAAAAAGACGACGGCATGCCATCGCCCAGTCAGTGCAGGATAACACCGGTTATCCTGCACCCCGGGCAGATTTACGGGCGTAACAATACCGCCCGGGTAACCGTTGCCGGCCTACTGGATAACCAGATAGAAACTGCCGACGCCGCGTTGAATATGCAGCAGCACGGAATCCGGGTTGCGCTTGAGCGCATTGCGGAAATCCTTCACATTGTTAACCTGTTGCCTATTGGCCCCGATAATAACATCACCCGGTCGCAGTCCGCTTTGTGCCGCACGGGAATTCGGTGCGATATTCGCGACCAGCACGCCGCGTCCTTCCGGGTTGCTCTCAAAGTTCGCACCTTCGAGAAGTTTATGCAATCTGCCAACGCTGGGCACAGCCTGCGCCGGTTCACCTACCCGGGTGGAAATATTCTTTTCCTTGCCATCGCGGATCACCGTCAGCCGCACTTTTTCGCCGATACGCTTGATACCGATGGTATTACGCAACGCACCGGTGGACAGTGTGGGCTTGTCATCAACCGCAATTATCACGTCGCCCGCCTTCACGCCGGCCTTGTCCGCCTCGGAGCCGTCTGCCACACCGGTAACCAGTACACCCAGCTGGCCGTTTTCCAGGCCAAAGGCTTTTTGCAGCTCCAGTGTCACGTCCTGAATGCTGACGCCGATCTGGCCGCGCTTGACTTCGCCGTGTTCCATAATTTGCCCCAGACTGGCGTTGGCCATGTTGACCGGAATGGCGAAACCGATACCAATATTGCCACCAGCGGGCGCAATTATGGCGGTATTGATACCAACGAGTTCTCCGCGCAGGTTGACCAGCGCGCCGCCGGAATTGCCCGGGTTAATGGATGCATCGGTTTGGATAAAATCCTCGTAGCCTTCTATGCCAAGCCCGGATCGCCCCAGGGCGCTGACTACACCGGTGGTAACGGTCTGCCCGAGACCGAACGGGTTGCCGATCGCAACCACAAAATCACCGACCTGTAGCTCATCGGAATTCGCCAGTTTCAGAGCGGAAAGATCCTTCGCTTCGATTTTCAATACCGCAATGTCTACCTCGGGGTCGGAACCGACCAGCTCAGCTTCGAAAATGCGGCCGTCATTCAGTACGACCTGAATCTCATCCGCGCCGTTGATGACGTGGTAATTTGTGAGGACGGTGCCCTTTCCTGCGTCAACAATCACGCCTGAACCGGCGCTGCGCTGGCGCTGTTGCGGCATACGCCGCTGCTGTTGCTCGGGAAGGTTGAAAAAGTGGCGAAAGAAAGGGTCGTTCAATAGCGGATTACTGGCCTCCTGCCTGGAGTAGGTCGCAATATTGACTACAGCCGGGTTAACATCTTTCAACATGGGCGCCAATGACGGCATCGGCTGCCCCTCACCATCAAACGCCGGCAGTGACGCGTGCGCCTGAAACGAGATTAATACGCTGGCAATCACAACAGAAACGAGCGACCGCAGTCTCTTCATTGCATACTCCTTCGGTTATATAGTTAGGGCGCCATGGCCACAGACATTCAGTCAGCAAGTCTACGACCCGCGGGTGTTCCGATCATTCAAGCATTGATGTGGGGTAAAAACCGGAAATTTCAAACCTTGTCACTGCGAATAAGAGGCGAAATTGCAAGCAAAGTTCCCGCCGGGCTGCGTACGGCGGGATGAGGCAAGGTCTCCCTGCCGCCCGGTGCCCGGACCGGGCGGCACGGAGACGGACAGACAACCTTAACTGTTTGCCTGGGTGGCCTGTTGCCGCAACGCGTCGAAACGGTCATACAGGGATTTACTCACACGGAACGTCGCGTCGACGTCGCCACGGCGAATGTAGTAATTATTGTCCCTGCTCAGCAGTTCGTAAGTGTAGTCACCTCCGCTGGACGATACCGATACACTGAAGCGTATCAACTGGCTGCTTTCGTCCGCTGTCGCTTTCGCCTCAGGTGCATCCAGCGCTGCCTGTTTGTCCGCGAGGCCCAGCACCCGGAGATCGGCCAAAGCTCTGGCCAACCCTTCGGCATCAAACGTCGGCGGGCTGGACGCGGCACTGTCGCTGGCGGCAACGGCCTCAGGGCCGGTTTCCGTGTCGATGGCAGGCGCGGCGTCCGCTGTAGTGCCGGCGTCGGTTTCGCGCGTGCCATCCGGTGCCGCAGCGCCCGCCTCACCGGCCTCATTCGCCTCGCCGTCATCTATCGACGCCAGCCCGTCTTCCGTCGGTGCGGCCGCAATGCCAGGCACGGTCCACTGATCGTTTTCCCGGCGGACTACAAAATCATCGAACCCAATGCGCGCAATTTCGCCTTCGGGTTGCAGCAACGCCGTATTCAGCCACCGGTCCACCTGAGGCTCAACAGCATAGGCGTTCAAGTCAACAGTGTAGACGTCCCGTTCGCCGGGCTTGCGGACATGCAGCTGCCGAAAGCCCGGCGCGCTGCCCATGATCAAACCTGCAACCTGACGGTCGCCCGCGAAAAGATTGAGGCGGTGCCGGAAGTTTTCGTCACCCACATTGAATCGCTCGTGGGCACTCTCCGTCGTTGCTACCGGCCAGCCACTGCGTAGCCCGCTGATTTCCTTCAGCAGATCCGCCAGCTTTGTCTCATCAACCGGCAGGCCATCGGGCAGTAACCAGCGCCCGTCTTCTTTGTGCATATTCAACGACGCGTCTTCGGAGCGCATCTCAAGCCGGTCGATTTCCCCGGCGTCGAAAACCAGCAGGGGTTCATTCCGTGGGGCATCCTGGCTGCCGCCCTGCCAGTACAGCAATGCGGCAAAGACAACCTGCACAGCCAGCAGCCCTCCCAGCAGGGGCAGTTTTTTGGATAAGGATTTATCGCTCATGGTTTACTCCTCGCAGAATCAGGCGGCCAGCATTTGCTGATAACGTGCATGGCGGGCACGGGTGACGGCGCGGTAAATGAACCACAGCACTGCCAGCGCCAGTAACACCAATGCGTAATTCAGGTACTCCCAGAATTCCTGTTGACCCGATTCCATGGGTACCAGCGTGCGATTGAAATGACTGCGGCTGCGAATACTGAGCAGCCCCTGATCTTCCAGGGACCAGTCGACAGCATTGGTCGCCAGTTGCAGGCTGTTCAGATAGGCGCCGCCCTGCACCGCACCGAGCATGTTGACAATTTCATCGCGAAATACATCGTTTGATGCCACCAACACAACGCGGGCTGATTCTGGCGAGTGCCGGAGCACTACGTTCAAACTGGTCTCCGGCTGGGCGTTTTCCGCATCACTCTCATCTACCGCCCCGCCCCGATCCAGCAGTGGCGAATCCCGATCCGCAAACAGGGATTCAAACCGCCCCTGCAGCGACACCGCCACCAACTGCCGTTCCGGATTGTCCCCCACGCGAAAGCCTGACTGTAACTGCTCCGCTGTCGGCATAATCTCCAGATTGTCGTTGAGCCAGGACTGCGCGGATGAGTGCATCAAAGGCGTCACCTCGATCCCCGCCAAACGGTCGTCCTGCAGCTGGATAGGCGACGCCCAGGGAACAGTCACCTGCGGCAGATCCGACGTCATCAGCGTTTCCTGATTCAGACCATCTGCACGAATGTCAATAAAGTACGGATAGTCGACCAGGCGCATATCCTGGAATTGCATTCCGCCCACCTGCCGCAGGGTCGGCACTGGAAAGGCGCTGTTTCGACGGTCCATAACGACCGTTTCGTCAATGGTGATGCCCAGATTCTCCAACCATGACTCCAGCCCACTTCGGTATCGTTGCAGGGAAATCCGGTCACGGGCGAGTGTGGCGGAAAACGGCGAGGTTGCCACTATCACCGTGCCACCCTGCATCAGGAACTGATCGACAGCGAAGCGTTCGGCATCAGTGGTCAGCTCGGGTGCAGCCAGCACCAGTATATCGGCTGCCGGGTCAACGCTGCCGTCGCTCAGATCTTCGTTAATAACGTTGGTTTCTTCGCCCAGCAATTGCTGCAGACCGTCAAACTTCGGTTTGCTGGGTGGCTGCCGGTGGTGGGGCATATTCGGATCCATTTCCGCCACTGGCGTCACTAGCGCAATTGTACGCGTAAAGCCCTGCGCAAACCGTTTGATACCTGCCTCAAGACTCTGCTTGAAAGTAATGGTCGTGAAGTCGCCGAGCGGCACCTGCATCAATTGGTCTCCCTGCCCCAGGGTGAGGTAGAAATAGAACTGATTGGGGTCCAGAAGCCCGGCCGCCATGGGCGCGAAGCCGTATTCCTCGGTAATGCGTTTACCCACGGTGCCGCCGTCGGCATCCGGGTCGACAAACGCGACCTGAAAGTTGCCGCTGGCTTTTGCCTGGAGATTTTCCGCTTCCTCTTCAATACCTTTACGCAGCTCGACCAGCTCCTGCGGCAGTCGATCGTCAGCCGAGATATAGGCCGTCAGGGTAATCGGCGTGTTGATGGTATCAAAAATATTGCCGCCGGACTGATAGGCGTACAACGCGGTTTTGATTCGACGGGTAATGTCGTATTCCGGGTTGCGCAAACGCACATCCAGTTCGGTATCGTTTAAATTGCGCAGTTCAATCAGTTCATTGAATCCCAATACCTGATTTTCATCACCGTACTGGATCAGCACATTGAAGTAGCTGTTGACCAGTGCCGCCTGATGACGGTCACTGACGCGGAATGGCGTCGGGCGAATGTTATAGATATTGTTGGCTTCGTCTTCCAGCTGCGGGTTAGTGGTGGGATCCACTATTTCAACCTTGACCCGGCCTCTGCCGGCAATTTCGTACTCGCGCAGTAAATCCTGCATCTGCGGCACCAATGGTGCGAGTAATGGGTGGGTTTTTTCGCTGAAATAGCCACGAATCAGCAAGGGTTCCTGCAGCTGCGCCAGGTATTGTCGAGTGGCATCGGATATGGAGTAAATATTGCCGCGGGTGGTATCCCAGCGCAGCGCATTGATCTGCCCCAGCCAGACGTTGGCGATCACTGCGTTGGCGACCAGCAGCGCCGTACCCCAGCGCCAGACGCCATGATGCTGCCGGTTACCGTCCCGGGCCCAGCGGCCGCGCTCCAGTGCCAGAATGTTCAACGCGATAAAGGCGAGAATCAGGCTGACGTAGTAATACAGGTCACGAAAATCCAGCACCCCGCGGGTAATGGAATCAAAGCGCGAACCGGTTCCCATGGCTCGAAATACGTCGGCTGTCTGATTACCCAGAAACGTCGTCAGCGTGTTGGAGCCCACAACATAGAATGCGGAAGCCAGGGCGACGCTCAGAATCAGACTGACAATCTGGTTATCACAGCGCGCCGAAACGAACAGCCCCATCGCCAGGTAGGCACCACCCAACATCAACGCTGCAATGTAACCGGTAAAAACCGGCCCCCAGTCCAGCTGCCCCAAAAACGACACGGTCACCGGTAAAGGCAGCGTCAGTAAAAGCGCCACCGACAGTAGCGCCCAGCACGCCAGAAACTTGCCCACAACAAATTGCCACAATGGCACTGGCTGGGTGAGCACATGCTCCAGCGTGCCACTGCGCCGCTCCTCACTCCACATTTTCATGGTGAGTGCACTGGACAGGAAAATCAGCAGTATCGGCATCCATTCGAACAGTGGCCTTACATCGGCAATATTGCGCGCAAAAAATGATTCCACCCAGAAAAAGATAAACAGGGTCACCAGTAGAAATGCCGCCAGGAACAGCCACGCAATCGGTGCCCGGAAAAACTGGCCCAGCTCCTTGGCGGCAATCTTCCAGACGGCGTTGTTATTTACTTGATCAGGCTGCATGTGCCAGTCCCTCCCCCCGGTTCAATTCGCGAAACAGGCTTTCCAGATCGCGCTGCTCCCGGTGTAGCTGGTACAGCTCACCACCGGCTTCGAATACCGCCCGCGCCACCGCCGACGCCACCGCTCGCGCATCGGCGGCGGGTGCCAGTTCGATACGGCAGGTGTGGCCACTGTCTGCCTCCACAACATCAAAGGAGGCCACACCGGCAACGGCGGTCATCAACGTCTTCAATTGCGATGGGGCCAGGTTTGTTTCCAGCTGAATGCCGCCGGATTGCTGAATGTCGTCCAAACGGGAATCCAGCACCAATTGGCCGCTGCGCACCATCAGCACCCGATCGCAGACCGCTTCGACTTCTGACAGGATGTGGGTGGAGAGAATCACGGTGGCAGTTTCAGACAGCTTGCGGATCAGCTGCCGCATCTGCAGGGCCTGGGTCGGGTCCAGGCCGTTGGTTGGTTCGTCCAGCACCAGCACCCGGGGGCTGCCCAGCAACGCTTGAGCCACACCCACCCGCTGCTTCAGGCCCCGCGACAGGTCGCCGATTCGCGCCAGTGCCTTGTCGCGCAAATCTGTGGCATCGATGACGCGCCGGATTTCCGCCCCCTGGCTCTGCCCGGGAATGCCCCGCAAGCCGGCGGCGTATTCCAGATAGGCCATGACCGTCATTTCCGGGTAGACCGGCAGGTTTTCCGGCAGGTAGCCAATAAAAGACTGGGCCAGCTTGGTATTCTGCGCGATATCCGCGCCATTGATGGTGACCTTGCCGGAACTGGGTTCCAAAAAGCCGCACATCATTTTCATAATGGTGGTTTTGCCTGCCCCATTGGGCCCCAAAAGGCCGATCACCTCACCCTGACCAATGTTGAAACTCACATCGCGCACCGCGTGCAGACTTCCGTAGGTGCGATTCAAGTGCTCGACAGCTATCACTAAAAACCTCCCGAATACCGTATTGTTTTTATAAACCGTATGATCCTGAACAGTCGCCCGATCCTTCGCCACGCCTTGCCGGACACCCGGTAGACACCTGTGCCGGCCCGGCAAGCCGAAAAAGCGACCCTGCTGACCTGTGCGTCAGGATGGATGAAGACTCGCTGAAACAATCGAGTGGACGCAGCCCGCATACGACCGGGGCATGATTGTCCGGGCTAATAGATAGGGACAGGGCGGCAAAGTTTCAAGATATTCGATACAGGTGGGCGATTTTTGACGATGAACTGAACGACTTTCACAGTTTTGGTGTGGAATGGTCAGCATGTGCCACGTAACCGCTTAACCGAAAATGATGGGTAACTATTCAGTTCGTGTTGTAACTGTTCAGATTGCGTCCAGATTAGTTCAGAGCAAGGCGAAAAATGTGCGTTTACCCGTATCAATTCGCCGCGCATCCTGCGCGTCACCCGCCGGGGCCGCCCGGGCAGGCGTTCAAACCGGCTCCCGACCGGTTTGTGACCATTTTTTAACGCCGCTTTCATTTGTAGGTTAAGGGACAAATCGGGGCGTGAGCTGAATAGTTACAAAGATGGGAATCCCGAAAGCTGGCGTTATCACGGCGTTCGCAACATCAGCCGCTTTTCTGCTGCCAGGGCCATTTGCCGGTCAGCTCAACTTCCAGGGTAAAACTCAGAAAGGTTCGTATCAAAACGATCAATACCAGTGTGCTGACCGTTTCCAGTGTCAGCTCAATGGCAACGGTTTGGATGATGTCTGCAGCAACGAGAAATTCGAGACCGAGGAGCAGTCCCCGACCAAAACGCTGTCGCATATTCTGGAAGATCTCGCCGTGCTCCACCTGTTTCAGCAGCGAGACAGCACCATACACGAGGACGTAAGCCGCGAAAAAAGCGATGATACCAATGCCGACGAGTTCAATCAGTCCGGCACACTGGTTCGCAATCGGATGTACTATTTCAAACATTCCGCCCTCCTGAACGCGAATACAAGGGTGGTTTCAAGCGAAACCCTGATGAAAACAGGTTAGCTGCAGAGTAAGCGCCAGTAAACCGACCCCTGTTTATCCGTATTGAACGCTGAAACACTGTTTTTCGACATCCATCAAGGCAGAAAACAGCATGACATCGCACCAAACCCGGACCAATACGCTCTCGCCATCACTATGGCCGGACATCATTCAGGAGTGCTGCAAGCGCCATGACACACGGCAGAGCGGCCTTATTCCCTATGCAGTGCGCAGCACTGCCCGGAGGTGCGTAGCGCCGGAGGCTGAACGGACGGCTTGACCCTGACGCTGGAACGGTGTGAGCCTGGCACCTTGGCTTGCGTATTTTTTTGCAAGCTGAGTGACAGGCGGTTGAGTGATTAGAACCCTGGCTTACCCATGCAATGCACGAACGGCATGTTCCGGGTCATTGTCGAGAATGCGGAGCAAAGCTTTGGCGGGGCCGGTGGGGTGTCGGCGACCTTGCTCCCAGTTTTCCAGGGTCCGCTTGCTGACGCCAATCAGCATGGCAAAGCGGTTCTGGCTCAACCCCACTTTCTCCCGGATCGCCTTCACTTCCAGCTCCGGGAACTCGGTGACTCGGGCAGCGGCTTTTTTGCCTTGGACGATTTTGTCCATTTCCTGCACGCTGGCCAGCAGCTCATCGAACAGTTCATTTTTCATCGGACCACCTCTCAACGATCATTTTCAGAGCTTTTTTCTGCTCTGGCGTTAAGTCTTCCTGCTCATTTTTCGGGTAGACGTACAGCATGTAAATTTGCTCGTCTTGCGTCACCCAGTAATAAATCGCTCTCACACCACCACTTTTGCCCCGGCCCTCCAACGTCCAGCGGACTTTTCTAAGGCCACCAGTTCCTTGGATGATGGCACCCATATCCGGCCTGTTCACCAAGGCTTCCTGTAACGCCTTGTATTCATCATCGCCAATCAACTCTTTGATGCGCCGGGTAAATATGTGGGTTTCTATAATGATCATGGTGGCTCATTGTACGCCATTGGCGTATGTTGTCCAGTATAGTCTGACCCACCGACTTCTGCTTCGGCAGCCCCCTTTTTCTCAACCTTCGCCGGATGTGTCGCCGCATGGATCTCCTGCAGCTTGCGGATGGAAACATGCGTGTAAACCTGCGTCGCCCTAAAGTCGGCATAGCCCAGCATGGCCTGGATAAAGCGCAGTTCTGCCCCATTTTCCGGCATGTGAGTCGCCATGGCATGTCTGAGCAGGTGGCAGGAACCCGGCGCATGGATGCCAGCGTTTTGCATGTAGCGCTTAACCTTGTCACCCAGTTTGGAGTCCCCGAACGGCTCGCCATAGTCGTTCAGGAACAGGGTGGGTTCGGTGACGCTGAGTAAGAGCTGGTGGCGTACCTCGTTCAGGTATTGGCTTAACCAGGTGATGGCCCGCTCGCTCACGGGCAACAACCGATCCTTGCGCCGCGAACGTGACTTGACCCAACAAGAAATGGCCGATGCCATCGGGGTTCATGTCAATCAAGTACGGCGCTATGAAGCAGGTGCAACCCAGCCTTCGCTGGATGCCCTTAAGAAGATCGCTGTCGCGGACGTGCTCGATTATTTCTCTGCCAAAGCCAGAAGCAAGGGCGTGGAGCTGAACACCATGATTAACGATTTATTGAAGAAAGACATTGCTTTGATTGAAGGCGTGAAATAGCGGATCAAGATGGGGCAGATGTTCTACGATTATCGACACAAGGATCACTCGCAGGCCAGGATATCCTGTCTGCAACTGAGGGGCCATAAGCTAGAGAAGGCCGGGTTTGGGATGTCACCGTCAAACTTATGGAGGGGTGTTTGGTGTTGCCGGCGCAGGAAGGAACAGACATTTAAAAAGAAAAAGCCCAGCGGAATCTTCCGGCTGAGCTCTTGATAATTAAATCCCGTTTTTAAGTGCTCGCCTTAGTGCTGGCTCATAGCTTTTGCAAACATGCGCCCATCATCACTGTGCCAACCCTTCCAAACAGCACCTATGAGAACGCAACCGCCGAAGGCAAGCAAAAT
>CAYSTJ010000069.1:0-15067 GCA_964434105.1 uncultured Cellvibrionaceae bacterium | reverse complement strand
CTAGGTTAAAAGCTGGGAATAATATAAAAACTGGCGTAGACACTGCTGCCGCACGAGACAAAAACGTAGCGTCTTATCGCACAGCCAGAGGCTTTAATGTTGTCAAAGACACCATAAAAAGCGAAGGCCCTGACATCGTATCAAATTTTCAACTTGATCAAGCTGTTATGAAAGCATATCAAAGCGTACCGCTGCCAAGGGGCAGAGAGTCAAAAGTAGAACACCATTTTTTAATGTTTGAAGAAGGCGGAAAGCTCAAAGCCTCAAAACACTTTGAAATGCCCGAAAATGGTGGCGCAGTAAACTACGCTTGCCAGCTTGGAATGGTCATTGATTGGTCCAAAGTTGTTGCGGCTGCGCATACGCATCCGTTATATAAAAATAGTTCTGTTAATCGCCTTAATGAACACTTCTCGCAAGGAGATCCTTCAATATTAATCATTAAAGGTATTCCTCTTTTTTAAGAAATCCTAAGGGAAAGCACATTAACGTGTTAGAAATACGCAGTGGTTGGGTTACAGCTAGGAACATCACGCCAAGCAAAGAATCAAACCCGGAAAAATGGAAAGCAAAGGAGTAATTTTCATGAAGATACTTTTTTTTTCTATATTTAGTGTTTATTAGTTGCAGTTCTACCAAGAGCAACGAATCATTTGAGCTAACATTAAAGTCGTGCTACGAAATGAAAGCTGACAAAACTCATCGTTATTGGAAACAACCTATTGCAGTTCAAGGCTGTAAGCTGTTAATCACAGAGTATGAGCTTAATAACGTTGAGGAATTTGAAGATTAAAAGCGCACTAATAGGTGAGCTCACAAGACGAGGGAAAGTTTTCACGCTTTCAGCCTGCAATCTTCGGGCTTTTTGATGTAGTGCGATTGCCCTGGCCTGCCGCCTTCTTGAACCTGGCAATTCCGTTGGTATTTTTCTGGCTGCGCTGCGGTCCATTGCCGGCGGTACATACGGTAAACCCATTCGCCGTATTCCGCCGGTAAAATTTAATCCCAGCTCAGCGCACCACCCGTCTGGTATTCGATCACGCGGGTTTCAAAAAAGTTTTTTTCCTTGCGAAGATCCATAATCTCACTCATCCAGGGAAATGGATTAGCCGCGCCGGGGTAGGCTTCTTTCAGGCCCAGTTGTGCCAAACGCCGGTTGGCAATAAAGTGCAGGTATTCTTCCATCATGGCGGCGTTCATGCCCAAAACGCCGCGCGGCATAGTATCGCGCGCATAGGCGATTTCCAGTTCTGCGCCCTCCAGAATCATCTGCTTTACTTCAGCCTGGAAGGCGTCGGTCCATAGCTGGGGGTTCTCCAGCTTAATCTGGTTGATCACGTCGATCCCGAAATTCAGATGCATGGATTCATCGCGCAGAATGTACTGGAACTGTTCGGCGACACCGGTCATTTTGTTGCGACGACCCATGGACAGAATCTGGGTAAAACCACAATAAAAGAAAATGCCTTCGGTAATCACGTAAAAACCAATCAGATTGCGTAGCAACTCCTGATCTGTTGCGGGTGTACCCGTTACAAAATGCGGACTACTGATGTCCTTGGTGTGAGCGATGCTCCACGCGGCCTTTTTTGCAACGGACGGAATTTCGCGGTACATATTGAATACTTCACCCTCATCCATACCCAGAGATTCAATACAGTACTGGTAGGCATGGGTGTGGATGGCCTCTTCGAAGGCCTGTCGCAGCAGGTACTGGCGTGCCTCGGGATTGGTGATATGGCGATAAATCGCCAATACGAGATTATTGGCCACCAGCGAATCCGCCGTCGAGAAATAGCCGAGTGAACGCATCACAATCGTACGTTCATCAGCCGTCAGGCCATCGACACTCTTCCACAGCGCGACGTCGGCCGTCATGTTGATTTCCTGTGGCATCCAGTGATTTGAGCAGCCGTCCAGATACTTCTGCCACGCCCATTCATATTTGAAGGGAACCAGCTGGTTCAGATCGGCCCGGC
The DNA here is from genome assembly GCA_964434105.1 of uncultured Cellvibrionaceae bacterium. GTDB lineage: Bacteria > Pseudomonadota > Gammaproteobacteria > Pseudomonadales > Cellvibrionaceae > CAYNST01. The sequence goes on along the minus strand of CAYSTJ010000069.1, from coordinate 13,088 downwards.
AGTTGATCATGCGTTTGTCGTCCACCTGAATGCGCTCGGCGCCCATCTCAAGTTCCTCGAGGCCCGGCGCCGGATCGAGATTGGCAATTGCTTCGCGCGCTTTCGCCACGGCATCTTCGCCGTTGACGCTGGCTGATGCGGTACCGGCAGGCGTCGAATCGACGGAGCGCACGTTCCCGGCTGTTGTTGCAGGGGGCGCCGGGTTTTGCCCGGGTGCGACGGACCGGGGAGGGGTTTGGGGCGCTTTGGTGGTGATCGGGGTATCGTCGTTATAATCGTCCCAGCTCAGCATAAATAAGACCTGTATTCTGATTGTGTGTTATTTGTCAGGCGATCTGCATTGTCGCCCTGGCGCAATGGTTGCGAGCTTCCCGGTTAGCAAGGGGGAGGCAAAGCCTGTGGAACTCCGCGAAGCCCGCGGCGGGCGGGGCAAAGACAGCGATCGTTGCAACTGCTGCCGCGATTGTCCATATATAGTGCCTGCCAAGACCGGGTGGCACTATATGCAGTATACACTGCCAGATTTGTTTTAAAAAGTTGGCGAGCGATAATTTGTCGCTGATTTCCTTGTGCAGCTGTATTGCACTGGTCTGGTGGTAGCGCAGTTGCGGCGGCGCGGTTTCCAGGAAACCGGGGGGCAACCATTCAGCGCCTGGGGCAATCTGAATAGTTGCAGTCCAGCTATTTTATATGCCTACCGACCGCTTGCCATCCTGCGCATTGTCTTTTGGTACCCATTCAACTCGTGTCGTAACGGTTCAGGTTGCGTCCCGATTTGTTCAGAGCCAGGCGAAACTTGTGCGTTTACTCGTGTCAATACGCCGCGCATCCTGCGCGTCGCCCTCCCGGCCGCCGGGGCAGGCGTTCAAACCCGTTTCCGACAGGTTTGTGACCATTTTTTTACGCCGCTGCCATTTGTAGGGGCAGAGGCAAATCGGGGCCTGAGCTGAATAGTTACTACGCTTTTAGATCATTAGATCCTACTGGCAGGCTTCGCAATCCGGTTCGTCCAGGGAGCAGGCTTTGGGTATCTCAGCTGCTGCACTGAAGCTTGCTGCTTCCGGTACATGGCCGTTGGCTTTGACAGCGTTGAGATTGCCGGACTCTACGGTAGATTTCTCGGTGCTGGTGGCCGCCAGGGCGCGCAGGTAATACGTGGTTTTCAGTCCACGAATCCATGCCATGCGATAGGTGAAGTCCAGTTTTTTGCCGTTGGCCCCAAAGATATAAAGGTTAAGGCTCTGTGATTGGTCGATCCATTTCTGGCGACGGCTGGCGGCGTCGACAATCCAGCGGGGCTCAACCTCGAATGCCGTGGCGTACAGTTGTTTGAGTTCGTCGGGAATGCGGTCGATTTTCTGCACGGAACCTTCGTAATACTTCAGGTCGTTGACCATGACGCTATCCCACAATTTCAATGCCTTGAGATCGCGAACCAGAAATGGATTGACGACGGTGAATTCACCGGACAGGTTGGATTTGACGTACAGGTTCTGGTAAGTCGGCTCAATGGATTGAGAGACGCCGGTAATATTGGCAATGGTGGCTGTCGGCGCGATTGCCATGGTATTGGAGTTACGCATACCCTGGGTTTTGACTTTTTCGCGCAGGCTTTTCCAGTCCAGTGTCTGGCTGCGATCCTGTTCGACATACTGATGACCGCGATTTTCTGCCAGCAATTCAATCGAGTCGATCGGCAATATGCCCTTGCTCCACAGTGAGCCTTCGAATGAGCTGTAGCTGCCGCGTTCGCGAGCCAGTTCGCTGGATGCATCAATGGCATTAAAGCTCACCAGCTCCATGGAGCGGTCGGCAAACTCCACCGCCGCGTCACTGCTGTAGGGGATGCGCATTTTGTACAGGGCGTCCTGGAAACCCATAATGCCGAGTCCGATCGGACGGTGGCGCAGGTTGGAGGCGCGGGCGGTGTTCACTGCGTAATAGTTGATGTCGATGACATTATCCAGCATGCGGATTGCGGTGCGGACGGTTCGCTGCAGTTTGGTTTCATCCAGTTTGCCGTCGGCGATGTGTTGCGCCAGGTTGACCGAGCCGAGGTTGCACACGGCGATTTCTTCGTTGGCCTGGGTATTCAGCGTAATTTCGGTGCACAGGTTGGACGAGTGCACAACGCCGACATGTTGCTGCGGGCTGCGCAGATTACAGCTGTCCTTGAACGTCATCCAGGGATGGCCGGTCTCGAACAGCATGCCCAGCATCTTGCGCCACAGGTCCAGCGCCCGCACTTTCTTGAACAGCTTAATCTTGCCGTCGGCCGCCATCTGCTCGTACTCGGCATAGCGTGTCTCGAATGCCTTGCCGAACAGGTCGTGCAGGTCCGGTGCATCATTGGGCGAAAACAGTGTCCAGCTCTGGTCTTCGAATACCCGCTTCATAAACAGATCGGGTATCCAGTTGGCTGTGTTCATATCGTGCGTGCGACGACGATCGTCACCTGTGTTCTTGCGTAATTCCAGAAATTCTTCGATATCCAGGTGCCAGCTTTCCAGATAGGCGCATACCGCACCTTTGCGTTTGCCGCCCTGGTTGACGGCCACAGCGGTGTCATTGGCCACTTTCAAAAACGGAACCACGCCCTGCGACTTGCCATTGGTGCCTTTGATATAGGAGCCCAGTGCGCGCACCGGCGTCCAGTCATTGCCCAGGCCACCCGCCCATTTGGACAGCATGGCATTGTCCTGGATTGCACCGTAGATGCCCGTCAGGTCATCGGGAATGCTGGTGAGATAGCAGGAACTGAGCTGCGCGCGCAGGGTTCCGGCATTGAACAGGGTGGGGGTGGAGCTCATATAGTCGAACGACGACAGGAGGTCGTAAAATTCGATGGCACGGGCATTCTTGTCGTCCTCCAGGATTGACAGCCCCATGGCTACCCGCATGAAAAAGATCTGTGGCAGTTCATAGCGAATGTTGTCGCTGTGAATAAAATAGCGGTCATACAGGGTTTGCAGGCCGAGGTAGGTAAACTGCGTATCCCGCTCCGCCTTCAGTGCTTTGCCAAGGCGGTCGAGGTCAAAGGTCAGCAGCTCCGGTGACAGACGCTCAAGCTCCACGCCTTTACTCATAAAACTTTTCAATGCCGGGGCATACAGGCCTTCCATCTGGTGCTGTGTTGCGGTCTCGGCGACATCCAGAAAGCGCAATGCCTCACTGCGCAGTTTGTCCATCAGCAGGCGAGCGGTTGCGTAGGTGTAGTTGGGCTCTTTCTCGACCAGGGTACGGGCAGATATTACCAGCGAGGTATTCAGGTCGGCATAGGAAACGCCGTCATACAGGTTGCGCATGGCTTCCTTGAGGATGACCTGGGGCTCGACTTCCTGCAGGCCTTCGCAGGCTTCAGTCACCAGCGTAGTGAGGCGCTCAATATCCAGGGGCCGCTTTTCGCCGCCCGGCATGACCACCTCAATCCTGGGGAACTCCATTTCCTCAGCCATTTTGGTCTTTTGTGTGCGCAGCTTGGCGCGCTCGGTACGGTATATCACATAATCCCGTGCGATTTTGTGTTCACCGGTGCGCATCAGAATTAGCTCTACCTGATCCTGGATTTCTTCAATATGTATCGTTCCGCCGGAGGGCATACGACGTTTGAAGGTGGCTGTGATCTGGGAGCTCAGTTTTTCGACCGTTTCATGCACCCGTCGGGAGGCGGCGGCCGTGCCGCCTTCGACCGCCAGAAATGCCTTGGTCATGGCGATGGCGATTTTTTCCTGGTGATAGGGCACCACGGTGCCATTGCGTTTGATGACCCGCAGTTGGCCGGGTGCGGTGGTGTTGATGCCGGATTCGGTATCCGTAGTCGGGTTGCCGGGTCGCGGGGTTTGAGTAGTCGTCTCGACATCTGAGTACATTGTTCACTCCAAAATTAGAAGTCATTGCTTGATAACATTGCTTTTAACGCGATAGCCAATTCGGATCTGCCGCCAGATGTAGCGTCTGGGATCGGACAGGTGAATCCAAATAACAGCTTGGTGTGATGCTGGGTGTAAACACCATATATGGGGGTATCGGCTGTAATGCCATACAAGATAGTGCGTTTTGGAGTAGATCGCAAGCCTGACTTGGGAAACCGATTGCAGGTTTGCGCGAAAGGTTAGTGTGCGCTTACAGGGGCGCCATTCAGAGTCGTAAGGTTTCCGGAAAAATCAAATGCGTGTTCGGGCATGGAAAATTTTATCGAGGCACGGACGGTGGTCCGGTTCAGGCCAGCATACCTATAGAATCATCTGAACGCACGGTCATTTGACACAGGTTAATGGCGCCAGAGTCCAATTTGCCCAACGCGCCGGTGGCCATGTCGAATACCAAACCGGCCTAACTCCGGGGCGCCAGGGACGCAGTCAGGCAGCGGTCGTCAAGGTATGCTGTGCCTGAAAGCCGCAGGCATATCTCAAGCAGGACACGCCAGGGGTTGTCGCCAGCCATACCCTTGATACTGCGGTCGACCTGCGCGCACAGGCGGATCAGAACCCGCAATTCAGAGGATGGCAATCGCTGTAGCGCATGGCGAATCAGCGGCAGGCGAAAATCGAAGATACCGTGTTGACGGGCAATGGCTTCGAGGGCCTGCCCCTGTCGTATCGCGTGCTGCAGGTTGTCCAGTGTCCGAATCTCGCGACTGATCGCCCACAGAACGAGGGTCGCATCTATGCCCTCGCTGCGCAATCCCTGTAGCGTCAAGGTCGCGCTTCTGGCTTTGCCGGCCAGCGCTTTGTCCACCAGCGTAAATACATCGTAGCGGGCACTGTCGGCGACCGCGCTGGCCATGGTGGCCGCGTCGAGGACAGAGCCGTCACTGATGAGTTTGAGCTTTTCGATTTCCTGGGTGGCCGCCAGCAGGTTGCCCTCAACCCGACTGGCCAGCAATTCCATGGCGGCCCGGTCGGCTTTGATGCCTGCCTGCTGCATGCGCTGCATCAGCCAGCGTGGGAGTTGCTGTTCACTGATGGGCCAGACCGGGACAACGGCACCCGCAGCCTCGATGGATTTTACCCAACCGCTTTTCTGGGCACTCCGGTCAAGTTTCGGCGCAATCAGCAGAAGGATCCGGTCGTCGGCGGGTGATTTGCACCAATGCTTCAGCATCTCCGTTGCACCGTCTCCGGGTTTGGTGCTGCGCAGCCGCACCTCCAGCAGTTTGCGTTCGGCGAAGAGCCCCATGCTGTTGGCGCTCATCAATATCTGCCCCCAGTCAAAACCGGTGTCGGCGTGATACAGTTCCCGTTCGCTGAAGCCAGCCTGTCGCGCGGCCATCCGAACCCGGTCGCCAGCCTCCTGGACCAGCAACGGCTCGTCGCCGCAGATCAGGTAGACAGGCAGCAGCCCGCGCTTTAGGGCAGCATCGAGCTGATCCGGATTAATTCTGGCCATCGATTGGTGCTGACTCCAGTACGCGATGCGCCAGTTCGCGACGCATCTCCTGCAGCAGAATGCTTTCTTCCTCCGACTTGGCCACGGTATCCGCCGGATCGAAATCGTATACTCGCGTTACATAGAGCGATTGGGCTAAGTAGGCCACCGGGGCTGAGGTGGGTGAGGCGGGGGTGTCCGACGCTGGCGGCAGCGGCCCGGTATCGACGCCCGCTTCCGCGGTCGGTAGATAGCGAAATCCGACGGTAAGTGTCAGTTCATACTGGGATGGCGAGCCGATACGGGTAACCGCAACCACCCGCTTGCTGACAGACTCATCGCCCAGTACCAGTTGCCAGCGGGCATTGGGGTCTTCCCGAATGGCGCGCTGCCGCATTGCTGCTTTCACGGCGACCATGATCGGGTCCATGCGCGATGCGTTGGCCAGGGTCAGCTCGTCTGGCAGGGGGTTATGGCTGTAGCCGCGCAATTGCCAGCCACAGCCTGACAGCGCTACAAGCATGACAGTGAGTATGGTCATGGCCCGAAAAAAAAGCGTCATTTTCAACGTACCACGATATTGACGAGTTTTTGAGGCACGGTAATAACTTTAACTACCGATTTTCCTTCCATAAAGCGCCGCGCATTCGGGTCCGCCATAGCCAGCTTCTCCAGGTCGTCTCGGGCGGCATCAACCGGTGCTTCGAACTGGCCACGCACTTTGCCGTTAACCTGCACCACCAGTGTTATGGTGCTGCGGGCAAGCGCCGCTTCGTCGAAGGTCGGCCAGGGTGTGTCGAGCAGTTCAGCCGAGTGGCCGCAGGCCTGCCACAAGTGGTGGGTAATATGCGGAACAATGGGGGCCAGCATCAAAATGGCGGCTTCCAGCGCCTCCCGCTCCACCGCTAGCCCCTGGGGCGCGTCGCGATCCGCGAGTTTGCCGACTTCGTTCAGTAGTTCCATGACGGCGGCAATCGCGGTATTGAAGGTTTGACGACGCCCATAATCATCGCTGACCTTGCGGATGGTAGCGTGGGTCTTGCGGCGCAGTTCGCGCTGCTGTTCGTTCAGGTCGCCGGGCTTGAGCTGGCCAGGTGTACCCGCGTCCAGATGCTGGGCCACCATTTTCCACAGCTTGCGCAAAAAGCGGAATGCGCCTTCAACACCCGCATCGGTCCACTCCAGGCTTTGTTCCGGTGGGGCGGCGAACATGGAAAACAGACGCACGGTATCGGCACCGTACTGCTGAATCAGTTCTTCGGGGTCTACGGTATTGCCCTTGGACTTGGACATTTTACTGCCGTCTTTCAATACCATGCCCTGGCACAACAGGCGGGTAAACGGTTCGTCGCTGTTGACCAGCCCCTCGTCACGCATCAGCTTGTGAAAAAAACGGGCGTAGAGCAAATGGAGGATGGCGTGTTCGATCCCGCCGACATATTGATCCACCGGCAACCAGTAATTGGCCCGGTCGGGGTCGAGCATACAGTCGGCGTCCGGTGAGGTATAACGGGCGTAATACCAGGATGACTCCATAAAGGTATCGAAAGTGTCGGTCTCCCGAATGACCGGTTTGCCCTGATGTTCGTCCTGGCGCCAGGCCGGGTCGGATTTGATGGGCGACTGCACCCCGTCCATGACGACATCCTCGGGCAGCAGGATTGGCAGTTTTTCGAAGGGCACCGGAATCTCGCCACCCTCCGGTAGATGAAAGATTGGGATGGGTGCGCCCCAGTAACGCTGACGTGAGACGCCCCAGTCGCGCAGACGGTAGTGGGTAGTCACTTCCCCTTTGCCGGCGGCGACCAGTTGATTGGCAATGGCCTCAAACGCTCCGTCAAAATCCAGCCCACTGAAGGAGCCCGAATGGACCAGTCGCCCCTTGTCCACAAAGGCCTCCCGGGTCAGGTCTACGGCGCCATCGCCGATCGGCTCGATCACCTGTTTGACCGGCAACTGGTACTTTCGGGCAAACTCGAAATCGCGCTGGTCATGCGCCGGCACGGCCATAACGGCGCCGGAACCATATTCCATCAACACATAGTTTGCCACCCAGACAGGGACGGCCTCTCCGCTGACCGGATGAACAACGCTCAGACCGGTATCCATACCCTGCTTATCCATATTGGTCATATCGGCTTCGGCCACCGACTGAACTTTGCACTGGTCGATGAACGCGGCCAGCGCCGGATCATTTTGTGCCGCGTGCAGCGCAATTGGATGGGTGGCTGCCAGGCACACATAGGTCACGCCCATCAGTGTGTCGGGGCGGGTCGTATAGGTGTAGAAATGGGAGTACGCCGCAACCGGATGCTCGAGTTCGAATCGTATCTGTACACCCCGACTCTTGCCGATCCAGTTGCGCTGCATGGTTTTGACCTGCTCGGGCCAATGTGGCAGCTTTTCCAGATCATCCAGCAGCTCGTCGGCGTAGTCCGTGATACGGATAAACCACTGCGGAATCTCTTTGCGCTCCACTGGCGTGTCACAGCGCCAGCAGCAACCCTCCACCACCTGTTCATTGGCAAGGACCGTCTGGTCATGGGGGCACCAGTTAACCGAAGCGATTTTTTTGTATGCCAGCCCTTTTTCGTACAGACGCGTAAAAAACCATTGCTCCCATTTGTAGTAGTCGGGTTTGCAGGTGGTGATCTCTCGCGACCAGTCAAAGCCGAATCCGAGTTCGGTCAACTGTTTGCGCATGTATTCGGTGTTGGCGTAGGTCCACCGGGCAGGTGCCGTGTTGTTTTTAATGGCGGCGTTCTCGGCCGGCAGACCGAAGGCATCCCAACCCATTGGATGCAGAACATTTTTGCCCTGCATACGCTGATAACGTGCGATAACATCAGTAATGGTGTAATTGCGGACATGCCCCATATGCAGGCGGCCGCTGGGGTAGGGGAACATCGCCAGGCAATAGAACTTTTCCCGCGCAGGATCTTCCGTTGCAGTGAAGCTGTTATTCTGGCGCCAGAATAATTGGGTCTCCCGCTCAATCCGGGCGGGCTGGTAGGTAGCATTTATCATGAGTAATTCGATGTTTAGGACAAAGTGCGCAATTATAGGCGGGTCCAGGGTTTAACACACCCCTTGCAGTGATAGATTGCCATCGGATTCCGGTGTAATCATGCCCGTTGTGCCAAATATACCATTAATCAGCGCCGTATTGCGCCGGGGCGGCACAGCCATTGCACAAGCGGTAAAAAATTTACCATGCATATTCAGCCCGCAGCCAGCTTGCTGACCGCGCGTGTCAAAGGCGACATCAGCCTTGCCGCGCCAGTTCCATTCAATCCCTGGTACAAGGTCGCTATTGCATCAATGAAAGAACGCACCATGAACAGGCAAGTCGAGACTTTTTGGGCACCGGAATTGGACATTGACCAAGGTGCTTTTGCACAATACTGCACTACCTGGCGTCGTCGACAGGATATTGTGACGCTTATCCGTCAGATTAACCACATGATAAAAGCCGTGCAGCGACACCGCGGAATGAGTATGGGGCTGCTCGCGGGTAGCGATCTGTTCCGGGGAGATTTTGCGATTCTGCAACGGCAGCTACAACGTCGGTTACTGTGTCTCGAGGTATTTGCGGCGCAAACCGGGTTACTGTCGGAGCGGAAGCGAACCAATCTCCATCATGCCTGGCAGACCATTCATGCGGACTGGCAGGATGACGATGTGATCGACAACTTCGAACTGCACTCCCATCTGATTGAATCGCTGCAGGCACTCTCTATTGAACTGGCCCGGCGACTGGAAAGGCCCGTTTCTGAAGAGGTTGCGGAACTCAGGCGAATCGATTTGCCCGAGATAGCGGGTGAGTACCCTCGAATGTTCCGACAGATCGAGCTACTGCACTTTGCGACTCGCCAGGCGCCCGACATGATCGAGCAGGTGGCGCGAATCCGCGGGCTGGCAACCTACGCCGCGGCAAAAAAACACTGTGACTACCACCACGACCGCAAGCTACGGTATGCGATTAATTGCGCGCGCACGGCCAATGAAAAATTACGTCAGCATGCAGAGCGGCTCGAAAGTATCGTTGGCGGTGAAGTACGCTCGCTTTCTATGGTAAAAACCTACGAACTGAAGCTCATGTTTTTGCTGAGTACCGTGGAGATGGACATTTTGGCGGGTAATACAATTACTGCAGAGAGTCGCCAGCTGTTCCGGCTGGCGACCGAGATCATCGATGTATACATACAGATCGTCGATGAATGCATCGACGTGATTGATGCCTGGCACGTACTTGATCTGGAGCAATGGATAAAGCTGGATCAGTTGCCGGTGAGTTTTGAAAAGTCTGCAATATAGCCGTCCAGCTTTCTGATAAATCGTGCCTGCTGCCGGTCAGTGAGATTATTCAACATGTGCGCCAGCATGTCGTAGGTGACCTTTTGATTATGGGCGTAGGCTGCCCTGATATCTTCACCCCAGTTGTCTGTCCGGAAAAACATCAATTCACCCAATCCGCTGAAAAGCGCAGCAGTGTCGTTGCGCTCGCGCAACAGCTGGTCTATCTGACTTTGCCATTGCGCCTGCTGGGCGGCGGTAAGTGCCTCATAGGGCAAGAGGCTGTCGGCCCACTGATCAAGCCATTGTTTCTGTTCGCGGTTGAGCGACCCCGTCCACCGCTTCAGATAGCCTTCCATATCGCCGGCACGTTGTTCCAGCTGCTGCTTCGGCGCAATATTGACGTGCTCATCGATATATTCCTGCTGCTCCTCGGCGAGACTGGCCATTAATTCGTCGACCTGTGCGTCACTTAGCGTAGACAGCATCCGGGTAATATCGGGCAACAAGTGGTTGAGGGACAGATCCAGCAGGTCCTGGATCTTGTCGGTCTCCTGATGAATCGCCTCGCCATCCAGATTGCCCTCTACCAGCAAGGCCCTGAATTCGACAAGGTAGGCAATATAAAGCGGCAGCTGGGTCCGTCGATGCCATTGGTGAAAGGCTTGCAGCGCAAGCCGCGTGTCTTCTTTTTGCGTGCGGTCCAGTTTGACCAGGCGTTCAACCTTCCACAGCATCATCCAGTCCAGCTTGTTATAAGCCAGACGGACCACGCACCCACTCAATACAAGCACGATGCCAGCGAGAACCACCCAGTACATCGCCTTCGATTTCGTCTTGACGGGGTCACCCATACACTTTATCCGGTTGCAGGTCAGAAAACGTTCAGTCTGCCAGTTATACGTTGAACCTGAAATGAATGACGTCTCCATCGGCAACAATATATTCCTTGCCTTCCAGGCGCCACTTCCCGGCTTCCTTGGCACCCGCTTCACCTTTGTACTGAATAAAATCGTCGTAGGCGATGACTTCAGCCCGAATAAAACCCTTTTCGAAATCCGTGTGAATTTTGCCGGCTGCCTGCGGCGCTGTGGCCTTGACCGGAATAGTCCAGGCACGCACTTCCTTGACCCCGGCCGTAAAATACGTTTGTAAACCCAACAGTTGGTAGCCTGCCCGGATAACCCGGTTCAAGCCTGGTTCCTCCATACCCATATCCGCCAGAAACTCCGCCTTTTCGTCGTTCTCCAACTCGGCGATTTCGCTTTCCAGCTTGTTGCAGATGGGCACCACGATGGCGTTTTCAGCGTTCGCTATGGCCTGCACGCGGTCCAGCAGCGGGTTGTTTTCAAAACCATCCTCCGCGACGTTGGCGATGTACATGGTCGGTTTGACCGTGAGCAAATTGAGTTCTTTCAGTGCCCTGGCTTCATCGTCGTCCAGCGTCATGGCGCGCAGAGGCTTTGCTTCGTTCAGTTGCGGCAGTATTTTCTCCAGCAGTGCGATCATCTGTCTGGCGTGCTTGTCCTGGCCCTTGGCCGCCTTGCTGTAACGTTGAAATGACTTTTCTACCGTTTCGAGATCGGCCAGCGCCAGCTCTGTGTTAATGGTGTCGATATCACTTTCGGGGCTGATCCGACCGTCGACATGGACAACATTTTCATCCTCGAAACAACGAACGACGTGGGCGATTGCTTCTGTTTCGCGAATATTGGCCAAAAATTTGTTACCCAGCCCCTCACCCTTGGAAGCGCCAGCGACCAACCCGGCAATATCCACAAATTCCATGGTGGTGGGTATCAGTCGCTCCGGTTTGACAATGGCGGCAATCGCATCCTGGCGCGGGTCGGGGACGGCGACAACGCCGGAATTTGGTTCGATCGTGCAGAAAGGAAAATTTTCCGCATCAATCCCGGCCTGGGTGAGTGCGTTGAATAACGTTGATTTGCCGACATTAGGCAGTCCGACTATGCCGCATTTAAAGCCCATATGAGACTCCTGGTAATTGTATGGTGTAGACCGGATCGGGTCAGGCGCTGTGTAATTGGTGTACTGCGCGATTCCATTGACCGGCAGTCAGTAGTTCGATGACGGCCAGCGCATTGTCGCAGGCCTGGCCGGTGAGTTCCCGTTCGACCGATGGCGCTTTTTGCAGCACGTAGGAAACGACCTGACCGGCGTTGCCGGGATGGCCAATTCCGAGCCGTAACCGTGCAAATTCACGATTGTTGCCCAACGCTGCAATAATATGGCGCAATCCGTTGTGGCCACCATGTCCGCCACCGCGCTTTAATCGTGCAGTGCCGGGCGGCAGGTCCAGTTCGTCGTGCGCCACCAGAATGGCTTCAGGTGCTATCCGGTAAAATCCGGCGATGGCGGCAACGGACTGACCGCTCAGATTCATGAAGGTTGTTGGTATAAGCAGGCGCAGATCGTGGCCGTGCACACTCAGGCGTCCGGTCCGGCCGAAGAATTTGGAAGTGTCTGTCAGGCTGACAGCATTCTGTGAGGCGAGTTGCGCAACAAAATCCGCTCCGGCGTTATGGCGGGTTTGCGCATATTGCGGACCTGGATTGCCCAGGCCCACAATCAGTTCAATCGGGGTTTGCATGATACCCGGTCAGTAATCCGGTTATTCTGCGTCGTCGGCAGCGTCTTCTTCAAGGTCAGCAGCTGCACCCTTTGGCTTGTTGACCGAGACCACCGGCAGGTCGTGGTCAGGGCCCTGGTTCAATGCCACCGATTCCACACCTTTTGGCAGCTTGAGGTCGGAAATATGCAGCGTCTGACCAACGTCAATGTCCAGCATGTCAACCTCGATGAACTCGGGCAGGTTGCCTGGCAGACAGGAGACTTCAAGCTGCGTCATGGTGTGGGTAATCAGGCCGCCACCCGTTTTGACACCCACGCAAGTGGTTTCGTTCAGGAAGTGCAGGGGTACACTGACCGTAATTTTTACGCTTTTCAGAACGCGCATGAAGTCAACGTGGAGAATGCGGGGCTTGGATGGGTGCCGTTGAACGTCCTTAAGAATAACGTTCTCGCTTTTTCCATCCAGGTTGAGGTCAACAATATGCGAATAAAATGATTCGCTCTCCAGGTGCTTGGCCAGTTCCTTGTGCTCGACACTGATTTGCACCGGCTTTTCGGTGCCGCCGTACACGATTCCTGGAACCTGACCGGCGAGTCTGCGCAGGCGGCGGCTCGCACCTTTCCCGGCTATCTCGCGGACGCTTGCTTGAATTTCAAAAGTTTCAGCTGACATTAGTCATTCCTCATAGATAAAAGCCCACCATCCGCGACCAGAATAGTGTGGCTGTTTATAAACCGGTTAATCCGGCGTTTGTGCGGATTGCGAACAATCCGCTTGGGTAACTATTCAGCTCACGCCCCGATTTGCCCATAGCTGCGTTAAAAAATGGTCA
>CAYSTJ010000068.1:9797-16609 GCA_964434105.1 uncultured Cellvibrionaceae bacterium | reverse complement strand
CGCCTTGCTCTGAACAAATCTGGACGCAATCTGAACAGTTACGACACGAGCTGAACAGTTACGACACGAGCTGAATAGTTACTAAAAACGATGTTGTTAGGGCCGGGGCGGCCAGGCAGGCGCTGCCGTGGGTTCGACTATCGCCTCCAGTCAGTTCGGGCGATAGCTGGCCCCCGCTTCAATGATCCGCTCCGCCCAAAGTGAACCACTGCCGCATCGGGCGGCGCTCTGGACGGCGAAAATAGGACCGCCATCCAGCGAATCCAGCCTGGTGCAGGTAAAGCTTGCGCTGCAGTTACGCAACCCATCCGCATTAAAGCTCAGTGAACCACCATTGACGGCATTGCAGCGGCTTTCGGCCTCGGTACTGTTGGCCGCATTAAACAGAATTTGATGCAGGGCATATTGTGCGCCGCTATCCGCAGCAAAAAACGCCTGAACGGTAATACTGTCCTGCACGACGGCCGTCAGGGTATTACTGCCGGTACGGCTCATGGCCAGCGCCAGCACCGCCAGCCCCACCACAATAAACATGGCCAACGGTAAAAGAAAGCCGCGCTGTCGGTTGATTCCCATGGGCGAATGTTTACGGAACATTGCGAATAAACACCTGCTGTTGCAAGTCAATCGAATTATTGTCGCTGGTAAATCGCAGACTGATCGTGGCACCGGCCCGACGCACTTCGGAACCCGGAAACACCGCAAAGGCCTGGCCGGCTGGCGTCGCATCCAGGGCCATCAATGCGCTGTTGCCGCCGGGTGGACTGTCCAGCAGACTGGCCGCGATGCCATAATCGCTGTCCTGCCAGAGCTGACCGGCCCTGACACAAAAGCGCATGGGATCGTCTCCAACAAATACGCGTCTTTGTGGCGAATTTCGGACAAAGCGGTGGGCGCCGTTCAGGGTAACAGCCGTATGGGGTGACGCACCCAGGGCCGCGACACCAGCACGCGCGGCCGGGCTGGCGAACGTATAAATCTCTTCCGGAAAAAATGGTGCAATGACCAGGTGCCGAGCTGAACCCAGACCGGTAGTAAACGCTACCGTTGCCACGCTGGTGGTTGCACTGGCAGCATTGGCCACATCCGGGACGCTGGCCCGGTAAGTCGAGGCGGCCACCAGGGGCATGAACTCAATGCAGTTTCCCGTACTGCTGACGCGTACGCTGTTGGGTACTGCCATGCGCAGTTGACGCGACATCTGCTCCATCACCAGGCGCGCGCGCTGTACCAAAAGGTTGCGTGCATCCGAATCGCGATAGGCACGCAACGTGGTGGTCACAAAACCACTGCCGACAACCGTCACAATCGACAGAATTACCACCACGGCTATAACTTCCACCAGAGTGAAACCGCGGGTTGACCGAAATGGCGCCATCTAAAAATTCACCCTGTAGGCACTGAGGGTAAATGGCGCTGCTCCGGGCGTGGTAACCACCACGGTTATTCGGCGCGCATGGTTGTTGGCCAATCCCAGCTCGCTACCTGCGTCTGTCACCGATACCACGGCGTTATAACCCGGAGCAACGGCTTGCGTGTACCCGTGAAAATCTCCGACGTCGTTGTATACACCATCGGGTGAGATTCCGGCACAGGGCAGCCCGGCACTGCTTCCGCAGGCCGGTACCCCGCCGGTTGGCGTGTTTTGATCAAATTTACGGGCGAGTATGTCATCCAGAAGTGACTGCGCCTGTTCGAGCGCACGGATGCGCATGGCCGGGTCCGCAGATTGCACCACATTGTGATTGAAAACCTGAAGGAGTGTCCCGAGGGCGATACTGATCACCACAATAAATACAATGGTTTCAATCAGGGTAATACCGGACTGTGAGTTCCTGGGCATAGTGCTTTCACTCGCTTTTGCATCGGGTTTCCGGTGCTTCAGTAGGCCAACCCGGTAGGCGAAATACGGATGACAACGCTGGACGACGCGCTGCTGACGTTCAAAGTCGTTGCCGCCGTGCGCCCCAGTCGATCGTAGTGAATGGTACCGTTGCTGACGGTAACGTTGCCCGGCAACGTAATGGGGTACTGCTGACCGGCAATGCTGATACTTTCCGCGGCGGTGAAATTGCCATCCCGGTTGGCGTCTACCCGGATATCGACCTGCGAACCCGCGGTAGTCAGCCGCACGGGCGCCGCCTGACTCATGGCTTTTTGCTGGGCAATAAAAAGGGCCGAGACCAACACATCCCGACCCCCCTGCAACTGAAATCCCTGTTGCGATACAATCCGTGAACTTCCCACAGCTGCCACTATACCCACTATGACCATGACGGCTACCAGCTCAACCAGACTGAAACCTGACTGCCGGTAGCATTGCTTCATGACAAAGGCCTGTTTATGGTGCAGCAACTCCAATCACGTTGAACGTTGCGGTTACCGCCGGAGAACCGGGACCGCTGATGGTGCACAGCACAACCGCTCCGGGCGCAACCGCTTGACTTGCGATCGTGTACTGGTTAACCGGCGGAGGGGTCAACAACAAGCTTCCGGCCTGGTTACAGTCAGTAATTGCACTTACGGGATCAGAATCATTATCCGTTAAACCGGCTGCCTGGGCAATTGCCACCGCATAGTTCAACGAGGACGCACTTTCCATGCCCGCCGCAATGGAATTGATGGCAGCCTGCTGGGCTTCATCCTGCAAGTTCACGAAACGTGGTATGGCAGTGGCTGCCAGGATACCGAGAATTACGATGACCGCAATCAGCTCGATTAATGTAAAACCAGATTGTTGCTTTCCCATTTAAATAACTCCAAGTGTTAATGTTTGAAAATCGTAAAAAAAAATAAAAGTTAACTGCCGGAATTTTGACGCTGAAGCCATTGTTTCCTTCTTGTCGAGTTTCCGTGCAGGTACAAATGAATCTGCTTTTACATACTCCTTCACGTTTCGGTCTGCCTGCACCCCGCCATAAGTGGCCGGGCTTGAGCATAGCCAATAGATCCTGTTTTTCCTGTTATATGAAATATAGATGACTGCTGTGACAGGGTCATATTATTTACTAATACATCCACGACTAACGGGCTATAAGCGTAATAACAAACCGATTTACTATAGCCGGACGGCAGGCATGTGAAAAACTTGAGGTGTTTTTAGATGAGATTTGTGGAAACGGAAACAGCAATTACGGACCGGGCAGCCCCTGTTCTGCCCGTCTAAAATTCCGCTTTGTAGCGATTTACCTATACGGTACGGGGACATTGATCGACGTTTCGGTATGTCGCAGACCGTGTTCCCCAGACCGCGTTACGACCATCTGTCTCTTCAGCTTTGCTGGACGCTGTACATATCCCACATGGGCAAAAAGATCCCCAGCGCCAAAATACCGACAAAAACAGCCATGATAACGATCAGAATCGGTTCTATGCGGTCGCTGACTTTTTTCAGATCGTAGTCCACTTCCCGCTCGTAGAATTCTGCCACTTCGGCCAGCAGCTCCTCTACCCGGCCGCTCTCTTCGCCGACGGATATCATCTGCAGGACCAGTGGCGACAGCATGTTCGATTGAACATGGGTGCGGAACAGGCTTTCGCCGCGCTCGACGCCCCGACGAATCTGATCGATTTTGTGGGCCAGATAGGGGTTGTCGATGGCCCGGGCGCAGAGTGTCAGGGACTGGTTCATGGGTACGCCGGCCGCCAGCATCAGGCTGAAGCTGCGTGAATAGCGCGCCATGGACGCCCGGTCAATAATATCGCCCACCACCGGCAGGGTCAGTTTTTTTCGCCCCCACAGCATCGCGCCTTGCCGGGTACGTAAAAAATAGATCGTGCCGACTGTTGCAAGAACTGTGGTGATGATAATTGCCCACCAATAGTTAACAAACAAATTGGACATGCCGATCAGAATTCTGGTCACAAACGGCAGCTCAGCACCGAAGTGCGCAAACATTTCGGCAAACCGCGGTATGACTTTAACATTGACGATGGCGACCGCAATAATCAGCGCGATCACCACAAACATGGGGTAGCGCGTGGCAGAGCGAATGCTTTTGCGCGTCGCTTCGTCGCGCTCCAGGTAAAAAGCCAGCTGTTTGAATACATCATCCAGACTGCCGGTACTTTCACCGACGTTGATCATGCTGACAAAGAGGTGATTGAAGACTTTTGGATGGTGCGCCATGGCGTTCGACAGACTGACGCCGGATTCGAGCCGATCGGCAACATCGTTCAACACGCTCTGAAAATGCTCGTGCCGGATGCTCGCCGCGAGGCCACGAATGCCCCGCACCAACGGTACTCCGGAGCGGGTAATGGTGTACATTTGTCGGCAGAACATAATCAGCTCGACGGGCGTTATTTTCTCGGCCCCCATCAACGCATTCAACTTCCGCTGGAACGAGTCCGACGCCGTGACTTCACGAATGGTTATAGGGGTAATACCCCGGTCCAGTAACTGGCTCGCCACGACATCCACACTACCGGCATCCATACGGCCTTTGGCCAGCTGCCCGACAGTTGAACGACCAGAATATTCAAAACTTGGCATTAGGTGTCACCTGTTTCCTGAACAAGTTCAGCAAGGCTTTCGTCGTAAACTTCTGCCGACAGGCGCATAACTTCGCTCATGGTGGTAATGCCCTGCAGTGCGTAGTCCAGTGCGCCCAGGCTCAACGGACGATAGTTGCGGTGCGCATGTGCGGCATCGTTGAAGGCGCGCACGCTCCCATCGCGCAGGGCATCTGCCATCGCTTCGTTGATTTCCAGCAGTTCAAATACGCCTATCCGATCACGGTAACCGCTATTGAAACAATGCGGACAGCCGCTACCGATGCGCATGCTGGACAGGTCCGGCATCGCGTCTTTATAGATGCGTCGCAACAGCGTATGATCCTTGCCTGTCGGCATGTAGGGTTCGGCACAGCTTGCGCATACCCGGCGTACCAACCGCTGTGCCACCACGGCTCGCAGGCTTGACGCGACCAGATAGGGATCGACACCCATATCAATCAGACGCAGCGCGGATGTCACCGCATCATTGGTATGCAGCGTTGACAGCACCATGTGACCTGTCATGGCCGCACGCAATGCAATTTCTGCTGACTCCGCATCGCGAATCTCACCGATCAGCAGGATGTCAGGATCCTGTCGCAACGCGGCTTTAAGCACGGTTGTAAAATCCAGCCCGATTTTTTCATGCAGCTGAACCTGGCTGATGCGGGACAGACGGTATTCCACAGGGTCCTCGACCGTAATGATTTTTTTCTCTGGTGTATTAAGCTCCGTTAAAGCGCCATAAAGCGTTGTCGTTTTACCACTGCCTGTCGGGCCGGTGACCAGAACCAGGCCATGCGGCCGGGTAATAATATTGCGAAACTGACGAACATAATTTTCCGGCATGCCGACCGTATCCAGCTTACGGATGCCGTGGGTCTGATCCAGTAACCGCATAACCACCGATTCGCCGAACTGCACCGGCATGGTGGACAGGCGCACATCAATATTATGGGCACCTACCTTTAGATTGAAACGGCCATCCTGGGGCATTCGCTTTTCAGAAATATCCAGACTGGACATCAGCTTCAGACGCACGACCAGCGCTGTGGCGATGCGCTTTTCATTCATCACGTGCTCCAGCAGTACACCATCAATGCGCTGCCGGATACGCAATACGGTTTCGTCCGGTTCGATGTGTATATCTGAGGCACGAGTATTGATCGCCTCTTCAAATATTTTCTGCAATAGCCTGACGACGGGTGTGTCATTATCTTCGACGCTGGTGAGAATATCCTGAATGTCCAGCGCATCGCCTTCGAGCTCTTCGTCCAGCTGTTCAGCCAGTGACGCAATTTCGCTGGCCCGGCTATAGGCGATATCCAATATATCGAGCAGTTCCGACTCGCGGACGACCGCCGGTCGAATCGGCTTTTTGATTATTTTCTGTAACTCATCCAGACCAAAAATATCGGTCGGGTCCGCCATACCCAGTAATACGCCGTTCGCATCGTCTTTCAGCAGGATGACACGATAGCGCCGCGCCACAGCTTCCGGCAGTGATTGCACAACATCGCGGTCAAAGCGGTATTGACTGAGTTCAATAAAGGGATAGTCAAGCTGCTTTGACAAAAAGGACAGCAGCGTATTTTCATCAACAAAATTCAGTGCGACAAGCTGTCTGCCGAGTTTAAAGCCGCTGCGCTTTTGCTCTGCCAGCGCCCGGTCAAGCTGATCCTGGCTGATAACCTGCTGTGCAACGAGCAGGTCGCCAATGCGGATTCGTTTGGGGGCAGACGTTGGTTGCATAGATCACCGTTGGCGGGTTAACGCCAGATCATTCAGGCGCTGTTGAACAAAATTGGCAATATCGCCACCGGGCAGCTGCTGGCCTGCGAGATTCTGATACGCCTGCCTGGCAGCATGGTGACGATTCTGCGCATCCAGGGTCACAGCCAGGCCGAGCCAGTCGTTACTGGTTGCGCCGGGCATGGCCACCAGTGTTGCATAGGTATCGCTGGCCGCTTCGAAAGCCCCGGTCTCCTGC
The DNA here is from genome assembly GCA_964434105.1 of uncultured Cellvibrionaceae bacterium. Taxonomy (GTDB): domain Bacteria; phylum Pseudomonadota; class Gammaproteobacteria; order Pseudomonadales; family Cellvibrionaceae; genus CAYNST01. The sequence goes on along the minus strand of CAYSTJ010000068.1, from coordinate 10,122 downwards.
AGCAGGCCGGCCAGCAGCCGCAGACGGGCGAGTTCTGCGGCATCACTGAATTGTGTCTGCTGCAGGCGCCGGATCGCGAGGTCGGTGTCCCGTGCGATCCAGTGCATGTGCGCGGCCGGCAGAATCTGCAGATCCATCTGCCGTGCTGCCAGCCGTTCCTGCAGGTGCTGTAGCCGGACTGTTGCGCCCATTTCGCTGTACAGACCGGTGAGTGCCAGTACGGTCCGGGTAATGAAAGCACCGTCTTCCACCCATTGCAGGGCCTGCTGCTCGTGCCCGGCCAGCCCTTTTTGTTGCAGTGCGCGCGCCAGATTGCGATCCGTCC
>CAYSTJ010000068.1:0-9697 GCA_964434105.1 uncultured Cellvibrionaceae bacterium | reverse complement strand
TCGTGCCCGGCCAGCCCTTTTTGTTGCAGTGCGCGCGCCAGATTGCGATCCGTCCGCTGCGGGCTGCCGGTTGCCACCCGTTGCAGGGTCGGCCCGGGTTCAGCAGCCTGGTATGCAGAATTATTGAGACTTGCCCGGCGCTGCGCCAGGGTGTCCCTGTCCAGCCCCGCACGCGCGGCTCCGGCCAGATAGCGCCGGGCGAGTTCCGGCTGATGACGGCCGATAGCGCCATCAATCAATGTAAGGTAGCGCTGCCGAACCCGTTCAATACCCTGCAGGGCCGTTTCGTGCGCTGGATCGGTGAGCAGTATGGTCGAATAAAAATAAAACGCGTTATTGCTTTCGGGCACGGTCAGGCGGTCTGTCGCAAGTGCCTGCTCGGCGCTCTGCAGCAGTCGCTGCACGACGGCCTGGTCCGTTTCCTGCCTGAATGGTCGCTGCGCCGGGTTCAACCGGGCCACCTGTTCGGATTCGCCATAAACCGTATCGCGGATCTGGATTTGGGACTGGGATTGGGATTGGGACTGAGTGTCAGGCTGCGCGCCAATAGCGGCCGTGGCGGCCGGGAGACCCGATGCCATCGGGGCAGGTATACTAGCACCAACCTCCACAGCATCGACAGCCGCGCTTTCCCGTTCGCGCGCGACCAGGATTGCTTCCGCCTGCTGCAGCTGATCGAGCCAGCTTTGGTCCATGGGTACGGATTCGCCCAGGGCCGGTTCCTGCGTGCTGTCCGGCAGGATTCCAAGAATATTCCATTGGAACACGACCCAATAGCACAGGCAGATCACAGCGAGCCCGGGCAGCAGATAGGCCCGCCAGGTCGAGGTCTTGACATGCGCCGCCGGACGACGCGCCAGTCGCCGGCCGGCCGGTGCGCCGTCGAGATCCTTGAGCATGTCATTGATCAGGCTCATCGATGCACTCCTGCCATATTGGCGGCGGTCAAGCGTGCATTGAAGCGCCAGAAAAAGGCGGTCAACTTGGCTCCCCAACGGCTCTCGGGTGTGTCCATTACGGCTCTGCCGATATGCCAGGCATTGATCTGATGATGGCCTCGGCCATAGGCGCACAGTAAAGACTTGTGCGCGAGGATATTGATCATGCGCGGAATGCCGCCGGACGCAAGCAAAAGCAGCCAGCAGGCACCGTTGGAAAACAGTCCGCCACGTTCATAGCCGGAGGCGAGCAGCCGATGATTAATGTAGGTTTTCAGCCCACTGAGATTAAACGGTTTGAGATACTCTGAAAAAACGATACGCTGTTTAAGTTGCCGCAGGTCCTTGCGTTTTAACAAAACATCCAGTTCTGGTTGGCCGAGGATGACAACCTGCAGCAATTTCTGTTTTTCCGTTTCGAGGTTGGTCAGCAACCGCAGGGCTTCCAGCGTTTCGCGCGGCATGGCCTGCGCTTCGTCAACAATCAGTACCACCTGTTTTTTCTGTCGCGCAATCTGTACCAGTTTGCGGTATAACGCTGCAGTAATTTCATGCGCCGGCATCGTTGATTGATAGGATGCGCCAATTTCCTGTGCGACAAATGCTTTAAGTTCCTGTGGCGTTAGCCAGGGGTTGGGAATATAGGCGGTAACGTAGCGCTGCCTGTCCAGGCGTGATAACAGGATGCGACATAGCAGGGTTTTTCCAGTACCGACCTCGCCTACCACCTTGATAAAACCCTCGCCATGATCCAGCGCCAGTTTCAAGGTATTTAATGCATCGCGATGGCTGCTCTGATCAAAAAAGAACTGGGTATCCGGCGTTATGGAAAAAGGCTGTTCGTGAAAGCCGTAAAACTGGGTGTACATATAACTACCTCGTTTTAAGCGGCAATTGCATGGAATCGGAGCGGCGGTGATAGCGGTTAACTTCCTGTTGCCAGGTGTCGTCTCCGACAACGATGGGCCGCAACAAAATCACCAGTTCGGTCTTTCGGGTGCCCCTGCTCTTACTGCGAAACAGCGCATTGAGCCCCGGTATGTCGCCCAGAATCGGACGCTTGGATTTATAGTCACTGCGGCTCTCCTGCATCAATCCGCCCAGTACGATGACCTGGCCGCTGCGCGCCCGCACAATACTGTCGCTCTCGCGAATATCGCGTAAAGCCAGCGGCACGGAAATGCTGTAATCGCCGATGGTGATTTCCTTCTGTTGATCGGTGACTTCGCTGACAATCGGATGTATGTGCAGAATAACATCGCCATCTTCCGAGATCTGCGGCGTAACATCCAGCGAAATCCCGCTGAAGAATGACGCCAGCTCCACCTCGGGCGACGTGGTAGTCGCACCCGCACTGGCGGTGGTGTTATTGGATATTCCGGTCACAAAAAACTCGTCTGAACCCACGCGGATTACCGCCTTCTGGTTGTTGACGGTACTCACCCGCGGACTGGACAAAACCTGAACCGCACCCTGGGTTTCCAGCAGTGACAGGAGATCGCGTACATCAGTCACCCGAAAGATCGAGGCGAAGATCTCCGGTACCGTTTCGCTAACTGACACGATATCAGCCGGGCTGGTGGAACTTTCGACATTCTTGCTGTATTGCAGCTGCCCTTGAATCGAGTTCCAGTTGATGCCGGCTTCAAAACCTTCGTTGAGGCGCACCTCCAGGATTTTGGCCTCCAGAACGACCTGCCGCTTTACAATCAGTTCGGACTGCGTCAGAAAACTCCGCACCGAACCCAGCTCACCCGGCATCGCCGTTACCACCACCAGGCCCGCCTGCGGATTGACCATTACCGAGCGACCATCAACATCGGCACCGACAATGGATTTCACGGTTTGCTCTACCGTTTGCCAGAAATCGGTGCGGTTTAGCGTCTGTACGCGCGAACCGGGGCTGATACCCTGCCCCCCGGAACGCCTGTCATTTTCACCTTCGCCCATGCTCAATATGTTGGCTAAATGGGTACTGGACTGGTTGTTGCCCGCGCCCCCACTGCCCTGACGCGATGCATTGGATGTGATTTCTCCGATTGAAACGCTTGTGTCACTCACGCCCACGCGCCGCACATCGATATAATTGATGGGGAACACTTCTGTACGCATTTTTCTGGGGTAAATGGTATAGATGTTATTGCGTTCCTGATATTCATAGCCGTATACATCGCGTACCACTTCCAGCACATCCCGTACCGATACGTTACTTAATTCAAGGGATATGATGCCGTCGACTTCAGGGTGAGTGACCACGTTGACATCGGCATCAGACATCAAGCCCATAAAAAACGACCGGGCCGGCATGTCTCTGACGGCGATATCGAAGCGATCGGTCTCGTCGGTAGCGCGCGCCGTCTGTCGCGCACTGCGGGTAAGAGCGTCCTGAACAAAGCCGGGCACTTCGCGCGACTCAGCATTTGCTTCGGCTGCGTCAGCAAATAACTGATCGGCCAGTGGTGTACGGTTATCAGGGGCCGCGCAACCGGACACCCCGATATAAACGGTCCAGCTCAGCAGTAATAGGCGCAGACGCATAGGTCTCCTCGATATCATCGGCAGGTACTTCACTATAGTTTCCGCTTGATCACGGCAGGATACAGATTCAAAACACCGGACTGCCTGCCGGTAAAATGCACTCGCCCTGATTCGATGCGTGTGATGGTTATACCCTCTATGCTGTCCCCACGCTGCAGCATCCGGCCATTGATTACGGCGGCCGGCGCGTCGGATCGCATATATATGGCACTCAATTGCAAAGGCGCCTGCTCTATGGCCTGCGCGGTCGATCCGGTTGATTGCAGCGGCCGGGTCGGGTCTTTCAGCGTGGTTTCCGGGTCGCCCGCAACGGGCACAGACAACAGAACCGAAAGCGGCAGACACCCCAAAAGGACCCGGTTAGTCGTTTTAATCATGACGCCCACTCCGGCTCGCCGATAACGTATAAACATCCAGATGGACTTCCGCCATTGGATAGCTGGTGACACGATAATCAATATCACTCCAATAAAATTGCCACTCCGAAGCTTCCAGAACCTTCAGATAGTGTTGTACGGCGTGAAAGCGACTTTGTAGAACCATCTGCACACCGTGTCGATATAATTTAAGCGCCTCTTCCGGCGTGGCTGCCTCAGGTGATGGGCCGTCTTCCGGCGCAGCTGTCGCCAGAACAACTTCCTGTGAAGGCAACGTCCTGAGCGTGATCAGTTGAATCCCGTCCTGTGCCCGCAGAACTTCGCGCATCACCAATGGCAGTCGCCTGGGGCTGATCAACCCGACGGCGAGGGACTCGAGCTTTTCTTCTGTTGCGGCGATGCTGTCGCGCAACGACAGCGCCTCACGTTCGAGATGCGCTAAAGGGTCCCTGGTACTCAGCTCTGCCAATACGTTGTATTCGGACGCCAGTGCCGTCCGTTGTTGCTGGAGGGCGTACAGCTCAGCTTCCAGGCGGGCGCGATTTTCAGTCTGGGCATTACTCACCAATATCGCCCATAGCAAAAAAATCAACGTTAGCAATGCGCCGACAACCAGCAATCGCTCGCGGGTCTGCAGCATTTCATAACGCGTTTTCAGGCTGGAAATTCGTGAACGCATGATGTTTTCTCAGGGCCTGTTGGATTTTGAGGCGGAGTTCTTATCCAGCTTTTCAGGCTGGTTGACGGTGAATTCATACCAGCCGCTTTTTCTATCGATATTCAGTTCTCCAAACCCGGTATCTGCAAAAGCATCATGCATTCGCAGCAAATTCAAATAGACCGGTATCTGTTCTGTCGTCCGGCTTCGCCCTGTTAGATGAAGTTCGCGACCACCCTCGGTCAAGGCGAATCGCTGGAGTGAAAGCCCATCGTGGGAGAGTTCTGCCAGCGTTGCGATCTTCTGTGAGAAGCCCCTGTTATTGCCCAGCGTTTCACCACGCAGCACATCGATCAATCGCTGATGATTGCTGAGCGTTCGCCGCGAATATGCAATCCGGGATTCGAGGTTATTTTTTCGCTGATCCTGCGGCTGAATATCCATGCGCGCTATGTTGTTTTGCAGTTCAACGTTTTGCTGTTGCACATCGTGTAACGCGTTCTGTAGCTTGTTGATCTTTCGACCCGTCATGCCATAGCCAAGTACCAACACCAGCAGAAATACGCCGAGCAGACACAGCGCATTTCGCGCGGAAAGATAATCCGTTTTCGGCCGCAGTTCGGGCAGATACAGATTGATCTGCTGCATCACGCCACCTTGTCCTGCCGCATCGCACCGCCCAGCGCCCCGACGCAAATCTGTAACAGTTCACCGTCTGCATTGCCTTCAATGGTGATAGCGCTGGCCGGATCGAGGTATTCAATTTTTATCCCCAGACTGGACTTGAGACTGTCATTTATCTTTTCTTCAGAGATATTTTCGCCACAGATGTAAATAGACGACGGTGGTGCCTGTCCCATCTGTCTTTCAAAATAGTCCACAGATCGCTGCAGCTCCAAAGCCAGAGCATCCACTGGAATGTCGTCCAGCAACCCCCCGTTGTAACCCAGTGTAAAATTGCGGGCGAGATACATGTTTGCATGACGGTAAATATAGAGACTGCCGTTACCGGGCCGCAGACGTGCTACCGCCACACCGCGATTGGCAGAGTTTTCGTCACGGTTCAGGCGGACTGCAACGTTCCGCAAGGCCAGTTCTCCTATATCGATCGCGTTGAGGGCAAGTCCGGCATCTCTGACCATCCGGACAACGTTTTCTATTCGGCTTCTATCGCTGGCAACAACGTAGACCATCTTTTTATTTGCCCGCACACCGTCTTCGGGTAGAGCAAATACATCAATGACCGCCTGATCCAGCGGAATGGATATCAGATCCTTGAGTCGCCAACGGATAGCGCTACGCAACTCCTCTGTTGGTACATCGGGAGGCTCAACCAGCAGTATCTGATAGTTCTCCTGCGCCAGCACCACGTTACACCGGTAGTTATCACATCGATGTCGAGCCACCCACTGTTTGAGCAGGTTCCTGTCTTCCGGGCCTTTTTCATACCGCAGGAACTCCAGGTGGCGCGCTGCAGGCTGATTTTCAGATGCGCTGCAGGCTACTACCGCCAGGCCTTCGGAATGCAACTCCAGGCCAATGACTCCGCCGGGTCTTTTAAATCGGGGAAAACCCACCACAATCCAGTCTCCATCAGTTTCACGTCACCATGCGCATACGCCGGCCAACCCGGATGAATGCGGGAGTCGCCCTGACTACGCATTTCCTGTCAGGTACCGACACCTGCACCTGCTTTCTAGTCGTGTTATTCAATATTCGGCAAAGCCGGGCCTGTTCGAATATCGTGAGTATAGACCCTGTTAGCGTTTTCGCTTATAAGCACGCATGCAAAACCGCCCACAGACTGCGGTGGTTCAGCAACTGGTCAAATTCAGCGGAACACCCGTGGGCGATGACCGGACAAGCTGGTAGAATCCGGATATTTTTCGGGGGAGGCATGTTTCAGATTGTATTGTTTGAGCCGGAAATTCCACCCAATACCGGCAATATCATCCGGCTTTGCGGCAACACAGGCTGCAAAATGCACCTGATTGAACCCCTGGGATTTGCATTGGATGACAAACGGCTACGTCGTGCCGGGCTGGATTATGGTGAATGGAAGGACATCAGGACCCACAAAAGCTGGGATGCGTTTCTGACCTCGGAACAGCCGCCGCCGGACCGCTGCTTTGCCCTTAGCACCAAAGGCTCAACGCGCTTTACCGACGCCCGCTTTCGAGCGGGTGATTTTATAATTTTCGGGCCGGAAACCCGCGGACTGCCGGAAGCCATCCGCACAGGGATGGGAGCCGGGCAGGTTCTTCGTATACCCATGTTACCGGACAGCCGCAGTATGAACCTGTCAAACGCGGTGGCGGTTCTGGTCTATGAAGGCTGGCGACAACTGGGCTTTAAAGGTGCCGTCGATTAGGGCGACTTACCCGCCAACACGCTTTCGGGCACCGAACGCTTCGGTTCCCCGCACACCACTGGCTGTTTGCCGCGGCTATTGGGCACTGCCTCCCAGGCACTCTGGCGATTCCGGCGCCTGCTTGATTTGTGCCCACTCTTCCGGCGTGTAAAGATGCAAAGCCAGTGCGTGTACGCCATTTTGCAATTCGTCACCCAGTATGCCGTATAGACTGCGGTGACGCGTCACCGCAGTCTTCCCCTGGAAAGCGGCAGCGACAACGATCAGCTTAAAGTGGGTGGACGAGCCCGGCGCCACGTTATGGTTGTGGCTCTCATTGATGACCTCAAGATGGTCAGGGCTAAAGTGGGCGCGGACTTTATCTTCTATCTGACTGGAAATGGACATTGTGTTATTCACCTGCTGTGGGGTTGTACGACAACCAGACGCCAATTCATCTTCCGGGTGCCCCCGGACCAACGGTGCCCCGGCGTCGATCCGGCCAGCGCAATCGAATTCGGTCCAGGGATAGCTGCCTGTCAAAGCGCCCACGGCTGCCTGCTGCAAAAAAGATAAAACGGTATCACATTTTTACCGAGAGCCGTTGGACGTTACAAGCGCGCCGTCTAGGCTTATAATTTCCGGAATGACCGCGCTTTCAACAAGCCGGTCACCGCAGTAGACATCCATTGGAGGAGAACCTGTATGTACTTTATCAATCGCAGGAAAGGGATAGACCGACGACTGGACCAGGATCCCTGTAGAAATCTACCGATCGATCTTTATCATCGCAAGCGTCGCAAAGCCAAAGAGCGACGGGATTGCAGCCGTAGCCTGGTGGAAGACTATTATGCGTACTGCCAGGACCTGACAACGGGCGCCCAGACCGCCAGCGCCTGACGGACGGGCACCGCCCGACTCTTCCGAAACAAAACTTCCTGCTAACTGAACCCCAGCCATAAAACGGCCCGTCGCACGGGCCTGCCATGTGGCTGGATTAGCCTGTGGAATCCGGTCTCAGTTTTCCACCAGTAACGGCTTGCCAACCTCAACAATTTTCATGGTATTGGTACCGCCATGAACATTGGCCACATCGCCCTTGGAAATAATGACAAGGTCACCTTCCTTGACGACATTGCGTGCCCGCAGTTCGTTGATCGCCGAATTGTTAGCCTCGGCGAACGTCATGCTGCTGGAATCGAACAATACCGGGTGGACGCCGCGATGCAGACCGGCCCGACGCAAGGACTTTTCGTGACGCGACATTGAGAAAATGGGCAAACGGGTACCATAGCGGCTCATTAACAAAGGCGTTCCGCCGGTCTCGCTCATACAGACGATCGCAGACACACCGGGCATCTTGTTGGCCGTATGCATAGCGGCGGCTGCAATCGCCTGATCGATAGCCACGCGTGGCGGCAGTTCCCGGTCTACCTGCTTTTGTGATTCTTCCGATTTCTCTGCACCCAGAATAATACGCACCATCGCTTCCACCGTTTCCACGGGGAACTGTCCCGCAGCGGTTTCGGCCGACAGCATTACAGCATCGGTCCCATCCAGCACGGCGTTGGCGACGTCGAATACCTCTGCCCGCGTCGGCAGGGAACTGTTGATCATGGTTTCCATCATCTGAGTGGCGGTGATGACACAGCGGTTCAACGCGCGCGCCCGATTGATAATGTGCTTTTGCACGCCGATGAGTGAAGCGTCACCAATTTCCACGCCCAGATCGCCCCGCGCCACCATAACGGCATCCGACGCCGCGATAATGCCGTCGAGTACCTCGTCACTTTCTACGGCTTCGGCCCGCTCAATTTTGGACACCAGTGCGATATCACCACCGGCCTCGCGCACAAGTGCACGCGCCAGTTGCATATCTTCGGCACTGCGCGGAAATGACACCGCCAGGTAATCGACGCCAATGGAAACCGCCGTTTTGATATCGGCCCGATCTTTGTCCGTCAGCGCCGGTGCGGTAAGACCACCGCCCTGCCGGTTAATACCCTTGTTGTTGGAGAGTTTGCCTCCAACGGTTACGGTACATAAAATGCGCGGCCCGACGATTGAGTCGACCTTTAGCACTAAACGGCCGTCATCCAGCAGCAGCAGGTCGCCAGGATTCACGTCGTTCGGTAGCTCTTTATAATCAATCCCGACTTCCCGCTGATTGCCAGCCTCGGTGGCCAGCGTCGCATCCAGTACAAAGGCGTCTCCGACTGCAAGCCGGACAGGGCCTTCTGCAAACCGGGCAACGCGGATTTTGGGGCCCTGCAGATCGCCGAGAATCGCGACATGACGCCCATGCTTGGCCGCGAACTTGCGTACCTGCTCGGCCCGGTTCCGGTGGTCATCTGGCGCGCCGTGGGAAAAATTGAGTCTCACTACATCAACGCCCGCCTTGATTAGCTGTTCCAGTATACCCGGTTCATCGGTCGCGGGGCCCAGGGTGCTCACAATTTTGGTACGTCTCAGCATAACTACTCTCCAGAAATTTCGGTGGTATCAGCGGGCGGCCATTCTAACCCAATGGCGCTGCAATATTAAAAAATGAATGCGTATTCATGTCGCCGGAACATACCGCGTCACATTACTGAATACAGTGCTTGTACTTTTGTAACTATTCAGCGCACGCCCCGATTTGCCCATGGCTGCGTTAAAAATGGTCACAAACCTGTCGGGAACAGGTTTGAACGCCTGGCCAGGCGGCCCGGAGGGCGAAGCGCAGGATGCGCGGCGTATTGACACGAGTAAACTCACATTTTTCGCCTTGCTCTGAACAAATCCGGACGCGAGCTGAATAGTTACGCACTTTTTAACCGGTCATTTTTCCGACCAG
>CAYSTJ010000067.1:0-16748 GCA_964434105.1 uncultured Cellvibrionaceae bacterium | reverse complement strand
GTTTTCGCCGACAAACGAATGACCACCTTTCTCCATCGGTACTTTTTTCCTGCCGCCTCGTCCTCAAGATAAACCCATTGCTCAAAGACCTTTCCAGTATCGGTTTCCCCAACTTCAAGCAGCTCACCGTCGTCGATAAGCGGCACCTGCTTGTGATATCGGCAGACGGCATATGCGCCCTTGTGTGCCATAGCAAACACAAAACTTCGCACACAGAAATTTCTATCCATTACCCACACATCATCACGTTCAACGGCATCCAATACCTGCGGCAGCAATGAACGCTCCTGCGCGTGCCCGTCTTCACACGGAAACACATCAATGGCCATCTCCAGTGCGGGATCATAGACCACCAATGACTTGCCCGGCAGCGCGCCAGCCGCCTTGTCACGCAGTACCTTCAGGCGATGGTCTGTAGCCGCCAGGCAATTACCATCAAGCATCTTCACGCGAAACCCTGGCAGCAAAGGCGACCGTTTGGCCTTCAGAGAGCTGACGATCCCGGCCATCTCCAGGGCTGTGTCCCGAACCAGCGCGGCCGAGACCGTGGTTTCAAGGCCATTAAGCTTGTTATACACTGAAGTGATTGATACCCCAATGTCGCCCTTCTCAGCTTTATACGCGGTATTGATCGAGGAAAACGTTTTGGTAACCACGAGGCTCATCAGCTCGAATACAGATGAAAACAAGAGCTCTCGGGTGTACTGCCGGTCGGTGGCGCGGTGAAAACATGCGTCCAGCTTCTCGGCTGTCAAAACGCGCTCCAGCAGCGCCCGAACCATGACGGGGATCGGACTCACTTCAATAAACCGATTCAAGATTGTGCTGAAAGCCATGGGGTAGATCCTTATCATCTATCAGGAGGAATAAATGACTGATATTCTGATCGAATCGGGACTAAAATCCCATACCCAGCTTACAACTGACCACTATTTAACCTGAATTCGATTTTATTGTACAAATATTCACCTTGAAAGGGCTGGGTATTAATACTTATGCCTACGCAGGCGATAATCCTATAGTCTTTCTCGATCAATACGGACTGAACCGCGCCCGAAACAGGCATGATCAGCCATTCAATCACAGACAGAATAATAAGAGGCAACGACTGCTTCAGAGGAAAAAAGAACTGGAAAGAGAGTTGCAGAGATTGGAACGTGGCCGTTCTGAGAAGGGCAAGCTGGCTGAGGATATAGGTGGCATGCTGGATGAAGCTCGAAAAGCGTTACATGAAACCTTCCCCCAAAGGTGCGTTAATAGGCAATGTCCCTGGGACCCCCACCCCATTGCCCCACAAGGTAATGGTGGAATATGCCCTAATCCAAATGCGGCTCTTCCGACTGCGAGCTTGCCGCGAACAGCTGAAAATGGATGCCGCTGCACAAAGTATGAACCGGATTGGTGAATTTTAATTTGATACAATAGACGCTTTGTGAGTGGCGTCCGCTTCATAAACATGGATTAATCCCGAAGAAACTTAGGTCAAATTTTATGAGAGAGTTTTCAGGCCACGGTAGCGCTCAAAGCAAAGGACGTTATTCGCCAAAAATAATGCTTTTCATTTTGACATTTATATCGTTGTTAACATCATGCTCAAATCATAGTGTGACATGTATTAATGAACGAAGTTTCGCCGAGGTATCTGACGTCGACCTGAATAACGATGGTGTCGCTGACATTCATTATGAGCATACTGAAAACGGCTATTATAGTTTTCTAGATAAAAATTTTGATGGAAAAATCGATGAAACCAACTACTACGGAAATGATGATATTATTCGATTTAGCACTGTTGACCAAGATTTTGACGGAATCCCAGAAACAAAGATCTCATATACTTTTGGCGTTACGAGTGCGGTCATTGTAGATTCAAACTCGGATGGTTTTTACGATATAGATTTTCATTATATCGATGGTGAGCTTTCCAGATCCCGTAGATATCTAACCTCAGAAGATGCCAGCACGGCATATGTTGAAGAGATTCAATACGAATTTAGCTATCCTAAAGAACGAAGGACGAAATATGAAGTACATTTCAGTGCAAAGGAATTCTCAGAATCTATAGATTTCGATACCGCCAGAAAATAGTAAGCCCCCGACTGACTGACTTAAGTTGCTACCTCAGATTCACTCTCAAACTGTCCGAAGTGTTGCTGGATGTAAAACCGATAATCAGTGTATTTAATTTTAGGGAGTATAGAATGCCGTGCTTTGGCTATAAAGAGGATTCAGATGAAATAATTGAGTTAAAGGAAATTACCCTTCAGATGAATTCTAAAGATTTACGGGAGCTCAGCAGGTTTCTGACTGCATGTGCAGAGGCTCTGGAAAATAATATTGATTGGGAACATGAGCACATATCTGATTTTACGAAATCCATATGGTCTAATTTCGATGTAATAGTTTTCAGGCCTTAAATTTGCGGGAACAACTGTATTACCCAGAACAAGAATGAATCATGGCATGCACATTTCGAACTTGCCACCGAGCCATTTTGACACCCACCTACCCTGTGTGTCAACCTGAGAAGTGTGATGATTAAACGAACGAGAATGAGACATAAACTGAGCTATCTATTTCGTGAATCCGTGACTCTAGAGTCACGGATTCACGTTTACGTCAACCTGGCGCAAATAGCTCCCATCGCTATGTTAGGCGGCCATAATTCGTGAGCATCAGCGATTAAGCTGCGTCGGATTGAGAGTAAATCCAGTCCCCGCGATATACTACAACCACAGCGATCACCTCGACACCCCGAAGGCACTGGCGGACGGGAATCAACAACGAGTCTGGATGGCCGACTACGAACCCTTTGGCAAAATCGCACAGCAGGATCAGGATACTATTCTGCACCTGAGTCGATTTCCGGGGCAGTACTTCGACAGTGAAACGGGGCTGCATTACAACTATTTTCGGGATTATGATCCGGCATTGGGGCGGTACATTCAATCGGATCCGATTGGGTTGAATGGTGGAATAAACACGTACGGATACGCTTATCAGAATCCTCTTTATTACACAGATCCAGACGGTTTAACGCCTGCTCACGCTTTGCGAGGCGCTTTTTGGGCTGGTGGACGAATCGGTGCTGGAATTAATTACGGCATACAAGCTGCTACAGGCTTAACGCTAGGCTCTTTGCTTTATGACGCTTTAAACGACGGCCCTTTTAGTGATCGTGATCTTCAAAGAGAAATTGAATATGAAGGGAATCGAAGAGAATACCATAATCGTTGTGATGAGCCGGAGCCACCAGGGCTCACAGATCCTTGCGAACGGGCCAAATGGCAACTTAGAAAAGCTTTAGATTGCAAGTCGTTGCGGGAAAGGATGACAGAGAAATGGTTTGATGGTGTTGAGGATGATGCCCACACTCAGCATATGAATCAAATCAACAACCAGATTCGCAATGCGGAACGTGCGGTTAAGCAAAATTGTAGAGACGAGTGCCTCTAAATGCAGTGGAGAACAGATTAGTGTTTGAAACGTTTGATGAAATTCTCGAAATGTCGGACTACGTCGCTTTAGATGACTTGATTCGCAAAGGCTTTGATCCGTCTAAACCGGACAAATATGGAATTTATGTGCTCAACCCAGTTTGTAAAGCTTTAAACGTGGAGCTGGCTAAACAGCTAATTCAGACTGGTGCGGATGTAAATGCTTTAAGCGAGGACGGTTTTACACCGCTAATCTCAGCGATAGAAAATTCGCATTTGAACCCAATTGCAGCGGTAGAGCTCGTCTCTTTACTTTTAGACGCAGGGGCTGATATAGAACAACGTGGTGATTGGGATAAAACCCCTTTTCTTAAATCTTGTACGAGAGGAATATTTTCAGTAACTCAGTTGCTGGTTGATCGCGGGTGTGACGTTTACGCCAAGTCGAAAGAGTTGGGTGGGGCTATGGGAGCTCGAGAGTTTGCTGACATGAGGTCCAATTCCCTGGAATTTAAACGCTACATAGAGGGGTTGGTGACCAAGGAGCCAAAAAAAGGGGCGCAACTAAAAAAGGGGACGTAACTATTTAAAGCCCAGCCGGTTATCCGGCTGGGCTTTGTCGTTAATCAGCCCCGTTTGAAGCGATCAACACCAAACACCCCTCCATCACCCGCGCAGTGACCGACGTATGGAATCTATTGTAATACACGCGGAAAAAGTAACACGCTTATTTGGTTATTGGCCGCAGTTTTGTGATACACGTGTCATTTCTCTATCAATCAGTCGGTTGATCAACAAAATCCATTTATTAACGACGACTCTGTCATACATTGATGCACAGAAAAATATCGCTGCGGATATTGAACTAACTTTTGTTGGTGTTTCCGATTTGAATATCGGGAACTTTATGGACGATAATATTTTAGATGAGCTTTCAGTTGTTTTTCCTGTTATTGGTGAATCGCTCGAAGTCAATATAGAAGCATGTTATGGCTTGAGTGGAACATTTAAATGCGAGCAAATAGAAGTTACAAGCTTAAAAGTATTATCGTCGTGATTTTCTATTTCTGTGCCTAAACAACGCGTTTTCTACGAACTCTACGCAAGATTCTCAAGCGCTTAAATATTCTGTGATTAGAATAAACAAGAAAGGCAATAGTGCAAGATGTGCCAGGGTGAATGGCTCTGACTTAATCTCGTCATTAGGCTGGTCACGTGGTGATTAGGTTGTTTTTGGCAAATTGCATCTTAACAACCCGGGGCCAGCCTTTCTTTCTTTATTTATTTATTGTCGAGTTTGTGAATATATTCAATAGCTTGTGCATATATCAGTGCCATTGCTCCCAGGATCGAGATAAACTCCGAAACTTGAGACCTAACTATTACTTTTCTCTTTTCTACGGGCATCGAAGTTGACCCCCCATGAGTGTGCCATTGCAGCAGCAGCTGTGAGGGCTGTCTGCCGAATCGCCTTCCAGAAACTCTCAGCAAGGGAAAAGTCAAACGCCCAGTAGTAATAAGACAGCGCCAATCCGAAAAATGCTACAACAGCCGCTACCGCCCCCCGGTAATTTTTCTTCCGAATCATCGGAGAGATAATCAGGAAAGCGATAGCCACATTGATAATAACATCTAGATATAATTCGGAGACCATCAATTACCCACATCAAATAAAAATTGCAAGCCGGTCGCGTAAGTGCCCACATGCTCCTGTGCCAATTAGCAATCGCCATGTAAAAATATTTGGGCATGGATTCTCACACAGTCAAACAATACACCTAACCTTAGCTGCTTGCCTCACCTATTCCACAGTGCAATTGCATAACAAAAGCGACATAATAATGCATAATGTCACCAAGTTACCAGAAGAAGTGACAAGACGGCCAATGATCCGCGAAGGATCGTCGAGCCTTGAAGGAAATTGAAGATCCTCGACGCGACAATGCAAACAAACGACATGAATTTATCGACATAATGGTTATTGCGCTTTGCTGCATGCTGAGTTCGGCTGACGACTGGGTTGCGATAGCTTTATACGGGAGGACAAAAAAGGACTGGTTTTAACAATTTTTATGCTTGCCCAATGGCATTCCGTCTCACGATACATTCAATCGTGTTTTTTCCAGCATTGATCCCAATCAGTTCATGGACTGCTTTTTGACCATTCGGCCTCTTCTGGGGCGGGAAGTTGTGGCTGTGGACGGCAAGACTCTGCGCCGATCCCATGACGGAAGTAATAGGGCAGCCATTCACAGGGTAAGCGCTTGGGCGACTGAGAATAACCCGGTTCCTGGTCAAGTCAAGACCGAAGAACAATCCAACGGAATTACTGCAATTTCGGGGCTATTACACGCCCTGCAACTGAAAGATTGTCTAGTAACAATTGATACGATGGGCTGCCAAAAATTCGTCGCAGCAACCATTATTTAGCACGAGGGCGATTGTTTGCTGGCGGTAAAAGATAATCAGCCGAAGCTTAATGAAGCAATTGAAGCTACGATTTATACGCAACTACTACCGCCGTTTATTCGGCGCACTATCAGCGCATGATATTCACCGCGGAGCGCAGGCCAGGCCCCCAACACCCTTATTGACGATCCTGCCGCCCGGACATGTTTGTGCGCTGCCCCTATGCTTAAATTACTCAGGGGCTAATCGGTCCACTTGCAACCGATGCTCATCGTCCAACACCCAGGTTTTTCCATAGTCCACTTCAAACAGATGACCATCCGGATCCTTAAAATAACCGGCAACGCCATAAGGTGTGCGGGTAGCGGGTTTGACTATGGTGCCACCGGCCGCCGCTGCTTTCGCGAGTATGGCGGGGACATCTTCTGGACAGCGAGCAAGATGTACCAACGCCAACCCGGTAAAGCCACTGCCGTTCTGCTGCCTGGTATCGTGCGTCAAATCCTCACGCGGCAACAGGCAAAGCGCATAACCGCCCAGGTCGAACTTAACGAATCCGCTATGACCGGTGGGCGACGGTTGCCAACCCAAAGCGCAGTAAAATTCGGTTGCGCGCGCCACACTTTCGACGCCCAGCAAAATCAGATGCAGGCGCTGGCGGGGAGCCATTGGCGGGTAATCTCCAGTGGCGAAGATATGGTGGACGGGTTGGTTTAGCATTTTGGAAAATCCCCTAAAATTTGATAGTGTCTATGGTCCGTGGACTGGCTGCATTGCAGCTTTCTGAAAGAAAAGACCTGTGCCCTGCCCGCGGACTATTCTTGCGGCATTTCGGATAAAGAATCATAGCCTAACATTCAATTAGGCCAGATTAGGTCCTACATTTGTGAAATGCCAAAATCCTGACCAGCCCCTGAAAAATAGACACCCGGAGGCACTCCCCATCCGAAAATCCGCCCGAGTAAAGGGCAAACGGAAGGTCGGCGAAAACGCGCCGCGGTCACTCCGAGACTTTTCGTTACGCTCATTGACGGCTTGGCACTGCACGTGCGAACTGCCGCTGTGAGGTTGCGCCCACTGCGCAACCCTCACGGACTTTAATTATTCAACCAGCGAATCGATCCATTGTTCCAGCACCTCCAGATAGGTTTCATCCGGCAGATTCTTCGCCAGTGGCGGCATACGATCGTCCGGATCGACGCTATGATCGCGAATAAACAGAATCGAGTTCTGTGCGTTGCCCGGCTCTACCACGAAGGGATTGGCGAGGCCGTAGAGGTCGAAGTAATCGCGTTGGTTGGCCAGCTCACCCAGCACCACACCCTGCTGTGATAGCGGCGTCTCGAAGCGCGCGTCCCACAGGGCCGCTATGCCCTGTGGCCCGTGGCAGTATCCGCAGTTGGAATCCCAGTAAGAGCGCACCCGGTCCTCGAGTGAACGGCTGGTGTCGGTAATGTGGGCATGGGCCGGCAGCCCCGCAAGATCACCGGCCGTGACTGGCGCGTCGAGCAGTTCGATGGCGCTCCAGGCTGTGAGCTGATTACTCTCGATGCCGGATGGATATTCCAGCATTGAATTCAGTGCGGCGGTTTTCGGTCCCAGTACACCTTGGGCTTCATAGTTGTGGCAGATCAGACAATCGCTGGCGGCAGGATAGGACCAGACCTGGGTCCAGTCGCCGTCGGGTGACGCAATGCTGATGGGTTCATCGATAGCTTCGGTGAGCAGCTCGGCATCGCTGTGGTCCTCCCGCCACATGTAAGTCACGCCGTACACACTGCCGCCGGGTTGCACGATCAGCAGACGGGTCTCAAGCCGGCGCAGGACAGACGAGTCAGCGTCGTCCACCGGCAGGTCGAAGTGCTTGACAAAGACGGTTCCCGACGGCCAGGTCCATTTACCCGCTTCGGCAAACCCCACCTTCCGCCCGGAGGGCACCGAGACCCAGCGGGATTTCACAGCACGGTCCGACCAAAATGGCGCTGCCGGCTTATAGGGTACAAAGCTTCCCGCCAGTTCCAGCGTCGAGACATCAACAAATGCACCGGTCTGTGACAGCAAGGGCGGCACATTGCCCAGGTCTGTCGCGGGATAGACCGGCATTTTCAGGTATGGTCGAGCAAAATTGCGGCAACTGATAGCGCCGGCCACGGGGTCGCACACATCGGCCAGACTGACGCTGAATTGCGCCGCGGGCCCGATTTCCTCGCCCAGTCCCAACGCCCCGCCGGTGCCGACGGCCAGGTATCTGCCGATGGCCTCATTGAGCAGAGCGTAGCTACCGTCCGCGTTTTCAACCATCACAAAGGTTTCCGCGTCACCAATCACCGCGGCATCGGCATTAATTTCACCAGACGTGGCGACGCTCAGATAACCCCCCGTGCCCACCGAAAGCAGGGCCACCCGGGTGGTGTCGATACTGACGATTTCAAATATTGCGTCGTTATTCACGTTGGCGGTAGTAGCACCCACGCCCCCCGTGGACGTGACAAAAGCGCCGTTGACCGCCGATTGCAGCACAATGGTAGAACCGCCGGGGTACGGCCCCTGTCTGCGAATAATAATTCCGGCAATGGTCGGGTTCTGCACATCCTGTAGCAAATCGATATTCAGTACGCCGTCGACCACGCGCGTGGTGAACAGACGATCGTAAGCGACATCCTCGCCCGCAACAGCGAACAGATCGAGACCGGTAATCATGCGCTGGCCCTCGATTTCTACATTGAACAGCCGCTCGCCCTCTTCATCAAAATAATGTTCGGCAAATTGCAGAATCACGTCATACGAGCCATCCTCCACCGGGAACGCGAAGTTGAGATCCCCGTTGAAATATTGCTGCACCTGATACAGTTCATCGTCCGCCGTGCCGGCTATCGGGGCTGTGCTGACGTGAGCACTGCCCATGTCCACATAGCCGTGCGCTTCGTACTCGATTCCGCCTGCGCTGGTGAATGCGTCCCCACCGACATTCACCGCATAGTAGGTTTTCGATGCGACCGTTTCCGGCCCGCCGCCGGTGTAACGAACTTCCATGAGAATTCCCGAAAACGGTGGCGACTGACAGCAGTTGCCGCCGTACGCGATCATGTACAGGCGGTTATTCTGTGGTGAAATGCGGCCGTCAATGATGCCTTTCACCAACGACGTGTTCAGCCACTGTCGTGATTCGTCGGATCCACTATCGGTTGCCACCTCGAACACCTTATCGTTGTTGAAATTCCAGTAAATCAGTCGACCGTGGAAATAGCTGGGCAGCTTGAAGGAATCTTCGACTGCATCGTTCCAGCGATAAATATCGGCAATCATGGTCGCCCGGTGACTCATGGTGATCCAGGCGGGTTGCGCGTCTGGCAGCGACAATGCACCGGTGTTATTGGGTGAGTCGTTCACCACGTTCAACGGGTCGAACTTCGCTCCGGATTCGCGTCTGGCGAAATCGTAATCGTTATAGGCTTCATTGGCACCGGAGAAATAGGGCCAGCCAAAATTGCCCGCGGCCCCGGTGCGGTTCAGCTCATCGTAACCAGCCGGTCCGCGTCGGGAACTGGAGCTGTTGGCATCGGGCCCGACGTCACCCCAATACAGCCAGTTGGTTTCTGGGTCGATAGCGATGCGGAACGGGTTTCGATGTCCCATGGTGTAGATCTCAGCCCGGTGCAGCGTGCCGGCGGTAAATAGATTGCCAGCCGGTATCGAATAGGTGCCGTCCGCAGTGGGGGTAATGCGCAGGATCTTGCCACGCAGATCATTGGTATTGGAGGACGACTTCTGCGCATCAAAAGCACTGCGTTCGGGCCGCTCGTCTATGGGCGTATAACCATTCGATTCATAGGGACTGGTGTTGTCTCCGGTGGATATGTAGAGATTGCCGTCCGCGTCGAACGCCATGGACCCGCCCAAATGACAACACACCTCCTGCTGGACGCCGTAGGTCAGCAAAATGGATTCGGATTCCAGGTCAAGTGTATTGTCGGCATTCACGGGAATCCGGGTAATGCGCTGTTCGGGCAGTTCCGGATCGGTGTAATGGAAATAGGCAAACCGGTTGGTGACGAAATTTGGATCCAGGGCAAAACCGATCAGACCGCCCTCTTCATAGCTGTTGGTCTCGATGGTGCTCTTGACGACCAGGTCCCCGCCCTCATATGCATAAAATTCGCCGAGTCGGCCGATAACGTAAAGATCGCCGGCAGCGGAAATATCCAGTTCCATCGGCAGGTTGATACCGGTCGCCAAGGGCAGTGTCTGGAAATCCTCGTCCGGAGGCGGCGGCCCGGTCCACTGCGGCACGCCATCGGGATTTTCAATAATGCTGCAACCCTCGCTATCAACCGGGTCACCCGGGGGGGTGTTGGGACAGAGGTCGTGTTCATCGTTCACGCCGTCACCATCACTGTCCGCCGGCTGGGCCGGCACCGGGCAGCCCGTCGCATCCACCTCGGTGCCGACAGGGGTGTCGACGCAGACGTCATTTTCATCGATCACGCCGTCGCCATCACTATCGACATTCTCATCGGCTTCACACTTCTCGCCCAAATACACCGCGACATCATCCAAATAAACATCGCCAGCGGCACCACCAAGGTTAAACGCCAGGCGACTGGTCGGGTCGCTGTCCGTTGCCGTGAACGTGTACTGATAGTCAGCGTAGCTGTTGGTAAGCAGAAATGACTGGATCCCGCCACTGAGCACGTTGTAGTTCGGCGTGCCACCGGCATCCACCGTCACCATGATACTGCGCGGCTGCGGTGCCCGTGCGCGAAAACAGACGCTGTAGCTCGCGCCGCTGACCATCTGCAGGCCGATGTGTAGGAGCTGAATGCGCCATGGCTCGTCCTGCGGTTCAGCAATCACGAAGTGCGCTTCGTTGTCAAAGCTCACCGATGACACGCCCTTCGCAATATGAGTCCAGAAATTTTCGCGGCCCGCCGAAAAGTCACCCTCACTCGACAGAAGGCTGGTCTGCGCGGCGGCCTGAACAGCGCCCGCTCCAAGTACCGCAATGCCTATGCGTAAATACATCCGCACGAACCCGGCACACACGCGATCAGGGCGCAGTGGTCGCGGCGAAATCGTGAACAGGTGCCAAAAGCCAGCGCAGGCTCGACGGATAAACAGCGCGTATGAATGGACGATCGGGAGTCGACCCGGGCGTGGACGCTTCGATACCAACATGATTCTGTCTCAAATAGGGCAGTGAAGCACGAAGCGGTTTCGCTCGTGCGCTGACAGATTTGCCAGGATCGGGAGAAAGAGGGACAGGCATAAGCGCCGGTCAATGCAAAGACAACTGCGCAAGACCAGACGTCTTGCGGCCATTACAGGCAACGCGGGCAGATTCAGGACGTGCGTGATCACTCACCCCGCAAAAAAGATTGATTGAGGTCCCCAAACCTCACTACATCTCCGTAACTATCCTTAGTAAATCCAATTAATCGCTTAACATATTCCAATCCATGCTCTGCGACGACACCCGTCGAGGACTCAGACAAGCACGCAGTCAGGTTTAACCAGACGGGAAAACGCCGAAGCTGCAATGTTTCAGGCTGGGCTTTGTCTGATAAGACGTGGAGCAAAAGTAGTATAAAGGTGCTCTTTTTTTCAGGCAAACCTTAATTGGATAAATATCTTATTTCTCTGATCATTTCGCAACTACCCGTCGCTTTGCTCGATGGCAGGAGTGATTTTTTCGCTCGCGCAGCGCCAGTCTGGACATCGGATATCTCTGCCGTGAAGCCAGCTCGACCGCAGACTATGGGCTTCCTGTCTGCGACCTTTTACGATGAATAACGCGCGTCTTCGATGGATTTCGTGTCAGGGATAAAATACAAAGGAACGACCGGCACTTGCCGTCCTTGTCTTCGAATTCAGCCACCCGGGTTCTGCCTGAAAAACGCATATAACCGTCCGGATTACCCTTTGCAATCTCCACGCAATGGACCCGGGGGCACCCCGGCAAAGCGGCATCGATAACGCGATTACCGCTCAGCTGTTGTCTGCGGCACGTCTTCGATCAATTCCCGATGTACGCACACCGCCACACGCTTGGGCCGAATGGGCAAGCCCCGGCCTTCGAGGTGTGCCCGCGTAAACGCCGCTCCAAACAGCAGGATCATGGAGGAATAGTTTACCCAGAGCAGGAGTAGTGCGAGAGAACCGGCGGCGCCGTATGTCGATGCCGTTGCCGTATAGGCCAGATAGATGGCGATAAGGGATCGGCCCACTGTGAACAGAACGGCCGTGATGAACGCCCCCAGAAGAACATCGCGCCAGGACAGCAGCACGTCGGGCAGAATCTTGAACATCGCCGCAAACAGAAGCGTGATGACAAGCAGTGACAAAGATAGCTCCATGCCCACCATCGCCCAGCCAGGAACCGGCAGCCATTCCTCCGCGTATGCCATGACGCCGCGCAGGGCGACTGACAATACCAGCGATACCATCAGGGTAAACCCGATGGCCAGAATGACAGTCAGCGACAGCACGCGACTCTTGAGAAAAATCCATAGGCTGTTTCTGGAAGGTCTTGGCGCGACGCCCCAGATCTGGTTCAGAGACAGCTGCATCTGAGCGAAAACCGTGGTGGCACCAACGATGGTAGCGGCAATCCCGATCAGCGCCGGCCAGATGCCGCTCTGATCGATCTGCGAATTGACCACTGCCGTCTCTACCACACCAGCTGCTTCCGGACCGATAGCGCCTTCGAGCTGCTCGAACAGTTGACCCTCGACAGCCTTCTCACCCATTACCAGCCCAACCAGCGTGACAACCACGACCAGTATCGGGGCGATAGAGAAAACGGTGAAGAACGCCAGGGCAGCGGCATAAATAAACGCCTGACTCGCCAGCCAGTTCCCGCTGGCGGCACTCAGGATGCCGAGCCAGTACTTCACCGGCGCAGGGAGCTTGTCAAATATCCTGAAAACCATGGGTCACATACCTCGGTTCTGGAGCCATTGCTAATTTGATGTCAACCAGTATACGTGTTATCCGATTCCGGGAGTATATCAACCACGTCTACCAAAAACAGCGCCCCACAAGACAGTGGAGGCGCCCGGCCCGGCTGTGCCGTTCGACCAAATAATGATTGGCAATGGGATTGAACAGGGGTGGCGCCATGGTCGCCACGGCTTATCGCTTGGTCTTATGGTGCACTTCCCCCTGAATCATCGGAGCGGGCACCCAAAACGCCTATCTGTTAAATCTTGTAAAAAGTATAACCAGGGCAAGGAATCCGCGGGTTTACTGGCGTAGGCTAATCCCACACCAGCAACTGATTCGTTTCAACGAGGGATATCCCTATGAAAACATTGATAACTACGGCAGCCCTTTGCGCACTGCTCGCCGCCTGCGGCGCCGACGACAATGATCTTGCAGGTCCCGCACCCGGTTACACCCCCTACCAGTCAGCACTCGCTCGCGACACCACTCCCGATGTCGACAGCACGCAGTTTAATCAGTTGATACAGGATAACAACCAGTTCGCGCTGGACCTGCTGCATCAGCTGCGCGCCACCGCCGAGGAAGACATTGTGGTCTCACCGCTGAGCATTAGTACCACCCTTGCAATGACCTATGCTGCCGCTGGCGGCTCAACCAAAGAGCAAATGGCCGACGCCCTGCAGTTCAATCTGGGAGACACTGCGCTACACGCAGGGTTCAACCGGTTAACGCTGGCGATGGATGATCGCAATTTACCGTCCACTGATACACTGGACGCGTTAGATGTACAAATCGTCAATGCCATCTGGCCTGCTTTGGGCGCTGTGCCGTCACAACCGTTTTTGGATACCCTCGCCGTTAACTATGGTGAGGGCATTTATGCGCTGGACTACGCCACCGCGCCTGATGCATCCCGTCGCACGATTAACGCGACAGTTGAAGACTGGACGAAGGGCCTGATCACGGATTTGCTGCCGGACGGTTCGATCAACCCGCTGACAGAAATGGTTTTGACCAACACCATTTACCTCAAAGCACCCTGGAGTTCACCATTTGAAGAGCAGCTGACACAACGCGCCGATTTCACAAACCTCGATGGCAGTGTCAGCTCGGTGGATACCATGGTCGGTCAGGCGGGTGTCTACCACACCCTACTTGACGATGCCGAAGTGCTTGTTTTGCCTTTTCGCGGCAGGGAACTGGAAATGGCGTTCATAGTGCCTGAATCAGGCAGCTTCGAAGCGTATCTGGAGCACGCTGAAACCATGAAAGCAATTACCGAAGCGCTTGACGCGGCGCCGCAAACCCAGGCCACAGTTCGTCTGCCAAAATTCAGCCAGGTGTTCGAAACGTCGCTGGTTGAGCCCATGCAAAACCTCGGCATGGTAGACGCTTTCGGTGATAACGCCGACTTTCGCGCTATGGGTCTAAGTGAAGACCTTCGACTTACCGCCATTCAGCACAAAGCGATTATCGAAGTTGACGAGGGCGGCGTGGTCGCAGCCGCTGCAACGGCAGTGGTAGGCGGTCCCACTTCGATACCGATGCCGGTAAGTGTCGACAGACCGTTTATTTATTTGATCCGGGACAGAACGACTGGCGCAATAATGTTTATCGGTACCGTCACCCATCTCGAATAAGGTGAGCACCAGGTTATACCAATGCTCTGTCGCAGTCTCGCGGCAGAGCCCACCACGCGTCTAAGAGAAGTGCGCCAGCACTGCCCGGAGGCGCGTAGCGTCGGAGGCTGAACGGACGGTTTGAACCTGACGCTGGCACGGTGCGAGCGTGGCGCTTGCCTTGCGGCTTTTTGTTTTTTAGCAACGTATGTGACACGCGGATAAGTGCCGATGTGTCCATTTAAGTCAACCGCTCAAGGATTTTATAAACTTCATCGTCATTGCGTTTGCCAATGACCAGTACCAGCAGCTCTTGTCCATCTGTGCGGTAGACAATGCGATACTCACCCACATCCGCACGGCGGTTGCCATTCTTGCTGCCTTTAAGCTGTTTACTGTCGTGGGTTTCGGGATTGTTCATCAAGGCCAGCAGGGTGCTGAGCACTTGCATGTATTGTTTGAGTGGCAGGGTTTTGATAAAGCGCACTGCCTGACGGGAGATCTTGAGAACTAAGGACATCCGTTATTGGTCCAGCAGTTGACGGGTTTCTTCTTCGCTAAGAAAGCCTTCTTTCTCTGCCTGCTGAGCTTTCATATCCCAGAGCCTGTCTTCCAGTGCCAATAATTCGTCATAACGCCGCTTAGACAGCATAACGCTGCTTTCGCGACCAGATTTCTCGATAATCACAGGCTCCAACTGGGCAGCTTCCAAGTATTGCCCCAGACGGTTTTTCAGTTCGGTGGCGGTTACGTTCACAGTTCATTACCTCATGGCCATACAGCGTAATTAGCTAATATAGCAAGCTATTTTTTACTCTTTCCCGCTTTCGCCGGATGCGTCGCCGCATGGATCTCCTGCAACATACGGATCGACACAGGGGTATACACCTGCGTCACTCGGAAGTCGGCGTGGCGCAGCAGATGGCAAGAGCCGGGGCGGTAATGCCAGCGTTTTGCATGTAGCGTTTGACCTTATCCCCCAGCTTGGAGTCCCGGAAGGGTTCGCCGTAGTCGTTCAAGAACAGGGTGGCTTCGGTCACGCCAAGTAAGAGTTGGTGGCGCACGTCGTTTAGGTATTGGCTTAACCAGGTGACAACTATTAGACGACCGTTTCGCCCACGGGCAACAAGCGATCTTTACCGCCCTTACCTTCCCTCACGAACACCGGTTTGCGGCTAAGGGAGAGGTCGGAGATTTGCAGATGACACAACCCTGTCCGGCGCAGCCCGACACTGTAGAACAGCTCCAGGATGGCCCGGTCACGCAAGCCATAAGCCGTGTTGGTATCCGGTTGTTGCACCCGCTTTTCCACTGCTGGAGAGCTTGATTCTAAAACACAACGTCAAGCGGGCTTTTATTGTAGTGGTTTAATGATTCGTGAGCTTACGGACGCAATCCGGACACCCACCCTTTTACAATGGATACTCTAAAAAAATGAAGTGGGCGATATTGACCCCAAAATGGGTGCCGATGCTAACTGTCAGTCTCCGAGTGGCTGTGTAAACCAAGGCATATAGGGTACCCGCTGTTAAGTATAGGAAAAATGCCGAACCAATGGCGCCGGAGTGAGAGAATGCAAATAGTAGAGACACAATTGCGACGCTGGCCAGTATTCCCAGGATACCTCTACTGAACCGCATTATCTGATCTTGCAATAGAAGGCGGAAGAACGCCTCCTCAGCCAGCACAGTCACGAATAGATTTACCAAGATAAACGGTAATAGTCCGCTCACCATCTTCGGCTGCCAGGAAATTCCGAAGAAAAGATAGCCCACCCCGAGAATGAACAGCGCAGCACAGATTGCTAATAGCCAGTCTTTAATTGATGGAAAAACATTTCTACCCAGGTTGGGCGGCTCTTTGTGATGGATATGGCCAAGCCAAAGTAAAACGAGGTAACCGCCGAGTCCCTTGCTCAAATTTGCGTACAGGATCCATTTATCGCCTCCAGGGTAGAGCGAATCGGTTCGCCATACCAGTGGGTAGCTGAACCCCCCCGGCCTATATATGGCAATGAAGAAGCCAAGAACAACCGTCAAGCATAAGGCCAGAGCGAGTAATGCGCGGTTTGAGATCGGACCCGATAGCAGGAACAGACCAAGAGCAAATGGAGCGAGCAAAGCACCATTGAGCAGCGGGATCAGACCCACTATAACGAGTGATGCAACAATGATCGCGAAAATAAAGGTAGCGTATACCTTAGTTTTAAGTGGGCACCCTGTGTCGTTGGGCATGCGTAAAATTCCACAAGGTAGTCAAACGACTCGCGCCGTTAAAGATATCACGAAATGATCAGAGACTTAGTTTATGCTGATCTTCCCGCATGTGTCCATGTTATAGC
>CAYSTJ010000066.1:0-17151 GCA_964434105.1 uncultured Cellvibrionaceae bacterium | reverse complement strand
ATTTCCACCGTTATCCCAGGTGTTGCCACCGTTACCGCCGGTATTACCGCCATTGTCCCAGGTGTTGCCACCGCCACCAGCACCGCCGCCCGCGCCTTCGCTGACTGTGATGTCAGAGCTACCGCTGCTTTGATAGCCTTCGGTGGCCATAACCATGTAATCATGGGAGCCGAGTCGCAGGCCGGCGCTTTCCCATGCTGCAAAGTGGTTGGCTACCGTAATGGTCCCACTGATGTTGCCAAAACCTTTCTTGGGTTCTCTGACGCTGAAGTACTGGTCAAAGGTGGCGGTGCCTTCAATGGAGGGCTGCTGAATTCGCTGACAGCGCACCAGGCTATAGGTCGCGCCATCGCTCTCAAATGAACCGAACGTCTGTCGCCCTTCGGTACAGGAAGACGGGTTGTAGGAGCCGTAGCTCTCAATTACGTAATATTCCACCAGTGGGCTTTTTGTCCAGCCATAAAGCGCCAGATAGGAATTCTGTGAGTTGTCTACATTATAGGTACCGGAATAGTTAACGACCCGCGGACCGCCGGGGTTCCAGCCTTTACCGCCAACCCAGTTATTGGTGCTGTTGCTCCACTGGGAGGTGTAGCGTCCACCGGATTCAAGTCCGAATGTTGCGTCACCGGAATCTTTCCAGAACGAATAATAAAAACCATCGTGGGTGCCAGTTTCATTTGACGACAATGTTTGTGCGTGGGCACCTGAAATGCCGACGCTTGCAGCGCATACCAGGGCGGTCGCAGCAATTGTTCGGTTGAGGGTAAGGTGCTTAAGTCTGATAAAATTCATGTGGATTCTCCTGTACTGTTTTATCACGGCGACAACTTAACACATACCGGGTTATGTAATTTGAACCGTCTCGCAATAATGACGCTAATGCTACTATTATCCATGAATAATTTTTCCCATTTATTGCTTTAACCTAATCTCGCGTAATCAATCGGATAATATTGCGTTAAAACTATGATATGTATTAAAAGGCGATCTGTATTTCATATCGGATAATATGTTAAATATAAAAGCAATTAAAAAATTCGAGTAAGTCGATCAACAGATCATAATCCTGGATATATTTATACGATATTCGGGCGATTGGAATGGCGCTGTGTCTACATGGGAAGCGCGGTAAGGATTCGGGGTGGCAGATCGTTAATATGGCGCGATAAAAAAGGCAATACGAAAATAATCGTATTCCATCATGAATGGAACATATCATTTTCTATAATAACAGATCGTTGGTTTGTAAAGAATGTCGTGGCATCGGCGTGCATAGAAAACGTTCTGATTAATTCCGTCGGATATATTAGCGGCACTTCGAGTAAAGCGTTTAAAATTATTCGCACTATTTTCCTGCCGCAAAGCAAATCGGGTTCGGCTTTGCTGGGTGTATCAGAATCATTGAAATGCATTGATTGCCGGCGGTCAGGGTCAGAGTATCGCGACTTGTTTGAAGTTGCGGGAGCTGGAGTGCGGACAGATGCGTGCGAAAACGCGAACAAATGAAAGGCGGGTTAAATCGGGATGTGAAGGACGCCTTGCGCTCCGGAAACAGCCTGAATGCAGGCCATTCCGGAGCGACGACAGGGCTATGTATTGCTTAATCCAAAGACACCAGGTGCTCGTAGATTGCGTTGTACCACACACGGGCCATGCGGTCGTATCCGGCTGGACTGGGGTGTACGCCGTCGGCAAGTTCTGATGCCGGAAAGCCGGAAAACTGATCGACAAATACAATGTTGGCGCCCTGCGCTGCGCGGGCTTCGACAAGCGCCGGAATGGCAGCGTTGTACTGGTCCACGTTGTTCTGGGAAAATGACAGGGGCACGATATTGGACACCACGAGCAATGCTTCTGGCGCTGCAGAAGTAATTTCATCCAGCAGCGTGCCCAGTCGGTCCGCTGCCCCGCCAGCCGATTGCACCATATCGTTGGTGCCGATATGCAACAGGATAATGTGTGGGTCGACGTCCAGCGCAGGGCTGGGCACTATGTCGTCAATCTGTTGAATAGTCCAGCCGCTGTGGCCTTCATGTGCGCGTGGAAATGGTTCGCCCTCAACGCTTTCAGGGCCATTCGCCGAGCCGCCAACAAAGGTGACTGATTTGCCGGCTTCATTGACAAGCCGAAACAGTTCAATTCGATATCCGCCGGGTGTACCGAAGCCATCAGTAATGGAATCCCCGAGAGGCAGCACGCGGCAGGGCTCGTCGGCGGGGCAATACGCACTGGTATCGACGGGATCGGGTGCCCCGGAACTGCTTGAACTGCTTGAACTACTTGACGAGCTACTTGAACTTGATGAGGAGCTTGATGAAGATGAAGATGAACTGCTGCCATTATCTTCACTGCCACAGGCGAGCAGCGTTGTTGCCAGCAGGGCAATAGTCAGATTTTTTAAGCGCATATCGATAGTCCTCTTGCAGCACGGCAGTGCCTTAAAAATAAGATAAAATAAAACGCGGTGCGTCTGTGCATTTTAACAACGAAATACGGTCGGAATGTTAGCGGGATTCTATCGACGCGACGCTGCCGCACCGCACGTTATTCGCGCGGACTCAGCGATAGTATGCGCTGAAGCGGCAAAATGGCGACCAGTCAGCAGGGTGAAGGCGTGAAACAGGTATTTGGTGGGGGGCCGGTGCTGTTGCGTATCCCGGTCATCAGCATTCTCGCGTATGCAGGTCCGATCGTACTTTGCGGGCAGCCGGTAAGCGAACGCGCTCCGGAATGAACGCATTCGATTTCGTCATTACCGTAGCGGTGATAACCCGATGGCGTGAAGTAAACCCCGGAGCGATGTCCATTCACACCGGGGGCAGTGTCAGCTATTTGCGGCCAATGGCGATGCATCTGACAGACGGTTTGCGGTATCGGGTTGCTCCGACCAGGTCAGCAGATATTCGAATGCCGCCAGCGACGCTTTGGCGCCTTCTCCCATGGCGATGACAATCTGCTTGTAGGGTACAGTCGTCACATCGCCGCACGCATAAATACCGGGTTCGCTGGTTTCACCTTTTTCGTTAATAACAATTTCGCCGAACCGGTTTAATTCCAGTACATCCGCCAGAAATGCGCTGTTCGGTACCAGCCCGATCTGGACAAATACGCCGGCCAGTTTGCGCTGCTGAACGTCGCCGCTGGTCCGCTCCAGGTACTCAATGGCCTTCACCTTGCCATCCTCAGCCAATATGCGCTGACAGGCAACGTTCGTCAGAATGGTAATGTTGTCACGTTTCATCGCCTGCTGCACCAGTACGCTATCGGCTTTCAGTTCCGGCATAAATTCGAATACGGTAACCGAGCGGACAATACCGGCCAGATCCAGTGCGGCCTCAATGCCGGAATTGCCACCGCCGATAACCGCAACATCCCTGCCTTTAAAAAAGGGGCCATCGCAGTGTGGGCAATAGGCCACACCATTACCAATATTTTCTTTTTCACCGGGTATCCCGAGCTCCCGCCATTTCGCCCCGGTGGCGACGATAATACTGCGTGTATCAATCGTTTCGCCGGATGACAGCGTGATACGTTTGGTCGAACCGGTGACGATGTTATCGACGCGAAAATGTTCACGCAACGTGATGTCGTATTCCTGCAGGTGTGCCTGCAATGCCTGTGTCAGTGCGGGTCCGGTCGTCCGGGGTATGGAGATCAGGTTTTCGATTCCCAGGGTATCTTTAACCTGCCCGCCCAGCCGGTCCGCAACCAGGGTAACCTTGAGTCCCTTGCGGGCGCTATAGATCGCGGCGGCAACCCCTGCCGGTCCACCGCCAATGACCGTAACATCCTGCCGCGGCAGGGCAGAACCGGTGCCTGCTGCGGCCTGCGGGTAACGCGCCATCAATTTGGCCAGCAGCTGCGCCGTGTCGACCTTGCCGTTGGCGAACAGTTCGCCATTGAGGAAGACCGTGGGCACGCCCTGGATATTGTTTTTCTCAATGAGCGCCGGAAAAAGCCCGCCGTCGATCATTTCTGCGCGAATATTGCTGTTGAGCGCCGCAAACTGGTGCAGGGTCTGGACAACATCCGGGCAGTTATGGCAGCTTAAACTCACGTAAATTTCAAAGTTAAGCGGCTGTTCTATTCGCCGTATAATTTGCTGAACACTGTCGTCAAGCTTCACCGGTACGCCGGACGCGCGCAACACAGCCAGCACCAGCGAGTTGAACTCGTGGCCACCGGGTATGCCCGAAAAGATCATGCCGCTGGGCGTTCCGTCGACCTCCAGGTAAAAGCTGATGGGACTGCGCAGTATGGTCGGCGCATCAGCCTGTCTGACCTGCAATTTGTTCGAGGTGGACGCAAAGTCACCGAGAAACTGCAACAGCTCATCCCGTTGCGGGTGTTCGCCTTGCTGTACCACCAGCGTGACGTCGCCTACCATGTGGGTGACGTAGGATTTCAATGCGCTGAGTAAGTCTTCGGTTAACATGATTGGTTTCCTGAAAATGGACCGCGCATTAGTGTTGCGCGGTGAATTCGAACGGGTTGTCTTGCCACTCAAGCCGGCGTTTAAATCTTGCCGACCAGGTCCAGACTGGGTGTCAGGGTCTTTTGGCCTTCTTCCCAGGCGGCGGGACAGACTTCGCCGTCGTGGGTTGCAACATACTGGGCCGCCTTGACTTTGCGCATCATATCCTTGGCTGACCGGCCAATGCCCAGATCGTGAATCTCCGCGACTTTGATCACACCATCCGGATCCGCGAGGAAAGTACCGCGCAGTGCCACGGCATCTTCTTCTATCATTACGTCGAAACCGCGGGTGATTTTACCGGTCGGGTCGCCGATCATCGGATAGCGAATCTTGCCGATGGCCTCGCTGGCGTCGTGCCATGCCTTGTGAACGAAGTGACTGTCTGTCGAGACCGAGTACACTTCGACTCCCAGCTTTTGCAGCTCGTCGTAGTGGTTGGCCATATCTTCCAGTTCCGTGGGGCAGACGAAGGTGAAGTCCGCCGGATAGAAGATGAAGATGGACCACTTACCTTTTACATCGTCGGAGGTAATAGTCCTGAATTCCCCATTGTGAAACGCTTCTGCTTTAAACTCCGGAATGGTTCTGTTGATTATTGCCATGTTAAAACCTCAGTGGTTGCCAGCCTCCGTGGAGGCGATGAATTGATGAATTGTCACGAGGGATAGCGTAGCCGATAGGTTTAATAGAATAAATTGAATATAATTGAAGATTATGTTCTAAAAATTGGAAGATTGTCATGATCACTATCCGGCAGTTGCAATACGCACTCGCCGTCGCGCAGACGTTGCACTTCAAGAAGGCCTCCGAGCTGTGCTCGGTATCCCAGTCAGCGCTCAGTACGGCGATCACCGAGCTGGAACGGCAGCTCGGCGTTCAGATTTTCGAGCGGGACAACAAAAAGGTGATGATCACCCCGCTTGGGCAGCAGGTGCTGGACAGGGCACGTCGGATCTTCCTGCAGGTCGAGGATCTGTACCAGTTTGGTAACGCCCAGCAGCAGCCACTGTCCTATCCCATGTCCATGGGCGTGATCCCGACGATTGGGCCATTCCTGCTACCGAAAGTATTACCGGCAGTGCGTCGGGACTATCCGGATTTTGCGTTGCGTATTGAGGAGGATCAGTCGCACGTGCTGGTGGACCGTGTGCGAAATGGCGAAATCGATACGGCGATTCTGGCACTTCCCTATGCGCTCGATGGCTTGCTGGCATTCGAGTTCTGGGCGGAAGATTTCTTGTGGGTTGTCCACGGCGGCGATCCGCTGGCCGGGGAGTCCGCCGTCAGCAGCGAACAATTACGAAACGCCAATTTGATGTTGCTGAAAGACGGTCACTGTCTCAAGGAGCATGCGCTGGCCGCCTGCCACCTGGGCCGTGAGGCACTGGATAGCTCCTTCGCATCCACCAGCCTGCACACGCTGGTGCAGATGGCCGCCGGTCGGCTGGGAAGCACGCTGGTCCCCCGTTTGGCGCTGGACCAGCTGCTGTCCGGCGCGCCGGAGCTGCGCGCCATCCCGTTGCAGGAACCCGGTCCGCACCGCCGCCTGGCGTTTATTGTACGGCCCAACTATGTCGGTGTGGGCTCCATTGAGCTTTTGGCAAAGATTTTCCGTAAGGCGTTGCAGGAAGTTTGACGGTTTATGCCATGGCAGCGTTGCCAGTCCCGCTATCACTCTTTTCAAAGGGGCAATCTCAGGAACCAGTCGAACTGGTTTGCGCGGTGCTTTCGCGTGAACTTTCGGGCCGCAATCGTTCGCTGCCGCGCCGGTGTCCGGCGGTACAGTTACGGCTAGCGTTTCTGTCCCAATATTGTCATGTATTTATCACAACGCTGTCACTTTTCCTGCCTAGCATTCTCCCCGGTTAGCGCTGTCTTTGCTTGACGAAATGAAGCCAGCGCGTTCGCCCCTCTAAGGAGACCGCTGTGAAAATGACTGATGTTCAAAACAAAAAACCGATAATTTCAACACTCGGTGACGACGGCGACGAGTCCAGGTGCAACCTGTCCGGCAACCGTCATATGCAAGCTATCGTGCAATCGCGATACAGTCGCCGCAAGGTCCTGCAGGGTTCTCTGCATGTTGCGGCACTGGGCTTTTTTGGGGGAGCGCTGGCAGCATGCGGCGGCGGCAAAAAGCACTATCCCATGCCATTTCCCGGCAAACCCGGCAAACCCGGATCATCAGCCGCGCTACTCGGATTCAACGCCATACCGGTCAGCGATCAGGACACCGTCGTGGTACCGGATGGCTATTCGGTCAGAACACTGGTGCCCTGGGGGCAGCCCATCACGGGCAATTTTCCGGCCTATCATCTCGATAATACGGGTGATGATCAGGGCAATCAGATCGGATCGCACCATGACGGATTGCACTTTTTTCCGATTGATGGGAAAGACCCCTACAAAGGCCGTTCTGACGATGGCCTGCTGGTAATGAACCACGAATACGTGGAACCGCGGTTTATGCATGCACGCGCGGTGGGCATGGAGCTATCCAACAGCCAGGTGCCAGTGAATGCGGATGGTTCGCGCAATGCCGATGAAGTTCTCAAAGAGATGAACGGTCACGGTGTCAGTGTGGTGCGCATTCAAAAGCGGGAACAGGCCGATGGTGAGAGTGCCTGGGATGCCGTCGCTGATGACCTTAACCGGCGCATTACGGCGTTAACGCCAATGGAAATTGCCGGGCCGGTGCGCGGTACGGATTTTGTAAAAACCTGTTACAGCCCCGATGGGACGATGACCCGTGGCACGTTGAACAATTGTGCACATGGCGTTACCCCCTGGAATACCTATCTTGCCGCCGAGGAAAACTGGGCGGGCTATTTTCGCAACAGTACGGCTACGGTTGACGAGCTGCCACGAGAACAAAGCCGGTATGGCGTACGTCATTCCGGCCAGACCAGCCGCTATGGGTGGGAGCTGGCCGATGAACCCCCCGAGGCCAATCAGCAACGCTTTGCCCGATTCGATGCGGGTTGTCTGGCCAGTGATGCGACGGGCGACTACCGCAACGAACCGAACGCGTTCGGCTGGGTCGTGGAGATCGATCCATTCAACCCTGACAGTACGCCGGTCAAGCGTACCAGCCTGGGGCGGTTTGCCCATGAGGGCGTAGTATTCAATCTGGTCCGCGAAGGGAAGCCTGTGGTGTGCTATTCCGGTGATGACGCGCAGGATGAATATATCTATAAATTCGTCAGCGCGGCGCCCTGGTTTGCGCACTCGGCTGGTGGGCAACTACTGGATGAGGGAACGCTTTATGTGGGTCGCTTTAACGACGATGGTTCCGGTGAATGGCTGCCGCTGGTCCATGGCGTCGGTCCACTGACGGCAGAAAATGGTTTTGTCAGTCAGGCCGATGTACTGGTTAATACCCGACTGGCTGCCGACCTTCTGGGCGCTACCCCGATGGACCGCCCCGAATGGGGTGCCGTACACCCGCAGGACGGCACGGTGTATTTTGCGCTGACCAATAATTCGAGTCGCACCGAACCCGATGCTCCCAATCCGCGCATTAAAAACCGTTGGGGCCATATCATTCGGTGGAGCGAAGCCAAAGGCAACGCCGCCGCAACACATTTTACCTGGGATCTGTTTTTGCTGGCTGGTCCCACTGACGATTCCAGTCTGAATGGCAAACCGCTGGATGATCGACAGATATTCAACAGCCCGGATGGTTTATGGTTCGATCCGGACGGACGACTGTGGATCCAGACAGATATCAGCGAAAGCGTCATGAATACCGGTGATTATGCGCAGTTTGGCAATAACCAGATGCTGTGTTGTGACCCCGACAATGGCGAATTGCGACGATTTCTGACTGGCCCGGTAGGACAGGAAATTACCGGCGTTATTACCACGCCCGATCAGCGCACCATGTTTGTTAACGTACAGCACCCCGGCGCTACCACAACCCCGGAAGACTTTGCTTCCGGACAATCAACAGGCACTTTCCCGGACCATTCCAGCAACTATCCGCGGTCTGTCACGCTTGTGATCACCAAAGACGACGGAGGCGTTATCGGCAGCTGATCGCCTGGTAACAGACAAATTGCAGTCACTATTCAGCGTGCGTCCCGGCGGACAGAAAGCAGGAAACGCAAA
The DNA here is from genome assembly GCA_964434105.1 of uncultured Cellvibrionaceae bacterium. Classification (GTDB taxonomy): domain Bacteria; phylum Pseudomonadota; class Gammaproteobacteria; order Pseudomonadales; family Cellvibrionaceae; genus CAYNST01. Next base: position 8,561 of record CAYSTJ010000066.1, on the reverse strand, counting down.
AGACTTACGCGGGTAAACGTGTATTTCATCCCTTGCACTGGACGATTCGGGACGCAATCTGAACAGTTACAGCACGAGCTGAATAGTTAACAGGAATCTTATAATCTTTCGGCAAGGACGTTTCCCCGATTACCCTTCTGAACAACTCCGGGCGCTTTCTGCGCCCATTTTTTTGTCTGTGCGAACCCGTTACATCTATCGACGCAAGACACTATACCGGTAGTGTTGCGGGCAATATTTGACATGCAGGTTCCGCACGGGTCATTTCTGTATTTGAGCAGGCCGACAATGCTGCATGGCGGGGGTCTCATGTGAGACGGAGCAACGCCTCAGTGGCAAAATCCGGCGTAGTTTTGACGCCTGAATCTCAGTGGCTACGGGCATATTGTGAATAGCCTCCGTCAGTACGATGCGCGCCGCCAACCGATTTACTGAACGCCGTCTGGCCTGGTAAAGCCTCGTGCCATGATTTGCGTCAGTCCGATCCCAGCATTCGGGCGGGGTCGAGCAGGCTTGTCGCTTCCTTTTCTGATAACAGCTTTTGCTCGAGAATAACCTCCAGCAGGGTTTTGTCCTCATCCAGTGCCTGTTTGGCGACTTCGGCCGCCTTGTCATATCCCAGTCGCGGTGTCAGTGCCGTCACCAGCATCAGACTCTGCTGCAGATGACGGTTGATGGCGGAGTGATTGGGTTCTATGCCTTTGACACAATGCGCGTTAAAACTGTTCATGGCGTCGCTAAGCAACTGAAGGGAACGCAGAATGTTATGAATGATGAGTGGCTTAAACACGTTGAGTTGCAGATTGGCCTGGGTAGCCCCGACATTGACAGCGGCGTCATTGCCGATGACCTGCGCGGCGACCATGGTCAGAGCTTCGATCTGGGTCGGGTTGACCTTGCCGGGCATAATGGAGCTGCCCGGCTCGTTGGCAGGAAGCCGAATCTCCGCCAACCCGCAACGCGGCCCGCTGGCCAGTAGACGCAGATTATTGCCGATCACCAGCAGACTATTCGCCAGCTGCTTCAGGGCACCACTGAATCCGGCCAGCGCATCGTGGGCGGAGATGGCCATAAATTTGTTTTCGGCACTGGTAAAGGGGCACTGCGTAATTTCAGCGATGCGCAGGGCGACCTGTTCCGACCAGCCCGGCGGCGCATTCAGTCCTGTGCCGACCGCCGTGCCCCCGATGGGTAGCGCCATCAGGTTCTTTTCGGCGTCTATCAACTGTGTTTTGGCGTAATTGAGCTGCGCGCGATACCCCGAAAATTCCTGTGCCAGCGTCATCGGGGTGGCGTCCATCATGTGGGTACGGCCAATCTTGATCACGGCGGTAAACGCATGACATTTGTCATCGATTGACTGGATGAGCGATTCCAGCGCAGGGAGCAGGCATCGTCGAAATTGCAAAACGGTCGCCACATGCATCGCCGTTGGGAATGTGTCATTCGACGACTGGGCAAAATTAACGTGATCGTTGGGGTGTACCGGTTGGTTACTGCCCGGCGGGTTGCCGGCAAACTGGTTGGCGAGATTTGCAATGACTTCATTCATATTCATATTGGTCTGGGTACCACTGCCGGTCTGCCAGACTTTCAGCGGAAACTGGTCATCCCACCGTCCGGATTGCACCTCTTTGGCAGCACGGTCGATAAGCTCACCGGTTTCGGCGGACAAGTGGCCCGTCATAACACTCGCCTTGGCAGCGGCAACCTTGATCAGTGCGAGCGCGTGAATAAAAACCGGCTCAAATACATCCTGCCCAATGGCAAAGTTCTCCAGTGAGCGCTGGGTCTGCGGCCCCCAGAATTTATCTGCAGGAACCTGTACGTCTCCCAGCGAATCGCGATCAGTACGATAGGTCATGTTTTCACCTTGGGTCAGCTATTATTAGTATCATACGCAGCGACAGGGTCAGTGGTGCTTTACCCGGAACGGCATAAACCATGATCGGGCCTGCAAATATTCCAAAAACCAGCCGGAGCCTCGAACAGCGATGCGCACACTTTATCAAATGCCAATTTCGCATTTCTGCGAGAAGATACGCTGGGCGCTGGACTATAAACAACTCGATTACAGGATCCATAACCTGTTGCCGGGTTTTCACGTACGCACCACCAAAAAACTTACCGGGCAGACTTCGGTGCCCATTCTGGTGGACGGTGATCAGATTGTACACGGTTCCAGCCGTATCATTACCTATCTCGACCAGACTTATCCGGAGCGGTCACTGACACCGGAGGACCCCCGTCTGTGTCAGGAGGCCCTCGACTGGGAAACCTATGCCGATGCCAATATTGGCATGCAGATCCGGCTGGTGTGTTATGACGTGCTATTGGATCACCCCAACCTCCTGATTCCCATGTTCACCCAGGGCGGGCCATGGTATGGCAAGCCACTGATGAAATGGCAGTATCCGATGGTCAGCCGCAATATCCGTAAATATATGGGAATAACCGAAGCCAGTGTGACCGAAGCCAGTTTACGCATGTGTGGTGCGCTGGAAGCGATTGAGGTGCACCGGGGGGGCAGGGCGCTGATGGTGGGCAAGCATTTTAGCCGCGCCGATCTTTCCATTGCCGCATTACTGGCGCCGTTATTCCGACCGGCGGGATATGGATTGCAATGGCCGGCGCACTACCCGCCGGAACTGCAGACGACGGTTGACCGCCTGGCAACGCAACTGGCGTGGCCCGCCGAAATCTACCGAAAATATCGCCAGCCCGAGTAATCTATCGAGGGCGCGGAGTGACGTGGAACGGGGTCAGTTTTCGGCCAGACCCGGTGGCACCATGGCCCCCGGAAAATGCGCCTCTTTCGTGACAGATTAGGGCAAGAGCCAGGGTATACCCGTGCGGTTTAACCGCTGCAACGCAATCCTAGCTCTGCCAGAGGCAGGCCACGTCTGTTCCGGAGGTAGGCGGCCTGCGCCAATAGTAGTTCAGCCGTCGCGCAGGCATCGGTCAGTGCGTCATGCTGGTGCACCGGGGGGAGGCCATAGCGCTCGCGACAGCCGGACAACTGCAGGGACCGGGATTTGTTCTGCAGATGCAGGCGTCGCCTTTCAATGTGCATGGTATCCAGGTAGCCAAACAGTAAGGGGCAGCGGAAGTTGTCCCTGGCCGTTTTCTGCAAAAATGCGAGATCCACCGGGGCGTGATGGAAGACCAGGGTGGCGCCGGGAATCTGTTTGCACAGCGTCAGCATGACAGTGGCTGCACTGCGGGCACCGGCAATGCGAGCATCATTTAACCCGTGAATCATCGTGCTGCTGCCAGCGCCACTCTCTGCATGTACCAGCAAATGCCGTGCGCTGGCATTGATGATCAGGCCATGTTCGATTACGACCCAGCCGACACTGAGCAAGTGATCGCGTGCCGGATTCAGCCCAGTCATTTCGCAATCGACTACCAGCAGGCGGGATTTGAAAAAATCGGTCGATGGCTGTGGTGCGCTCTGATTATAAAGCGGGGCCACCGGGGAGTTGCGGGCTAAACGGCCGAACCGTCGCCGCTGCCATGCGAACTTCAGTTTAAATACCACCGCCGCTCATTCCCATTTTCAGCGCTGCCTGACCATCGCGCACGGTCTGAAATGCCTCCTTCAACTGATGACGCACCAATGGTGACAATGTCTGCGGATCCAGGAAATTGTCCGCTGGCGCACCCTCCCGGTATTTTTTGCATTGCGCTTTCAGGCGAATGAATGCAATAAACTCATGGGCGTCTACCAGGCTGTCCGCAAGGGCTCTGGACAGGCCATTACGGGTTGCAGCGGCCAATAGCCGGTTGCGCGTGTTGATGTCGGTATTGCCGAGCGCCAGCGCATAACTGCGTGCAATCCCCACAATGGGCACCGTACCGCGCTTTTTCAGGTCGAGTACCTGATTGTGATTACCATCGCGCTCCAGCACGAACTGCTTGAAGAAGCCCAGAGGGGGTGAGTAGAGCAATGCGTTCTCACTCAACATGGCCAGAAAAATGGTATTTTTCCGTGCCTTTTGCAAAACATATTGCTGTAGCGTGACCGCCAGGCCGGTTTCACCATAAATACTGCGGAGGTCAAAAAATATGCTGGCATGCAGTAGCGCCGAAGGCGAGGGCTGGTCTATCCAGTCTGAGAAGCGCGACTTCCAGTTGCGCAGGGTCATTCGCCAGTCTGCGTTTTTCGCCATGATACCCCCGGGGCACCACGGGATGCCGGCAGCGTTCAGTCCGTCGTTGACGAATGTCGCCAGCTTAAAAAAGTAGTCGTCGTCATCGGCGTTGTAACTGTCTTCCAGCAGCAGGGCATTGTCCTGATCCGAAACCAGCACCTGCTCCTGTCTCGCCTGCGAACCGAAGGCCAGCCACGCATAATTGCAGGGTGGCGGCCCAAGCTGTGATTCGGCCATTTGTAACAACCGACGGGTAAGGGCATCTGTCAATGAGCTGATGATTTCACCCACCTCGACAGCGCGCATATCCTGCTCGATCAGTTTCACCACCAGTTCGGGGAGCCTGTGCGACAGCTGTACCAGGTCGTCCGGGCTTTTGGCGGATTTGATGCGTCGTGCCAGCGACAGCGGTTCAATGTTATTGGCCCTGAGTATGTCGCTCAGGGTGATCATACCGATCGTGCGTCCGTTTTCGACCACAGGAAGGTGGTGGATATCTGCCGACATCATTTGCAACTGCGCCTCATGAAGCCGACTTCCCGGGGTAGTGCAAAAGGGGTCGGCGGTCATCACCGCAGTCACCGCTTCGGTATCCATCACGCCTTCGGCCAGTACGCGACTGCGCAGGTCCCGGTCTGTCAGAATGCCCTGCAACTGGTCGTCCACGCCGATCAACAAAGACGATACGCGTTGACGGCTCATCAGGCGGGCTGCTTCCCGAATAGTGATCCCGGGGCCTGCGCAGACGAGGCGGTTGCTCATGTGTTCGCCCACGAATTGATCCAGGTAAGTGTTGTTGCCGTGTGATTGCGGTGCCCGGGTGAGCGTCCCGGTTTTGAACATCCGCGCATACCCATCACACAGACGGGCCAGCTCATCGTTCTGCTGCACGAGTGCGCGAAATGACTCGGCAGCAATGGTGTAATAAAGGCTGTCCTCGAGCACCTGCACACGCCAACTGCTGTGGTCGACATCATCCAGCAACGCCGGCATCAGAAAATCGCCAGTGCTGAGGCGGTCGAGCAGCGTGTTTTGCCCGTCGCGGATTTCCATGCTGCCGGTGCGCAGAATAATAACGCCGGCGGGCTTATCCGAACGACTCAGGGGAACGTCGTCGCCCGCCTTGTTAAACGCCGTATAGCTGTTGTTGGCCAGGCTATCCAGCTGAGCGGTGGACAGGTACGAGAACAGTGCATGGGTAGAGAGAAAGGCCTGGATATCACTGGATGCACTGACCATGGGGGCAATTATCCTCGTCCTGTACGAATGGTGTCTGGCAGGTTAACGCGTTATCCGCAAGCCTGCGCGGCCTCGGTTTTAAACCCGGATGGACGCATCAGCCCGGAAAGTTCTCTTTTGAATACCCGGTGCGGTAGTCAACAAACGCGGCCGATGTCTCGACAAAATACACGGCCCCGCCAATGGTAAAAGCCATCCTTAGCAGGGTTTGATCGGGATGTATCAACCCCAGCCGAAGGCGCCATACCGACGCCTGTGGCGTCATGTTTTGCGCAACACCGTCGTGCTGACCGGACTTGGTTGCAACCAGTATTTGGCTGATGGGGAGGTCCGATTCCGCGATCAGCTCCACACGGGAGGCATCCAGCCGATTGGCGGTGAGGTTAATTTTGATATCACCGTTGGCCAGCGTGCAAAGCCCGCTCTGGTAGCGACAGTTGGATCGCGCCACCAGCGGATAGCTTTGTCCCGGCCGTGCCGCGTCCGGCTTTTCGGCGACGCTGCGATCGGCCAGTACATAGCCGAGCACCGCCAATACGGGTGCGACCAACAGGGCGGTGACGACATGTCTGTTTTTGAAGAAATCCATCAGTCAATCGCCCCGGGAACGGTGCCCCGGCCCGAAAGCCGTGGCACGGTCAGCTTCAATGTTTGGCCGCTACCGGAGTGCCAACGGGAATGCGGATATCTTCCACCAGATGCTGAATATGCGCCGGGGGTTCCTTTGTCACAGCTGAAACCCCGAACGCCACCGCGAAATTGAAAATTGCACCAACGGCACCGAATGCATTGGGCTCAATGCCAAAGAACCAGTTTGGCTGCATACCGCCCAGGTAGGCGGTGCTGGCGACAAACATAATCCCGGTGTGCTGGAATACGTACAGAAGCGTCACGGTCAGGCCTGCAACCATGCCGGCAATGGCACCTTCCTTGTTAACCCGTTTGCTGAATATACCCATCATCAGAGCCGGAAATATTGATGAGGCCGCCAACCCGAACGCCAGAGCCACCGTTCCCGCCGCAAAATCCGGCGGGTTAAAACCCAGGTACCCGGCGAGGACGATTGCGCCGGCCATGGCGACCCTGCTCGCCAGCAGCTCCTGTTTCTCCGTAATATCCGGACGGAACACCCCCTTCAGCAGATCGTGGGAAATGGACGAGGCGATGGCCAGTAGCAGGCCGGCGGCAGTCGATAGCGCCGCAGCCAGGCCGCCGGCAGCCACCAGGGCAATTACCCAGTTCGGCAGGCGCGCAATTTCGGGGTTGGCCAGTACCATGATGTCCTGATCCACGGTCACCATTTCATTGGTGGCCGGGTCTGCGGTGTAATTAATGCGTCCGTCGCCATCCCTGTCCTCGAATTTCAACAGTCCGGTGGTTTCCCAGTTGCGGAACCATTGGGGGCGTTCGTCATACACCAGGTTTTCGCCGCTGCGCGGCTGAATAGTCTCATGCAGGTTCAGCCGCGCCATGGCCGCAACGGCAGGCGCAGTTGTATAAAGAATGGCAATGAACAGCAACGCCCAGCCGGCCGAAGAACGGGCTGCGCGGACACTGGAAACGGTAAAAAAACGGATGATCACATGCGGCAGGCCCGCTGTGCCAATCATCAGCGACAGGGTATACATGAACGTGTTCAGGCCGCTGAGCCGGGCATTGGTGGTGTACTCGGCGAATCCCAGTTCCGTAACCACCTGGTCGAGGCGGTCCAGCAAAAACGTGTCAGTCCCGGCCATGGTCGATCCCAGCCCCAGTTGGGGAATGGGGTTGCCGGTCAGCGTCAGCGATATGAAAATCGCAGGAATGGTGTAAGCGAGAATCAGAATACAGTACTGGGCAATCTGTGTGTAGGTGATGCCTTTCATCCCGCCCATCACCGCATAGAAGAACACAATGCCCATGCCGACCAGCAGGCCGACTTCATAACGGACTTCCAGAAACCGGGAAAACGCCACGCCGACGCCTTTCATCTGCCCGATAACATAGGTTACGGACGCCACGATCAGGCAGACAACAGCCACAATACGCGCAGCGCGTGAGTAAAACCGGTCGCCTATAAATTCGGGAACGGTATATTTGCCATATTTGCGCAGGTAGGGTGCAAGCAACAGTGCCAGCAACACAAATCCGCCGGTCCAGCCCATCAGGAATACGGTGCCGCCGTAACCAAAATAGGCAATCATGCCGGCCATGGATATAAACGATGCGGCGGACATCCAGTCCGCTGCGGTTGCCATACCGTTGGCGACGGGGTGTATGCCACCACCGGCCACATAGAACTCACTCGTGGAACCGGCACGTGCCCAGAATGCGATGCCGATGTAGATCGCAAAGGTAATGCCGACCACGATAAATGTCAGTGTTTGCAGTTCCATCGGCCGACCCTATTCGTTGACGTTAAACTTGCGATCAAGGTTGTCCATGACGCGTGCGTAAATAAAAATCAGGGCAACAAAGCCGTAGATGGACCCTTGCTGAGCGAACCAGAAACCCAATTTATAGCCGCCGATACGAATCTCATTCAGTTGCTCGACGAACACAATGCCGCAGACATAGGATATAAGGAACCACACCGCCAGCAATATCACCATCGCTTTGAGATTGGCCCGCCAGTAAGCCTTCCGGGATTCTTCTGTGAGTTGCGTTGACATTTATTATTCTCTCCTATAACAGCGCGGGGCAGTCATGCGTGACCAGGCCCGCCTCGCAGATTAACAGGTGTTTACGGCAGCCCGCTCTCGACTTTAGTCTAAAGCTAGACTAATGTCGTAGGGCCAGTTACTGTCTGATCTGCGACAGTAACAGGTTGTTTGGGCCCATGCCCGTAACCGTTCAGTGTGCGCACTGATTTGCCGTTGCCCGACAAATTAAAACGGCGTTGAAACATATTGAATTGTCGGAAACAGGTTTGAACGCGGAGTTTTTTGCACGGGTAAACGCGTATTATCGCCTTGCGTCGAACCGGTCCGAGCCGTTTCCACACGGGCTGGATAGTGACAAATCATCGTTATTTATCAGGGTGTGATCAATTATTGATCAAGCTGCCGCGCAACGGCATATAATGAGCGCACACAGTTAAACACAAGTTTTCTGCCGGGCGTCTTTATAACTGAAAAAAAGCCGGTTGTAACCCATCGTATGAATTTAAACGCCCGCATGGGGCGAATG
>CAYSTJ010000065.1:16869-17164 GCA_964434105.1 uncultured Cellvibrionaceae bacterium | reverse complement strand
GCGGTAATGCCGGCGGTAACGGTGGCAACACCTGGGATAACGGTGGAAATGCCGGCGATAACGGTGGCAATACCTGGGATAACGGTGGAAATGCCGGTGGTAACGGCGGCAATACCTGGGATAACGGTGGAAATGCCGGTGGTAACGGCGGCAATACCTGGGACAACGGCGGAAATGCCGGTGGTAATGGTGGCAATACCTGGGACAATGGCGGAAATGCCGGTGGTAATGGCGGCAATACCTGGGACAACGGCGGGAATACCTGGGATAACGGTGGCAATACCTGGGACAACGG
>CAYSTJ010000065.1:0-16769 GCA_964434105.1 uncultured Cellvibrionaceae bacterium | reverse complement strand
TGGCAACACCTGGGACAACGGCGGCAATACCTGGGATAACGGTGGCAACACCTGGGACAACGGCGGCAATACCTGGGATAACGGTGGCAACACCTGGAACAACGGCGGCAATACCTGGGATAACGGTGGCAACACCTGGGATAACGGCGGCAATACCTGGGATAACGATGGCAACGCTGCAGCCAATGGCGGAAATGGTGCCGGCGCCGGCGGAACTTGCAACTGGTATGGCACCAGCTACCCACTGTGCACCAACACGGCCAGTGGCTGGGGATGGGAAAACAATCAAAGCTGCATAACGTCCAGCACGTGTGATTCCCAATAAAGATGGAAAATACGTAACCCGGGCCACCGGGGGATGTTAAGGATTTGAGCCTGGAGGTTCAGCTTCTATAGGCGGGGCGGGTTAAATAACCCGCCTTTTTTTAACCAGTCCATTGTGTTTTAGCCCAGGTTTATCGAGCCGGTAGAATGCTCAAGCAGGTGGTGGACAAACCCCGTAAGCACAAGAAGGTGTATACCGGCTATGGTGATAATAGCCAGAAAAGTCGCCACGGGAAATCCATCCAGCCCCGTCGGCAACTGCAACGTTCGGATACGCATTAACGGATCGTGGGCTGCTACCCGAGAATGACTGCCGCCATTGCCGGCACCGGCCAGACACGCCAAAGCCTGTATGACCGGGAGGTGACTCCGCATCTCTGCGGCAGCCGAGCGGTCACAGGCTTCCTCGGTCGCAGAAAAAAAATCCTGCCAGAATCGATTTTTTGCAAAGCCTGGCCAGGCGGCCGTGGCGATGTAGGCTATCCAGCGCCGCAGGTTATCCAGTCGGCGTGCATGCGCACGTTCATGCGCCAGAACGGCTTTTATCTGTTCGTCGTCAAGTACATCAAGCAGCCCGGAAGACAGATAGATGCGGCTGCGAAAAAATCCGGTACACCAGGCGAGTAGTGCTGGACTGTCGACCACCCTGTACCCCTCCTTCCCTGAATCTGACAGCGCCTGCAAAACCTGCAGCCTCTGACGACTGCGCACCCATTGTTGCCGCAGCACATAGATAAAGCTCAGAATGACAATACATGCAGCCAGCAACATGGTCATCCCGGCGGGGCTTTTTAGCTGAATATTGGGGCGGTGTGCTATACACACCGCAGAATGACAATGCGTTCCGATCAGGTATTCAGACCAGGCAGGATAAAATGACAGGAGCAACAACAGGGTTGCCGTCACCGGCGTCATCAGCGCATAGACAAGCAGGGCAGATGCCCGGCGTTTTGCCGTATAGCGGCTGTTGATTCGACGGAAAACAGGATACATCGCAGCGGACAGGATGGACAGCACAAACAGGGCTGTCAACCATAACAGGACCGCCTCAAATACCGGCACCCACAATCGCCACATCGCTTAATAACCGCAGGTTGACATAGGCTTTGGTTGCTGCTTGCGGGCTACACCACTTTCCCGGCGGGGAGCGCTTCGGGCGCGATCGCAAATTGCTGCATGGCACTTTGGATATCGGTATTATGCCCTTCCAGGTAGTTTATAAACCCGGACACAACGGGTGCCAGGTCGCCGCCGGCAATTTCAGTAGTGATATCATGCAACAGAGAACTGACGATCTCATTGCGTGAAACCTCCGGCTGATAATAGTACGCACGGGCTTTTTTTATTCGCATCAACAATTTTTTTCGGTGAAGGCGCTCCAACGTACTCTGTACTGTACTGAGACCAATATCTTCGGACGTGGCCAGCCGGTCCAGCAACTGCTGCGCCGACAGGATACGTTCCTGCCATAACAGCTCAAGTACAGCCAGCTCGCGGGCTCCCAGGGATGGCGTGAGAGATTTTGGCCGTTTGATATTCAGCCAGCCAATGATTCCTGTATTGTGTGCCATCGCGATTCAGCCCGTTTATGGATATCTGTTAAACCTATTTAGCCTCTTCATCTTTTCATTATCATGACAGCGAGAAAAGTTCGCCAGGTTGGGTTCGTAATCTCGCGCCTGCGAATCAATTTTTTATCCGGCGGTAACAAATAATTAATGTTCCTCCTGTACTGTCGCTGCCAATCGGCATGTTATGCCCCCAGCATCGCTAACCTGCTTAGCGCGAAATTTCTTTCTTTTTACCCGGCAAATCGGTACCTCTATGACTACTCGCCGTAATAAATATCCGCTCGCGCTGCTCTGCCTGGTGATGGCCAGCTGCAGTTCATCCAAAGTTCAGGAACAAATGGCTTTTGCCGATGATCGTGCCGCGGCCATTCATTTTCTTCAATCGAACTTTACTATCCTGGATTGCTCGGACAGAGGTATAGTATCCAAAGGAGAAGTAGACGACCATTTCTATGATCTGTTTTACTCCATTGATAGAAATCGCTCGCTACACATCACGTACGATGAACTCGAGCGCGCGTTCTCTGACAGCACCGATGCGCAGGTATCCTATCTTTTCCGGTTGATGGACGGGGATCTCGACAGTTCTGTTACTACTCAGGAGTTTCGCCGCTTTATGTTTACTGCGATCGACCTGGCAGATACCAACAAAAATGGTGAAGTTACTCTGGCTGATGTGAATCTCGAACCACCAAAGATTATTCGGGCCGACCAACGATGAGTGAAATCCAGCTTTATAACCTTTTCCCCACACCGGTGATGCGGGTAAAGCAGCTTCTGGATGAGACTGAAATAAACAATATTCCTAAAGACCTGCCCAACAGCGAGGTGATTACCAACGCAAAGTCCCGGCTATTATCACACACAGAAGTCGTCAATCCGAAAGTCGACCCGGGTTATCAGATCATTACCGAAAAAGTCGGGGAATACCTCAGAGATTTCGGGTTCCTGCTATTTGGCGAAAATCTGAACTGGACCATCAAGGACATGTGGACGAATGTTCTGTCCGGGGGTGGGCATCAATCCCTGCATGCGCATGCCAATAGCTTTATCTCCGGTGTCATCTACCTCACTGACATCGACCCATCCGCCCATACTGTGTTCCATAACAGTATGGGTGGACGACACTTTGTGTTTTCCAATAGCCACGCGGGGTCTACCGTCACACCCTACAGCGGAGACCAGTGGGTCGCGTCGGATTGTCGACGCGGTGATATGATCCTGTTCCCAAGCTATATGCTGCACGCGGTGCCCCGCAACGAAGGTAAGGAGCGAATTTCAATCGCTTTCAATGCGCTTCCGCATCGACTGAAAAGCTGGGATTACGCAATTACCTTTGATACGTCGTCTTAAGACTGGTGTAACTATTCAGCAATCCGTGCATCCAATTATGCATTGGAATTTTCTCCGACGAAAAAACAGCCATTGACAATACGCCTGGCACAAACAAAATGGTCGTGTACACGACAACAGGATCGACCAAACCATTCATTGACTGTCTTTCATATCACCAAACAGACGATTGCGCAAAGCCAATGCCTCCGGGTGACCTGGACTGGCCGCATGCAGATCATCCAGGATCTCTTGACTTGCGATCCGGTCGCGACTGTAAAGCTCCTGCGCCATCATCAGCAGCGTATGGTAAGCAGGCTCAAAATCGCCACTGATCCGTACTACATCCAGAAGATGGTATTTGAGGCTGGTCGCCCAATCCTCTGGAGCAGTCTGTTCCAGTGCTACGGCCGCCAGCATGAACCGGTCACGCGCCCGCCAGTACTGCTCCATGCGTGACTCGACATTCGCTTCAACCACGGTCGCGCGGGTATCGGCAAAGCTGCGTATAATTTTTTCCAGTCGAACAATTGGCGGTTCGTTATCGGTGTATGCAAGCATCGGTGCCTGATAGGTCACCAGCGGATGGTCGTCCGTGTTGAGCGGGCCCATACCGGCAAAGTGCTCAAGTTCGGGTTTGCTCGCCAGGTATCCGCCGAGTAGCGCGAAATCAGAATTCAAACGTAGCCCAACCAGCTCGTTCTGCAATCCGCGGTCGTTTACACGATCCCGTAGCCAATCCTGCGGGTAGGTTCGCGCCTGCAGCGTACCTTCAAGACACAGTATCGGCTGGTGTACACTGTAATGCCCCAAGTATAACCGCGCGTGGGGAAACACATGCACAAAGGTGCGCACTATGGTCTGCAGCGACAGCATGTCCAGCTGAAACAGCGGTAGCCACTGGCAGAATGATCCATCGTCTGCCAATCGGTTTTTCACCGCGGAAAAGTGCTCGACCGTATAGAGTGACCCCGCGCCGTCACGGGCAGGGTGAAAGATTTCACCGATGATCACATCAAATTGCCGATCTCCGGACAATACGTACCGCCTTGCATCACCCGCCATTAACTGCGGCGCAACCTGCCATTGCCCATCATCAGGATTGACACCAAAATAGGACACGAGCGACAGGGACTCAGGAATCAGCTCGACGCCAACCGCTTTGGTTTGGTGATAAAAACGTGCTGCATCAAATGTTATCCCGGTGCCAATGCCCAGGTATAAAACCGACCGGGGCGAGCCATGCAGCAACAGGGGAATATGTGTTTGACGATGATCCGAATAACGACTGGCGGTACCACCCATGGTGAAATGATTATTCACCTTGAGAAATCTATGCCCGTTTTCCTGCTCCACTACCGCCAGCGTTGCCATGACCCCCTCGCGGTAGACCAGGAGGCGGTCGCTCTCAGGTACATTGACAAAACGCAACTGAAGCGGACTGAAAGCAATCAGGATTGCCAGGCTCACCGGCGCTATGGCCAAACGTCTGGCTCGGATTCCTGTGTTCGACAGGAGTAAAAGATAACTTGTTCCAATTAGCAGTAGTGCCACCTTTGCACCGGTCAACGGCAGGATCATTACTCCGAAAACGATGGGTGCGAACGCAGCCCCGAGTGTGTTGGCGCCGAGCGCTGCACCCAGGCCAATGGTTTGCGTTGCTTTTTGCACGAGATGGCTGAACAACGCACCCATAACGATCGTGGGTAGCAGAAAAGCGACGGCACCAACGGCGAACTCGCCCAGCAAGGCCGGCATAAATCCGCGCCCCAGCCCCTGCCAGACCGTCGCGTACAGTGAATTGCACACCCACAGCGCCAGCACTCCCAGCAGACACGCGGTGGTGGCGGCTGCTACCAGAATGTCCAGCCGGGCTTCCCACTGCCGGGCGAACATTTTCTGACGCGCCCAAGTCCGTTGGTACAAAGCCGAACCCAACGCTGTGCCCATTAGATAAACAGACAACACGACCGCGAAAGTGTACACCGTATTTTCCAGAATCTGGCTGAGCACCCGAATTACCAGAATCTCATAGCCGATGCCCAACAGTCCCGTGAAAAAGAGAATAACGGTAAAGTGGATCCTTCCAAACCGGAACTCACCTGTTTCGGAAAGGCGCAACCGGGGATTCCCGGCACCAAAACAGTCGTTATTCGTTGCATCGATAGTTTTGGGAATAACCGGTGAGTCCACTCTTGCTTTCACGTCACACGCTAACAGTATCCCTGTAGCGCAGATAACATTGATAGCCGCCAGCAATAACAAAGTTGTTGTCAAGCCAAATTGCGGTATCAGGTAGAAAGTCGCTCCCAAAGTGCCAATGACGGCACCCAGCGTATTGCACGCATAAAGTCCTGCGACACGATCGGGTTTTCGCCACAGCCCCGCCATGGCCCTTTCCATTGCCGGCAATGTTGCGCCCATGGCCGCGGTGGCAGGCAGTAACACCAGAAAGCTGCCCGTAAAAGCCAAAGCCCAGTGCTGCAGCACAGAAGGCTGTGCGCCTATCAAACCTGGCATCCACTGGTTGTAGGCGGGCACGATAAAAATCAGGGCTATCGCCCAGCAGGCGATAGCACACTCCAATGAAAAAAACCAGAAATGCGGGCGGGACGATCTGCGAATCATAGCGCCCAGTGCGAAAGCGCCCGCCGTCAACCCGATAAAAAATGCCGAAACGACTGCAATAACCGCCACTGTCTCGTGGCCCAGGGACACCGACAGCATCCGGCTCCACACCATTTGATAGCCGAGACCGGCGGCACCCGAACCAATAACCAGAACGTAGAAAAGGCGTGTTCGGAGCAACTTCTGTTCCGTAGCTGTTTGCAACTCCCCAGCAGCGGAAAACCCGGGTATCACACTGACACCTGCATTGCTGGATTCATCAGGCTATAACCAATATAAAGTATGCCTACGGCCAGAATCCAGCTACCCCCTGCCCTGATGGCCACATTGCCCCACTCGGCCTGATTAAATGTATATTTTGACACAGCGCTCACCAGCGTCATCAGCATGTAGGCGGCAACCGCTACGCCACAAACATACAAAATAAAATCACTACCGCGAAGACCGGATTCAGCGTTGGCAAACCCATGCGTAAAACCAACAACGGAAACTATTGCGAGGAATGCACCCGCCTTTAACTGAAGTGCCAGCGCAATCAGCAAACCAATGAAAAACGATACCATATTCAGGAAGCCAATCCATTCCGGCTGTTCGAAGTGCCCCCCAATTATCGCACCCAAAAAAGTTGCGACGGGAAATATTATCAAGGCTCTGCGCGAAAATTCACCCTCTCGCTGCAATCCGCTCAGAAGCGCAATGGCTATCCAGGGCAATAAATGAATCAGGGTACTCAGAGGGTGTAATACCCCACTATAGAATTCGCCAAAGCGCGTTGATACGAGGTGCGCCGTTGCGGTTTGCGGCAACAGAAACATCAACGCAGTCAGCAATAAGTAATGGTATTTCATAATAATCAGAATAGCTACGCGACGACATGCGTCGACAGGAAAACAAAGCCCAATATTGCGATGAGTGCGCCGATACTTCGTATAATCCGGTCGCCGACCGGCAGGCGGATCAGTTCGCCCAGCAGGATCCCGCCCAGATGCAACAGGCCGGTCGCAATCACAAAGCCGACGCCATAGGCCAGCGCATTCGCCGCCGAAGGCAATTCGGTACCATGGGCATGTCCATGACACAGGGCAAAGATGCCCACGATGGCCGCGGCACCCCAAAGCGGAACTTGTAATCGCAATGCGACCAACAGGCCCAAAGTAACTGCCGACAGAGCAATACCAACTTCCACCAACGCTGCTGGAACCGGTAAACCCGACAGGCCGAGCAACCCGCCCAGCGCCATCACCATTGGAAATGTAACGGGCAGGATATAAATAGCCGGGCGCCCCAGTTGTGCACCCCATATACCGACGGCAACCATGGCAATCAAATGGTCTAACCCGGTGACAGGGTGCAATAGTCCGCTGGCAAGCCCCCCGGCTACGCCGGTTTCAACGTGAGCGAATACATCGACCGAAAAAAGTAATGCAGCGAGTGCGGATATAATGCGCAGAGATCCTACGCAACTTCTTTTCATATTTTGCATTGATTATTACCCACAATATCCAGCTAATAGCCAGGAGGAATCTCAAAGAACATGGACACACGCGCGATAAACCAATAGCTCGCTATTGCTCCAATACCGTAAATCGCACTGGTCTGCCCCCAATGCGGCAGCTCGGCCGAGAGTATGCGGTGACAGCGAATCAGCAGCAGCACCGCAAACACAAACAATAGCTGCCCCAGCTCAACCCCAATATTAAAAAAAAGCAAGGCGGCGGGAAGGTTTTCTGGCGGCAATCCGATGTCCGTCAATGCACCGGCAAACCCGAACCCATGCAACAGACCAAAACCAAACGCCACGACCCAGGGCGCTCTTGCGCTCCAGCACGGGATGCCCTGCCGGTGCTTTATTACCTCGACGGCCACATAAACGATACTGAGTGCAATAGCGGCGTTCACCGGACGCTCCGGCACACCCATCCAGCCCAGGGTTACCGCGGCCAACGTCAGGCTATGGGCAATGGTGAACGAGGTAATCGTGCGAACCAGCATCCAGCGACTGCTCACCAGCATCATCAGCCCAAGGACAAACAACAGGTGATCAATGCCCAGCAGAATGTGCTCGAACCCCAACGGCGTATATGACTTCATGACCTCACTCAACGGGAGAACTCCGTCCTGGGTCAACATTGCGGTCGGGCTTGCAGCAGACAGGGTATAGGTGTGGACTTCACCATCTAGACGTACAACCCTGACCATTGCCGCAGAATAGCGCTCACCCAGAGCCTCAACCGATATTCGGCCAAACAATCCATGCTCCCCACAGCTGAGACGGGGGTGGTTATAACTGCAATGCTCCGGAAAGATCGGCGTTGGTGGCGACTGGTCGACTGTGTTGTCAAATTGCCAGTCCAGATAGAATGTTCCCGGTTGCCGCTCGGTCAGGGTCAACATGGTAATGGGTGTGTTGTGCGCCTGTATCAAGGGAGACACCAGCAACAGAATCAACAGCATCCAACGGCCGACAGCACGGCTCTGACTGTTAATGAAGACCGTCATATCAGCGCCCGTCAGATGTCAATTCAGATACCAACTTGCGAGAGGCATCCGCTTTCACACTGAATTTTTGAGGATCTTCGAAAGGGTTACGCGGAACATCACTCTCCATTTTCTCCAGGTAATCATCAGAGACATCAAGATGCACCCGATACTGTCGGGCGATACTGTGAGTCTGACCGGATATCTGTAGATCGGCGGCATAGCGTTCGTAATCCTGCAACACTCTGGCGCGCACACTTTTCAGAGTGGGTTCCACTGCAGCATGTTTCGATACCACGCGTACCATATGGTGGCGATTCCGGGGTGATATCAGGATCCATTCGCTGCCCTTGTTACTCTCCGAGAGGATGGTAGCACTGTCTTCGACGCCGAACATCTCAATCAAATTCTCTTCCCGGCGGTTAAGGTATTCGTATCGACTATCAAGATATTCCCCTGGTACACCGTCCCTTACACTTATATCCAGTACTGCCTGGGCATCCTCCAGATCCAGATATTCCGGCAACGCTATCATTTCAATATCATAGCGTTCAGGAATGTAGTAATTCTGCTTGCTTATCTCAAAAAATTCCTGTAACTGTTCTTCCTCGGGGTTGCTTATGACAACATTATTAAACAGCACATTGCGAATTTTCAGCAACAAGCGATTGCGGATCATATCGTCACCGCGGTCAAGCCCCATCCTTTTTGCTTCACGGTAAAGAATTTCATTTTGCGACCACGTGATGACCATATTGTTTATTTCCCGGCCACTGGGGGAACGACCCTGCCCTTCTTCGAATATCCGCACCAGTTGTTCTATCTGATCGTCATCGATAATAATATTTTTGGGATCGGTCTGGTTGATCACCAGTAAGTGGTCGACACCAAAAATAATCGCACCCAACAGCATGAACTGCACAACGGGCTCTTTCAGAATATTTACCAATCCAGGAAGTTTCATGAGAAATGCGTTCACACCTAAAACATCTTAAGGTTTGCCAGATTTCCTGACGTTTCATTCATACGCATTGGTGCGACGCTTTTATGAGCCGCTGCACCAGATTGCTTACCGGTGACAATCCAGCCTTATCATCCGGATTTCGCAGCCTAAGCGCTTTATGTTTCATATTCATGAATCCCGGTCTTTCAACGACTTCTCAGGATGATCCCGAGATTTTTGTTTCAAACTTTGTAACTATTCAACTCCCACCCCGATTTGCCCATAGCTGCGTAAGGAAATGGTCATAAACCTGTCGGGAACAGGTTTGAACGCCTGCCCAGGCGGCCCGGAGGGCGAATCTGGATGCAATCTGAGCAGTTCCGATACGAGCTGAATAGTTACCATACTTTTTAAAAAAACAGATATTCATAAATTTATAACATTAATGACACTTCTCTCTGTTTAAATTCCCACGGGGTCGGATCAGAAGGCATCGCACAGCGACTGTATAAAAAGCCGGCCCAGGTACCATCTCATTTCTTTCCTATTCCGCTTTTAAACTTATGGTGACTTATGAATACAAACGCAATGTCCGCCGTGCTGGCCGCAGCCGTTGTCAGCGCCAGTGGCGCGGCATCCGCTGGCGGACAATACCTGTCGGGCGACTTCCATAACCATACGACCTGCTCCGATGGTTCCACTTCGGTGCAGACACTGACAAGAAAGTCGCTGGAACATCTGGACTGGTTTGTTCAGGTGGGGCACAGCGGCCGCGGCATTCGTGACTGCCGGGTCAGCGACTTTCTGGGACTCAATCGGGACAGCTCGCTAAACCGCGGACTTTGGGTTAACACCTTACCTAACGGCGTGGATGACATTAAGGGCGACCTGACGTTCCAGAGCACGCGTGACGGTGTCGATGTCCCTTCCATGTGGCGCTGGCAGGCCCTGCAGGAGTTTAATCTGGTGTCGATAGTGGAAGAACGCGAGAAGCCACACAACGAAGGCAAAGTGGCCTTTCTGGGCCTTGAGTGGGTGGTCCCCGGCCATGAGCATTCCAGTAATATCGTGAGTACCGGACAATACGACGCGATTCCCAACTCTGACGCCCTTGCGCAGTTCGAGTACTGCTTCGCCAGTAACTCGTCCGACACCAGCGGCGGCGGCGGCCAGGGCTGGACATGTGAGTTAAGTGAAGAGGCCAATAACAAGCTGATCGAACTGTTCGGATCACGCCCGGAAGAAGGCACGGCGGACTACAATGCGACCCTGGTCGACGGCATCAGTCCGAATATCAGTGGCAACCATGTTAAATCTGCCGCGGCCATTTTATGGAAGCAGGAGAACTTCCCGGGTGAGTCGGTCGCTGTTCAAGCGCACGTAGAGCGTCAGGGTGCGTTTGTTTCAGGCGCTAACCGCGGTTACAACGTGGAGCACATGCGTGACTGGAACAGTCTGGCCCCCGACGTGGCATTCGGTTTTGAATCCCAACCCGGTCATCAGGCCGCACCAAACCGTGGCGGCTACAGCGCCAGCCGGCCTACGGCAGGCCTGTATACCTTTGGTGGTACCGGCTGTTATGGTGCAGCAGAGGCAGCAAAACCCGGTATGGACTTTGACGGCAACCCGTTGACCCAGGCCGATTTTGGCCCTGGCAGCAGGTTTGAACTGGTTGGCCCCGATACAGATCCAGCGCGCGTCACGCTGTGTCGCCCGGGTGTGCGGACCATGTGGGATGCAATGCTGAGCGAAGGTCGGCGGTACTGGTTCTTTGCCAGCTCCGACTGGCATAGCCGTGGCGCATTTGGCCCACTGGATTTCGAATCGACCAACGATTTCTGGCCCGGCGAGTACCAGGAAAACTTCTCATGGATGGAAGGCAAGTTCTCCCAGGATCCCGCGCGCGATGTTATCGACAGCCTGCGTAGCGGTAACTCATTTACCGTTCAGGGACAGCTGATCACAGGCGATTTAACGTTCAAAGCCTGTACCGATAAAAACTGTGCCGTGATGGGTGAGAGTTTGTCCGTGCGCAAAGGCGACAAAGTGAAGGTTACACTGGTTGTTACGGATCCGGACGGAACCAATAACAGCAAATATGCGTTCAATAACCCTGCATTGCTGCAGATTGGTAAAAAAGTGCCATTGAACGAACCGGAGCTGGCACAGGTAGACCTGATTCAGGGCGCAGTCAACGGTATCATCGAACCGACGGACCCTGAATATTACAACCCGCTGGCCCCGGCTACCACCCGCATTGTCAAAACCTGGTCGGACTTTGGGAAATTTAGTCCGTACGCCAAACGACATGGCAACCCCTGGGAAAAAAGTGAAGGCAATACCTACAAGCTGACCTACAGCTTTACTGCCGAGGGTGATACTTACATCCGGGCCCGGGGTACCAACCTGCCGGCTGGCACTCCGCATATGCGCGATATGTACGGCAACCCTTTGTCGGATCATTTGGCAGATAATATTCCCTGTGAAGATGCGGATTGTCCTCCCCACGTAAACGGTATACTCGATGCAGACGTAGAGGGATGGGCCGACATCTGGTTCCATGCCAACCCGATCTTTATTGAAGTAGAGGATGCTTCAGAGGACGGCGCAGGTCCGTGTGAGAATCTCTGCAGCAACCCAGAGGTGTTGGAATTTGACGGCGAAGGCTATCCGTCTGGCCCGCTGGGCACCGGTGCAGTCTGCTTCGAAGTTGAGGCCGACCTCGCTCAGGGCACCTGCAACAACTTCGCAGGCAAACGAAAACTGATGGTTAATGGAAAAGTGCAAAAATGTAATAGCAGCAATTGGGACGTGCCGCTGCAACGCAACGGTGGTTACTGCATGCAGGCAACAAAAGGCGGACAGCCCTGGGCCTGGTTTACAGTTTGGTAAGTATCAACCCGAACTATGGACGAGCATTAAATAACCAGGGCAGGTAAATAGAAGCCCTCTACTTTTTAGGTAGAGGGCTTTTTTCTGCTTCAACGATCTGAGTTTTTTTGTATGTTATTAGCTACGGTTGCCCGTCGGTATAGTCATTTCTATAAACAGGCAGATCATCATCGATCGTACGCCACGCTGGCTTTTCGCTCACCCACATATGCCCGGTTACGGTAATCTTTGGGCTACCGTCAAGGAGACCCAGGCGAACGCGCAGGAATGATAGCTCGTTATCCGTAGTCACATACACAGGGGAAAAACATTTGCAGCAGTAGTATCGCAGTTTCCCCGGCCGTGATTCGTAAACGGCTAACGTATCCGCGCCCTGCGTAATCCTGAACGAGTCCCGCGCAACCCGGGCTACAGCGGAATAATCGGCACCGCTAAGTTTACGGCAGGTTATGCAGTAGCAATAGCGTACTGTCAGTGCATTCTCACGTATCTGAAACGCCACGTTCTGGCAATGACAGGAACCTGTGATCACGGCGGGTCTCTCCGGTTTGGTAGTACACGCTGTCAACAGGTATTTTACCGCCGGCAGCATTCGCAGCTGATGCGCACTATTCAGGTATTTGGTAAAGCCGTCGTACTAAAACCATTATCGGCATATATAATCTGTCCGGTAATGGCCGATGCCAGATCACTCGCCAGGAACGCAGCACTATTGCCGACCTCTTCGATAGTGACACAGCGGCCAAGTGGCGCGGCTTTTTCAAATTGGGTCAGCATGCTGCGGAAATTGGAAATCCCGGCGGCCGCCAGGGTTCTGATCGGTCCTGCAGATATTGCATTGACTCGCACGTTGCTTTTCCCCAGGCTCGCCGCCATGAAGCGAACATTGGCCTCCAGCGACGCTTTGGCGAGGCCCATGACGTTGTAGTTCGGTATAGATCGCTCGGCGCCCAGATAGCTCAACGTTATCAGTGACGACTGTTCGTTCAGGCAGGGCCGCGCGGCCTTGGCCATTGCCGCGAAGCTGTAGGAACTGATGTCGTGAGCGATTCTGAATCCTTCCCGGGTCACGCAATCCAGGTAATCTCCATCCAGTTGGTCTGCCGGTGCAAAAGCAACCGCATGCACAAACCCATCAAAGGTGGGCCAATCTTTCGCCAGACTTTGGAACAGACTGTCTATCTGCGCATCCGACGAAACATCGCACGGATACAACAGGTTCGACCCACAACGCTCCGCAACCGCTTCTACCCGACTTTTTAATTTTTCGTTGAGGTAGGTAAATGCCAGTTCGGCACCCTGTCGATTCAACGCGTCAGCGATTCCGGTGGCAATAGACCTTTCGCTCGCAATACCTGCCACCAATATTTTCTTGCCTTTGAGAATACTCATTCACTACCCTTACTGTGGAAATACTTGATTGAGTTGCGCGACGCCGGCCGGGCAACGCCAGATCCAGAGCCAGTGTACACGACAAGGATATTTTCAAGCCATATCCTTCAATCAAACGCCGCAGGTCTTGCTGGAAAAACCGATCAGCTCCCGCGCGTCTTTTCCATCGGCTCGCAACGGGATAGTCTTTGCTTTTGCGGCCAGCCCGGCCCGCGCAGTGGGCTTCACCGTGCAAAGGTCCGGGGCGCTCTGAAAAGTTTTTCAGGGCAAATAGGGTCAGCCGTTGCTATCCCAGCCGAGGGTTTCCATCCGCACCAAGGCGGCGCCCTCTCGATTGCTATCGCAAACGTGATGGCAATGACGCCATTTTCCATTGCTGTGAAGGGGGGCGCGGGGTCGGGCACCAGCCGTATGGGTTCGGGCAATGACCTCTCCGCTGACGGCCTACACCGTCAGTCGCTCAACGTGGTCTTGCGGGAAAGTAGATCGGTGGTGCGGGCTGCGGATTCATACCATCACCCAAAAAGTACCCCGGATGCGGTGGCTGGTTATAGGCGACGTTCTGCCAGGCAACCGCTGTCCGATATTGCGGATCATGCATCAATGTGCGTAACCGGTGTGCAGTCTGGGCAGTTGTCGTGAATATCAGCAACCGGTCATTGTCCGAGTGGCGCCAGATGACTTCTTCGCGCCAGTCACCCAAAATGTCGGCGGACAGGCCGGGCGTCGATTTGGTGCCGTTGTTGGAAGCCGCGCCATAGTCATTGGCAGAAAGCATGCGGGTCAGTGTGCCGCGATTGTAATCCCACTTGTCGATCGTCGTGCCGTTCAGCAATTCCCGCAACAGGTCACCATCCCACCACACGGCAAAGTTCATTGAGCCGGGTTTGGCATTGCTGATTATCTGACCGGTGGCATTCGCCAGGCCGCCGCGTGAACCCCAGGATTCCATACCGGGATGACGCGGATCAATGTCCGCCGCCAGACCTCGGCCTATGTCAGTGTTTTCTCCACTCTGACCGTGCAGAATTTGCCCGGTACGGGCGTCGTGCATACTCAGCCCATAATCACCGTAACTGCCCGGGGATTCATGCACCATAAAGACTTCCAGCCCGGGCCGGGTTGGATCCATGTCACTCACGTGCAAGGCATCGCCGTGACCGAGACCGGTGGAATACAGGCCACGACCATTGTCATCTATCGTGGCGGCACCAAAAACTATTTCGTCCCTGCCATCTGCGTCCACATCAGCCACACTGAGGCTGTGGGCGCCCTGCCCCCGGAAATTCTGATGCTGTGAACCATCGGCCGTGAAGGTCCAGCGCCGGCTTAACTGGCCGTCGCGCCAGTCCCAGGCGACGACCATCGCTTTCGCATAATAGCCGCGCGACATAACGATACTGGGCCGCTTTCCGTCCAGGTAGGCGACACCGGCCAGAAACCGGTCCACGCGATTGCCATAGGTGTCGCCCCATGAACTCAAGGTACCGCGCGCAGGTTCGAATGCGGTAGTCGTCATCGCCGCGCCTGTCTCGCCGTTGAACACGGTCAGAAATTCAGGGCCGCTCAGGATATAGCCTTCGGCGTTGCGGTGGTCCGCGCTGGCATTGCCAATCACAGCGCCAGTGCCATCGCGGGTACCGTCACCGGTTTTGATCACCACTTCCGACTTGCCGTCGCCGTCGAAATCGTATACCAGGAATTGCGTATAGTGTGCTCCCGCCCTGATATTACGCCCCAGATCAATGCGCCACAGCCGCTGACCTTCCAGCGTGTATGCATCAATGAAAACATTATCGGTATGGCCACTGTGCGCGTTGTCCCTGGCATTGTCCGGGTCCCACTTGACCACCAGCTCGTAATCGCCGTCGCCATCCAGGTCACCCACCGACAGGTCGTTGGGTGAATATTGCATTCCTGGGCGGCTCAACGGAACGGTTTTGTAGGGCTGCTGCCACACCGTCCCGGCATTTTCAGCCGCCTGTTCTTTGGCATCAACAATTGCACGCAAGGTGTAAACACTGCTCGCGGTACCACTGGAATCGAGATAATTGGTGCTGTCGACGATAGGCGTTCCGTTGACCAGAGCGCCGTCCCGGTAAAGGTTAAACGCGATGGATTCGGCATCGGTACCCAGCATTCGCCAGGACAGAAACACGCCCTGCCCCGTACGCACTGCCACCAGGCCCCGATCGAGCGCTTCCATTTGTCGACCGACCTGAGGCGCAGGTGTGCCCGAGGATGAAGACGCGCTGGATGATGAACTTGATGAGTTGGAAGAGGAAGAACTGTTACTGCTGCTGGACGAACTGGAAGAACCGGCGTCGGGCAGACCAGAGCCGCCACAGCCGGACAGGAACAGTACGGAAAACAGCAACCCCAGGCCAGTTCGTTTGATCTGCATGAATACCTCGATTAATTTTTAGTCACTATTCAGCTCATGTCGTAACCGTTCAGATCATGTCGTAACTGTTCAGATTGCGTCCAGAGTTGTTCAGAGCAGGGCGAAAAATGTGAGTTTACTCATGTAAATACGCCGCGCATCCTGCGCCTCGCCCTCCGGGCCGTCTGCCAGGCGTTCAAACCTGTTCCCGACAGGTTTGTGACCATTTTTTAACGCCGCTTTCATTTGTACGTACAGGGGCAAACCCGGGCGTGAGCTGAATAGTTACAATTTTTATTCTGCGTGAACTGCCGGCGATAAAACAGCGACCGATCGTCGTATTTTCTCGGGACGGCTAAATGTTCTCACTTGTTTCGGATATAAAGAATGACGCACAACGTCAATTTAAAACGGGATAGATCTCACGATTATAGAAAACAGGTTTCCGCCCGTCGATCAACGTTGTCTGCATACGAGCGATTCGCTTCCAGGAATGACCTCGCGATTTCATATACGGTACCCCGAAACGCTTCCGGGGTTATTTTGAGATGCGGCATGCCGACGCGACGAATATGGTTTGGTCGCTCCAAATGAATGAGGAGCAACGATTAGTGGCGCGTCTTCAGGCACAACCTGAAGGGCTGCGGCCATTTTTCCGCCTGGCGTCGTTATCAGTCGCCTATTTGGCACCACCAAACCACGCTTCTTCTGCCTGGCCAGTCAAAAAAATAGCCGCCAGAAGTGGTGGTGATGATGTAACGTCAACAGACCCTAGTTGAACATCCCCGAAACAGCATTAACGATCCCTTCGACAAGCGTGAGGATG
>CAYSTJ010000064.1:0-18344 GCA_964434105.1 uncultured Cellvibrionaceae bacterium | reverse complement strand
CGAAAAATATAAGAAGAACCGGCGAGGTCCAAAGAAAAAAGTTGTCAAAAAGGTAAGCTCATCCAAAGAGCCGCATGTGTCTACAGCAAAACTGTTAAAAGAGGCTAAAAAATCACCTTGAAAGGGCTGGTGTCATAATATGAACACCGACGAGCCGGGCCGGGCAAGGATCCCTGTGGTCAATAGCACATGCGACTATTAAGTTTCACGGGGATTGTGTCGCGCTGTATTCAGCTTGCTTGCGAGCGCAGACTGACTACGGCGGATTCATTCCAGACGCCAAGTATTCTATTGGCGGCCGAAATCAATAGAGAAAGTTCCGCTTACTGCTTCACCGTCCGATGTGACGAAGTCGAATCTAAAAGCGGTAAAGTATTCTTCCAGCGCAATGATTTCCAGTGTGCCGCTGTCCGGTCTTAGATATATTTGGTCATTGATGTTTCCGGGTGAGTCCTCCGGCCATTCTTCGGAAATATGCAGTTGTATCAGGGAGCCGTCAGGGTTGCGTGAACCAAGAGGCCATGACTGTCCAACGGCAAGGTGCTGGGCGCCCAAGTCGCCGGAGGCGATTACTGACATGTCTAGAAAGGCCTCTCCATAGGGGGTCAGGACGTTCCACAATTGAAAGTAGCCGCCAAAATCGCGGTATTTCTCTTCGACTACGTCTAAATAGTCAGGATCAATTTTCGAGTGGTTGGTTAATCGATTTCCGCACACGCCAGTCGATTCCTGGATTGCACCGGTAGTAGTCGAATTCAGTGATGCTTCAGCTACCTCGAACTGGGTATTGTTTGATATTCGTACAAATTCAAAGGTCGCGACATTTTCGTCCTGGCAATATCGTTCAACCCGCAAAGCATCGGGAGCAACAAAGTAACGATTGTTGATAGATGCGGCGCAAAGGGCTACCCCGCTTTCAGTAGAATCGTCCGAATTCACCAGCTCAGCGAACTGGGCTCCGAATTCCGGGACGCTGTAGGTGTCGCTCTGAAAGTCGCCGCAATGGTAAGTTCGCACCTGCCCATCAGAAACGGCTTCGACGGTAAAGAGAAACGATTGTTCGATGTTGTAGCGCGTTCCGAGGTATTCCGGCTGGTCTGGATAGATGCGATCAGAAGTGCCGAAGAGATTGAGGCGGTGACGCATTCGCCAGGTCCCTTCTCTCATCAAAATGGACCAATCAGGCTGGTCAACTTCGGTAAATGACGCTTCGGTGGTCTGAATAACCGGTTCGCCTGCGCCCAGTGATGGAGCGGGCTGTTCCTCGTTCGGGGTTTGCGGATCAGTCGGTGATTCAGACTCGGTCTCAGTCCCGGTTTCAGTCTCCCCGGGTGTCGAAATCGGAGCCGGGCTGGTGTTGTCGTCAGCGGGGGCTTCAGAGGTATTGCCGCTGCCACCGCTGCTGCATCCGCTCATAGCGATGCAAAGGAGGGCGGCAAGTAGACATTGGGAGTTTGGGCGAAATGATGGCATGACGATCATCCTTGAGTGTTGTTGAGTTCGCCATTATTTATGGCGCGAATGCCAATTGTCAAGCATTCGCTAGATAACCTGAATGTATTACAAATGCTTTTGTCGATCTTTTCACATAAATGATGTGTAACCCATTGTTCACCGCAAGTAATGAGGTTCTCATCAAGCAAAGCGGCGCGCTAATAAATAGCTCCCGGCCGCACAACGCCCTCAAGCTCAGGTTGGCGACGTGACGATCTCCCGCAGCAATGGTGTTGCGCGGATGGTCGGTCCGTCTGTGGCTTTGGTCTGCTCCGGCTTGGTCGATTCGGATTGATATTCCATCAAACCCAGCCAATGCAGAAGGTGAAGTGTTCGCCAGTTGAACGCAAAGCGCAGGCGGAGGTTTTCTGATTTGTCAGATGGATTCTGAAGCAGGTTTGGAAACGCCCTGATTACACCCCGGTGGTAAAATTCGTCGGATTGCCAGGCGTCGCCATGCACACGCAGCAACCAAAGCATGAAGCACGAAACGATCCGCATATCCGGAATCTCTGGGTTGTCCTCCGGCGCGTGCCAGGTCAGGCGGGTGAGGGCAATCTTGCTCCATTCTTCAAAGATGGGCGACCACCCGCTTTTAGCGAGTCGTTCGGCACCTTTTTTGGTGCGTTGCAGTCGTCCTTTTTGTATCCGGGTCAGGCCGGAGCTGTTCATAAGCAGGCGCATCACCTGAACCGACATAACATCGTCCTCGCTGCGTATTTTTCCTTCATGTGGATCATAAAGGCCGCTTGCTGTGACTAATAAACGTACTTCCGTGGGTGGCAGATTGCCTTTGGCGGTGAGCTTGATTTCGCCTTGTTGCAGCCGCGCGATGAAGGACTTTGCCATATTGATTAATGGGCACCGGTCCAGACGACTCTCATCAACACGCCATTGCAGAAGCTCGGGGCAGTCGAA
Organism: uncultured Cellvibrionaceae bacterium; assembly: GCA_964434105.1. Classification (GTDB taxonomy): domain Bacteria; phylum Pseudomonadota; class Gammaproteobacteria; order Pseudomonadales; family Cellvibrionaceae; genus CAYNST01. Next base: position 15,932 of record CAYSTJ010000064.1, on the reverse strand, counting down.
AGGTGAGTAAATAAGCCGGTGGACCTGGTTGGAACTGAGGCCTTGAAAATCAGCAATGGGTTGCGACTGCTTCTCATCCATGTAGGTCTGGATTGCTGCTTGCAGAACTTCCTCGGGATCAAACGATTGACCACTGAAAAACTGCGTCATTTGGTCAAGGGTACCGTTTTCCTGATCCGTGGTCTCCTCGGAGAACATTTGCCATTCTCCTTGCAGCGCTGCATTGATTTCTTTGATATCGACAGCCGCCGGGTCGAAGTGTTCAGTGCCGAACCATTCCGTCATTTCGTGGTGTTCGGGGTGATCCGGGTCGTTGATCACCTGAAGAAAATATTCGTACCCACCGATACCGCCGATATCCTCCGGCGGGCAGGCACCAACCGCTTCCAGGCATTTCACGTGATTCCGGTTGCCGATCAATGGCAGTTGCTTTTCCAGCACAATCTCATGGATCCAGCTGTCGCCGAAGTCGTACTCATACCGCAGCTTCTTTTTCGGTTTGCGTAGCACATTGTCCAGTCGCACGCGGGATTCATCCTTGAATAGATGCGGCTCGTCGCTGGCGTCCTTCGGGCCAAAATATTCACCTTTGTCACTGGTAAATGCGTGCAAGTGGCAATCTTCCCAGCCCATTGCGATCTGGATGATCTGATGCAATTGGTCGAGGGTTGTGTCGCTTCCCGCCAGGATGCGGCGCCAAACGGGCTGTGTACTGTGGAGCAGGGTGATCTTGAGCTGGTAAAGTTTTGCGGGATTAATGGCCATGATGCGATTTCGAGTGATGATTCAAAGGTAGCGCACTGTCTCAAAAACAATGCGCGTCGGCGACACCCTTTTTTGTGGCGGTGGATTTGTGCATCCGATGCGCATAGCGCCTGCCATCAAGTGGTTTTCAGCTATTTTATGCCGGGGCTGTGTGGACGCGAAGGATACCAGATGTTCTGTACCTTTTATGTTAAGGCTGTTACGGTAAACGGTCACAGGGCGCACTTACGCTTTGTGTTAGCAAGTGACCACTTTATGACCGATGGGAGCCAAAGATGACTGAATTGGGGTGCCCTGCGCAAGGGTCTGGCAGATCCGACGGGCATGGGTGCCCGTAGGGTTTGGCTTTGCGGTACTAAATTCATGAGTACAACTCTGGAGGCAGCCATGCGTTTACAGGACAAAGTGATGTTAGTAACAGGCGGGGCCAGCGGGATTGGGCTGGAGACGGTAAAGCGCAGCCTGGAAGAAGGTGCGAAGGTAGTCATCGCCGACCTGGCCAGCAGCGACGGTGAGGCCCGCGCGAAATCCTTTAATGAACAACGGGCAAACAGTTGTCTGTTCGTGGCCACCGATGTGACATCTACCGAGCAGGTCGATGACCTGGTTAACCGGACGGTGGAGGCTTTTGGACGGCTTGATTGTGTCTTCAATAACGCCGGTATCGGTGGTGTTTGCCCTGCCACGGATTATTCCGACGAAGACTATCTGCGGGTAATCGAAATTAATCTGAATGGCGTATTCCGCGTCGCTCGAGCGGCATTGCGACAGATGTACGGGCAAGGCAGCGGTGCCATTGTTAATTGCGCGTCAATTCTCGGTATATTTGGTCAGTCCAACACGACGGCCTATTGTGCAGCCAAAGGGGGTGTGGTGAACCTCACCCGTTCATTGGCAATGGAGGCTGCCCCAAAGGGGGTGCGGGTCAATACCCTTGGGCCGGGTTACATCGATACGCCGCTGCTCAATGACCTGGATGAGGAAATGATGCAGCATTTGATCAGCCTGCATCCATTGGGCCGGCTCGGTCGACCGGAAGAAATCGCCAATGCGGTTGTATTTCTGGCCAGTGACGAAGCGAGTTTTATCACCGGTGCCAATCTGATGGTGGATGGCGGCTTTACGGCAGGCAAATCCTGAGCAGACCCTGGCGTTATTCTGTTTCAGAATAGTCGGATCGGGGCGATCACCTGAGAACGTAGGGTCGCCCCGGTACACACCACTTGTCATTTGGCATCAAGGCCTCGTTACCGGTATGGTTAAGGTTTCCTTTCCTTGTGGCCATGTGCGCAGAGCCTGAAAATATGCAGGTATCTTGCGCTTTTGTCGTTTACACGCCGGATTAGCTGATGCACAAGAATCACCAGGGTCTTCATTTCTCACCATCTGATCTTACACGGTTCATGGAAAGCCCGTTCGCTTCCTGGATGGATCGTTACGCGCTCGAATTTCCGACGCAGGCCCCGGCGCGCGATGCGGCAGACCCGTTGATGGTGGCGCTACAGCAGAAGGGGTACGCCCGCGAGGCGGCACTCGAAGCCGGTTTCGTGGAGCAGGGGTTACAGCTGGTCAGAATTGAAGGGCAGTCGGCAGAGGAGAAAGCCAAAAAGACGCGGGAAGCCATGCAGAGTGGCTGTGATGTGATCGCCCAGGCGCGCCTGGACGACGGCAGTTTTTCCGGCTTTGCCGATTTGTTGATCAAACGTCCGGGGCCAAGTCGGCTCGGGGATTATCACTATGAAGTGTGGGACAGCAAACTGTCGCGACAGACCCGACCGGCCTTTGTGATTCAGCTGTGTTGCTATGTTGATTTACTGCAATCCGGGCAGGGCATGCGGGCAGAGCATATCGCGGTGGCACTGGGCAGCGGTGATGTGGAATACCTCAAGACCTGCGATTTTTACTATTACTATCGGGCTCTCAAAAACGCTTTTCTGTTATTCCAGGGTGACTTTGATGCCGGTTGCCCGCCGGATCCGGCTGACTCAGGCAGCTGGGGTGACTGGTCCAGCTATGCCGAGCAGTTATTGACCGAACAAGACCATCTGTTTCAGGTGGCAACAATCACCCGCAGCCAGATCAAAAAACTGAACCGCGCTGGTATTGATACTATGCAGGCGCTGGCCGATACCGATCTGGATTACGTGCCGGGTGTTCACAGTGAGGTGTTGCGTCGCCTCAAAGCCCAGGCGGAAATACAGAAGCGCAGTCAGGGTAATCCCGTCCCCGCTTTCACAATTCTGCAACCGGGCGCGCAGAACAGGGTTGGTCTGGCGCTATTGCCGCCGCATTCACCGCTGGATGTGTTTTTTGATATCGAAGGCTATCCACTGGATGAAGGCGGTCTGGAATATTTGTGGGGTTGCACTTATTTCGATGAAGGGGGTGCGCGTTGCTTTCGCGATTTCTGGGCCCACGATCCGGCGCAGGAGAAGGCCGCTTTCGAGGGCTTTATTGACTGGGTTTATGCCCGCTGGCAGCATGACCCGACCATGCATATCTACCACTACGCCAACTACGAAATCGCGGCCTGCAAAAAGCTGATGGGCCGTTATGGTGTGTGTGAATATGAAGTCGACCAGTTACTGCGCAATGGGGTTTTTGTTGATTTGTACAGGATTGTGCAGGGTGGGCTATTGCTGGGGGAGCCGCGCTATTCCATCAAGAATGTGGAGCACCTGTACCGGGCGCGGCGAGAAACAGCGGTAGGTAGCGGCGGTGATTCCGTGGTGGTCTATGAGCAATGGCGGGAACGTTACCTGGCTGGCGAGGAGGGCGGAGACTGGCAATCGTCGGAAATTCTGGCCGATATCCGCGACTACAATATCGATGACTGCAACTCGACGCAGGAGTTGGTGGACTGGCTGCGTCAGCAGCAGGCGGAGCACGGTATCGTTTATCTGGGCAATACGGATGTCATTGAGCCGGAAGAAAAGGAAGAAATTACAGCCCGCACGCAGTTGCGCGATCGCATGCTGCAGAGAGCGGAGAGCGAACGGGACATATCACCAACGCAGGCGGCCTTAACCGAGAATCTGGCCTGGAGCCTGGAGTTTCATCGCCGCGAAAGCAAGCCGGTGTTCTGGCGTTTATTCGAGCGGCTGGAATCAACCGAAATAGAATTGATGGACGATCTTGATTGTCTTGCCGGCTGTCAACGCACTGAGCGAGTCGCATTCAAACAGTCCGCCCGCAAGAAAAAAGAAGTCTTTGAATACCAGTTTGATTCGGCCCAGGAATTCAAGGGCACGCAAAAGACGTTCTTTTTGCTCGGGGAGGAGACGGAGGACGGTAAGCGTCGGAAGGTGGATTTTGTACGCGGTGAAAGTAACCTTGAGCGTGGGTTGATTGCTGTGGAAAGCACACAGGCACCGCCGGCGCGGATTACGCTGGTGCCGGACGAGCATGTGAATGCGAAGCCGATTCCCGAGGCGATTGATCAGGTAGTGACGGACTACGAACTGGGTCGTTTGAAGCCCGGGCGTTGCGCGATACTGGATTTTCTGTCTCGCAGTAAACCGCGCATCAAAGATCACAGTGGCGGCGCCATAGCGCCCGACAACGGATCGACGGACCGGCTGCAGCAAATCATTGATGTGGTTAAACGGTTGGATAACAGCTACCTCACCATACAGGGGCCGCCGGGTGCCGGAAAGTCCTTTACCGGTAAACATATTATTGCCGAGCTGGTGCAATCCGGCGCGCGTATCGGTATCACCAGCAACAGCCATAAAGCCATCAATAACCTGCTGCTCAGTACGGCCCGCTATTGTCGGGAACAAGGCATCGATGCAACCTTCTGCTGTACGCGCGATGGTGAACCGGAGCTGGCCGGGTATGACGTGTCGATTCTATCCAACAACCAATTGGCGGGCCGGGTGCAGCCCGGCTGTGTGCTGGGGACGACGGCCTGGGGCTTTGCCCGGGAGGATATGATCGGCCAGCTGGATTACCTGTTTGTGGACGAAGCGGGACAGGTGGCGGTCGCCAATCTTATCGGCATGAGCCGGTCTGCTCGCAACCTGATCCTGATGGGCGACCAGATGCAACTGGGACAGCCTTCACAGGCCAGTCATCCCGCAGAAAGCGGTCTGTCCATCCTGGACTACCTGCTACACGAAACGCCCACTATCCCCGAGGACATGGGGGTATTTCTTGGAACCACCTATCGCATGCATTCGCAGGTGAACCGGCTTATCAGCGAACAGATTTATAATGGACGGCTGTCAGCGCATCCGGCCAACGACCAGCGCACCGTTGCCGTTCCCCCGGACTACCGCGGATCTCTGGACCGGGAGTCAGGTGTTGTATTCGTTCCGGTAGCGCACGAGGGGAATACCCAGGCGTCAGACGAGGAAGTCGAAAAAATTGCAGCGCTGGCCAAAGAGTTGCTGGGGCGGACCTTTCATACCGGTTATTCATCAAATCCGACCCGACCGATTGACTGGAACGATATGCTGTTTGTTGCACCCTACAATCATCAGGTCAGTAAACTGCGTGCTGCCCTGGGGGAGCAGGCAAGAGTAGGCAGCGTGGATAAATTCCAGGGGCAGGAGGCGCCCATTGTTTTCCTCAGCATGTGCGCCAGCAATGCTGGTGATTCGCCCCGCGGCCTGGATTTTCTGTTCGACCGTCATCGCCTCAATGTCGCCATCTCCCGTGCCCAGTCGCTGGCGATAGTGGTGGCAAATCCCGGGCTGGGGTTGACGTCGGTCAGCAATGTAAAGCAACTCAGACTGGTGAATCTGTTCAACGCCATTGTAGCGGAGGGAAGCACAACAGGGCGCGGGCCGGATTTCCTGTAAGTCACACAGGGTAGTAAATACGGGTAAAAATCAACCCCAGCAGCAGCAATACCACTGCAAGCACTGGCAGGTTTAGTTTGACCCGTGTTTTCAGGGAGGCTATTAAAAACTCCTTAACAAAGAAAGATAACCGTCAATGCGGCTGAAAAAGCGGCGAAACCGGCCGTAAACACATATTCCAGCAGGTTGGAAGCAAAGGGAGGATGGGAACTGCCGGTAATCTCTGTAGACAGTGTACGGTAATCCTCGCCCGAGAAACCCAGCGACATTAATATGCAGCCTCCAATTGCCTGGATCGCTACAAGAAACCAATTGAATAGTTTAAGTGTTCGACGGGTAATCGTGGCCTGGGGGGCGACTTCCGATGCACGTTTGCTAGAGTTCATTGCGCGACCGCCCTCGTAGATGAAATGCCTTTGCATGGTCCACGAACTTTAGTCGCTGCTAACGGCCCTCCTGACGAACGAAATCCAATGAGATCTATTATTGTGTGGCCTTTGTCAATGTCGTCAAATACTGTAAACTTTATGTCCGCTTTGCCGCCGAGAAAGCGTGTGTCAATCGCTTCTATCCCGGCTATTTTTCCAGGCAAGTTGGATCTGTCCGAAAGGAACTTTTCTGCTTTTTTGTCAACCGGGAACCAGTTGGTAGCGACATGACCCACGATGATGGTGCTGGAGTCAGAGCCTAAACTGAAAGAGCTAACAATTCCGTCGGTATCCACCGGGGCACCTTGCTTCACGCGGGTTTGCAAGTAGGCTCCGGAAAACGCATTGGCACCGAAACCTGCCCACCCAAATCCAACACCCAACCCGGAAATTATAATTTTAACGTCCATGTGATTATCCAATTTGTTTCGTTAGGCAGTTGAAGGCCGAAAATGACCATCTTGGTCACAAGATTACGTTTCTTTAAAAAATCGGTCAAGGATGAGATTGCTACATTGGTTGGCGATACCTTAACGATCCACAGAGGTTCGCGTGCGGGATCCGCTTGCCAAACTGTACAATCGTCGCTATCTCGAAGAAAGTCTGGACCGCGAACTGTTGCGCGCCAAGCGCAATAACGGCGTGATCAGTGTAGTGATTCCGGATGTGGACCATTTCAAACCGTTCACCGACAACTTCAGTCATCAGGCCGGTGACCTGCTGTTGCAGGAATTTGCGGAATACCTGCGTGTGCAGATCCAGGGGGCGACATAGCCTGCCGATATGGCGGCGAGGAGTTTGTGCTGGTATTGCCCGGTGCTAGCCAGGAGCAGGCGAGGGGGCGGATCAATGTGTTACGACAAAATATGGTCAGTCTCAGTCTGGTCTTCCACGGATAAAAACTGCCGGCGGTTACGGCATCTTTTTGGGGTGGCAACCTTTCCCGTGGATGGTGAAGACAGGGGGAGCCCTATCCGTTTAGCCGACGATGCCGTGTATCATTCCAGGCGCAACGGACGAAACCGGGTAACTACGGCTGCCGAGCTGTCGGCGCCAGGTGAGCGGACTAACCCCACGTCTGCTCACTGAACGCGCAGGCCCTTTCAACGTTTGTATCGGGCGGCTTCTGGCGGCGGGGGCAGGCGGTCGTCTACCAGCTCATCAAGCAATGCCTGCAGCTGCGCCATGGTAAATGGTTTACACAGGTAGCCGTCCATGCCACATTCACGTGCCTTGACCAGGTAAGGCTCCATAGCGTGGGCACTGAGGGCGATGATTTTGATGCGACTACCGTCGGCACGGGTTCGGTTTAAAGACCTGATCTGCCGCGTGGCTTCCCAACCGTCCACTTCGGGCATTTCGCCGTCCATCAGTATCAGATCAAAATGTGAATCTTCCGTACATTTCTGAATGGCTTTGAGCCCATTATCAACGACCACGGGTGTAATGCCGAAGCGGCTGAGAAAGCCGGTAATGACCATCTGGTTGACGGCGTTGTCTTCCGCGACCAGCACCCGCAACGCCTCGAAAGGCTGCTTGCCGGGCACGGGCGCAGGTTTGCGTTCCGGGCCCGGCGCGGACAGAGACTGGATCAAAGCCCGCCGAAGCTCCCGGTTGGTGATCGGCTTTTCCAAAAACAGGCTGGCGCCGACCTGCCTGAGAATGGTGGACGTCGGGAAATCCTGATACGCGCTCACCAGCAGCAGGCGGGGAGCGTCGGATTGGAAATGGCTGGTGATCTTCTGGGCCAGATCCAGCCCGGACATATCAGGCAGGGCGATGTCGATCATCACCAGATCAAAAGCCTGCCGTGCTTCACGTGCAGATTCGATGGTTGTGATGACGCTGGCGCCTTCCGTCAGGACTGTGGTGACCATGCCGCAGTTTTCCGCAACGTCCATGGTAATTTCACAAAAAGTCGGGTGATCGTCGACGATTAGCAGGCGTTTGCCCTGCAGAGATTGCGCCCCGCCCTTTTCGTCCAGCTCCTGCTCGGGGGCTGCGACGACTTGTAGCGGGATCTGGATCCAGAATGTGGAGCCGCGGCCGACTTCGCTGATGACGCCAATGCTGCCGCCCATGATTTCGGTGAGTCGTTTGCAGATCGATAACCCCAGGCCGGTGCCGCCATAGCGGCGGGTCGTGGACGTATCTGCCTGATTAAATGGCGTAAACAAAAGCCGTTGCTTTTCTGCCTCGATCCCAATCCCTGTATCTTTGACGGAAATGCGAATCAGGCTGGTGTCGTCCGGGCGCAGTTCCACTTGCTGAGCCTGCAGGACGATCTCGCCTTCGCGGGTAAATTTGAAGGCATTGCCCAACAGGTTGATAATAATTTGCCGTAGGCGGGTCGGGTCACCGGCTACCCAGGTCGGGCAGTCGGGCTTGAAGACAGGTGTGATGGTAATGTTGGATTCTTTTGAACGGTGCGTGAACAGGGCGATGCAATCGTCAAACAGGGATTCCAGGCTGAAATCCGTGGATTCCAGCTCCATTTTCCCCGCGTCAATTTTAAGATGATCCAAAATGCCGTTAATGATTTCAATCAGCGATTCACTGGAGTTCTGAATGACCTTGACGTATTTCATTTGTCGCTCATTCAGCGGCATGCCGGCGAGCAGTTGAGTCATGCCGATCACGCCGTTCATCGGGGTTCGTATCTCGTGGCTCATGGCCGCCAGAAAATCGGTCTTGGCCTGTGACGCCATTTCCAGCTGCAACGTACGCTCCTTGATTTTCTCTTCCAGGTGCGCCTGATACTCGTGTAATGTGCGATTCCGTTCGTGTAATGCCATTTCCATCTCTTTGAATGTCTGGGTCATGGCGCCGAGTTCATCGTCGCGCGAGAGCAATTCTGGATCAATGGCGAGGTGAGACGCATCTTCCTTGGAATTCGGGTTGAGCTGTGTCATCGCACGGGTGATCCGGGTCAATGGCTTGTCGACCATTCGGCGCATAATGAAATAGAAAATCAGCCAAAGCAGGGCGGTCTTGAAAACGGCGCTGATGATGGTGATCAGAAAGGTATGCGCTGCACGATTCAATACCACGTGGGAATCGCTAGAGAGCACCATCGAACCCACCTTCTGTTCGCCGGTGTACTGGCTGTTGTACGTCAGATCAAACCCGAAATTGAATTGTTCATAGAGGGGGCTGTCGGGATCTTTCCTCAAAAAGGGCAGGTATTGAACCGGTGAGGTTTGGGGGGACGCCGATTGTAGCTCGTGAATCAGGGTTCCGTCCGGATTTAAAAGTTGTACCTGGAGGACATCATAGTTGATGCCCAAAACCCCGGCCAGAGCGCTACGGGTTTGCTCCTCGTCCACATTCCATAATGCCTGGGACAGAATGGGGCCAAACGTCTGGGCCGCACTGTTGATTTCAACGGTGAGCCGGCGCTTTTCATTGCGATATTCGAGAAAGAGTTGACCGATGGTAACCAGGACCGCCAGGCTCAGGTAAATACCCAGGACAACACGCAACAGTTTCGCGGCAAGCGAGCCGGTTGGTTTTGTCGGATTTACCTGCGTCATAGCACTCGCGAACGGATCGGTCTTTATCGTATAACTTGTGAATCACAGTGCCGAACAGGCCGGAAAACAGAATACACAAAGCGTGATAGTATAGGCTTTCCCTACCAAAATCCATTGAAGACTAGCACCGTGACCCATATTCGTAAAGCATTCACGCTGGTAGCCGTCGTCTGGACGGCTCTGTTCAGCCTGACCGTCACCGCCGCGGAGGAGCCCGAGCCGCTACTGTCCGTCAGGTACCCGGACATTCAGCACCCCAACTACTCGGCGCGGGACCGTTATTTTCACGCCATGCTCAAGCTGGTGATGGCACATTCCGGCGCGAATTACCGCCTGGACGGGGTAAAACTGGTTGAATACAGCGAGGGGCGCAGCCTGCAATTTATCCTCGATGGTCGCTACGACGTCCACTGGTTGAATACCACGCGGGAGCGGGAGGAGACGCTATTGCCGGTACGCATCCCGCTTTACAAAGGGGCAATCGGCTGGCGTGCCTTCCTGATTCGGCCAGATCGACAGGCTGAATTTCGACGAATAAAGACAATGGAGCAGTTGCGGCGCGTTGTGTTTGGCCAGGGACACGACTGGCCCGATGTGGATATCCTGTTACAGAGCGGCTTTATGGTGGAACGTAGCCCCAGCTGGTCCGGGCTATTCAAGATGGTTCTGCTCGATCGCATTCAGGCATTCCCGCGCTCAATTGTTGAAATAACCGCCGAGCAGCAGCAGCCCGAGGCGAAAGGCCTGATTGTGGAAGATTCCCTGATACTGCAGTATCCCGCAGCCTATTATTTTTTCGTCGCCAAAGATAACACACGATTGGCGAAGGCGCTGGAAACCGGATTACTGCGTACCATTGAGAACGGTAGCTTTGATGAACTCTTCAATCAATATTTTGGGGAAGCGATTCGGAGTCTGGGGCTGGAACAACGCACCATTATTTCGATTCCCAATCCTGTCCTGCAGACGCAGATGCCGCTGGACCGGCCGGAATTGTGGTTCGATGCCAAAACGTTTGCAGAAACTACGTCCGCTAAATAAACGCGGTTACACATACTGTGCAGCACAGTGACCGCTGGCCCAGGCCCATTGAAAATTGAATCCGCCCAGCCAGCCGGTTACGTCCAGTACTTCGCCAATAAAAAACAGTCCGGGAACCCGGCGGGCCTCAAACGTTTTTGACGAAATTTCGTCGGTGTCCACACCTCCGCGGGTGACTTCCGCAGTGCGGTAGCCCTCTGTGCCCGCCGGCATACAGCGCCAGTGGTGAAAGGCAGCAGCAATCGCGTTGATCGCGTCCGGTGCCAGTTGCGTGACCGGCAGGTCCACGAGTTCAGGGCAGTTGGTTTCAAACCAGGTATTAACAAAACGCCGGGGCAGCGCTTGTGCCAGCAGCGTTCGGGCCGTTGCTTTGACCTTTTGTGCCTTCCCCTCCTGCAGGTGTGTGGCAATCGATCCACCGGGCAGAAAATCGATAACAATGTCATCGCCGGGATTCCAGTAGCTGGAAATCTGCAGAATGGCCGGTCCGCTCAATCCCTTGTGCGTGAACAGCAACGCTTCGTGAAACGACTGTTGCCTGCAAGCTACCCGGACTGGAACCGACACGCCGGCCAGTGACCGGGCCAGAGATAGCACGGGGTCGGTTAACGTCAATGGCACCAGCGCGGCCTGTACGGGGGTAACGCGCAACCCGAATTGCCGGGCAATGTCGTAGCCGAAGCCGGAGGCACCCATGGTGGGAATCGAGAGTCCGCCGGTCGCAATCACCAGCGAATGGCACTGAAACTCGCCGATGGCGGTGTGAAGATGATAGCGTGCCCGCACGGATGCATCTCTACGCTGCACCTCATGCACCGTGCAGTGTGTGTGAATCTCAACGGCGGCGGCGTCGCACTCCTGTAGCAGCAGATTCAGGATCTGTTGTGCCTTGTCGTCGCAGAACAACTGCCCCAGTGTTTTCTCGTGGTAGGGCACCCCGTATTTATGCACCAGTTCCAGAAAGTCAAACGGGCCGAAACGGCTCAATGCAGATTTGCAAAAATGCGGATTGCCCGATAAAAAATTATCCGGTTCGACATAATAATTGGTAAAGTTGCAGCGACCGCCGCCAGACATCAGAATTTTCTTGCCAACTTTATTCGCGTGATCCAGTACGGCAACCGTTTTTCCCCGTTGCCCGGCCCGCGCGGCACACATCAGGCCCGCGGCGCCGGCACCGATAATTATGCAATCGAAATAGCGCATAGAATATTTTATTTCCAAATAATATAACCGGCACCGCCGATTCCTGCCATCGGCGACCGACTGAACAAATGTCAGTCTCGATGCCGCAGGTCGCAGTTTTTTTTCAAGGATGGGTGGGCGGCACCGAGGTCAATGACGGGGTGGTGAGCATCAGCGGTGGTACTACGGATATATAAGACATCCCGTCACGCGAATCCGGTGGTCCACCGCCGCTGCTGGTGACCTGTCAGTAATCAGAGCAATGCAAGTGGTGCCTGGTGAGCAGGCACCCTGCGCCTGACAACGTAGAAGGGGAGGCGATTTAATCCTTGGTCCCGGATTCCGCTTTACCGTCGGCCGCTTTTGGCGGATCCTGGCGAACGCCTTCCGCGGTCAGCAGTATCTCCATGGTTTGCGCATCCTTGCCCAATTCCGACATGTCGATACCCCAATCACCGGGTTTTATTTCTGCCCGACCTTCAAATCCGACCCGAAATCCACCCCACGGATCCGGGCCAAGACCCACCCGTTGAATATTCATGGAGATCGGTTTGGTCACGCCATGCAGGGTAAGGTCCCCCTTGACTGTGGCCGTGACCGGCGTGTGACGGATGTATTCGGTACTGACAAAGCGCGCCTTCGGAAATTTCTTCACATTCAGATAGTCTTCGCTGCGCAGGTGTTTGTCCCGCTTCGCATGGTTGGTATCAATACTGGCGACGTCAATATCCACCGCGACACTGCTTTTCTCCGGGGCCTTGCTGTCGTACTCGAATTCCCCGCTGAACTCGTTAAAGCGGCCATACAGCCAGCTGTAGCCAAGGTGTTTGATGCGAAACTGAATAAACGCATGCATCCCTTCGGTATCGATGGTGTATTTAGCTGCAAGGGCAGGGGTGGTGAGCAGCATGAGGCCGCTAAGTGCGGCCGCAAACAGGGTATTTTTCATAGGTATTGGACTCCACAAGGTCATAGAAGACGGAAAACCGGTCAGACAACGGCATAGTAAGTTAAATCCATGGCGTCTGCACGGTTCCAGTTACCGGAGTGCGATTTGATAGTAAACCCACGCGACGAAAATTATTCAGGAGATCACGCCGCTTGGATTGCAGTTTGCCGGGGGGGGCAGATCTCGGTCTCTCTGTTAAACCCAATCAGGGTTCGTTTGCCCTTTTAACAGCGCTCGCCCATATCCGGGGCTTGCCGCCATGGGGCATCCCGGCTGTAACTTATTATTCAATGCCACGACAAAAATGACTATTTCAAATAGTCACTTATATTGATGTTATGCTGACCATAGTAACGTGACCATAGGTAGAAATATGCAGGAACAGGTTTCAAAGTCTCAGTTCAAGGCCAAAGCGTTGGAGCTTTTTCGGAAGGTTGAGTCTAGCGGAGATGCCGTGATAGTGACCGGCCACGGCATACCAACTATTGAGGTGCGCCAGTATCGTAGAACGGATCGCAGCCCTTTGGACGTGCTCAAAGGTAGCGTTACCGAATACATTGAGCCACTGAGCCTGTCGGGGGGGAATGGGAGGCGCTGGAGTGATCGTGCTGGATACGCGTACTCGACAAGGACGAGCTGAGGGTACTCCAGGAGGTGGCAAAGGAGCTGCTTGGTTTTGATGATCGGCAACTGGCTATTGTGCTGGCTGCCGGTGAAATTGTGGAGATATGTGATGGCGACGACAAAACGTAACAGCCGAATTCTGGACGAGATGCACGAGACGGCGCGTGGACTTCATAGCGCCGGTCTGATCAGCAAGCGTCGCATGGGCGAGTTCGAAGCGCTGTGCAATCTCGATGTGCACGAAATACAACCGCAGCAGATCAAGGCGCTGCGTGAACGGTCGAACGTCAGTCAGGCGGTTTTTGCCGCCGTGCTGAATACCAGTTTGTCAACGGTTCAAAAGTGGGAAGTCGGCGACAAGAAGCCAAGCGGGCCGTCACTCAAACTGTTGAACCTGATTGAGCGCAAAGGACTTGAGGCGGTAATCTGAAGTGCGTGTCTGGCGTTGTACTGTAATCAATCGCCGCACACGTCAAGGCCGACATCAACTGTCAAGCGCTACTTGACAGTTGATGTTTTATGCGAACATCAGGCTGACTGCCACAGCCCAGTCAGGGCCTCGGCCTGCTGGAGCACCGTCTGCACTGCTGCATCCTGCAAATCTGGCGGATAGCCATACTTGCGCAGAATGCGCTTCACCAGAACCCGTAACCTGGCGCGAGCTGACTGACGGTGCGCCCAGTCCACCGTGACATTATCCCGCAGACTCATGAGTAGTTCTTCGGCTATCACACGCAGCTGCTCATCACCCATAACTTCCATGGCGGACTCGTTTTCGGCAAGCGCATCGTAAAAAGCGATTTCCTCAAGGGTCATCCCGTTGGCTTCACCCCGCTCTCGGGCTGCTCGCAGATCCTTGGCCAGTTGTATTAGCTCTTGCAGCACCTCGGCTGTGGTGATGGCATTGGCGTGATACCGTGCGGCGAAAGCCAGTCCACCGCTCCGAAACTGGCCGAATAGCTCGGTGGCTTCCCCCTTGGCGATTAGCTCCGCCTTAAGCTGGGCAATCGCTGCCAACACTTCGTCCAGGTTTAGCGGGCGCATGGCTTGCTGCGTGCCCGTCTGCCCGGTCAGGCTCTGCTCGTCGTAACCCTGCAACAGGCTCCAACTGCGGGCATAATCCGCAATCACGCCCAACACTGCCTCGCCACAAGTTGTTGGTTCGCCAAGGTGCGCGAGAGCAAGTCCAGCGCCTGCTCGAACTCGATACCGCGCTCTTGCAGGCGTTGCTGGCTGAGGGTGTAGCCCTCTACCAGATGTTGCCGCAGCATGCCGGTGGCCCACTGGCGGAAGCGAGTAGCCCGGGCCGAATTGACCCGGTAACCCACCGAGATGATGGCGTCGAGGTTGTAGAATTCGATCTCGCGCTGGACCTCGCGACCGCCCTCCATTTGAACTGTTGCATTTTTTGCAACAGTTGCCTCGCGGTTAAGTTCCTGTGTGGCATAGATATTTCGTAAGTGCCTTGAAATCACGGACTTGTCACGCTGGAACAATTCTGCGAGTTGCTGAAGACTCAGCCAGACGGTTTCACCCTCCAGTCGCACCTGAACCGGCTGGTCGCCGGACACGAAAATCACGAGGCTACTCATGGGTTCCCTCCTTGGATATCTGGGTGGTTCACACGCAGCGGGCTTGTCGATCTCTTGCCCCGGCGCCATGGCGCAGTAATAACCACCAAACGTGTGGATATCGGCCACTCGGAGTCTGCCGGAGTTGAACTTATAAAAGGCAACACGACAAAGGCCCTGGAGATTGTGTCGATTGAAAAGGCCGATTTGATGCTTTGTATTTTTGCAGGCGGATCATTGGCCGCTGCAAAGGCGCCTTGCCGCGCTGTTGCAGTCGCAATAACGGCTTTTTACGCCATCCGCAGGACATTCATCCGCTTAATGTTCCATGCAAGCGTCGCCAGCGTCCATTCACCGGCCACCTTGTCGAGTCCCCGCAATGAAAAGCGCCGGAATCCCATCACGTGCTTGATAATGCCGAACACCGGCTCGACCGTATGCTTGCGCAATGCGTACACAGCACGGCCTGCCTGTGTTGTCATCGGGTGTGCCATACCGATCACGGAATCATCGGTGGGTGGCGATGGCGTGTCCGGTGCGAAGCGTTCAAAAACATCCAGATGATGGCTCTCGCGCTGAGCGGCTATCCAGAGAGTGGGCCCGGCATTCGTACATGCTTTGGTCGTAAATGGTGGGCCTTCCCGGACTTGATCCGGCCGGCGCTCCGGTGGGGTCCTGCCGATAAAAAGCGGTCCCCAGCTGGTGGAAACTGGGGCCTTCTCGAAAACCTGGAGCGGAGTGTTAAATGGTGGGCCTTCCCGGACTTGATCCGGCCGGCGCTCCGGTGGGGTCCTGCCGATAAAAAGCGGTCCCCAGCTGGTGGAAACTGGGGCCTTCTCGAAAACCTGGAGCGGAGTGTTAAATGGTGGGCCTTCCCGGACTTGATCCGGCCGGCGCTCCGGTGGGGTCCTGCCGATAAAAAGCGGTCCCCAGCTGGTGGAAACTGGGGCCTTCTCGAAAACCTGGAGCGGAGTGTTAAATGGTGGGCCTTCCCGGACTTGATCCGGCCGGCGCTCCGGTGGGGTCCTGCC
>CAYSTJ010000063.1:0-19638 GCA_964434105.1 uncultured Cellvibrionaceae bacterium | reverse complement strand
CCGTTACAATCAGGCAACAATCACCGGGCTTCAGCACCTTTGTGGGCATTATCGCTGTCTATGGCGCGAGCTTTGTCGTGTTGCGCGAAATCAGATCTCGATATTTCGACTTTGGCATACCCAATGCCCCGCGGCTTGTCGTCCGGGTTCAGGTAGCGCAGGTCACGGAACTCGACAATCCACGTGTCATCTGTGGCGCTGACGTCCCAATGCGGAAAACGCAGCCAGTGCGCAAACCCCTTGATGGATTCATCGTCCATGGCCGCCTGTACAATGGCGTTTGGTGTTTGTCGGGGCACTTCGATTTTAATGCCGTTGGCCTCGGTGATGAGGTAGTGGTCAGCGTAGACAGTGATCGTGCGGTGGGCGAAGGGGTTGCCGGGCATGGGATTGGCCTGCACCTGACGGGGTTGATTGGTATTGCCAGGATGTTTTGCTTCAGCCAGGCGGGCCAGGCCGTAGGCTGATCCGACATAGAGCGTCAGCGTTGCGAGGCTGACGCGAGCAGTCCAAATACCGGAGAGCGTTCGGCGCCAGCGGACCGCGGCCAGGGCGATAATACCGGACAGCCAGATAATTTTTACTGTAAGCGGTGCCAGGGCGCTGCTGAAGATCAGCAGTGATGCGAGCGTGGCCAGCAGCGCCCAGCCGACCAGGGCGCCGCGATGGTTACACGCCAGCACCAGCCCGGCGGCGCTGAGTAGCCAGAACCAGGGATCGACAATAAACAGCGTGTCGCCGTAATACCAGGTGTCACTGAATGGCATCAGCAGACGCACGCCATAGGTATTCAACCAGTCCAGCAGCGGATGGGACCAGGTGCCGAGGTAGGCCAGAGCGATGATGGTTGTCAGGTGAAATGGGGGTGCGTCGGATCGCTGCGCGCCGCGCCAGCGGTGCCAGGCCCAGACAGCGCCCGCCAGTAATAGCGGCAGGATCACCAGGGCCAGAATCCCGTGACTCCAGCCGCGTCGTACATACAGGGCCACGTCTTCACCCCAGAACTGGGCGACGACGTCGATGTCCGGCAGATTGGCGCCAATAATCAGCGTCGCGCCGGCATAGCGCGACAGCTTTTTCAGTCCGGTCTCGGCCAGCGCGGCGCCTAATAATGTATGAGCAACGGGATCCATAGCAATATATCGTTAATGGGTGCGAAGAAGAATGTCTGTTTGCCCGATATCCACAGGCACATGACGCGTCAGTATCCATACGCCGGTTTATGATAACCGGTCTTGCACATACCAGGGCGGAATCAGGAGCAAAGCCTGGGTAAGCACAAGGGGATAATCGGGCATAGCCGTCTTGCGGTAGGCGCGGAGGTGGTCTTGATACAGGCATTTCATGTCATCGCTGTTCGCATGTCATGACAAAACCTGTACTATCGGGTCCTCGAAAACTGGAGTGAGACTCACATGAAATTTAAATATCTGCTGTTCGCTTTTGCCCTTGCGCTGTCGAGTGGCTGTGAAAATCTGGCGCAACTGACGGAAACCGGCACAGCCGTGTCGCAGGCTGCGGGCTATAACCCGGCACAGCTGGGCAATGCAGTAAAAGAGGCGCTGCAACTGAGTACGGAGCGTGCCAGTGACACTTTGTCTGAGGCCGGCGGTTATGCCAATAGCCGGGAGTTCCGTATCGGTCTGCCGGTTGCGGTGCAGGGTGTCGCGGATTCTCTGCGACGTTTTGGTCTGAACGAGCAGGTGGATCAGGTCGAGGGGTTAATGAATCGCGGTGCGGAGCTGGCCGCCGGTGAAGCCAAAACGGTATTCGTGAATGCCGTGCGCGCCATGAGTGTAGACGACGCCATGGGCATTGTGCGAGGCGGCAATACGGCGGCCACCGATTATTTCCGGTCGCAGACGCAGAACGAATTAATGGCGCGTTATCGGCCCATTATGCAGGCAGAGCTGCAAAAGCTCGGCTTTTATCGGCAGTATCAGCAGTTGCTGAGTGCCTACAAACTGGTGCCGGTCGCGAACAAGCCTGATCTGGATCTGGAAGAGCACGCCATCAATCAGGGCATCCATGCCCTGTTTACCCAGATTGCTGTCGAAGAGCAGAAGATTCGGGCAAATCCGGTTGAGTACGGCACAACGCTGGTCGGCGCAGTCTTTGGCAACCGGAATTGAGTTGCTGTGTTAACCAATTCCGTCGCGTGGCGGCTCATCGGGTTAATATAACCAAAAGTGCGTTGACGCCGGGCGGTTCCGAACTTTCCCGTTCAAGAGACTGCAGGATCCGCCGTTGACCGTTGACCGTTGACCGTTGACCGTTGACCGTTGACCGTTGCGGGACAGGCACTGGTCGTAGGCCGGGACGGGCACTGGTCGTAGCCCGGCAGTCACGATGTCACCGACCCGCAGCGGCGGACCGGTGGTCGCCACGGATTTCTCCATCAGCCACGGCGTACACTACACTCCATATATATGACGTAACGGCAGGATCCTTTGGCAATGACAACTCGTGGCACGCTTTATACTGTTTCCGCTCCCTCCGGGGCGGGCAAAACCAGTCTGGTACGGGCGCTGGTTGAGACCACGCCCAGTGTGCGCGTGTCGGTATCACACACCACGCGTCCCATGCGGCCGGGCGAAATGGACGGGATCAATTACCATTTTGTGTCAGAGGACGAGTTTCTGACCATGCTGGACCGGAATGCGTTTCTGGAGCACGCCAGGGTGTTCGCGCATTACTACGGGACGTCGCAGGCCTGGGTGGAGCAAACGCTGGCTGCCGGTTTCGATGTCATCCTCGAAATAGACTGGCAGGGCGCTGCGCAGATCCGGCACTTGATTCCCGATGCTGTCAGTGTGTTCATCCTGCCACCATCGCGGGAGAGCCTGCTGCAACGGTTGACCGGCCGTGGCACCGACCCGCAAAACATTATAGATGCCCGCATGCAGGAGGCGCAAAGCGAGGCAGCGCACTATGTCGAGAGCCAGTTCCTCATCATTAATGATATATTTGCCGACGCGCTGGCTGAATTTCAGGCCATTGTCACAACCGAGCGGCTAAAAATGCAGAAGCAGGCGCAAAAGCACCAGGCACTTATCGCGAGTCTGTTGTCGAAGTAGGACAAACTGCGTACACTGCTTCACCTTGAAATTTCTGAGGTTCACCGCCATACACACCGGAGTGACTACCGGTTTTGGGTGTGCGGTTCTGATTATTTACCACTGGGAACTAAAATGGCACGAATTACAGTAGAAGATTGTCTGGATCACGTTGATAACCGCTTCGAACTGGTACTGGTCGGCAGCAAAAGAGCGCGCCAAATCGCTACTATGGGCAAAACCCCCATGGTCCCGGAAGAAAACGACAAGCCCACCGTGCTGGCGCTGCGTGAAATCGAACTGGGTCTGATTGACAAGGTTGCTATCATGAACGAACCCGACGAGGTGGTTCATAAGCCGCAGAACTATCATCAGGACCATCAGGGATCTTTCGAATAGTTGAGTAAGCTGGAGGAGTGCCTTGTTAACCATTGACTCATTGAGCCACAGGCTTTCCTCTTACCTTGAAGTTGACAAGATCAACAGCGTCAAACGCGCCTATTTCTATGCAGAGCAGGCGCACGACGGCCAGTACCGCACCAGTGGTGAAGCCTACATCACCCATCCGCTCGCTGTAGCCAATATTCTCGCCTCCATGCATATGGACCATCAGAGCCTGATGGCTGCCATGCTGCACGATGTTATTGAAGATACCGGCATCGGCAAACCGGCCATTGCCAGCCAGTTTGGCGACGCCGTTGCCGAGATGGTCGATGGCGTCAGCAAGCTGGCCATTATCGAGTACGAAACCCAGGCCGAAAAACAGGCCAAGAATTTCCAGAAGATGGCGCTCGCCATGGCCAAGGACGTGCGCGTTATCGTGGTGAAGCTGGCGGACCGGCTCCATAATATGCGCACTCTGGGGGCACTGGCGCCGGAGAAAAAGCGGCGAATCGCCAAGGAGACGCTGGAGATCTATGCGCCCATAGCCCACCGTCTTGGCATGAACGACCTGCGTATTGAATTTGAGGACCGTGGTTTTACCGCCATGTATCCCTTGCGGGCAGCCCGGTTGCAGGCGTCACTCAAGAACGTGCGGGGTAATCGCAAGGCACTGGTGGAAGATATCCAGAGTGCCATTGAAGCCCGTCTCAACCGGGACCACGTCAGCGCGCTGGTTATCGGACGGGAAAAACACCTGTACAGCATCTACAACAAGATGCGCACCAAAAACAAATCCTTCAGCGAAATCATGGATGTGTATGCATTCCGGGTCATTGTGGAGGACATTGATACCTGTTACCGCGCACTCGGTGCCATTCATAATCTGTTCAAACCCATGCCGGGGGAGTTCAAGGATTACATCGCCATACCCAAGATCAACGGATACCAGTCGCTGCATACGGTGGTGGTCGGTATGCATGGCGTGCCAATTGAAGTACAGATCCGTACCAAGGAAATGGACGAGCTGGCCAGCCGGGGAATTGCCGCGCACTGGCTGTACAAGTCTGTCAGCCCTGACGATGCGCCGGGCGAGGGCTCAAAGACCCGGGTGGACCGGTGGATTCAGCGTATTCTGGAGATCCAGCAGCACACCGGCAATTCATTGGAATTCATTGAAAACGTCAAGATGGATCTGTTTCGCGACGAAGTCTACGTGTTCACGCCGAAAGGTGAGATCATCGAACTGCCCGCCGGCGCCACGCCGGTCGATTTTGCCTACGCAGTGCACACCGCAGTGGGCAATAACTGCGTCGCCTGCCGAATAAATGACCGCCCGGCGCCCCTGTCGCAGGCGTTGCAGAGTGGTCAGAAAATCAAGATTATTACCACCGAAGCCACCCAGCCCAATCCCAACTGGCTGAATTTCGTGGTGACTGCAAAGGCCCGTTCGGCTATCCGCCATTACCTGAAACATCAACGGCATATCGAGTCGGTCGAGCTGGGCCGACGTATGCTGAGCCGCGCCATGGCCAACCTGGATATGTCACTGGAACAGGTCAGCGACGAGCAGTTGCGCAAACTGCTGGAAGCCAACAAAGTCGCATCGCTGGAAGAGCTGTTCGAAGGCATCGGTATGGGCAAGCGGGTAGCGATCTCCGTTGCCAAAACCCTTTCGCCCAATGCCGAAACCCAAAGCTATAACATGGCGCCCATTACCATCGAGTCGTCTGATGGTTTGCTGATCAACTTTGCCCGCTGTTGCCGTCCCATCCCCGGAGACCCGATTGTGGGGCATATGAGTACCGGCAAGGGCCTTGTTGTGCACCGGGAGACCTGTAACAATCTTGTCGACCTGCGACACAAAGGGGAGAATATCACCGACGTCAACTGGTCGGTCAAGGTAGAAGGGGAGTTCCTGACGGATTTGCGTGTGGAAGTGGAATCGGAGCGCGGCATTATTGCCTCGCTGGCGACGCGAATTGCCGCGACCAAAACCAGTATCGAAGGCATACAGGTAAAAGAACGCGACGCCCAGCACAGCGTCATCACGCTGACCATTGCTGTTCGTAACCGGATACATCTGGCAGATGTGATGCGGCGGGTGCGAACCATGCGATCGGTTACCCGCGTATCCCGTGCGCGATTCTTTTAACGGGCCGGCGACACATCGACGACACAAATCCGGGTTCCGTCAGTCTGACGACGCCCCGGCTAGTCATTCACTCATAGTCAGTCAAAAGTAGCGAAAAGGGCAAAACCGGCATGACCAACAAAGCAATCATTTTCACCGAAGCCGCTCCGGCTGCAATCGGCACCTATTCACAGGCCGTCAAGGTGAACAATACCGTATACCTGTCTGGTCAAATTCCGCTGGTACCCGAGACCATGACCCTGATCGAAGGCGATTTCGCGGCGCAGGTTACCCAGGTATTCACCAACCTCCAGGCCGTTTGTATTGCCGCCAACGGTAATTTGAAAGACATCGTCAAACTCAATATCTACCTGACGGATCTCGGCCATTTTCCGGTGGTGAACGAGGTAATGGCGCAGTTCTTCAATGAGCCCTGGCCGGCGCGCGCAGCCATTGGCGTAAAAGAGTTACCCAAAGGCGCACTGGTGGAAGCCGATGGGGTTATGGTGCTTTAAGGGGAAGGACCTGCCCGGTGGTTTTATATTTGTCCATAATCGCCTGCTGTACGCGCGGTGGTACAAATTTGCTGACATCCCCATCCAGCGACGCGATCTCCTTGACCAGGGATGAGGATATAAAAGACAGGTGCTCCGCTGGTGTCAGGAACAGGCTTTCCATGGCCGGCGCCAGCGCGCGGTTCATATTGGCCAGCTGAAATTCGTATTCAAAGTCCGATACGGCCCGCAGGCCCCGTACCACGCCGTAGGCGCCCTTGGCCGTTACAAAATTGGCCAGCAGGCAATCAAATCCGCAGACTTCAACGTTATCCAGATGCCCGACCTCCGCCTGGCACAGCTCCACACGCTCCTGTAAGGTGAACAGCGGCTTTTTGCGTTGACTGTCCGCAACGGCCATGACGACATAGTCAAACAAGTGGCTGGCACGGTGAACCAGATCAATGTGTCCATTGGTGATGGGGTCAAAGGTACCCGGATATACCACCTTTTTTACCTTTGCGTACGTCATATACGGATCGTCCTGGCTGAAAAGCGTTATTTTAGCGCGAAGCGCCGGCTTCTGTCTGTGAATGGTACAGGCTGTAATTGACCTGGCCGGATTTTTTTTGTCGAAAGGTGCGCCAGTTTTCGGGCAAAGACCAATGCAGGCCGGCCGGTGTTTCCACGTAGACAAGGCTTTCTGCATGTAACCACCCGGGCGCATTGAGTCGGGCCGCAACCGGCTGCCACAGGTTGGCGGAGAAGGGTGGGTCGAGGAACACCAGGTCGAAAGGATGCGCGGGGGGCTGCTGCAAATACCGAAGGGCATCGGCGCACACCACCTCGCAGTTTTGCGCCCCCAGCAACCCGGTGTTGGCCCGTAATTGACGGGCGACCTTCGCGTCCAGCTCCACCAGTGTGCAATAGGCCGCGCCGCGCGACAGCGCTTCCAGACCAAGCGCGCCCGTGCCGGCAAACAGGTCCAGACAGCGACTTTCCGGCACCCGGTTTTGCAGCCAGTTGAACAGCGTCTCGCGAATACGGTTACCGGTAGGACGCAGACCGTCGGACACCGGAATGGGCAGCATCCTGCCGCGCCACTGCCCGCCAATGATACGCAGGCGGTGGACGTTACTGGGATTTTTCATAGGGCTCGGCCAGGGACTTCCGTTTTATATAGAGTAGTGAGAGGCGTTCACTGCGTCGCACACCGGTGCTGCAACAAAACAGCGACGGTTTGACCGCGGGCGCCGGACAGGCTTTTTGACCGTACAATCTGTTTAATATGGTGTACTAATGGTAGCATTAAGACCATTATTCCAACCGTTTTATCCTCTGGTTATATCGCCAGCCCACCGCATGAAATTGAGATGCCATGTTCTTTTTTAAACGCAAAAAGCCCAAAGAATCCGAAAGCGAAACAAAGGATCAGTCGTCCCCGGACGTATTGCAGGAAACGCAGAACCCGGTCGTTGACGTCACCAGGACGCCATCGGCCGAGCCGGCACCTGAATCGGAACCGGAACCCGGCTCCGCGGCGCCGGAACCGACTGCGGCGCGCAGCATAGTTGATTCGAATGCGCAGAAGCAACCGGAGCCTTTACCGGAAGCGGTCAAATCCGAACCATCCCGAATGGCCGGTTTTTTTAACCGGATGAAGCAGGGGTTGGCCCGCACCCGTGGCCAGTTTGCCGAAGGGCTGGGTTTTCTGCTGCTCGGCGAGAAGGAAATCAACGAAGAGCTTCTTGAAGAAATTGAGTCACAGCTTCTGATTGCAGACATTGGAATTGAAGCGACTACAGAAATCATCGACGCGCTGACTGCGCAGGTCGCCCGCCGGCAATTGGCCGACTCGGGCGCGCTATACAAGGCTTTGCAGAAGCTTTTGCACGAGAAGTTGGTGCCGGTGGAGCAACCCCTGGTCATCGATACCCGCTGTCAGCCATTTGTGATTCTGGTGGTGGGCGTCAATGGCGTGGGCAAAACCACCACCATCGGCAAAATCGCGCGTCAGTTGCAGGCAAAGGGTCATTCGGTATTACTGGCGGCGGGTGATACGTTTCGGGCCGCTGCGGTGGAGCAGTTGCAGGTGTGGGGTGAGCGCAACAATGTGCCGGTGGTGGCTCAACCAACCGGCTCGGACAGCGCGTCTGTAATTTTTGATGCGATTTCGTCGGCCCGGGCACGCAAAATCGATATAGTGATCGCCGATACCGCCGGCCGTCTGCACAACAAGAACCATTTGATGGAAGAGCTGGCCAAAGTGCGGCGGGTGATGGCCAAACTCGACGTCACCGCTCCCCATGAAGTCTTGCTGGTACTCGACGCCGGTACGGGACAGAATGCGGTCAGCCAGGCGGACATTTTTCGCGAAAGCGCCGGTGTGACCGGTATAGCGCTCACCAAGCTGGACGGCACCGCCAAAGGCGGAGTTATCTTTGCGCTGAGCCAGAAACACCAGCTACCAGTGCGCTATATCGGCGTCGGTGAAGGGATCGAAGACCTGCAGCCGTTCGCTGCCAAACCTTTCGTCAATGCGCTGTTTAACAAGACTGTTGATGCTGATTAGGGTGGGCTGTCGCGTGAATACTGCCGAGGATTATCTGAAGCCGGGCCGTGGGGCTACCCCGCCGCGTCCAAATCACCAAGACGGCGTCCATGATTGAATTTCACGGTGTCAGCAAGCGCTATCCGGGCGGCTTCGAAGCCCTGACCGGCGTCGAGCTGGATATCCCCGAGGGCCAGATGGCGTTTCTGACCGGGCATTCGGGCGCTGGAAAGAGTACCTTGCTGAAGCTGATTATGCTCATGGAGCGCTCTTCCAACGGTCAGGTCATCGTCGGCGGGCGCAATCTGAACCGTTTGCCAGGCAGACACATACCCTACCACCGTCGGCAGGTTGGAGTCGTCTTTCAGAATCATCATCTATTGTTCGATCGAACGGTTTATGAAAATGTTGCGCTGCCATTGCTGGTGGCCGGGTTCAGCCCCCGGGAGATGGGGCGCCGGGTGAGAGCGGCGCTGGACAAGGTGGGGCTGTTGAGCAAGGAGCGTGCTTTCCCCATTACGCTGTCTGGCGGAGAGCAGCAACGTGTGGGTATTGCGCGCGCCGTGGTCAATAAACCGCCGCTGCTGCTGGCCGACGAGCCGACCGGAAATCTGGACCCCGCGCTCTCTGCCGAAATCATGTACCTGTTTTCCCAGTTTAACGGCGTCGGTGTGACGGTGCTTATCGCCAGCCACGATATCGCATTGATCAAAGCGATGGGGTGCCGCGTCCTGACGCTTGATCAGGGGCAATTGGTTGCGGACGGGGTGCTGCCATGAGCCGCGATTCCCCCAGGCATACTTTACGCGGTGCCAGCTCTTCCGGCGTAACATCAATGGCGCGCCTTGGCGCCTGGTGGATGCACCATCGAAGCTCAGCGGCGGATGCGCTGTTACGATTGTCCGACACGCCGGTGCCTACCCTGCTGACGGCGCTGGTCGTTGCAATCGCCGTGGCGCTGCCGGCAACGCTGTTGATTGCATTCGGTAATGTGCAGCAACTCAGCGAACACTGGGATGCGCGGCCGCGTTTGCTGGTCTATATCAATAAAAACGCGCGCCCGGACGCTGTGGATCAGCTTATCCAGCGGCTGTCGGCTGAACCGGCGGTAGAGGATATTCAGCATATTTCACCGGAACAGGCGTTGCGGGAGTTCCAGAAGGAATCAGGATTTGGCAATGTTTTACAGTTGCTTGAGCATAATCCTCTACCCGCCACGCTGGTGATCACACCTTCGTCTGCTGCACTGCTCGATAACCAGCTACCGGGCCTTGAAGAGCGAATACGCGGGGACGGGCTGGTGGATACCGTGGACATTGATCTGGAATGGGTGCGTCGCCTTCGTGAGATGATGATTCTGGGCAAAAAAATGGTGCTTACTCTGGCAGGCCTGCTGGGGTTGGGTGTACTGCTGTCGATTGGCAATACCATCAGACTCGCGATCGAAAACCGGCGGGACGAAATCATTGTCACCAAACTGGTTGGCGGAACCAATGAATTTGTACGTCGTCCCTTTCTGTATACCGGTGCCTGGTATGGTTTGCTGGGCGGGCTGATCGCCTGTCTGCTGGTGAGTGCGGCCTTTGCCAGTATTGCGCCAACGGTGCGGGCGCTGGCGGCGGCGTATCAGAGCGAGTATGAGTTGCAGCAATTGGGGATAGGCGGCATGATGCTCATCCTGTTTTTCAGCGCCGCGCTGGGCTGGTTAGGGGCCGGGGTCGCCGTTGGCCGCCATCTTGCCGACGTGGAGCCACGGTAAGTTGTTGAAGATATAGGTATCTTTCTGAAAACAATGAAGTTGGGCATTTTGATAGGGAACTTTTATGGGTATTTGTGGTTCAAAGCGTTGAAAAATGACCGAGCATCCCCAAAAATGCAGGTTGGTTGGGGCATCCATTGAATGCTATATTCGCCTGCCAAAGAAGGAGGAGCAGAAAAGTGGGTAAGAATTTACAGACAATTGACGTACTGGCACCCGGCCAGAATCTGACCGCGTACATTCAGACCGTCAATGGCTTTTCCATTCTGTCGGCCGATGAAGAGAAAGTACTGGCAGAAGACCTTTTTTACCACAACAACCTCGATGCGGCGCGTCGACTGGTTATGGCTCATCTGCGTTTTGTGGTTCATATCGCCAAATCCTATTCAGGATACGGTCTCGCTCAGGGCGACCTGATTCAGGAAGGCAATGTCGGACTGATGAAAGCGGTCAAGCGATTCAACCCGGAAAAAGGCGTACGCCTCATTTCCTTTGCGGTGCATTGGATAAAGGCAGAGATACACGAATTCATACTCCGTAACTGGCGGATCGTGAAAATCGCCACAACCAAGGTACAGCGGAAACTGTTTTTTAACCTGCGAAGCCAGAAAAAACATCTGGGCTGGCTCTCCTATGCGGAAGCCAAAGCAGTTGCGCAGGACCTGAATGTTGATGTCAAGCATGTGCAGGAAATGGAAGGAAGGCTGTCGGCATTCGACGCGGGCTTTGACGCCGGAGTCGACGATGACGAAGATACAGCCTATCTGGCGCCGGCCAATTACCTTGAAGACAAGCGCTACAACCCAGCGACGCTCATGGAGGATTCGGACTGGGAAGACAGCAGCGTTAACAGCCTGGAGCTCGCGATGGAGCAGCTGGATGACCGGAGCCGTGATATCCTGCAGAAACGGTGGTTAAGCGACGACAAATCGACATTGCACGACCTGGCTGCCGAGTACAGTGTGTCGGCTGAGCGTATCCGTCAGCTGGAAAAGAATGCCATGAAAAAAATTCGGGCAATGATAGAAGCCTGACGCAGCTCTGCCGGATCAGGTGGGCGGAAAACCGCGTGTAACGCGGTTTTTTTTGGTCTTTATTTTGGCTGCCCCGGCACTTTGTTCGCTGTCGGTGCAGGGGGCAGTCCGGTAAAACCTGTGCTCATCAACGGAAGCCGGCATCCGGCCGTGAGCCATTCAAACCTGTTCACGCATTGCGAGGACACTCATACAGCTAATCGGGGAATCTCAATGTTGGCGGGTATCGACGCAGGCGGGACCGACTTTAAGTGTATCGTGGGCTGTAATCCGCATGACGTAGTCGCTGAACGAAAAGTTCCGGTCGAGTCACCGGACGAGACTCTGTCGAAGTGCGCCGCCTTCTTCAGGGAAATCGTTGGAGGCGGTACCCGCTTAACCGCGCTGGGTATCGGCAGTTTTGGGCCTCTGAGTCTGCGGCCGGACGCTGCCGATTACGGCTTTATCACCTCGACTCCCAAGCCCGGTTGGCAAAACACCAATATTTTGGGCTATTTCAAAGATGTCTTGCAGATTCCGGTAGCATTCGATACCGACGTTAATGCAGCACTCCTGGCGGAGGTTCGATGGGGGGCTGCCCAGGGATTACATAGTGCCGTCTATGTCACGGTAGGCACAGGGATAGGCGCAGGGGTCATGATGGACGGACGGCTGGTGCACGGAGCAATGCACAGCGAGGCGGGGCACATGCTGATTCCCCGTGCAGCGGATGATGTTTTTGCGGGATGCTGCCCGTTTCACACAGACTGTGCTGAGGGACTGGCAAGCGGTACGGCACTGGCCCATCGCACAGGACACAATCCGGCGGACCTGCTGGATTCCGATCCCGTCTGGGCACTGGAGGCGACCTGTCTTGCCCAACTTTGCGTCAATCTGGCGCTGTGTTATTCCCCTCAGCGAATCGTTCTGGGTGGGGGTGTAATGCAGCGGCGCGGCTTATTGACGTCAATCCAGGCCCGCTTTGACGGGTTGATGAACGGCTATATCGGTAAATCATTGAATGGAAAGGCATTGATTGTTGCCGCCGGGCTAGGCGCGCGTGCCGGCGCGTTCGGCGCTTTGGCGTTGGCCGGTGATAAAGTGTAAAGTGTCGCGATAACAGAAATAAAGAATCGACTTATGCACAACCCTTTACTCCTGACTGCGGTCATCTGTTTTGTCGTTCTTGTCTGGCTGAGTCGCTGGTTGTTCGGATATCTGCGGTTGAAACTGGCGCTTGCACGCCCATTTCCCGAAATATGGCTGGATATTATCCGGCGCCGGATGTCGTTCTACGAGTACATGCCGGAAGATCTGCAGCAGCAGCTACACACCCATGTGCGGACCTTCCTCTGGCATAAACGGTTTATCGGCTGTGCAGGCCTGGAGGTGACGGACGAAATGCGGGTGGTGATTGCCGCGTACGCCAGTTTACTGCTGCTCAATCGACCCACGCTTAAATTCAGAAACGTTCGCTGGATCTATCTGTATCCGTCGGAATTTGTTGCGCGGCATACGGTTGAGGATGCGACAGGCGTAACATCGGAGGTAACGGCGCTACTCAACGGTGAGGCATGGAGCAACGGACGTGTCATTCTCGCCTGGGATGATATCGACAAAAGTGCACGGGATTTCAACGGCGGTCGCAACGTGGTATTGCACGAGTTCGCGCATCAGCTGGATGGCGAATCCGGCTATACAAACGGCGCGCCGCTGCTCTACAGCAAGGGTGCTTACGGAACCTGGGCAACTGTTATGTCGCGTGAGTTTGAATCCCTGCGGGGACATGCGTATTTTGGCGAAAGCTCAGTTCTGGATACCTACGGTGCGACCAGCCCGGCGGAGTTTTTTGCTGTTGCTACCGAAAGTTTTTTTGAAGAGCCGGATGCGTTGGCAAAGGAATATCCGGACCTTTACGAAGAGCTGAAAAAGTATTTTCAGGTGGACCCGTGCCAATGGAAACCGGCGCCACCGCCTGAGAAATCATCGAAAGGCGGGGCGACGGACGACAGAGCTAAAACCGTAGCAGCAGTACCGGGCTCCCCCAAAAATCAGAAAAAGACGAAAAAGAAGTCTAAGGCGCCTGCAGCGGGCAGCGGCGATGCCAAGGCGAGTAAAGCGGAAAATGGTACAGGTGTTGAAGCCAGTCCAGCCAAAACGGCCCATTCCGCGACGTCCACCCATCAGGACCGCAAGGGAAGTTCCGCCGCACGGGCCGCCAATATACAACCAAAAAAGTAACTATTCAGCTCACGCCGCGATTTGCCCCTGCACCTACAAATGAAAGCGGCGTTAAAAAATGGTCACAAACCTGTTGGGAACCGGTTTGAGCGCCTGACCAGGCGGCCCGGAGGGCGACGCGCAGGATGCGAGGCGTATTTACACGAGTAAACTCACATTTTTCGCCTTGCTCTGAACAAATCTGGACGCAATTTGAACAGTTACGACACGAGCTGAATAGTTACCAAAAAAATGATCAAACAATACAAACCGCCGGTTCGGCCAGGCGCAGGTCAGCGAAAGCATTCCCGTCATCCCGTGCTGCAAGGTTGCTTCACAGCAGAAGTGGAAGACCTGACCAGTGGCGGCAACGGTGTGGTTGCTCATCCATCCGGCGTCCGGTTTTTTGTTGCCGGGGTCTGGCCAGGCGAAACGGTGACGGTTGAGATTGAATCTGTCAGATCACGCAGCGGAACGGCCCGACTGGTGGCTGTCGACCAGCCATCCGGCGAACGCCAGGCACCGCCGTGTCGATTCCATGGTACTGCAAGCGGTCAATGCGGCGGATGTGCCTGGATGTTTATGCGCTATCCGGCCCAATTGCAGGCGAAACAGCATCAAATACAAAAAGCGTTGAATGGATTGATTTCGCCGGACCTTATCCTTCCGATTAAGCCGGCGCCGCAGCCGCTGGGATATCGCAATCGGGCGCAATTAAAAACCGACGGACAGTCTCTGGGCTTTATACAGGCCGGCAGCCATGCATTGGCAGTGGTTGATGACTGCCTGGCATTGAGTGACCATAACCGGGCGACTTTGCGTGGCCTGCATGAACTGTTGCCCAATCCGACATGGCGGCCACGCCGAAAGCAGCAATGGACGACACTGGATATCGATGAATCGGTAACGCCGGTCTCGGCAAGCATTAATCAGCGGTTGCCGTTTCAACAGGCCAATGATGCGCAGAATCAGTTTATGCGCGAATGGCTGGCCGGCACGCTGGCGCCGCTGTCGCGGCAAAAGCCGATATTGGAGCTGTTTGCCGGGTCCGGTAATTTTACACGCGTGGTCGCGGATAGCGGATTCGGTTCGATTACCGCAGTCGAGGGCGTTGCGCTGGCCGTGGAGTCGCTACGCGCATTGCATCTGGCCGGAGTAAGCGCGCAAGTGGCCGACTTGTTCAGTCCGATATCCGTTTCGCAGCTGGCGCAGACGCAGGCGGATGTCGAAGTTTTGGTGCTGGACCCGCCGCGTGATGGGTTCAGGCTGGCAGACAGGTTAGTATCCGGTTTGCGGAAGCTGACCCATATTATTTACATTTCCTGTGACCTGGCGACATTTCGGCGGGATGCCGATGCGATGGTTGCCTGCGGTTTTATTGTGCGGGCGGTCCAACCGGTGGACCTGTTTCCGCAGACGCCTCATACGGAAACCCTGGCGGTCTTTGAACGTGCAAAAAATCCATGACATGTGCCTGTACGCCACGGCATTCGAACCGGGCAGAGACTGAATTGTTATTATGACAACCGCTATTTCAGGGCCGGGATTCTGCGCGAAGCTGGTACGCTCCGCCCGCCGTAAG
Source organism: uncultured Cellvibrionaceae bacterium (assembly GCA_964434105.1). GTDB lineage: Bacteria > Pseudomonadota > Gammaproteobacteria > Pseudomonadales > Cellvibrionaceae > CAYNST01. Next base: position 4,448 of record CAYSTJ010000063.1, on the reverse strand, counting down.
ACGCTGTCTATCCAGATTCGGCAGGGTGAAGTGCAAGTGCGGGCGCCGCTGTGTATGCCCACGCCGGAAATCGAGAATTTCGTCAGGCAAAAAACCCGTTGGATAAATAAACATTTACAGCGACAGTCCCTGTTTCAGGCTTCGACGCCCGTTTTGGAAACGGGGGCGACCCTGATGTGGTTCGGCCAGCCGATGACACTGACGTTCAAAACTGCACCGACCCCCGCCGTGGAAACGTCATCGTCGGAACTAACAATAGGATTGCCGTTGAATAACGCCGATATGCGCAAGACGGTGCTGGAGGGCTGGTATAACCAGCAGACCCTTGAGTATGTTAAAACGCGACTTCCATTTTATGCCGAACGGGTTCAGGTCGAGCCGCGCGGCATCAAGGTCCGGTTCTATAAGTCGCGGTGGGGCAGTTGTTGGCGCAATGGTGATCTGCAATTTAACGGGATACTGGCGATGGCACCGCGCGAAGTCATCGACTATGTCATTGTGCACGAGTTATGTCACATGCGTGTGTTCAACCACTCGCCGGAATACTGGCGTCTGGTTGCGGATGTCATGCCAGATTACGCTCGATTGCGCGACTGGTTAAGACAGCAAAATTCATTAATCTGGTATTAGCAGCATGCAAATAAAACCCGAATTCAAACAGAAGCCGATCCGCAGTTTTGTGTTGCGTACTGGTCGCATGACAGACGGTCAGCAGACCGCGTTTGACCGTCATTGGCCGCAATACGGGTTGAGCCTGAGCGATGGCATGCTGGATATTAAGTCGGCATTTGGTGAAGCACGGCCCCTGGTGCTGGAAGTCGGTTTTGGCATGGGAGATTCGCTATTGCAAATGGCGATGGATGAACCCGACAAGAATTTTATAGGTATTGAGGTACATCCTCCCGGGGTTGGCCGCCTGTTGAATAATGTCGCCCAGGCGCAGCTGACTAACCTGAAAGTCTATATGGCAGATGCCACCGATGTGCTGCGTGAATGCATCCCGGAGAACAGTCTGCACCGTTTTCAGCTTTATTTTCCGGACCCCTGGCACAAAAAGAAGCACCATAAACGCCGAATTGTTCAACCGGCGTTTATAGCATGTGCCGCGGCCAGGCTGGAAGCTGGCGGTTTGTTGCATCTGGCCACCGACTGGGAGAATTATGCGGAACACATGCTGGAAGTTGTGGCGGCCAACGTTCACCTGCAGAACACGGCAGAAACATTCGCGCCCAAGCCATCCTTTCGACCCACGACCAAATTCGAACTGCGGGGAGAGCGACTGGGTCATGGCGTCTGGGATTTGCTATTTAGTAAACGTGGATAGTCATCCGTTGAAACTGCGGATTGATCCGCTATCGCGTTGTTCCTGATAGTGCCGCGGGGCGGAACGATCCGGTATTCATTGATGCCGGCCTGCGGATAACAACGTCGCGCGGCATACACCTGACAGATAAACCTGTGAATAATTAACCCGAACGACGTCCATTAATCACCTTTATTGGCAGACTGACGCCAGATCAATTGCTGCCGCCCCCGGGTCGCGATACCCACTGCGGCAGAAAAAAAGAGATTTATCCTAACTATGGGCCATGAATCCGGTCCAGCGACCCCCGTTGTAAATAACTGCCTTTCAAGATCTCGCGATTGAACAAAAGTCACAAAACGACTTTTTTCTGACTTGTAGTGCAATTGAATTTAAGAACTTTGAACACAGTACCGATTTCAGGGTGCGGGTTGTCACCATCGTAGCCCCCGAGTACGTGTTACGGTTGAAAGACTCTTAGAGCTGGACGATGTAACTCCAACATTTACACAGCCCAGCGCCAGGACGAACTGCTTTCGGCAGTGAGGTTGGCGCGCAATTCAACAAAGGCAATCATATGAACAAGCACACAATAATACTTCTGGGCATTATGACGCTGGGGACTGCATTCTCGGGCTGCGGAGGTGATGGGCCAACGCCCACACCTGGTCCAACCCCTTCACCCACGCCGACTCCAACCCCATCGCCAACGCCAACTCCCACACCTACTCCGGTACCGGTGGATGACTCTCTGGGCTTTTCTGTATTGCCGGATGGTCGTGGAGGTGTCAATTTTGAAGGCGTTGTCATTACCGACGCCATGAACTTTGACAAGGCGCGATCCCTCGCAGCATTTGAAGAAACACTGTATCCCCATTTGCGCAGTAGCGGCTGTTCTGGATGTCACAACACGGCCAACACCAGCGGTTCCGGCGCACAGGCGCCTTTGCATGCGGATGTAGACGTCGCTCTAGCGCATGAATATGCATTAACGCGCGTTAACTTCCGTGACCCCGAGAACTCCAAGTTTGTCGTTCGCATGCGCATAGACAGACACAATTGCCCCGGTTCCAGCTGTAGTGATGCGGCAGACGACATGCTTGATGCAGTAAATGCGTGGAAAAGCCGGATAGAAGACATGTTGCCTGAAACTCCCCGTACGGTAGCGGCCAATGTGACCATCAGTGAGTCGCAGGTAACGCAGTGGATCGCCGAGGATAAAGGACGTTTGTCGTCGCAGGATCGGGACTATATTGTCTATACATCGCTGCACGAGCTGCACAACGATGGCCTGAGCGCCGATGAGCTGAATGTGGTTCGTGCCGGACTGTCGAAAGCGCTCAATTCGGTGGCCCGCTGGGCACCTGAAATTGTAAACCCGGTAGACGTAAATGGTCAGGGCATCCTATACAAATTTGACATGCGCGATTACTGGGGCTGGAACAAAGGCGTGACCCGTTTGCTGTTCGGCGGATCGGATGATGATCTGGCGTTCGGCAGCAACAAACGTGATTATCGTGGTGAGCAGGTTACGGACGCGGTACAACGGCAACGTTACAATTTTTCCAGTAACGTGAGTCGTGACCCCGAATTCGCCAAGGTGATCTGGCAGCGCGTATTGCATGGCAATGTGGAAGGCGCAGTAACCTCCGGTACCATTCCGCCGTATATCGATGGTTTCCGTGGTCGCCGTAGCACAAACGCAGCCGGCGAGTATATTGCCTTTGAAGATTTCGAGTGGGTGGAAGCTGCGCAGCTTATCTATACCCTGACGCGACCGGACGTCTACAACGCGATCATGATGATCCCCATGACGGCCACCGAGATAGAAGACGAGCTGGGTGTCGACAGAAGCCGTGGCATGGACTCCTATGACTATATGGTGACGTTCGACGCTATCACGATCGATTCGCGGTTTTTATGGCGGGCCGAAACCACAAATGGTGGCTGGTACTGGAAAACGTGGGATGTGTTCACCGGTCAGCTTGCAGGCGGTGATCGCAGCATCTTTGACGTATACCGTGAAGGCGGCGAGGATATTCGGTTCCCGTTCTGGGCTAATCCAATTCCGGTGTTCGTTGATCCTCAGGTTGATCGCAGAGACAACTCTACCTGGAGTTTCGTGGCCACATTGGCTCAACCCTTCGGTAATGCACCAAGCGGTTGTGATCCGCAGCCCAATTTCTCCGGCATAAGCAATTTCCACAATTGCCGTCACTTTACCGGGACCGGTGGCCTACAACAGTCGGCGTCTGAAATGATCTGGGATCTGCCCAATGGGCTGCAAGGCTACATGCTGACCGGTGGGTTCAATCAGCGACGGGTCGATGCGTTCGTCAATATCGTTCGAGACCCGCGATTGATTCCGGATGCCCGGGATAACTTAGTGACCAACACCGGTTTCAGCTTCAATAAAGAGCGTGGTGTAGGCGGTTTCAACGATCCGCGACTGAACGTGGGCAGCTCCTGTATCGGTTGCCACGTGGACGGTATGAACCGGGGCAATAATGACTTGCGCGACTGGCTGGACGAAAATCCAGACCGTCTGCCGAAGGGTCCTTATGGCGCTGACCGATGGATAAACGACGCGGCAACCGTTGAGCGTGTACGCGAACTGTACCCGCCGTCCAGCGAAACCCGCCGCATGGTGGAGGACGCTCGGGAAACTTTCCTTACGGCCATGGCTAAAATCAAGAATGAGATGGTAGTCGGTGTCGACAAGAACCTGTATGTTGAACCGGTTATCTGGACGGTTGAACATGTTCAGCGTGAAAAATATCGGTATCCGCAAACAACGTCGAACTAATAACACGGTATAAACGGATTTCCGCGGCGCAAGGATGCGTCATCTAAACGACATACATCGGAGAGGCTTTCTCGCCGCCCATTCCTGGGTTCACCCCGGCGGAAAGCGCTTCGATTTTTACCAGCATTTCTCCTTCCCTGCACTTCCAGCATCTCCAGTCATTCCGACACCGGACACCTTGGCGTGGGTTTGCGGCAATGGCCCTGAGCGGGCATTGAAAATCTGAAGCATAAAACCCGTCGGCTGTGGCTGTTTATTGACGCACGCTCCAAAAGCCTGTTCATCACTTACCACCCAAATTGGAATTGTCATCAGGGGAGTGCCTGTCCTGGTTTTTTC
>CAYSTJ010000062.1:13442-19688 GCA_964434105.1 uncultured Cellvibrionaceae bacterium | reverse complement strand
TGCAAGAAATCACAGGCGATGAGTATACGGGTGATTATGAGCCCTTGTAGTCGTATAGATCGAATGACACGCTAACCGGGTTAGGATTTCCGGCTGTCGGGACGTTCAAAGATGCTTTGCGGGCCTAGAATCTTGTAACGTACATTTGATTTCAATGCCTGATACTCGTTAGCCGTAACGTACGCGAGAACGGATTCTTCGCCAAAATCGTCGCCCCAGAGCATGACAAACTGCCCATCCTTGCCAGTGCTGATGACCAGACGGTTAATCGAATTCATGATTTCGTGGTCAAAACCGCGTTCGCCCGCAGGTGACGAGAATGCATAGGGTTGCCCGTCAAGTTCAAAATGTGTATTGAGGTGAATGCCGTCGTAAACCACGGAAATACCTGTCGCAGGGAACTCGTCTTGAGAGATACCTGCCATTTTTTTTAACCAGGACGCATAGTCATCTGCGTCCTGAACATCGCCCTCCATTACGATACGGCGTCTTGCTGCCGGAATGAGCTCTTCAAACGAGGGCGCTGCATGTGCAGGGGTCAGTCTGACCGGTGCATCTTCTGGATGATCATTGGCAAAAATATCGTCGAGATTGAATATTAAGCTCAGGTTGTCGCCAATGCGGACAGGACCATGATCGGTACCAATTGCATAGGCGAAAACGCCTTCGAGTTGGTCGTTCGAATCGAAGCGATAATACACGTGTGTAAAACCTCCCAGCACCGTGTCGACGGATATCGGTATGCATCGATTGCTCTCCCTGCTGGAATCGAAAAATTTTATTCTTTTTGCGGCAGCCTCGCGCGGTTCTTCGCCCTGATTCGATTCTTTGTCCGGATACTGATATTTTTTGTGTTTGATGTGCTCGTTGTGCTGCGGCAGCAGGAGTACGGTGTCCTGACGGGTGTACCATTCGGAGACCAGGCCTGCGAAACTCACTATTACCAGGGGATTTTGCCGGGCGAGCGCGAAATCTAATAGGCGCTGAAGTTCGAGGGGTATCGGTTGGGTCATGGCGTGGTTTCCTGTGCGTGTAGGGGCTCGCTGTATGATATACCGCTATTTTCCAGTGGGCCAGCGAGCGATCCTGTCGTCATAGTCCCGCGGCCGGATCTCACCAAAGAGTATCGTCGCCGGTATCCACCAGGACTTGGCGGCCTCAATGTGAGCTTGTTGATATACCTTTTATGGGAGCCAGGTTTGGTTAGGCGAGGCGTTTGTTCAGCCTACTGTGGTGTTGCCGCCAGGTTATGAAGAGTGGCGCCCGACAGTATGACGGGACAGACCGCACCCCTTGTCAGCAGAGGTGAAGTATTTGGACGACTCGTTTTAGCGACTATGCCTATACCTTGGAAGTCTCGCTCCCGCCAAGAGCGACAGCCCCTATTGACTACGGCAAGTGCGAAGGTATCTATTCAGCTCGTTTTGCAACTGTTCAGATCGCGTTCAGATTTGCTCAGAGCAAGGCGAAAAATGTGAGTTTGCCCGTGTAAATACACCGTGCATCCTGCGCGCCGCCCTCCGGGCCGCCTGGCCAGGCGTTCAAACCTGTTCCCGACAGGTGTGTGACGATTTTTTACGCAGCTATGGGTAAATCGGGGCGTGAGCTGAATAGCTACGTTCGAAGTAACCGGTTACGCATGTTGCCACTGAATGTCGACAGGCTCCTGTCGTGCATGAAACTCATACCTTTGTATGTAGGAAATTGTCCATTTTTTAAGTGAGATATTAGCCCTACTGATCAACAATACCAAGCTGTTCTCAAAACACAAAAAAAAGCCTTTAATAATTGGCAAATGTGGGATAATTCGCCACGGACGATCCCGGGCGGTCGTTTGAACCTACAATTCCAATTGCTCCCTCCGACTGGTTTTTGATATCGATTAAGACGCCATTGGCCTGGAAGAAGGGATTTTAAGGAGATCTACCGTGAGAAAAGAATTGCACAGCAAAAGCAAGAGAAATCAAACTGGCTTAAAGAAAGCTCAGCTGGGCCAGGGGATGGTGGAGTACATCATCATCGTTGCCCTGGTCGGCCTCGCAAGTATCGTGGCCTTTAAGTTCTTTGGTGATACTGCTCGACAGCAGGTGGCATCTATGTCAGAAGCGCTTTCCGGGCAGGATTCAGATAACAAAAAAGCTGTTGAAGCAGCTAAAGGGTCCAGGGATAACGCTGATAACCGGGGCCTTTCGAATTTTGGTCAGGGAGCAAGCACTGCAGCTGGCGCTGGCGGCGGTGGAAACGGCGGCTAAAAGACAATCGAGCCGTTTAGAAAGGCTGCGTGAGACTGAGACTGCCCGGAGTCAGACGTCCCGGGCAGGTTCATGGTTACAATAGTTTGATGTTGAAATATATGCCAAATCTGAAAACCTATCTCAAGCTGGGTGTTGCCATAACCGGTTTGGTAGTTTCAATTCAGGCGCACTCGCAACAATCCCAGGTAAAATGGGATCAATTGTACGCAGTAATCGAAAATCATGGCGAAGTTCTTGCGGTGTACGACGAGTATTATGCGATGCCGGGAATCTCGGAATCCGTACCACTTTCGAGTATGTCTGCTGCCAAGGCACAAAAATCGCTCAGAACTATGATGAGCTCCTATGCGGTGGCAAAAAGCGAAATTCTGGGTCAGGTAGATAGCAGGGTCAGAAGCCGGTGCGCGGCAAGATTTGAAGAGATTGATGGCAGTCTTCTGGGTGAACTGAGACCTGCTCTGGAAGACAAGCGTATGCTGGCAACTGCCTACCAAAAGTCTTTTTATAACAGTCTATTGGCTACCGCTATGGCGCTTGGGAGTCTGATTGAAGCATGTACAGTATAGAAGTATCGGGATGGAGCGCGTGCCTTCACAATAAAAAATGCCTTGATTCAGCGCCGTGTCAGAACCAGTATTGAATTGGTCTGACAAATCTACGCGGCATAGACGGAAAAAGGTGAAGCATATTAGGAGTGGCATAAAGTGAAGTTATTTGCGGTAGTATTTTTCGCGCTTAGCCTTGGCCTAAGTGGAGCAACGAATGCCGCTGCGCAAAAAAGAGAAAGGCCCCGGGCGTGGCAGGATTATGAAATTCAGGCAGCTAAAGTCGCTGCCATTACCGAGAAGCTTGGAGGGCATCTAGACGGGCCGGCCCGGCGTGCGATTGAATATGACCAAAGCGTCCCTGAGTTATTAGTGGATTCCTATTCAATACCCCGACATGTACGAACCGAAGTCGCCGATGCGCTGGATACCTGGCTGGAGGATTCGCGTCACCTGGCACAGGAGGCACTGAACTATGCTTTTGCGCGAGATCGGGATGAGAAGGAGTGCAAGGCCTGGATCGCCGTTTTCGAGAGTATTTATGAAGAAGGTGACTTGGTTTCGAAGAAATTGCGTGCGAATGAAATGAAAGATGGTGATTTTGCCGGTACTGTGGCCGGAATTCATATAGCCTTCGGGCTCGAGGGTGGAATGCTGGCCGGGGCTATGAAAGCTTGCTATATGCAAGGCGCAATCGTCACACCCTCTCTAAAGGAGCGCCGCAGTAAACTGGAAGCAGCGTCCGCTGCTCAGTAAAGGACCTCAGCTTAAGTAGGGAGCAAAAGGAAGCTCGATAACCATTAACTGAAGAGCTGAGTTTATTTTTATTTAGGCAGATGAGTATTTATAAATAGGGGTTAATTGAAGTAAGAGCCATAGCGGCAGTAATTTTACCCGTCTGCTTGTGCCTGGGCGGAATGGCAAATACTGCGCTTGCGGCAGAAAAAAGAGAAAAACCTAAGGCATGGCAGGACTTGCAAAATCAAACCGCTAAAATATTGGCTGTTACCGAGCGACTTAGAAAACACGTAAGTGGGCCGGTGGTACAAGCGATTTGGCATAAACAAAGTTCTATGGAGTTATTGTTCGATGATCATTCAATACCCCGGTCTATCCAAGGCGAGCTTGCGAACGAACTTGATATCTGGCTAGCCGAATCCCGCCAACTGGCGCTTGAGGCGTCAACCTATGCATATGCACCGGATCGGGACGATAGCGAGTGCCAGGTCTGGATCGCATTATTTAATGATATTTATAGTAGAGGCGATGCGATCTCTAAAGGTTTACGACAATCAGAGATGAAGGATGCTGAGTTTCTCGACGCCGTGGGAAAGGTAAAAGGAGAATTGTGGAGCGGAGGGCAGCTAGGCGCTGCCATAAAGGCTTGTTATATGGCCAAAGGTGCCACGATTTATGTAGATCGACACTTGAAAGAACAAAGAAGCAAATTTGAAGCGGAGTCCAACCCAAAAAGTCAGAATGTTCAATAACTAGCAGAGTGTGCAGTTTTGAATTGAATATGCGCATACAAAGTATCATCGGGTGCCAGTATGTGGTTGGATTGAGGGGAAGTAAGGCAGCGTGAGATATTTTACATTAGGTATAATTTTGTTATGCCTGGGTCTGGGTGGGGCAGTGAAAGGTGCCGATGCGGCGCAAAAACGCGAAAAGCCCAGAGCGTGGAAGGATTATGAAGAGCAAGCTGCCAAAGTCACTGCTGCCACGAAACGACTTAGGGAGTATCTTACCGGTCCTGTTTCTCGGGCAGTTGTTCATGATAAAAGTACTATGGAATTACTGCTCGATGAGTCTTCGATACCTCGGGAAATTCGAACTCAGCTAGCAAGCGAATTAGGCGTCTGGTTGAAAGGTTCACGCAAATTAGCACAGGAAGCACTGAGTTATTCTTATGCATCCGATAGACATGACGCAGAGTGCCAGGCATGGATCGCTGTTTTTCAAGAGATATACGGGGAAAGCGATCTCATAGCAAGAAAGTTGATGGCTTCCAGAATGAAGGATATTGACTTCGTTAAAATGGTGGGAAAAATAACCGTCTTAGGTATTTGGGATGGTGCACAACTTGCTGGTGCGATGCGACCTTGTTATATGCACAAGAGAATGGGTGTGTTCGTAGATGCCGCTATGAAAGAACGACGAAATAACCTGGAATCAGAGGCTAACTCAAAGAACAAAAATGTTCCATAGTTTACAGTGAGTAAGACCTTGTCTAAAGGGATAATTAAGTTTAGCGGATATCAACACGTCGGACAGTTGTAGGGTGAATCAGAGGTAGAAACCATGAGCGGAAACTGGGGAGAGGTGGTTTCTGACATCACAGACGCCTCGAAAAAACTTTTTGATGAGTTCGGCTTGAGCCGAAAACACAAAAAAGTCGATCAGGTATAGCTGCTTTCAGTGATTACGGGGCCCATCACCTCCTAAAACTGTCTACAGCGCTGAGTATATGAAGGAGCGTTTAATATCCTCGGAGCTTAGATAGTCGTCAATGATCGATAAGGATATCATTGGCGCGGTAGGATAGTTTCCAGAGAAATGGACCTTGGAATTAAAATTTATTCATAATGTCAAGCGAATATCACTGCTGAAAAAAAAGACCAATAAATAAAGGTTAAGGTTGAGCAGGATGAGCTATTTTACTTTAGCTATTTTTGTGTTTTTAGTGGGTATTGGGGCAGCAGATGAAGCCAATGCGGCGAAAGAACGTGAAAAACCGCGGGCATGGCAGGACCTGGAGACTCAAGTTGCAAAAGAGGATAATGCAACGAGTCGACTTAGCGAACATCTTGACGGGCCGGTGTCGCGCGCATTCGTTCGAAAACAAAGCGTATCTGAATTGTTGTTCGATGATTATTCGATATCACGAGACGTACGCATCAGACTAGCGGACGAGCTGGATCTCTGGTTGAAGATTTCACGGCAATTAGCACGCGAAGCTTTGAGCTATCCTTTTGCGCCCGATCGCGATGAGAAAGAATGTGCGACATGGATGTCAGTTTTTGAAACTATTTATAAAGAAGGTGACGTCATTTCTAAAGAGCTGAGGACGTCCCAGATGAAGGATGTTGCATTTATGGGGCTCATCGGGAGGATAACCAATATTCATGTTTGGGACGGAGGTCAACTTGGTGCCGCTATGCAGGCCTGTTATATGCACAAGGGTGTCGGTGTGATTGTGACGGCATCTGTAAAAGAGCGCCGTAAAAAATATGAAGCGGAGAGTCATGCGAACTAAGGTATCTCAATAGGTAAAGCTGAATGGAAATATCAACCTCTTATAGGAAGATCGGACCAAGTGTGGCGGTCCCCGTCAAGTATTATAGCGCAACCAGCTAATCGATCGAAGCGAGGTGCATGGCTAAGTTGACTGTGCTGGTGCGATGCGACCTTGTTATATGCACAAGAGAATGGGTGTGTTCGTAGAT
>CAYSTJ010000062.1:0-13342 GCA_964434105.1 uncultured Cellvibrionaceae bacterium | reverse complement strand
CAGCAGATGAAGCCAATGCGGCGAAAGAACGTGAAAAACCGCGGGCATGGCAGGATTATGAAATTCAGGCTGATAAAGTCACCGCTGTTACCGAACGGCTTATAGAGCATCTCGATGGGCCTGTCGCTCGAGCGCTTAAACATGACCATAGTACGCCGGAACTAATGGTTGATTTAAATTCAATACCAAGGCAAGTACGAACTGATTTGGCCAATGCTCTGGATATTTGGTTAAAGGACTCGCGTCAACTGGCCGACAGTGCCCTGAACTATCAGCATGCATCCGATCGAGATGAAGCTGAGTGTCAGGCATGGATCGCTGTTTTTCAGAAAATTTACGAAGAGAGCGGCGTCGTTATAGAAAAGTTGAGATCGCCCGAGATGAGCGATGATGAATTCGCAGGTTTGATAGGGGCAATAGTGGGGCGAAATGTTTGGGATGGACCACAGCTGGCTGGCGTGATGAGGCCCTGTTATATGCACAGGAGAATGGGCATTTTTGCGAATGCTTCATTAAAGGAGCGGCGTCAAAAGTATGAGGCGGAGACCGCGCAGGGTGAGTGAGCTCATAATTTTGACCAGTTGATGCGTGTACCGCGTGAAGGGAGGCTACGATTAAACCTGCAATCTCTGTAGTCTTGCTATTTATTGGGAATCGGAGCGGGCGGTATCGTTTGGTCGGGCGTTTGGTTGGTCAGTTTCAGGTAAAAAAGTGGAGGGAGCCGATGTAGTTTATTGGGTGCTGTTTGAATCGTTTTCGATGTGTGTAGTTCGTCGCAAACACGAAATTAAAAGAACGATTCTTACGAAAATCGATGTAAAATACGCTTTCTTTTCTATTGTGATTATCATGACACAAGCCGCTTGGTTGGGCAGCATCCCCGCAAGCTGATCAATTTTGATTTAAAAAGAGATGGGGCAGGAGTCAAGGAGCGTTATGATCAAGGGGTTAAAGCACCAGACCGGTCAGTCCCTCGTCTATGTGATTGGTATATTGGCAGCATTTATGATTATGGGCGCCTATACCCACAATGCCTACACCATATCCAATGAGAAAACCCGTTTGCAGAGTACGGCGGATGCCGCTTCCTATAGCGTGGCGGTCGTGGAAGCGCGACAGCTCAATTTTATGGCTTACACCAACCGGGCAATGATTGCCAATCAGGTTGCTGTAGGGCAAGCGATTGGCATCATGTCATGGTCCTATATGTTGGAACAGGCTGTTGCCTGGTTAGACACCATCGCATATCTTTTTCCACCCGTTAAACCCTTTGTTTCGGCGCTTGAAGGCGCGGTGAATGCATATGTTGACGTAGCTGAAGTCGTCTTGTCTCAACTTGTCGGAACGGTGTTGAATACCGTATTAACAGTTTTGGAGCAAGCTCAAGCAGGAGTCGCGACGGCGACCGTTCCGCTAGCTCTGGATGTAATGACCGGGGTTATCAAAGAAAATGATCCCGACGTCGACGGCATCTCCTCACCGTTCAACTTGGCATCCTCTGCTGAATTTTACACGCAATCCACGGATTTTATTAAGCGCTATAGACCGAACACCGTCCGCCAGGCACATCAAAATTCAGATGAGTACGCCGAACATTTCAGCCGGATGGAAGAAATGCGGGATGCCATCATGAACTCCCGGGATGAATTTACTCGAAGCCGGACCTACGAACTTATTGAAGTTGCAAGTGCTGTCCGTTTACAGCGATTTGGGTCGTCAGATCTGACCGGCGAAAACAGAAAACATGAGTACGGTACATGGACTTCGATGGATGTCATTTCTTTCGAGCAAAAGAGGTGGGAAGATCTGAGTTTTAAATGGAAGAGGAATCAAGGGGGAGTCGGTGGTACTGCTACAGTCTCCCGCACCGAAGAAGACGTGGAGCCGGAGGACCATAATTGGAATCACGATTACGGTGGAGCGTGGGACCGAGCAAGTAGAGCAGCAGAATCAGCGATTAATCCCGACGAAAAATTGGGTATTCCCAACCGGAATTTTGAAGCCACCTATTCGGGCCTGAGAATGCACTACGGCCTGAAGCTGGATGGATTGATTAACAAAGGACCAGGAATTCGACTAATTCTCAGCAAGCCAACTCAGAAAATGCGTACAGCCAAGAATCTGGGCTTCAACGGTGATCCGATTGATCTCGAAAAAGATGCAAAAATGCCAGGTGACAGAGTGTATGCCATGACCGCGGCCGAAGCTTACTTCGCCCGTGTTAATGATGCGGCCGGTATGCCAGCAGGTTATGGAAGACAAGATGGCCGCAGAGAGTATGGCAGCCTATATAACCCCTATTGGCATGCGAGGCTGCGTCCACTCAATGCCTCCGAAAAAGCCCAGATGAAGGTCGCGGCCGCTACAGGCGCCGGCGGGTGAGAGGAAAGAAGGATATGCAGCCCAGGCATATAGGACGGAAGCAAAACGGACAGGGTCTGATCGGGTTTATTGTGGCAGGCGTCTTTGTGCTTGTACCAACGATTTTGGCTGTGAACTATATGGCCAGGGTGGGGGATGCCAAATATAAAAACCTGCAGGCCGCTCGCTATGCAACCTGGGAGCGTACGGTCTGGTCGGACTCAAGTGACAAGTACAACAGCAAGAATGACCAGGCTCTGCAGTCCGAAATAACGAATCGTATTTTCGGCGCACATTTACAGCCAATTCAATCTGTGCCACCCACGAGTAACCCTGCTGGACAGGAAAGCGGGGAATCGCCAGTGCTGTCGCGCTTCGATCCCACGCTTATTAAGTACGAGCGCGACGGTGAGGGTCGTTCGCTGTTGCTGCGCAAGGCCGTTGCAGCCGGGGCAGGCTCAGAAAGTTTGAACCAGTTGCAGGTAACCACCGACGATTCACTGGGATCCTTTGGGGACGATATAATGGACCTTGCAGCATCAAGGCTTAAGCTCGAAGGTCACGGTTATTACAACTCGCGTGTCGCTTTGAACATCAATCCCACCCGAATTTTGTCGAATCAGTTAAAAACGGACGCGAATCCGGAAGGAGTACTGAGCACCCATTCACACAATGTGATGCTGGTTGGACCATGGAATGCGCGCGGCAGTCATGATGTAGAGCGAAGCGTCAGGCGGCTTACGCCGACGGATCTGCTTGATAACGGCCTTACGGATATGATTACGAAGGCTTTATCGGTGTTGCAGTTCAAAGAGTTTAATGGACTGGATCCGGGGCATGTAAAGCCGGATGTTATTCCCTGTCAACGATTGGCGGGTGCGGGAGGATTGACATGTTGGTAAGAATCGGAACCTCGTTGATTTTGATGTGTAGTTTATTTGTGCCTTTTACGCATGCCGGAATTTTTGATCGGCAGCCTAAATGGCCGGAAATTCCGCTGCCAGAAAAAAGTGAGCTGACTGTGGTCATGGAGAACGCCAAAGTCAATGGCATTCCCACGCAGAGTTTTATAATGACCAGCTGGCAGCCGCTGGCAAAATCCATTGAGTTCTACAGGAAATCGTGGGCCACAACCGAATCAAAGCTGTTGAAGTCCGGGGCGGTGGGATACAAGGAAAACCGACTGGATAATGTACATATACTGAGCCGGATCGAAGGTAATTTTTTGATTACCTTTCAGTTTGATACCAACATCGAGAAAACGACCAAAGCTATTTTGGGTATCAGCGTGCTACCCGGAAAGCGGCACAGGCCGGCCCGGCTTGGCCATGGGGTGCTGCTCGATCCGCAAGCGGAAATCATGACCGATATTGAAGCGATAGACGATGGCAAGCACTCGCGGACGATTTTAGCCTCCAGAAAGGGTAACGTTAGCCAGTGTACGCGGACCTATCATTCGTTATATACGGGCCGCGGCTGGACGCGGCTTGAAGGCGATTCGAGTGGAGCGGATAACGTGCTGTTTTTGAATAAGGGGCGCGGGGAGGTCAATATTGTTTGCACGAAATCACCGGAAGGCACCATGGTAACCCTGGTTAAAGTGAATCATTGACAAGTTCCCCACAATTCAACCTCGGGGGGTTGAATACCGTTGAATAACATTGGGGTTTAATGTGGCTGGAGACATTATGCGTGGGAGTAAAAGGTGTCAGACCGGTGCGGCGGCTATAGAGTATGTCGTAGGCGTCTTGGTGTTTTCATTAATTATTGGATTTTTGCCTCTGCCGGAAGCGCTCGGCGGTGACGGAAAAAAAAGCGCAACGCAGATTCTGGTAGAAACGATCAAACGAAATTACAACGGGTATGCCTGGGCTATGTCCGTCCCGGTGTAAATTGCTGTGTATTGAGCGCAGTTTTAAGACTGATTTTTAACCGCCGATCGCTCTTTAATATAAATAACACTGTTGACTATTGCGCCACTGTATAAATTTAATCCATAATTGCGCGGCGCTGAGTTGTGATAGCAGTAAAGCGTACTTTAGGTATATAGCTGTATGTTGAGCATGAAAAGTATGAAATTCCGGAATGTAAATTGGATAACCGGGTATTCGATGCTTTGCGACATATGTTAATCCATGGATAGATACGCCTCGGGCAAGCAGAACTTCAGATTATGAATTCCAAGTATAAATCGCCAGCGATGTTTTTATTGGCCCTGTTACTGGCAGGCGTCGCCACCTTTGCTACCATAACCTACCTCAGAAATAAAGAAGCTGCCATAAAAGCAGAGCTGGAAAGCGGTGTAGAGTACACAGAGATCATTGTGCCTTTACGCGATCTTGGGGTTGGTGATGTTATTGATACCAGTACGGTTTCAGCGCGCGCTATACCGTCGGATTATGTGCCCGATAGCGCTATGACTGCGGGAATGTTCGAGTCGGTTGCCGGGATGACTGTTATAGAACCTGTCTCATACGGGCGCCCGCTATTGCGGCACCAAATTAAAGGATTGTCGGGCGTCGCCCGCTTTTCGGAGCTGCTGCGCAAAGGTCAGCGGGCGATCTCCATCAATGTGGACACCCTGGATACCAACGCTTTTATGTTGCGACCCGGCGATATTATTGATCTGGTTTTACTGGCAGAAGAGGAAAAACCCTCCCGATCGAATAAAAAAGACGTACAGGTAGTGCCATTGCTGGACAGGGTCACGGTGCTCGCAGCCGACTTTGTCACCATCGACAAGCCGCCTATGGGGGATGAGCTGACCATGGCGGGGTTTGGAACTATCACGTTGGGAATCGATATGAAGGATGTACCCCTCATCCTCCAGGCGAGAGAGCGGGGTGAACTCAGTTATCTGCTTCGACACCCGGAAGATGATCAACCATTGAAAAACGGTCTCGATAGGGAGAGCCTGGAACAGATCAGTCAAATTCGCGTTTTTGCAGGTGGTAAAGCAAAAAACGGCCATTTGGTGTCCACCACAATGGTGACCCGCCCCGTGACTCAGCAAGTGCTGGACGACGAGGGAAACCCACGAATTGTGCGTAAGTTTCGTGGCAAAAGTGGGATTGATGCGCATGAAATCTCGATACCCACTTTGGAACTAAGTTCAAAGGATTAAGGGAAAGTCTGTAAACTGACAGGAATATGTGTGGTGAATGTAATTAGGTGGGTTTGGCTTGCAACGGTTTGGCCGTTATTCCTGGTGAGCAGTATGGCTGTTGGGCAATCGCCCCAGTCTCAATACATTGTGATGTCGGTCGGCGAAGTCCGGGTGATGAAGGTCCCCGACGTGGAGCAAATAGCCACCGGTAACGAATCAATTATCAACTATAAAGCGCTGGAAACCGGCGAGTTTATGGTTATTGCTATAGGTGAGGGACGTACCAACCTGCAGCTGTGGCAAAAGGGCGGTCGGCGACTGGAGGTCTGGGTTACGGTGAACTCGGCTAACAGCAGTAGTGATCTGAGGTTTGCCAAAACCGCGGTAGCCAATATTCCGGGTATGAAAGTGCGAGAGTTCGAAGGTAAGCTTATTTTTGAAGGGATTATAGACGCGCGCTTTAAGGATACTGCTTTCGGCTTGATGAGCTACTTTAAGAACAGTATGAACCTGCTGCAAGTCCGCGAGTTTGAGGTCAAACCACTAATTCGTATGGATGTCAAAATCATCGATATGAGCGAAGATGCAGTGTCGCGGCTCGGTGTTAACTGGAGCCAAAGCACTTCAGGTCCGATATACGGCGTACACAAAACATTTAAGCATAACAATCACTACCGGCTGGCAATGCAGGACGATAACGGCACAAACGAGGACATACTCAGTATTGTTCCGCCGGATAAAGGGCTTTACAGCTATTTTGGTATTACTGCGAGCCTGGGCAGCACCATTGATCTGATGGCATCAAATGGTGATGCCGTGGTTATCGCGGCTCCCAAGCTCAGCGCCAAAAGTGGTGAAGTTGCCAGATTTGCTTCCGGGGGTGAATTTCCGATTCCGATGATCAACGGATTGGGTGGGGCGTCAGTGGAATTCAAGGCCTATGGCGTCCTCCTGGAGATCCAGCCCACCGTGGACGAAAACGGATCAATCAATGCGTCGGTAGCGACCGAACTCAGCATGGTCGATAATGCGACGCAGGTTAACGGTGTTCCCGGTGTGATCATGCGCAGCTCGGAAACCGTCGTGAATCTGAGTCACGGAGATACCCTGGTTATATCGGGTCTCGAACAGGCCAGCGCTTCCATGCAGAATAGCAAAGTCCCGGTGCTGGGCGATATTCCCCTGCTCGGGCGCCTGTTTAGTTCAAAAAGCAAAGATGCGAAGAAGAACGAGCTGATCATAATGATCACGCCCTATATTTTTGACGCCAACTCCGATATCAATCAGGAGCTGCTCAATAAAGAGGAGACGGTCAGGCGTCGATTTAAAGGGCAAAAGCTCATAGAAGATCTTTTAAGGTAACTTCTCACGAGTTGCAGCGAATGAATACGATGAAGTATTTAGAATTATGCATATTGCATTGATGGGTGCAGGCGACAGAGGAACGGGTGGTCAATGTATCTAATAAATGTGGCGACAAAAAGCGGAACTCAAGTCAATAATACCCATTGGAATGAGGCGCTTTGTCAGATCGGAAAGGATAAAACAAGCGACATCGTGCTGCAGGGCTTTCGTGTCGGCAAAAATCATGCGTTTATTCTGCAGCAGGATGGCGAACTTTTTATTAAGCCCGGCAAAGACGCAAAGGAAATAGTGGTCAACGGCGACAAGCACATGGCTTATGGGCCGTTAGAATCGTCAGACAGGATTCAGATAGGCGATTATGTTATACGTATAACTCCGGCCGGAAATCGGGGCAAGACTACAATTCAGTCGATCCCGAGCGGGGGCACCGGTAACGGATCCGGGTCGTCCGAACAAAGTGACGCTGCTAAAGCGTGCGCGGCAGAGCATACCACCACTGTTGAATCCGATCGGGTTGCGGCAGTCACGAGAGCACAAAAAGAAGGAGCGATAGAGCACGAAGAGCCCTCCGAAGACACAAAGCTCGCGTCGGAGTGGCGCCTGAAGATCCACCGCAGCGTGCTTCAGGCTATGGATCTACGCCGCCTGAATGTTAATAAAATGGGCGAGGACGAACTACGTGAATCCACCGATGCCATGATTCAGGATGTCATGGATAATATGTCCGACATACCCGGATCACTCAATCGCAAAGAATTAAAACGACAGGTGCTCGCCGAAGCAGTAGGGCTGGGGCCACTGGAAGACCTGCTGGCGGACGACTCGATCAGCGAGATCATGGTCAACGCACGAGACCAGATATTTTATGAGAAATCCGGTCGGTTGTTGAAGTCTCCCATCACCTTCAGTGACGACAATGCCGTACTGAGTGCTATTGAACGTATCGTCTCGCCATTGGGCCGTCGCATTGACGAAAGCTCCCCCATGGTGGATGCGCGCCTAAAGGATGGGTCCCGGGTTAACGCGGTTATTCCACCCCTGGCGTTGAAGGGCCCGTGCATCACCATTCGAAAGTTTATGAAAGAAAGGCTGGAAGCCGAAGACCTGGTTCGCTTCGACTCTGTGTCACCAACTATGGTGAAGTTTCTTCAGATGGCGGTGCACCGAAAAAAAAATACATTGATTTCCGGCGGTACCGGATCGGGCAAAACAACGCTGCTTAATGTGTTGTCCAATTTTATTCCCTCGGATGAAAGGATTGTCACGGTAGAGGATGCGGCCGAGCTTAAACTGTCTCAATTAAACCTTGTATCACTGGAAGCGCGTCCGGCTAACCAGGAAGGTAAAGGGCATGTCGCAATACGTGACCTGGTAAAAAACTGCTTGAGGATGCGGCCCGACAGAATCGTAGTTGGAGAGTGCCGCGGCGGCGAGGCGCTGGATATGCTTCAGGCGATGAACACTGGACATGATGGATCATTGACGACAGTGCATGCCAACAACCCAAGAGACTGCCTGTCCCGTCTTGAGATCCTGGTCCTGATGTCCGGCATGGACCTGCCGATTCGCGCCATCCGCGAACAGATCGCATCCGCGGTCGACATCGTGGTTCAGCAAACACGCTTCAGCTGCGGTACTCGTAAGGTGACGAGTATTACCGAGATTACAGGGGTGGAGGGGGATACCATTCAGACATCGGAGATATTCAAATACACCCAGACCGGTTACGATGAAAACGGCAAAATAACGGGTTATTTCCAGCCTACTGGCAGTATACCGGAGTTTTATGAAGATTTGCGCCGTCGCGGCATAGACGTCGATCTGTCCATATTTGAAAGAGAGATCTGACATGGATCTCACGCTGTTGGTACCCTTGTTGTTTATGTGTTTTGCGGCGACCTTCGGCCTGCTTGTGTTCCTCGGCGAGCAAATGGCCAGAAATTCAAAGGAAAAGTTCTCCAGGGATGCGCATCGCAATTTGTCGGAGATGTTTATCTTCATCGATGTTAGAAAAATATACGCTGCCAACGTCGTCGTGCTGGGCTTTACCTTGCTTGTCGTTTTTGCACTAACCGGAAATCCGGTGCTTGCCCTGGGTAGCGCGCTGCTATTAGGGATGGCGCCGAAGTTCTTCTGGAGCTTTTTACGAAAGCGACGACAGGAGCGCTTTCTCAAGGAGCTCCCCGACGCAGTGACGTCACTGGCGACCATGATGCGTTCCGGTGCCACCCTGTCCGTGGCGATGGAGCTGGTTGTGGCTGAAAGCACCGGACCGGTGTCCGAGGAATTCGGTCTTTTTCTAAGAGAGCTCACTGTCGGCGTTGAATATACTACCGCATTGGACAATTTGTCGCAGAGAATGCCCGTGGAAGAGTTGAATCTTGTTACCTCCGCCATGAAAATCAGTCGTGAGGTGGGTGGAAGCCTGGCCGATGTGCTCTACCGCTTGGGCGACACCATCCGGCGGAAGCTGGAGATGGAGGGTAAGATCAAATCGCTGACTGCACAGGGAAAAGCACAGGGCTGGGTCATGACATTATTACCGGTGGGTATGGTGGTCGCACTGTTTAAAATTGATCCGGTGCCCATGTCATACCTGTTCACCAGCTGGCAGGGATGGATTGTCTGTGTCGTTTTCTCCATCAGTATTTATCTGGGTTATTTTTTCATAAAAAAGATTATTACAATCGATGTCTAGCTTCCTGCTTATTAAACTTCTGGCGTGTATCGCGATTTTTACCGCGATATTTCTGTTCGTAATGTCGCTTAAGGGAATCAAAGATGATATTCCCGAGGAAGAGCGCGTCTACATGGATCCGCTCCCCAGAAACTACAGATATATCTGGTGGATGGTAAAAATTTTTGCCTATTATATTGGCGAACGTTTGCCCGTCGATACGTTGGAAAAAATTAAAAGTAAGCTACAGCGCAGCGGAATGAACTTTATCATGACGCCGGACCAGTATGTCGGTTTGAAGATAACGTCCGCCATACTAACCGTTTTGGCGATTCTGATTTTTCAGGCGTCGCTAGAATCATTTCAGTGGAAGTACCTGTTTGTGGCGGCAATTATTGGCTTTTATCTGCCCAATATACAGTTAAATGACAAAAAGAAGGCGCGTGAGAAGAAAATTTCTAAAGCCCTGCCGGTGTACCTCGATTATTTGACAATGGCGGTGCAGGCCGGTATGAACTTGAGCGGGGCTATGCAGCAAGCCGTATCGAAGGGTCCGGACGGTCCGTTGAAGGTTGAGTTTGAAAAAGTGCTTCGTGATATTCGCGCTGGAATGCCCCGCAATGATGCCATTCGGGCGATGGCGGAGCGCACCGATATGAGTGACGTAAGAGCCTTTGCTTCAACAGTGATTCAGGCCGAGCGCACGGGAGCTTCTGTTGGCGAATCTCTCAAGGTTCAGGCTGATCAACGTCGAATTGAACGATTTCAACGTGCCGAGAAGCAGGCCATGGAAGCTCCGGTGAAATTGATCTTTCCGTTGGTTGTATTTATTTTTCCCATGACCTTCCTGGTGATTCTGTTCCCGCTGGTCATGCGCTTTGTGCATAACCTTTAATATGAAAGTATACAGGGAAGGCGTCTGTATAATTTCGGAGCTTATCATTGCTGACAACTTTTTTGGTCGGGCTTGTGGTCTGTTGTTTAAAAAGCCTTTACAGATCGGGGAGGGTCTGTTGATTCGGCCGTGCAATTCGGTGCACACCTGCTTTATGCGGTATCCGATCGATGTTGTCTATTTGAACGAAAATAATGAAGTGACAAAAATTGTCGAGCATATGATGCCTTGGCGCCTCTCGTTCGACAAAAATGCGCGCAGCGTGATAGAAGTATCATCGCTGACGAAAATCAAAGCTCAAGTGAATGCTGGAGATACCTTAAAATGTATATAGAATCGGTAGGGTCCGCTGCGAATCGGTGGAAGGCCACTGTAATCGTTGCGATACTGGCTATCCTGCTGACCGGCTGCGCAACCCAGTCCAAGCAACAGAAAGCGAACACCGGGCTCAAGAATATGGTAAAGGTGGCCAATGAATACTATACGCGGGGTGTGCTGTCCAGTGCTGAAGGTGAGTATCGGAAAATCACCAAAAAATATCCAAAATATTACGATGCCTGGCTCAAGCTTGGGAACATTTATACCAGAACTGCACAGCTGGAAGCAGCTGTGTTAGCTTATGAGAACTGCCTGGAGCTTAAGCCAGAAGAAATGCGATGCTGGAATAATCTTGCCGTTGCAAGGCTGAAGCAGTCGCTCGACACGCTGCAGCAGGGGCGCTCCCGGATGATTGAAGGCAGTGCGGACCATGCCACGCTGGAGTCCTTCTACGACCGGCTGGTGGATGTGTTGTCAGAGAACTAGACGCAAGGTAGCGGTAATGATAGAACCGTCAAGAAAAAGTCAGGCAGGGCAGGCGCTTATAGAGCATATTATTCTATGGCCGTTGCTGAGCTTTCTGGTGTTAAGCGGGATTCAGTTGGGCCTGTTGTATCGGGACAAGGCTACGCTGAATCATGCCGCTTTTCAGGCGGCACGAGAAGGTGCATTGAATCATGCTTTCAGTGATCCCATGCGCAGGATTCTTCTTGAGGCAATGCTGCCCGTAAAAATGAAAGGCGACGCCTCTGCGGCCGGGTATGCAGCGGCTGCTGCTGCGAACTTTGCAGCCGGTTTTATAAACCCCAAGACAGGGGCAAAAATAATTGACAGCATGGCTATAGTGGATGTGGATGTGATATCCCCCAACCGGGATATCTTCAGTAAACATGCACGGTCCATGTATACCCTCGTCAATGATTGTGGCGATCCGCAGAAAAATAATAAAGGGAATGATAAAAGTCAGTGCACCGAGCGCCAGTATCGGCAGATCCCCAATGACAATTTGAATATTCGCCCTACCAACCGTCAAAAAGCTGTGGTAGAAGGCCAGGACGTCGAGATAGACCTGCAGGATGCCAATCTTATTAAGATACGCGCCCACTATTGCGCGGAATTGAGTGTCCCGCTGGCGGGCAAATTGATGGCGATGGGCGCGACGGCACTAGAAGCGCTGAATGATTCCTTTTGGGATTTTTACAGGCGTAATGGCGCCAGCAGCCACCGATTCTGGAATAACTGCCGGAACCGCTCCATTGGTTCTGCCGCCGCCAGCAACGCGGGCTTATCAGGTAATAAGTACTACATTCCGATTTCCTCGACGGCGGTAGTACGCATGCAATCGCCCGTGCGATGTGAGGGCAGTGAGGAAGCCGGCAATGTTAACCAATGTAGAAATCTTCGATAACGCTGGGCGGGCTTTACGGGGTTAATTCACTAAATTTGAAGTGCAGAGTTTATGAAGTTAAAGATTGAGCCAAAAGAGAAAAAGTCATCAGCTGGGTTGGGTTGGCGCTGGTTGTACGTGGTCTTCGCGTTGTTGGCAGGAATGCCGCAGGCGTTTGCCCAAACGACCTTCAGCTTTACACTCAAGGGGCAGTCGCTCTTCAAGGAAGAAAAGAAGCATCTCGATGAGTTCGAATTTATCGCCGGTGAAATGCAATACCTGGAGGACGAAGAGCGTGATGAAGAGGGCTATGCCCCCCGGGCGACGCTCATGGCTCGCGGTCCTTACATGCGACAGGTATTGGACTATCAGGTAACAGACAGCGCAGTAGAGATAGCGCAGAAAATGCAGGAGGCATTAAGCAGGCAGGGCTACAGTATCGTATTCAGTTGCGAGAAAAACGCGTGCGGCGATGTAGCTGCCTGGCAATTGTACCTTTCAAACGATGTGAGCGGTCAGGAGGAGCGCCAGTATTATTATTTTGCACGTAAAGACAGTCTGGATGCCAGGGTAGAGCTGGTGTCGGTGTACATTAATGAATTTACCCGCCGGCCAAGAGCCATCATCGACAGGGTTTCGAGCACGGCCTTTGACCTGGGCAGTATTCAGGTTGCAGGCAAAACCTATGCGATTAACAACGAGCATAAGCGACATGTATATTTTGACACAGACAGCTCAGTACTGAAGCCGAACGCAGACACCGTTTTGATGGAATTGATTGATGGGCTTGATGACGACGAGGCACTGCTGATTGTCGGGCATGCGGACAGCACGGGTGCATCTAAATACAACCATACGCTTTCGGAAGCGCGGGCCAATAGTGTAAAAAGGTTTTTTCTTGATCGCAGCATCGACCCACAGCGTGTATTCGTACGCGGGGATGGCGACACCGCGCCGGTTGCAAGTAATCAGGATGAGGCTGGCCGGGCAAAGAATCGACGAACGGCTGTTTATCGGGTTGCTTACATCGCGCCCCGATAGAGATGATGGGATCGAATTTGAACGTGATTGCGCACATTAATTGAGGATACTTACGTGGCTTATTGGATAGGTTATATACTCGGTCGCCTGTTGGCGTCCTACCTGCTGGTATGGATTGTGTTTTTTCTCACGACCAAATTCCAGTACAAAGAGTCGGTTCGTCGGCTCCACAGTAAAAAAGGTGTACTGGCG
>CAYSTJ010000061.1:0-20059 GCA_964434105.1 uncultured Cellvibrionaceae bacterium | reverse complement strand
GTCTTTAGTGCGCTGACGCGCCCTATTGCAGGCGGGCCGCCTGCGGTCCCGGGGGCACTGCGGCATTGGCTGGTAACGCTGGTAACGCTGGGAGCGCAGGCAGCCTGCCTGCATTAAAAAGCACCTGCGTAGCAGGTTTCCTTTTCAAAGCTGTTGGGACGGCGAAGCAACTTTCTTCGCCCATCGGCTGTTTTTCAGTGCGCTGACGCGCTCTATTGCAGGCGGGCCGCCTGCGGTCCCGGGGGGGGGGTGCCGCGTCATGGCTCCCCCGCCCTACCCGGAGTCTATTCCAGAATGGCTTTTACTTCGGGCTCTTCTTTTTTGCTGAGCTTTTTTACCACGCGGAATACGACGGTGAAGAACAGCGGTACAAAGAAGATGGCCAGCAGGGTTCCGGTCAGTACGCCGCCCAGTACACCGGTGCCTACGGCGTTCTGGCTACCGGAGCCGGCGCCGGTGGCTATTGCCAGTGGCACTACGCCGAGGCCGAAGGCCATGGATGTCATGATGATGGGGCGCAACCGGATACGCACAGCTTCGAGTGTGGCGTCGATCAGGGACATGCCGCCCAGATATAAGTCCCGGGCGAATTCCACGATCAGAATGGCGTTTTTGGCGGACAGCCCAATGGTGGTGAGCAACGCCACCTGGAAGTATATGTCGTTGGACAGTCCACGAGCCATGGCAAAAAATACCGCGCCCAAAATACCTAATGGCACGACCAGCATCACGGCGAACGGCACCGACCAGCTTTCATACAACGCCGCCAGGCACAGGAAGACAATCAGGATCGACAGTGCATACAGCAGCGCACCCTGATCACCGGTCTGCTGCTCCTGCAATGACATTCCGGTCCACTGGTAACCAAAGCCGGGTGGCAGTTGGGCGGCCAGTTCTTCCATTGCCTGCATGGCGACACCGGAGCTGAAGCCCTCGCCTGCCTGCCCCTGAATGCTTCTGGAGGGTACGCCGTTGTATCGCTCCAGCCGGGGCGACCCGTAAACCCAGCGCCCGGTCGTAAAGGCGGAGAACGGAACCATTTCACCCTGGTTGTTGCGGATATACCAGTCGCCGACGTCTTCCGGCAGCATGCGGTTGCGGGGTTCGCCCTGCATGTACACGCGTTTTACCCGGCCATTGTCGATAAAATCGTTAACATAGGACGCCGCCCAGGCCGTGGAGAAGGTTTCGTTAACGTCAGCCAGCGATACACCCAGCGCAGCGGCTTTTTCATGATCCACGTCGAGCTTGTATTGCGAGTTATCTTCCTGACCATTGGGACGCACGTTCGCCAGGCGCGGATCCTGCGCAGCCATACCCAGTAACTGGTCACGCGCTCCCATCAGCGCCTCGTGGCCGTTGCCGCCCAGGTCCTGCAACTGGAAGTCAAACCCGGAGGATGTACCCAGCTGGGCGATCGCCGGCGGCACGAATGCGAATACCATGGCTTCCCTGATTTGCGCGAAGGCGCCCATAGCGCGACCGGCGACATCCTGCACCGAGTCACTGCGTTCGCTCCAGTCCTTGAGCCGCACGAAAGCGATACCGCTGTTCTGGCCACGACCACTGAAGCTAAAGCCGATAACAGAGAATATCGATTCAACGTTATCTGCTTCGGCTTCCAGAAAGTGGCTTTCCACTTTATCCATTACCGCCATGGAACGCTCTTTGGTGGCGCCGGATGGCAGAACGACCTGCGTGAACATCAACCCCTGATCTTCTTCAGGCAGAAATGAGGTCGGCAGACGTGTAAAGGAAAACGCCAGCACAGCAATGATGGCCAGATAGATCAGCATAAAGCGACCGGCGCGGTGCAGCATATAGCCTACCCCGGACTGATAACGCCGATTGGCGCGATTGAAGTTGCGGTTGAACCAGCCGAAAAAGCCTTTTTTCTCGTAGTGCCCTTTTTGCACCGGCTTGAGCATGGTGGCGCACAGCGCGGGCGTAAGAATCAGGGCGACGAACACTGACAGCGTCATGGCCGATACAATGGTTACCGAGAACTGGCGATAGATAACCCCGGCTGACCCACCGAAAAACGCCATGGGAACAAACACCGCCGACAGCACCAGTCCAATGCCCACCAGCGCGCCGGTAATCTGCTTCATCGATTTACGCGTAGCTTCCGTGGGCGGCAGGCCGTCCTCGTCCATAACCCGTTCGACGTTTTCCACCACCACAATGGCGTCGTCCACCAGCAACCCGATGGCCAGCACCATGGCGAACATGGTAAGGGTATTGATGGTAAAGCCCAGCGCCGACAGCACCGCGAATGTGCCGAGAAGGACCACTGGTACTGCAATGGTTGGGATCAGGGTGGCACGGAAGTTCTGCAAAAACAGATACATCACCAGAAATACCAGTACGATGGCTTCGATCAGGGTATGCACCACCGATTTAATGGACAGCCGTACAAAGGGTGTCGTGTCGTAGGCGTAAACAACTTCCAGCCCTTCGGGGAAAAATTCAGCAAGTTCGCCAATGCGCTTTCGCACGGCGTCGGAGGTGTTCAGCGCGTTGGCACCAGACGCCAGGCTGACGGCCAGACCGGTGGCGGTCTGGCCGTTGTATTCGGTTTCGAACTGATAGTTTTCGCCGCCGAGCTCTACTCGCGCCACATCGCCGAGATGCACCCGGGAGCCATCCGGGTTGACTCTTAACAGGATGTTGCGGAACTGCTCCGGGGTTTCCAGTCGGGTTTGCACAATAATGCTGGCGCTGATTTCCTGACCGGGTACAGCCGGCGTACCGCCCAGTTCACCGGCAGCAATCTGGGCATTCTGGGCGAGGATGGCACTGCGGACGTCGGCGGTGGTAAACCCGTAGGATGCCAGCCGGTCGGCATCAAGCCAGACGCGCATGGCGTACTGGGAACCGAACAGCTGTATCTGACCGACGCCCCCTACCCGGCTAAGCTGGTCCTGCACGTTGGCGGCGACGTAGTCGGCAATGTCATAGCGATCCATGCGGCCATCGGTGGAGACAAATCCCAGAACCATCAAGAAGCCGGCGGAGGATTTGGTGACGCGGATACCCTGCTGCTGCACTTCCCACGGCAGCAACGGCATTGCGGTCTGTAGTTTGTTTTGCACCTGCACCTGCGCCGTATCCGGATCGGTGCCGGTCTCAAATGTGATGGTCACCTGGCCAGAACCGCTGGAATCACTGGTCGATGACATGTACTGCACATTGTCGATACCGGTGAGGTTCTGCTCGATAATCTGGATGACCGTATCCTGTACAGTTTGCGCTGAAGCACCAGGATAGTTGGCGTTGATACTCACTGACGGCGGCGCTACCTCTGGATATTGCGCCACCGGCAGATTGCTGATGGACATCAGACCGGCGAGCATAACGACAATGGCGATAACCCACGCAAAGATGGGCCGACCGATAAAAAACTGGACCACTTAGTTATCCTCCGCCCGGGCGGCGGCCCGATCGGCCTGAATGGCTTCAGTGTTCTCCGGCTGCGCTTCGGCGACCGGTATGGCGTCGACCTGAGCGCCGGGCTGAATCCATTGCAGACCGGAAACAACGACCCGCTCACCTTCTTCCACACCCGACAGCACCAGCCAGCTATTGCCCAGCGAGCGCCCGGTTTGCAGCGTACGGCGTTCAACGACACCCTGGTCATTGACCACCATGGTCGTGGCCTGCCCTTCCCGGTCGTGGGTTACGGCACGCTGCGGAATGAGAATGGAATCCGGTCGCCGGCCTTCCACAATTTCCGCACGGACATACATGCCCGGCAGCAACAGGTGATCCGGATTGGGAAACAAGGCACGCAGTACGACGGTGCCGGTAGACTCGTTGACGTCGACTTCGGAGAATTCGAGCCTGCCCCTGTGCTCATATACACTGCCGTCACCCAGTGCCAGCTTGACGTGAGTATCCGGATCGTTGAGCAGGTTACCCTGCAACATCTGCCGTCGGATATCCAGCAACTGGTTTACGGACTGGGACACATCAACGTAGATCGGATCGAACTGCTGAATAACGGCCAGCGCCTGCGGCTGCCCGGCGGTGACCAGTGCACCTTCAGTGATAGTGGATTTACCGATGCGGCCGCTGATTGGTGCCAGTACCTTGGTGTACTCCAGATTGATGGTCGCGGTTTCTATCGCTGCGTTGGCCGATGCCATGGCAGCCTGTGCCTGCAGGAAACTGGCCCGTGCGTCGTCATAATCCTGCTGACTGATGGATTTGGAATCGAGCAGGTTCCGGTAGCGGGATTCGCGCGCTTCGGCCGCCGCGAGGTTGGCATTGGCCTGGGCCAGTTGCGCCTGCGCGGTAGCCAGTGCGGCTTTATAGGGCGCGTCGTCTATTTGATATAACTGCTCCCCGGCGTCAATCTCTGCGCCTTCGCGAAACAGCCGATTGACGATAATGCCATTTACCTGCGGTCGGATCTCCGCGGTGCGCAATGCGATGGTCCGACCGGGCAGCCGCGTGGTCAGGGTTACGTCAGCCCGGGTAAGGGTGGCCACCTCGACCTGCGTCGGACCACCTTGCTGCAGGGCGGCTTCCTGATCAGAATCACAACCGGACAGGATCAATAATGCCATAGACGCGGCTACCAGCAGCCTGTGTCTGATATTGGATTTCATGGACTTTCCTCGATGGGCGTATGCTACTGCTGCAGATTGATTGACGTATCTGATTGTACGCAACGGATAACATTCACGGATGAATGTATCCATTAAACACCAGCACTTGCGTTTTTTCAAGTTTAAGATTAATGACAATCGCTCCTCCAATGCCGCTCCTTTCCCTGCTGGTCACGCACGGCATGGCCGCAGGCCATTTCCACCAAATAAAAATTTGTTCGCCGGCATCTGCATATTTCTGCTAAGCTACGCTAAACATTCATAGGTGTATGTATACACCAGCTTATCGCACAGCAGGGTGGCTCATCTGAACCTCGGTGCTGGCGGCGGATAACAACCGAGCGCATACGCAGCAATGGGTGCGCTCGATTGTATGCTGACAACAGGTCAATGGCTTTATGGTTCGAAAAACGAAAGAGGAAGCACTGGAAACCCGCAACCTTTTACTGGATGCGGCAGAAAAAGTATTTCTCGAACAGGGTTTCTCCCACGCCAGCCTGAATGATGTAGCACATGCTGCAGATCTGACACGCGGTGCCGTCTACTGGCACTTTAAAAACAAGGCGGACCTGCTCGAGGCACTCATTGAACGGGTCCGGTTGCCGATTGAAACGCTGGGCGATTGCGGCGCCACTGATGACGACCCCACTCCCCTCGCCAGGCTGCGGGACTTCGCGATACTGGCATTAAAGGAAACCGCAGTCAATCCCCGACGCCGCCGGGTTTTTTCCATTCTCTTTCACAAGTTCGAATTCAGCCGCGAAGCCGAAGGCATAGAGCTGCGTCAGAAAGCGGCATTCATGGACAGTCTGCACCGGGTTGAGCGCAGCCTGCAAAGCGCGGTCAACCGCAAGCAATTACCCCACGACCTCGACGTCAAACGCAGCGCCTGGGCTTTTCAATCCTATTTTACGGGGCTTCTGTCAAATTGGTTGTTCATGCCGGGCAGTTTTGACCTGGAGACCAATGCAATAGCACTGGTTGACAGTTTTTTTGATATGCTGCACACCAGCCCTGGCATGCGCATCCAGGCACCCTCTGTTTGATTGAATTGCAGCCTGTCAACTGTTTGTCACGTCGACTGCGTAGTTAGTGTTCAAGCCGTGGCCTGATTCCGCTGCGTTGCAGTACTCGCAGATTCAGCCGGGTGCAGCCTGCAGGTCCGGGTGCACGATGATCATATCCCGGTCCTCTTGAAGCATCCGGCATATACCTGGATATATCTGGATATACTCATGCCAGACACGCCTTACAGGGCCGACCGCCGGGGCACGTTGCCCTGTATGGCGCTGGCTCGAATCTGTTTCGCCGGCATGTGACAGCCGGCGACTTTACATTATTCTGTTTCCCCGCGAGGAACTCCGTCTGATATGTTTTTAATCGACAAAGTGATATTGCTGGCCGCCGTTTTGATTCTTTTCGGTGCCATGTCGAGCAAGCTTTCCGCCCGGCTGGGCCTGCCCATGCTGGTACTGTTCCTTGGCATAGGTATGCTGGCAGGTGAATCCGGTATTGGCGGCATTGACTTCGACAGTCCGGGTATAGCGCATGCGCTGGGTACGCTGGCGCTGGCGATAATACTTTATGACGGCGGCCTGCAGACACCTGTTGAATCGATCCGCTCAACCTGGAAACCTTCAGCCACACTGGCGACGGTTGGCGTACTGGCTACCGCGATGATTACGGGCGTGGCGGCAAGCTATATACTCGACATACCCCTTCTGGAGGGCATGCTGATCGGTGCGATCGTTGGCTCGACGGATGCGGCGGCCGTATTTTCACTCCTGCGCAGCGCCGGCATTCATATTCGCAAGCGATTGAAGGCGACGCTGGAAATCGAAAGCGCATCCAACGACCCGATGGCGATATTCCTGACTGTTGGTCTGCTGGAAGTGCTGGTTAACGACATGCCATTCGGGCTGGGGTTGCTGCACATGTTTGTGATGCAGATGGGCGTCGGCGCGATCGTTGGTATAAGCGTCGGCTGGCTGGCCGTGCGTTTGATCAACAAAATCAATTTTGTCGCCCCCGGTCTGTACCCGGTGACCATTGCGGCGTGCGGATTGCTGGCATTCGGGCTGGCCGCCAACATGCAGGGCAGCGGGTTCCTTGCAATATTTATTGCCGGCGTCTTTGTCGGAAACAGCCACTTTGTGTTCCAGCGCAGCGCCCTTATGTTTCACGACGGACTGGCCTGGCTCAGTCAGATTACCATGTTCGTGGTTCTCGGCCTGTTAATCAACCCGGAGGAGCTGATGCAGGTTTGGCGGGAAGGCCTGTTGATCTCACTGGTATTGATGTTTGTTGCACGTCCGCTGATAGTGGCCCCGGCACTGGCATTATTCGGCTTTAATCTGCGCGAAGTGACGCTGGTTTCCTGGGTAGGATTGCGCGGCTCGGTACCAATTATTCTGGCCATTTTCCCGCTGATGTTCGGGCTGCCCAATGCCCCCCTGATTTTCAATGTGGTGTTTTTCGTTGTGCTTATTTCAGCGACCACGCAGGGCTCCACGCTGCCCTTGATCGCCCGTAAACTCGGCCTGGATGAACCCCCGCCAGCATCGCCGGCTGCCACGCTGGAGATCACGGCTCTGGGGGATATCGATGCCGATATTGTCGAATATACCCTTGGCGATCAGTCGCGCGCGGTTGGCCAGCGCCTCTCCCGTCTGGCACTGCCGGAAAGCTGTGTCGTCGCGATGATTACCCGCAACAAAACGGTAATACCACCCCGCGGGTCAACCCGATTGCAGTCTGGCGATCATCTTTTTGTTGTTATACGCCCGGAAACCCGCGCGTTTGTCGATTGTGTTTTCTCTGAAGCCGCTGAAATGACTGCGAGTGACCTGCCACAACTTGAGCTCGGCTTAAAAGGCACCACTACCGTGGGTGATGTTCGCCGTGCCTACGGCATTCAACTTGAGGGGGCAGATGATGTTACGCTTGACCAGCTCCTGCGTGACGGTGGCAAAGCGCCGGCAGTTGGCTACAGCCTGGCGATGGATAGCGTGACACTGTGCGTACGCGAAATGCTGGGGAACCGGGTGGTGACTGTGGGCCTGTGTCAGGAACATCCGCAGAACGCGTGGAAGGAACGACAAACGGATTTTGCAGCGTCGTCCTGATTCGGAGGGCGGCGGACCCGGTAGCGTCGCGGTATTGCCATGAAGCGTCCCTGCTTCAAATTAGCCCCTCTTCGACCCCCGCCGGCCAACGAAGGTGATTATGCCCTTACCGCTCTGCCATGAACGATACGGTATAAGGCTGGCAGCAGGAGTAAAGTGAGCAGCGTTGACGACATTATCCCGCCGATCACCACCGTGGCCAGGGGCCTCTGGACTTCGGCGCCCGTGCCTGTATTGAGGGCCATGGGCACAAAACCCAGGCTGGCGACCAACGCTGTCATTAATACCGGGCGCAGGCGAAGGAGCGCACCATCGATAATCGAGCGGGTTAAATCTCCCGACTGATGCCAACGTTCGCGTATGAACGTCAGCATCACCAATCCGTTCAACACCGCCACACCGGAAAGTGCGATGAAGCCAACGCCGGCCGAGATCGACAGCGGCATGCCGCGCAGCCACAGGGTGACAACACCACCGGTCATCGCCAAAGGAACACCGGTGAAAATTATCAGGGCGTCCTTAAACGAGCCGAGCGCCAGCACTAACAGTGCAATGATGATTGCAAAGGTGAGCGGTACAACCACTGAGAGGCGCTGGCTGGCTGACGCAAGCTGCTCGAACGTGCCGCCATAGTCCAGCCAGTAGCCGGCCGGCAGGTCCACTTCGGCGGCTATGCGCGCCTTGGCGTGGGCGACAAACGATCCCAGATCGCGCCCACGTACATTCACCATGACCACGACCCGACGCTTGCCATTCTCCCGACTGATCTGGCTCGGTGCAGGCGCAATTTCCAGGGTGGCGAGCTCCGATAACGGCACATACCCGCCGCCATCCATCGGCACCGGCAACTGCATCAGCCGGTCGATATCGCGGCGAATCGCTTCGGGCAGACGAACAATCAGCTCGAATCGGCGATCGCCTTCATAGATTAAGCCGGCCGACTCACCACCGATGGCTGTAGCGACAAAGTTCTGAAGGTCGGTTACATTGAGTCCATAGCGGGCGATTGCCGCGCGTTTGGGCTTTACCGACAGCATCGGCAGGCCATCAACCTGTTCGACCCGCGCATCCGCGGCACCGTCCATGTCGCTGACCACGGCGAGAATTGCCTCCGCTGACGTGAGTAGACGATCCAGGTCGTCACCAAAAACTTTGATACCCAGGTCAGAACGCACACCGGAGATCAGCTCGTTAAAGCGCATCTCGATCGGCTGGGTGAACTCGTAACTGTTGCCGGACACCTCGTTCAGCGACGCTTCAATCTGTGCCACCAGTCCGGCCTTGGATAGATCCGGATCCGGCCACTCGCTTCGTGGCTTGAGGATGACAAAGATGTCGGCAACGTTGGGCGGCATGGGATCGGTAGCCACTTCGGGGGTGCCGATTTTGGCGAAGACTTTGTCCACCTGAGGAAACGCCAAAATGCGTTTCTCCAGGGGCGCTTGCATGGCAACCGACTGGTCGAGTCCGGTTCCGGTCACGCGTAATGCATGCAACGCAATATCGCCCTCGTCGAGTTGCGGTACAAACTCTGAACCCAGTGTGGTGGCAAGCCATGCAGACGCGGCCACCAGGATGGTCGCCACCGAGACTATCCACCAACGAAAATTGAGCGCACCCATCAATATGGGCTTATAGGCGGACCTGGCCGCGCTCACTACACGAAGTTCTTTCTCTTTGATCCGCCCACCCATGAACACAGCCACTGCGGCGGGAACAACGGTGAGTGACAGTACCAGCGCTGCGAGAAGCGCCATAATGACCGTCGCAGCCATCGGCTTAAACATCTTGCCTTCGACACCGGTTAACGTAAACAGCGGGATGTATACGACAGTGATGATGAGCACGCCGAAAAGGCTGGGTCGAATGACCTGACGGGTAGCCTCGAATACGACCTTTAGCCGTTCGCGCCGCTCCAGACGGCCCCCGACTGCGGCCTGAGCCTCGGAGAGTCGCCGCACTGCATTCTCCACAATGATCACGGCACCATCGACAATCAAACCAAAATCCAGTGCGCCGAGGCTCATCAGGTTCGCGGAGACACCGGTACGCACCATTCCAGTGATCGTGGCCAGCATGGACAACGGAATCACGGCGGCGGTGATAAGTGCAGCACGGATGTTGCCAAGCAGGATAAACAGCACGGCAATAACCAGCAGCGCACCTTCGAGCAGGTTTTTCTTTACGGTGGCGATGGTGGCGTCCACCAACGTGGTGCGATCGTAGACGGCCTCCACTCGAACGCCATCGGGCAGCGACGGCTGGATCTGTTCGAGTCGTGCTGCCAGATTCCGGGCCACGGTGCGGGAGTTTTGTCCCATCAGCATCATGGCGGTGCCGAGCACTGTTTCAACGCCGTCGCGTGTGGCGGCACCGGTGCGCAGCTCCTTGCCAATAGCAACTTCGGCGATGTCGGCAATACGTACAGGCACCCCGTCGTCGTTTTTGACGACCACGTGCTCAATGTCGCTGATGGTCTGTAGTTGGCCTGGCGAGCGCACGAGGAATTGCTGCCCGTTGCGCTCGATGTAGCCGGCACCGCGGTTGTCGTTGTTCTTCTCCAGCGCACGTACCACGCTCTCCAGTGTCACACCAAACGTCAATAACTTCCGTGGATCCGGCGTTACGTGGTACTGCTTGACGTAGCCACCGACGGTGTTGATCTCAACCACGCCCGGCACCAGTGCGAGCCGGGGCTTGATGATCCAGTCCTGGATCTCCCGCAGGGCAGCGGCATCGTAGGGCGTGCCGTCAGCCTTCACCGCGCCGGGCAGTGCCTCCACCGTATAGGTAAAAATCTCGCCAAGCCCCGTCGCAATCGGCCCCATTTCCGGCTCAAGGTTTGGTGGTAACGCGTTTTTTATAATGCCCAGGCGTTCGTCGATCAGGTTACGGGCGAAGTAGATATCTGTACCTTCCTCGAATACCACGGTCACCTGCGATAGTCCGTAACGCGACAGCGAGCGTGTATAGGCGAGGCTCGGCAAGCCGGCGAGCGCCGTTTCCACCGGGTACGTAATGCGCTGCTCGACCTCCAGCGGCGAATAGCCGGGGGCCTGCGTGTTGATCTGAACCTGAACGTTGGTGATGTCCGGTACCGCGTCGATCGGCAGATGCTGGTAGCTCCAGGCACCCAAACCGATCAATACAACGATAGAGGACAAGGTGAGATAGCGCCGTGCTATTGAGAAGCGCAAGATCGATTCAATCATGTCGGCTTCTCCTTAATGGCTGTGTACAGCGCCCGCTTTTTCGATGTCGGCCTTGATCAGGTAACTACCGTCCACGACATACTGATCGCCCGGCTCTATGCCTTGCAGCACCTCTACATACCGACCGTCGCTTCGCCCGAGTTTGACCGGACGGGCCGCGTAGCGGTTATCTTTCCGAACGAACACCACTCTGGCACCATCGTGAGATTGCAACGCGCGGGCCTCTACCACCAGGGGCGCATCCACGATCCCGACGGCGATATCCCCCTGCACAAAGAGTCCGGGCGTCCAGCGTCCGTTGGCGTTATCGAGTTCAACCCGCGCAATGACATAGGGCTTTCCCTCACGGCTCGGCACCACGCTGAACAGCGTGCCGCCCTGCTCCACCTCGCCCGCCGATAGCATCACCGCCTGCCCTTGCGATACGTCCAGTCGCTGCCCTGGAAAGATGTTCAACTCTACCCACAGTGGGTCGAAATCTGTAATGGAAAATAGATTCTGGTCCTGAACAAACTCGCCCCTATTGGCATGACGCTGGGTAACGACGCCATCAATGGGCACTTTTATTTCGTAGGTGCGCAAGCTGTCGTTGGACTCGATTTCAGCGAGCAGATCCCCAGCCCGCACCGTGTCGCCGACTTGCGCGTAAACCTGTTTGATCTGTCCGGGAAACCGGGCGCGGACGTGGCTTTCCTGCCCCGGTGGCGTCACCACTTTTCCATAGGCCGTGAGTGTCCGGTTGATGGTGCCGGGGCCGGCTTCTTTCACAGTTATCCCAACTTGCCGGGCCATCGCCGCGCCAATCTCCGTCACACCGCCTTCGATGTGCTGTTCGTGGGTTTGATCGTCATGTTCATCCCCGCCGTGCGCGTTATGCGTCCCGTGCTTATTGTTGTGTGGCACATGAGCGTCAGCCATGGTATGGGCGAACGCGTCGCTATGGCCGCAGGTCAGTACCCATGCAGCCAGTATCAGGTAAAGATTGTGTCGCATACCTATTATTCCTGTTGTCTGAAGCGCCGGTAACTAGCGGGCAGACCCGCTGGCAGATAAAGGCTCGGCGGTCAACTGTTCAATGAGCGCGCCGTATTGGAGTGCCGCGGCCGCCGCTTCGATCACACGGTGTCGTGCGTCCAGTAACTCGCGTTGCGCGGCGATAAGATCCAGCAAGCTATAGCGACCATGCTCATGGGCCTCGCGTGTTTTCTGCAACGCCCGGTCGAGTGTGGGGATGACGTCGTTTCGCAACACTGTCACCGCGTCGATGTTCTGCTGGCGGGTCTGGTAGGCTTCATAAAGCTGGGCATGTAATTCCAGCAGCGCCGCTTCCCGGCGGAAGTCGACCTGCTCGCGCTCGGCCTCCGCCGCCAGAATCTCGCCGCGCCCGCGCCGACCGGTGAACAGTGGAATGCTCACGCCGGCGACGAGCCCGCTGTCACCGGTCTGCTCCACCCGGCGCACTCCGAGACTCCAGCCAATGTCGGTGGAAGCGCGTGAACGCACCAGTCGCAACTCGGCTTCCTTCAGACGAGCCTCGGAGGCAAATACGGCGAGCGCCGGGCTGCCCTTGGCCCGAGCGAAGAGCGATTCAAAGTCGTCCGCCGGGGGAAACTGAAATAGCTCGCCCTGAAGCTCACCGAAATCTGCCTCTGTTGCGCCCCAAAGAATGGCGAGCTTTGTTTTCTGGATTTCGAGCGCCTGACGAAAGCGGGACAAAGCGATTTTGCTCTGGCCAAATGCCGCTCTGGCGCGAAGAACCTCCGCATCCGGGGCGGCACCCGCCTGTGCGCGTTGCTCAGCAACTTGCAGCGTGGTGCGGGCAAGCGCCAGCGCGTCTTCGGCCAGGGCTCGCCGGTGCTGCGCCGCCAGCGTGGCCACGAAGGTCTCTGTCACCTTGCCGAGCAGGTCCAGCGCATCAGCTTCGCGTTCGGCTGCAACCAGGCGGGTTCGCGCATCAGCGCGGGCCATTCGCGCCGCTCGCTTGCCGCCAAGCTCGATGATCGACGAGACGGCAAGCGTCAGCTCAGCGGCGTCGAACCCTTGAAGCGCTCCACTGCCGGCGACATTTTCGAACTCCACCTCGATCCCGTAGGCCGGTCTCAGCGTCGCTGTTTGTGCAAGACCTTGCAGGCCGCGCACCCTCACGTCGAAAACCTGCAAACGGGGGTTGTATTGCAGCGCCTTGAAAACGGCATCGTCCAGGTCAAGTGCGCGGGTTGGGGGTTGACCGTGCGCGGCGGCACCCAGAAAGAACAGGACCAAAAAGAGTCCATACAGTGACCCGGCGCACGCACGCCCGGGTCGGGCCGTCAAGCCAAAATGGTTCATCGCTACCAGCCTGCAGAAATGGGTGACTACCGGATTCCCTGCGAATCCGGCTAAAGGGTATGGGATAAAGTGCGGATGTCAGGCTTTGGGTGGGCGGAACAGGGTCGAGGTATAAGGCGAGGAGAAAGCCGCACGATAGGCAGGCGATGTTTGCGATTGATCGACAAACAACGCGGGGCTATGCGAGGAGAAAACGGCGCAGAACGATCCGTGGCAGTGGCAACAATGCGGGCAGTTGTCCGTGATCCGTTCGCTTTCCGAGCCATGATGGCTATCGACATGATGCGGATCTGCGTGTGCAGAATGGCCGAGTTCCAGGTGGGCATGTTGCGACTGATAAAAGCGATGCACATCCGCAGCGACCGCCACGGACTGTAGCGCCACCAACATCATCAGAAAAATCGCCACCCAATGTTTCGTCAAAACACGACTGCTCTCTTGTGAAATCAAATGTGACGCCTGCACAGACGAAACGCCTGCAAGTCGCATCAACACCCTCTCGAAGGGACTTGCCTATAGTAGCTGCAGGGTGGCACCTGAGCAAGTTTAATAGCCATCGAACCCATCCAACGAAACGAAACCTGCTGCCGTATGGGTGAAGAAAGTTGCTTCGCCATTGCAACGCTCCCGGCCCGTCCCAAACGCGTTCGGCGTCCCGTCAATGCACCCAAAACCTTGAGACGCATCAACCGCGCCAGTAAAGTCGGCACAGCGCTGGCTACAGGCAAATAAAAAAGCCGGCTTGACACAGGGCAAAGCCGGCGGGAGAAATTTATCGCTTACATCAAATTAAAAGGAATAGTTGGCAGTAATGGCCCAGCTTCGCCCTTGCATAGAGGACATCAGGTCCGGAACAGTGTCGCCATTGCGGGGGCGAAAATAGCGTTCATCGAAGAGATTTTTGACATTGAACTGGAAGCGCCAGCTGGAAAGGTCCAGCGCGACACCCAAATATGCGGTAAACACGGAAGGCACCTTGATATGCCCAAGGCGGGTTGCATTGGTTTCCTCAAGCCACATACCTCCCCCGTTAACGCCAAAGATCGGGCTAAACTGGTAACTGCCATTGAAGCCGATTTGAGTTTCGGGGGAGCCATTGACAGTGAGGTAGTCTGCGCGCATCTCCTGTGGAATCGGCACTGTTATACGACCGCCGTACAGGAATGCCTCGGCCGGATACAATATTTCACCGGTTTCCGGGTCAAGCACATCCACAAAACCCAGGTCTCTCCCGCTCAAGCGCATATTGGCGCTGGAGGCAAAGATATACTCCGTCTTTTGGGACAAAGCGAAAATGGACAAAAACAGTTTGGAGTTCGGGACCCACTTGAGCTCAAACTCATAACCCGTAGACTCGGTACTGGTGACATCCGCATCCGCCGTCGGATCGTCCGGGTCGCTAACATCGGTGCGGGTCTGCTCATACGCGGCCAGTGAAATAAACAGTGACTCGCCGAACAGGTTAGCTTTAATACCGCCCTCCTTTAGCTCCGCCTTACCGATAAACCCCGCATTTACCACGCTCGTTGAAACATGACTGGAAGCACTTTCCAACGCCAGGCTGGATTCCGCCAGTGTGGCATAAGGGCGAATACCACCCGGCAGACTGTGGGACAGACTTATCGACCAGGATGCTCCGCCATCACTATTCCTGGCACTTACGGCGGGAAGGTTACGACCTATGAACTCCGAATCGGAAAAGCAGGGCTCTGCTTCGGTACAGCTTTGAGTGAACCGGGCGCCCTCGCTACTGGTGGCACTACCATAGTCATAACGTGCGCCCAGCAATATATTCGTTTTCTCGTGGAGATCAATATCAAACATCACACCCAGACCGGTCTCATTACGCTTGCTTTTGTCGCGAGTCGTTACGGGATAACCTGATTCGTAGGTCGGATTTTCCAGATGGTTCCAAAACAGGGCATTGAGCTGCAGACGCCCATCGGCCTCCAGAATGTCCTGCCGGTAATCGAAATCACCACTGTCCGTGGTTCGCTCGGCATTGGTAACACGGTAGTTTATAGACGCCAATGAGTTGACGCGCAGCCAGTCAGGTAAATGCTCATCGTCTATACGCTTGGTAATGGTCAGCTTGTTTTCGATGGCGTAATTATCCATTTTTTCGCCGTAGGGTAACTGGGATGTTTTTCTCGTATCCAGATAGTCGAAGAAAAACTGATTACGCACGGTAAAATCCGGATTGGTATCGTAGACAAGGTCAAAAAAGGCCAACCCCAGCTTGGCATCCTGCTCTCGCTCGTATACCGCACGGCGGTAGTTCACTTGTTCGATTCCTGTTGTGGTGGGATCAAGGACAAAGCCGATCGGCAGATAACCTGATGTCGGCACAGGGCCGCCGACGCCCTGGGAACGCATGGCACCGGTAGGGTCGGAACAGCCAGGCGTTGTGCCGGTTACGCCACCACACTCATCTATCAGATAGTCATACATGGATTGGGGAATGCCGCCAACCTGGGGGAACTCACCAAAACGATAGTACTCACCCGTTTCGGGATTTCTGGGCCAGGGAAACTCCTGATTCAGCGGCCGGTTGTTGTTGGTGACCAAACCCTGTACCGGCGACCTGATGTTCATATCTGTCCAGCCAATCTTATAGTCGCCGTCCGCATTCAAATTGACAAGCGGCATACCGCGAATGTAATTGCCGTTATCGATTAAATCCTGGGTAACCCTGTTAACGAATGCACCCGCGGTGGTTGAGTTTTGCCATTGACCACCAAACTCGAGACGAAACGGCCCGATGAAATTATCAATGCTGGACGCGGCCTGCAGAATCTTTTGCTTTGCCGGGACTGGTTCGACCCAGGTATCAGAATCTTCAAGCAATGCGTAGATATAATATCCACCGCTTTTCGGGCCGAGATTCATGGGGCCACCCACGCCCATGGACATTTCATTTTGATTCCACGAACCGCGAAGCAGCTGTGCAAAGCCTTGCGACTCCTCCATATAGCCGCCGGTCCTCGCACGCCCCAACTTGGGTTGCATATTGACGTAACCGCCAATTTTGCCCATACCAAAAATAGGCGATGGCGGGCCCTTGACCACCTCTATGCCATCCATACCCGATAGAGCGGTGCGAGCGTGCCCCTGCATATTCAAACGCTTCATACCCCTGAAGTACATGTCTGCGGACGTATTGCGCACATCAATTCCGCCCTGCAACCCCCAGCGTCGATTGGTATAGGTGCCAGGCACCATGCGCGAAAGATCGTCAGCGGTAGAAATACCCAGCAGCGAGATTTGCTCTTCACTGATAAAAGAGACAGACCTGGGGGTTTCGAGAAGCGGCTTGTCGAATCCGAAAGAAGATGCGCTGATTTCATTGGGCAATACCCGCATCGGATCACCTTCAACGCTCATATCGCCAAGCTCCGTTATGTCCTCATCTTCCACCTGGGCGTACGCTTCTGCGCCTTGAACTATGAGTGCAATGGCTATTGCAAGCACACTGCTGTGTCTGCGAAGCCTACCTGAATGACTGCTGTGTTGATTCGAACTGCGGCGC
This sequence comes from uncultured Cellvibrionaceae bacterium, assembly GCA_964434105.1. Lineage (GTDB taxonomy): Bacteria > Pseudomonadota > Gammaproteobacteria > Pseudomonadales > Cellvibrionaceae > CAYNST01. The sequence goes on along the minus strand of CAYSTJ010000061.1, from coordinate 3,252 downwards.
ATGAAGTTTATCTCCTTCAAAAAAACTTAATCTGAATTTGTTTAGCTCACGAACTCTAAGACGCCGTAGGTCTCACGTGCCCCTACCTACTTTAATTTTCGAGGTAAAACTGGCGTCCTCACCTATTCAGTTTTACCTTCGGCTGACCCGTAAAGGCCAGTGTGTTCATTGCGTCAACGGACCAAAATCCGGAGGAGCAAACCGATGTTTTGTTACTGACTCATAAGCTGTCCCGACTTTTATAAGCAATGGTTCCTGACCCTGGTCAGAAAAGAACGTGATGGAAACAGGCATTGGTTGCGCCAGTCGCGACTGCTTGACATCGTCGGGAAGCACTGCCTCATATTCGGATTTATCGGCATTGAGCGCGTACACAGGCTCGAAAACTACATCGGTCACACCAGCCGGCACCACGATACGTGGAATCTGAAAGAACGGCGTGATGCCATCCAGACTATGCGCACCCACATTGGGCCCCTGAATTTTTGGCGTTGGGACGGTATTCTCAGGATGGACAAACAGGTCAATGTCGTTCTCATACATAACCCGTCGCAGAGCCAGGCGGGCCACATGGCTTAGGGCTAACCGATCAGCTTTGCCTTGCGCAGTATGGTCTTTCCAGGCTACCCAGTTTTCGGCCCCGGCGCGGGAGTTATCATCACGGAACCTGGCATTGGCCACCCAGGCCGACCAGTCAGTGATTCGGGAGTCACCGCGTTCTTTCAAATAGCGATCGATATCCATAACAAAATTGCTGCACAGCCCGTTGTGGCAAGGCAAGGCACCGAACGAAGCGAAGTTGGTGATGTTGACTTTATCGGTCAGGGGCGCCTGGCCGAGACTCAATTTAAGCAAGTAATCATAGGAGGTGACGTCGTGTCCCGGCACCGCGAAAATCAGATTCCCTTCGCTATCGCGCCGCGAAAATACCTCGGGCATAAAACGCGGCAACAGCTCCGCCAGGGCATCGTTGAATGTATATTCAACTTCCGGCACGTCGGGGTCATTCGGATAATTAGCTGCGGGAAGCTCCAGCAACTCTGCGCCCAATTTGTCACGCAGCACGGCTTTTATTTCACGATCCATCTGGTCGACGATGGCTTCGTGGTTGCGCGTATGTTTAACCATATGCTCGCGGATGATGCCAATGCGCAGGCCCGACAAAGGCTTTACATTTTTGGCCATTGCGGATTCGCGCATGATGAAGCTGGCGTATGGCGCGTCGGGTAAAAACGATTTGGGAATGGCGGTGAATGGATCGCGAGTGTCGTAATAGCCGGACTCGGGATCTTTAATCGCATCCAGGGCCAGGGCTGCATCAGCCAGCGTGCGTGCATGAATGCCGGCGCGGTCATTAAACCATTGCGCACCTATACCACCACTATCCGGGAGAATACCTTTGGTAGTAAGAATAAGGGCCACGCCGTTTCTGGACGCTGGACCCTGACAGGATGCACCGGATTGTTCGCAAATGCCGATCATCGCCAGGTTCCCTCCTATGGCCGCGCCAGAGCCACCGCTGGAGCCACGCGGAACGCGTTCAGTATCGTAGGGGTTGCAGGATTGGCCACTCCAGGCGCTGATCTGCTGACCACCTCGCGGCATGGTGCGTTCTGGCGTTGCAGGGCCACCGGGATTGCCGGGGCCAGCGTTAAACTCGTGGGCATTGGATTTGCCATAAATAATGGCGCCTTTGGCCCGTAATTGCGCTACCAGCGTCGAATCAAAGGGGGGGACATCCATGGCGAAATTCACGTCGCTGTTGGAGGTAGTTCTCATGTCTTTCGTATCGTAGGGATCTTTAAAAACCGCAGTAACACAGTACATGGGTAGCGCGTCCAGGTCCGGATTGGTCCCATACTTTTTATCCAGTTCGGCGGCGCGCTCCAATGCATCAGGTTGTTGACGAAAAGCCTCACACCCTGCCGGTGCTTCAGGTGGCAAAGGGCCGGTGGATGGATGGGCGTCGAAGGCTCCCTGACAGGTAACCGAACGCTCCCCGCGAATATTGAGTGTTTCCAATGCATTTATTTGGCCCGCGTTGGGAATACCAACCCGCATCCCCATTTGTGCAAAAACATCAGGGTTGGACACTGTGCGCTCCATGCGGCCAAAATCCAGCAACAGGCCTTTATACTGATCCAGATCGGGAAACAATGTGGATGCCTTAACCGTTTTTGTGGGGTATTCGATGGGAGCGCCGGCGCGCACATAACCTTTAACCGGCGCAATTTCAGCGCCATCTTCGGTAACTAACGCAGTGCAAACGCCGTTGTAAGCTTTGGCGCGGTCGATGTAGGCCTGCACCACACCCTGACAGGTAATCTGTCCGCTTTTAATGGCCGCATGCATGCCTTGAATAGTGGCTTCTTCCACTTTAAATGCGGATTCCCCAAACGTTGGACTGCTCACCAGCGTCGCCACACCGAAAAGTGCGACGCCAGAGCTAATCGTAATTGCTGTTCGGGCTGTATTAAACTGACGCGGAGGTTTGCCGATCAGCGGAGCGAAATTATTTATTTTTTCTGTCACGACTTTTGCCCTCCCGAGGCCAGGTCTGTAAAATGAGTTTCTACCGGCGGAAGCAATTGTTTGCTTTCGCAGAAAATAACGAACAGCTAGAGAGATCCGAATGCGGGCGGAGAAAACCGGTGACGCGTTGCCGATTCATACGCTCATTAAACGTACCCCGGACCCGAAGCTGAAGAAAGCCAGCTACGAGTGCATTTTTTTCAACATTGGATAATTGTCTACACACTTAGACGAAGGTTTTATGGATCTCCCTACCCGTCAGAAAAGTATAAATTACAGTGACTCTTCCATATTTATCTGGAAGCGCATTGTCATTCTTGATTTCCCTGTATATAAACAAAATTCGGACACAGATTGGCCGATATTCTATTTAAAATCGACCCTGTACAGGGAATTCATTGAACACCGCGCCGGGGAATTTCAGTAAGAGAATTTCTCGCCGCGCAGAGGTGGTGTTGTAGGTGGTTCCACCCGAATCTGAGATACCTTTTCGTAACCATAGGCGATTTTAAAAAGCGTCGGCTCACTAAACGGCCTGCCGAGAAATTCCATCGCGATAGGTCCGTTTTCCGCTTCGGTGTAACCGGCCGGAACCAGAATCGCAGGAAGACCCGTAACAGAACTCAATGGGTTATCTCGGTCCGGATGACCCGGTTCCATATGACGCTCAGCGGGAACAGTCTTGAACGGGTATACCAGGGCATCCAGCCGGTATTTATC
>CAYSTJ010000060.1:0-22001 GCA_964434105.1 uncultured Cellvibrionaceae bacterium | reverse complement strand
CCCGTCTCGCCAGGCCGGCCACTCCTGGCCGGCCGCACCTGGCCGGCCGCACCTGTTCAACCATCCCAACAACGTGCGGCGCAATTTTTCACCTGACGTAATGGCCATTCATTCCGGTCGCCGACTGACTCAGCAGGGCGACCGGATGTGCGATTCGGGTTTTTGAAGTGAAGGACGTTTGTCACTCCCGTTGCAATTGGCAACAGTATCCATGTGCTCGCGTTCAATTTTTCATATTACGGGTCAAATTTTGTACGAAACCAAAGCGGTTTCGGTATTTCTGTTCGAGATTTGCCCAGCGCGGAAATTGTACTGCAAACCGTGCAAGCGCTGTAAACATTTTTCGGGCATTGCCGTTATTGTGTGAAGCTAGTCATCCGAAAGTAGAGGGCGGTTATTCTGAAATGCCAACCTAACGATTCAGCTCACGCCCCGAGCAGAATAGTTACCGGCAAACAATCGAACGGGACAATTATAATTGCCTGGTTATAGTCATGTTAATTACATGACAATTTGATCCGTCAATAGCGATTATTTATCCTGAGCTTGTCGAAGGACACTAAATCGGGCATAAGTTGTTACCCTTATTCCATGGAAATCTCGCGAATTAATGAAAATCCCGCGAGGACAATGCAAATTCCTGCAGGCGGTCTGAGCAATCCTGCAGATAACCGGCAACGACATGTACGACGGGCTGCGGTTGCTCGCGGCTGATTTCCAGCCGGCCTTTTACCAGCAGTAATTTCGACGTCAGAAGAGCCTGCCGGAACTGCTCCTGTGATGAACGCCAGACGATCACATTGATGTTACCGGTTTCGTCCTCCAGGGTGACAAACACTGTCCCTTTGGCAGTGCCGGGACGCTGGCGCCCCGTCACCAGTCCGGCCACCTGGATAAAACGGCCATGCCCTACCTGAATGAGTTCTGCCTGTTTTTTACAACGGTTGAAGGGCGGCTCATTGCGCAGCAACGCCATGGGGTGCGCACGCAGGGTAAGGCCGGTACTGCTGTAGTCGGCCTGGATGTTTTTTTCCTCGCTGGGTGGTGCTGTTACCAACAGATCCGGTGTCTGTCGCAGGTCATGGAGCTGCAGCAGCGGGGATGCCGGTTCTGCTACCGCGGATTGCCAGCGCGCCTGATGCCGGTGACCGGCAATGGCCTGCAGGGCATCCGCCGCCGCCAGTTGCTGCAGGTCGGCGGTGGTCAGCCCGGTACGGTGTCTCAGGTTGTGCAGATCGGTGAACGGCTGCCGGTCCCGCCAGCGTTCAATGTTGGCGGCTTTGTCGCCATCCAGCGATTTAATCAGACAAAAGCCCAGGCGGATGGCGAATGACCGCGGTCCCGGTAAGGTTTCTGGCAAGGCTTCCAGCCGGTGCTCGTAGACGCTGTGATTGATATCCACAGGCAATACGGTAATACCGTGGCGGCGGGCATCCTGCACCAGTTGCGACGGTGAATAAAATCCCATGGGCTGACTGTTGAGCAGCGCGCAATAAAAAGCAGCCGGGTGGTGGCATTTGAGCCAGGAGGAGGCGTAACACAATAGCGCAAAACTGGCGGAATGGGATTCGGGAAAGCCATAGCCGCCAAATCCTTTGATCTGCTCAAACAGCCGTTCGGCAAAATCCAGCGAGTAATCATTGTGCAACATGCCGGCAATAAACGATTCGCGAAACTGCAGCAGGTTGCCGTTTTTGCCCCAGGCAGCCATGGCGCGTCGCAACCGGTCGGCCTCACCGCCGCTGAAACCGGCGGCCACCATGGCCAGTCGAATAGCCTGTTCCTGAAAAATGGGAACACCCAGTGTCGGCTTTAGTACGGCTTCCAGTTCCGGGCTCTGGTATTCGACGGGTTCCTCGCCATTGCGGCGTTTTAAATACGGATGCACCATGTCGCCCTGAATCGGCCCGGGCCGCACGATGGCAATTTCAATCACCAGGTCATAAAAGCATTGCGGGCGCAAACGCGGCAGCATGGACATCTGCGCGCGTGATTCCACCTGAAATACCCCGATACTGTCACCGGCGCACAACATATCGTAGGTGGCCTTATCCTCCCGCGGAATGTCGCTCAGGTGCCGGATGCGCGGATCGTAACTGTGGACGTATGCCAACGATTTACGCAGAGCCGTCAGCATCCCCAGCGCCAGCACGTCTACCTTCAGCAGGCACATGGCTTCCAGATCTTCCTTGTCCCATTGAATAATAGTGCGGTCGGCCATGCTGGCATTTTCCAGTGGTACCAGATCGCTCACCTTGTCCTGGGCGATAATAAATCCGCCCACGTGCTGGGATAAATGCCGGGGAAAGCCCCGAATCTGTTCCACCAGCGCAAAAAACTGCAACAGCCGTTTTTGTTGCGACTGCAGTCCGGCGGCAGCAATGCGGGCGGGCAGGTCTTTGCTGCGATCCCACCAGGCCATGGATTTGGCCATATGATCGATCAGCGACGGCTCCAGCCCCAGTGCCTTGCCGACATCGCGAATAGCGCTGCGGGTGCGATAGGTGATGACGGTGGCGGCCAGTGCGGCACGTTCACGGGAATATTTGCGGTAGATGTACTGGATAACCTCTTCGCGCCGCTGGTGTTCAAAGTCTACGTCTATGTCGGGCGGTTCATCCCGCTCCCGGGAAATAAACCGCTCGAATAACACGTTAATCTGACCGGGTGCGATTTCGGTAATAAACAGGCAATAACACACCACCGAATTGGCAGCCGAACCCCGGCCCTGGCACAGAATATTCTGCGTGCGCGCAAAAGCCACAATGTCGTATACCGTCAAGAAGTAATATTCGTAATGCAGCTCTTCGATCAGCCCCAACTCTTTGTCGAGCAGTGCCTGCGCATCCGCGGGTACGCCATCCGGCCAACGGCGTACCTTGCCCTGATCCACCAGCTGGCGCAGGTGTGCGATGGGGGTCAGGCCGTCTGGTACCAGCTCTTGCGGGTATTGATAACGCAGTTCATTCAGGGAAAAGCGGCAGCGGGCGGCAATCACCTGCGTTTGCTGCAACAGCTCGGACGGGTACAGCCCCTGCAGCTCGTCCACCGGTTTCAGGCAGGCCTCGGCATTGCCTTGCAGGCGGGTGCCCAATGTCATCACCGGCTGGTTTTCGCGGATGGCAGTCAGCACATCCTGTAATGGTTTACACTGCCGGTCATGCATCAATACCTCCCCGGCCGCAACCAACGGTATGCCCAGAGTTTTCGCCAGTGTCTGCCAATCCTGAAACACCGCCTGTTCACCAGCGTCCAGGTGATGGCTGATGCCGATCCACACCCGCTGCCGGAACGCCCGCTGGAATTCGTGGGCCAGTTGGCGGGTGATGTCGCTGTCAGGACAAGTGGCCGGTGTGGCCAGCCAGATGATCAGACAGTGCTGTAGCCGAAAGCGCAGATCCTCCATATGGGCTTCATACTGCCCCTTGGGCGATCGCCGTCGCGCCAAAGTAATAAAACCCGACAGCTCGGCATAGGCTTGCCGGGTGGGCGCGATGGCAATCAGGCTGGCACCGTTGGACAGCGTAAAACGACTGCCGATCAGCAGCTTGATGTTGCGGCCCCGGGCGGCGACATGGGCTTTGACGATACCCGCCAGCGAACATTCATCAGTGATGGCAAGGGCGGTATAACCCAGCTCGTCGGCCCGTTCCACCAGTTGATGGGGGTGGGAGGCCCCGGTTAGAAAGGTGAAATTGGTGGTGGTGTTCAGTTGGGTAAACATTAGGGTCTGTTGACGTTTCATCATCGCCTCTGTTGTGCCTGAAAGCGCGCCAATTTAGGAGCGACGAATGTGGTTTGGTCGCTCCAAATGAATGAGGAGCAACGACAAGTGGCGCGTTTTCAGGCACAACCCGAAGGGCTGGGGCCATTTTTCCGCCTGGCGTCGTTATCAGTCGCTTATTTGGGACCACCAAACCACGCTTCTTCTGCCTGGCCAGTCGAAAAAATGGCCGCCAGCAGTGGTGATGATGAAACGTCAACAGACCCTAGAACACACCCTGTACAAACCAGCTTTGCTGCCGCAAATCGAAAAATACCCACAGGCGGGTATGATCCTCGCGCTGCGCCAGAAAATAATCCCGGGCAATCGGCGTATCCCACCAATGCCCCTCATGACGTTCCGGCCCGGCTATCAGTTCCAGGCGACCGTGCCAGTACAGCCCCTGGTGGCGCTGTTCCACCGGCAGGGGCTGATCAAACAGCCAGTCCGGTCGCAGAGTGGTGGCCGGTAAGGGCGCGCCGGCCGGGATGGATTCGCCCGGCGGCGCCTTAACCTGCGTGCATTCCGGAATGTGGCTGTCCAGGGGGCGCACCTTGAACACCGCGGCATCGCCCAGTCGCGCCTGCAAACGGGCTACAGTCATGATGAAATCATTGTCGTTGTTCATACGGGTGCTGCCGGTCTGGTTAAAGGCCAGCGCCTGGCTGCGGTGATTCGCCGGCCGTACCTGCTCACAACACAGGGTCAGACTGTCCACAGCAAAAGGCAGAGTGGTGGCTTCCAGGCGGATGCGGGTCAGCATCAGCAGCAGGGCGCCGCGCTGCTGCGGCTGATCGCAGCGCACGGTCAGGTTTTGCTGGTTTTTATCAATATCGTAAAACGTCCATTCAATCTGCTGACAGGCCTGATGGCGCTGGCGCAGGTACTCGTCCAGAGCGTCCAGCAAATCGGCCATACCCGGCAACAGCTGATCGATCTGTTGCACCGGATAATCAAAATCCAGGCTGCGGCGAAAATGCTCCGCGGGCTGAAAAACCGGGGCGGGCGAATCGAACAGGCTGGCTTGCTGGAAGTCGTGGTCAATACCGAATACCTGACCCAGATACTGCACAAACGCACGGCCAAAACGTTTGTGCAGGCTGGCCATGGACTGCGCCTCGATCTGTCGGGCTACATCGCCCAGGGTGACAAATCCCATTTGGGTCAACGCTTCGGCTGCCTTTGGAAAATCATGCAGCCGGGGGACCGGAACCGCATACAGGCGCGGCAAAAACGTGGCGGCATCCGGCTGTGCGGGTAAGGGATAGTCCCGGTAAGACAACAGCCATGCGCCGGGCCCGGTATGGGCCAGCCCGTAACAGCAATGACAGGGCGTGTTCGCCAGCCAGTCGGTAATCTGCCGGACGAGACTCTGCAGACCATTAAACAGCTTCAGGCAACGGGATAGCTCCAGCAGCAGTCCGGCCTCGTGCGTATGGGGGCTGCGGTGAAACTCGATATAGGGTGTAAACCGATAGAGTTGCTCCGCCAAAGCCTGCAGCGTCTGCTGCTCGCGTTGCGCATCGCGTGGGAGCACTGTGCAGTCAAGCAACAATTGGGCTGTGGTGATATTCATCCCCGGCTTAATGCCGGCCGCAGCGGCTGCCGCGGTCATGCCAATAATACGCCGGTTGTCTGTGACCAGAATGGCTTCGTTGGTGTGATTGATCGCTTCCGGGGGCCCTGTCAGGATTTTATCGTCGTGACTTTTATCGTCGTGACTGTCCACCTCCTGGTTCGCTTGCAGCGCGTTATCGCCGCGACTGTCCACCCCCAGGGCATTCAGGGGCAGGTCCGGCAGGCGCAGCGCCAGCCACAGTTTGGGGCGGCGCGTTTTCATGATGTGGAAGGCCCCCGCCGGGCGTGCAGGCGACCGATGGAGACCAGCGCCTGGTAATCGTCCTGTGGCGTGTCCGTCTGGTTCAGCCACCGATGCGGCGCCAGCCCCTGCCACCGGGGCGGCAGTGATAACTGGATATCACTGCTCTTGCGCGTCAACAATCCTTTCTGTTTGAAAATGTGCAGACCCAGCGCCTGCGGATGCATCTGGGCCAGCAATCGCAGGCTGGCGGGCGAACTCTGCAGACGGGCATTGAGCGGCCGAAACACGACATACAGCCCCTGGCCGTCATGGCTGGCCAGCAGACACTTGCGCAGTTCGGTATAGGTTAAGGGCTGTCGCGGCGACCAGGCCAGCAGAGCACTGCAGCTGCCACTTTGCGCCAGCTCGGTAAAGCCGGCCAGAAACCCGTTCTTGCGTGGTGCCTGCACCACCAGCAACCGGTTCAGATCCAGTCCGGCCTGCACCAGCCCCTGGGCAAACGGCAGGGCAGGCGGGTTCAGTAACACAATGTAACCAGGCAACGCCGGATTCAGTAGTGCCGGTGCCAGCAATAGCCACTCTCCCTGCCCGCAGCCTGCCGGCTGGCACACCTCGACCAGATTGCCCAGCGGCCAGCCCCGGTGCAGCAGTGCCTGATTCAAACTGTCATGCCCGCTGTCCACCACCCGCTGGCGGACAAAACGGCCTGAGTGCCCCCGCCAGATATCGCCCCGGTTCAACAGTTGTTCCAGCTCGGGTCTGGGCGGTTTTTGATTTGTTGTGGGTTGAGACATCAGGCTACCACTGTATAACTGTGTTTTTATACAGTATAACATCCGAATGGCAGAGGCAAGCCAGGAGGAGACGAATGGTTGGTGGGTTGTGCCGAATGCACGGCTGCCGAGCGGTATATCACGTCCACCTGTAGTAAAATCCCGTCGCGCCGCAACGGTGCCGACACCCACAAGGAGAAAACATGTCACACGATCACAAGCGAGGCTCCATCAGGGATAACGCCCTGAAAGCACTGGTTACCAGCCCACTGTTCCGCACCCGCCAGGAACGTACCCGCAAGGGCAAGGGCGCCTACAGCCGCAAACCCAAGCACCGCAAGGGCGGGCAGGAAGCAATGCTTAACCGATCCGGGCCTCTGGTCGCTTAAGCATTGTTTCCTGCCTGTAGGTCCGCGGTATGAACCCAACTCGACAGCGCCATACGCTTTAAACCCGTTTGCCCGTCAATACAGGCACATTGCCAGTTCGGGGACCGACTCCACAGTTTGCACATTTCAACCGGCAAATGCAGTTTTTGCACCGCCGAAACGCCTGAGTTCCGGGCCAGAAAGTCGCCTTCGCGCTCCCCGGTGACTGGAACAGATTCTGCATCCTCTCCCTCTGCACACCCGACAAATTCCACATTGCATCCAGCAAGTTCTGCCGAGTGTTGCCAATCGCAATAGACAAGGGGATTTGTTATGCCGAATGCCATCTGGAAAGGAAATATCTCGTTCGGCCTGTTGAATGTGCCGGTGACTTTATACTCTGCGGAAAACAAGACAGACATCAGCTTCCGCCAGATTGACAGCCGCGACTGCAGCCGGGTGCGTTACGAGCGTATTAATGAAGAAACCGGGGAGGAAGTACCCTGGGATAAAATCGTCAAGGGGTATGAGTACGACAAGGGCAACTATGCCGTGGTCGACATGGACGAGCTGAAAAAAATCATGCCGGAAGCGACCCAGAGCGTGGATCTCGAAACATTTGTCAAAGCTGATGATGTGGACCTGATGTATTTTGACAAGCCATATTTTCTGGTGCCGCTTAAAAAATATGAAAAAGGTTATGTATTGCTGCGGGAATCCCTGCGGCAAACCAACACCATCGGCATCGCCAAAGTGGTAATACGCACCCGCGGTTACCTGGCTGCGGTATTACCGCATGACAATGCCCTGATATTGAATTTGATTCGCTACCCGGAAGAGCTGCGGGACGAGTCAGAATTCGCTATTCCCAATGGCGATCCGAAAGACTATCGCATATCCGAAAAAGAACTGACCATGTCGCAACAGCTCATCGAAAGCATGACCAATGACTGGCGGCCGCAGGACTTCCATAACGAGTATCGCGAGAAAATGATGGCGTACCTGGACGAAAAGATTGCAGCGCTGGAAAAGGGGAAATCCCCCAGGAAAACCAAAGCGAAGGCGTCGGAAAAAACCAGTGCCACCAATGTGGTGGATATGATGGATGTACTGAAAAAGAGTATTGAAAAAAACAAAGGTGATAAACCAGCGCCAAAAAGCAAAACCAAATCTCCGCAACCCGGCAGCAGGTCGAAATCCAAAGCATCACGGTCGCCCGGCGCGTCGAAATCCCGCAAGGCCACTGCAACAAATAAAGGAGGCAAGCGCAAAACATCATGAGCTTGCAAACCTATCACCAGAAACGGGATTTCCGCCAGACCCCCGAACCCCGGGGCGATATAAAAAAGACCCGCGGCAAGAAGAGCAAGGCGCCCGGATTCAGCTATGTGATACAAAAGCACGAGGCACGCAGGCTACATTACGACTTTCGACTTGAAGTCGACGGCGTGCTGAAGAGTTGGGCAGTGCCCAAGGGGCCCAGCCTGGATCCGAAAGAAAAACGCCTGGCTGTTGAAACCGAAGACCACCCGGTTGAATACGCCGATTTTGAGGGGGTAATACCCAGCCCCGGTTACGGTGCCGGCACGGTAATGCTGTGGGATGCGGGCGAGTGGCAGACTGACGGCGACGCTGCGCAAGCACTCAGGGCCGGTAAACTGAGTTTTGTATTACAGGGGCAGCGCCTCAAAGGCCGCTGGACACTGGTTAAAATGAAAGGCAGCCGCAGCAGCGGCAAGGAATGGTTGCTGCTAAAGGATGACGATGCGTTTGCCGATCCTGCAACCGATCCAACCGAAAAGTTTACGCAGAGTGTGCTGACCGGGCGCAGCATGGCTTTAATTGAGCGTGAGAAATCCCGCACCTGGAGCAGCGCGGAAGAGGGCAACGGTCGCGATAAAGATACCGATGACAGGCCTGATAAATCAAAGCGATCCGGCGCAACAAAACCAAAGACAGGGAAAGGCGCGATAAAAGCATCAGATACCGGCGCGCGGTCGGCATCAAACAAAAAGTCAGCGCAAAATTCTGACGGGGCAAAGCAAAAAAAGTCGCCGCCAAAAAAGCAGAAAATAGCTCGGAAAGAAGAAATCGATTCTACCTTTGAAACGCTACAAAGTGATCCCCCGGAAAAAAGCAGCACGAGTAAATCGGGCAAAGGGGCTTCTTCAACGGTTAGTGTGAAAAAACTGACTGGCGCCCGGAAGGCGCGCTTTCCGACTGAGTTAAAGCCCCAACTGGCAACGCTATTTAAAAATGTGCCGACGGGTGACGAATGGTTGCATGAGATCAAATATGATGGCTATAGACTGCTGGCCCATAAAAACAGGGCCCTGCGGCTGTTGACGCGTAACGGTAAGGACTGGACCCATAAATTCCCGGAAATTGCGCAGGCTCTGGAGTCTCTGCCCGAAACCGTACTGGATGGCGAAGTCGTGTCGCTGCGGGACAGTGGGATTTCATCGTTCGAAGGCCTGCAAAATGCCTTAAGCGAAGGTGAAACTGACAGCCTGGTGTTCTATGTCTTCGATTGCCCCTATCTTGATGGTCACGACCTGTCGGGTGTGGCCTTGCGGGATCGCAAGAAAATAGTGGCAGATATTGTCGCCGGTCTGCGTCAGGACAGCATTCGCTACAGCGAGCATATTGCCGGTGAAGGTGGTCTCGTCTATGAACATGCCTGCACTCACCGGCTGGAAGGCATAATCAGCAAGCAGGCCGACAGCACCTATCAGAATTCCCGTACAAAAACCTGGCGCAAAATAAAATGCGTGCAACGGCAGGAATTCGTTATTGTGGGCTTCACGCAACCTGGCGGCAACCGGTCCGGATTTGGTGCGCTGCTGCTGGGCTATTACGAAGAAACGGCATTGCACTATGCGGGAAAGGTCGGTACCGGGTTTAACGCCAGGCAACTGAAGGCCATTCACAAACAGCTGTCCGCCCAGGCCCGCAAGACATCACCCCTTGCCGAGCCCGCTGACGAAACACAGGTAACCTGGGTCAAACCCACGCGGGTCGCCGAAGTGGAATTTACCGAATGGACCGAGAACAACCGCCTGCGTCACCCGGCCTTTCTGGGTCTGCGGGAAGATAAGGACGCCCGCCACATAGTGCGGGAAGCGCCCCGTGATGCCCCTGCCGACGATCAGGCAACCGCGACGACCGGGTCGACGCAATCCACAGCGAAACCAGGAAAACGCGCAGGCAGCGGCGCTGCGACAAACATCGCCGGAGTTAACCTGTCGAGCCCGGATAAAGTCCTCTACGACAAGTCCGGGTTCACCAAGCGGGATGTGGCGGAATATTACCATCAGGTTGCCGACGCCATGCTGCCCTACATTCGCCATAGGCCATTGACACTGGTGCGCTGCCCGCAGGGCCATACCCGCCATTGCTTTTACCAGAAGCACCTGGGGGATGCATTCAGTGATGTTGTCAAACCGGTCGCCGTTGACGAGAAGCAGGGTACCGGTAATTACGCCTTTGTGGAAACCGTGCAGGGGCTGGTGGAGCTGGTACAGATGGGCACGCTGGAAATACACGCCTGGGGCAGCAAAGTGGATGATGTGGAAAAACCCGATACGGTGGTGTTCGATATGGACCCCGGAGAGGGCATCAGTTGGGCGCAGATTAAACAGGCCTGTCTGGATGTGAAGGACTGTCTGACCGGGCTGGGTTTGCAAAGTTTTCTTAAAACCAGTGGCGGCAAAGGCCTGCATGTCGTTGTTCCGCTGCAGCGGCGACACACGTGGGATGAAAACAAAGCATTTGCCAGGGCGGTTGCAGAACAGATGGTTGAAATGCATCCGGCACTGTACGTCGCGACAATCAGCAAGGCGAAACGCAAGGGGAAAATATTTGTCGATTACCTGCGCAACGGTCGCGGCGCCACCGCCATCTGCAATTTTTCCACGCGCAGCCGGCCCCGTGCGCCGGTGGCAGTGCCATTAAGCTGGGACGAACTGGACGGCCTGCAATCCTCGCAGGCCTGGCGGTTGGACAATATCGTCGAACGTTTGGCACTGAAGGCCGACCCATGGCAGGAGTACTTCAACGTGCGTCAGTCCCTGACTCAGAAAATAAAGCGCAGGATGGGGCTGGCTTAAGCGCAGGTCAGGTCCTTGACAGGCTCGGGATCACTCCGCATTCAGCATCCGGTCCGCCGCCAGCGCCAAAAACATAAAATGACTGGCACCGCCACCGATAAGATATTCCGATTGTTGCCATAACCAGGGCGTGTCTTTCAGTTCCGGGAAATCCGGTTGAATCAGGGCTGTGCCCACAACGACGCCGCCGGGAACATAGCCCCCGTCCATACGGTTAATACCATAGCCGGATAATTTGGATTTGGCTCCGACGCCTGAGACGTAGGACTGGTTGTTGGCACCGGGGTTGGTGCCCAGCACATAATGCAATACGTTCAACAAATAGGCGTTACCGAACTCCTGCGGGAAGGCTTGGTGCAGAAAGTATTGCTCCACGCCCTGGCGCTGCAGACTCCAGCCGCGACCCCATAGTTGCATTTCAAAACTGAGGCCATAGGGCGTATGCTGCATGGACTGTTCGATATCCCGATAGTAACCGGCGGCAGCATCACGCATGGCCTGAGTCAGACTGGCGTCCTCCAGTTGATGCACCACCCGGGCTACCGCCCAGCCTACTGCACGAAAATCCTCAATAATAAACGCACGCTCTGCAAGAATGTGGCTGCGGTATTCTGCTTTGCCGGTAGCACGCCATAATTCAACGGCTGCGCGGATTTTCTGTCGTCGCACTTTCTCGTTTTCGACAGGGCGCGCCACACGCCAAAGCGATTCGGCTGCGGAAAGGGTTTCTTTTGCCCGCTGAGGATTGAAGTCCAGCATCGGTTTTACACTGGCGGCGATATTGGCTATCGCATCAAACTCACGCGCCGGGTTCTCCTCGGTAAAAACCCAGCGATCATCCGGCACCGACGAGCGGTCACCAAATCGGTCCATGGTTTGGGCGCCCGGGCTGAGGGTAGGGTCGTAGATGCGGTTATCGGTCTGTCCGGAAAAATCACCCCCCATCACATACTGGCTCAGAGTCGGCACAACGATGCCGCGATACAGCCGGCCCAGCGCGTTATAGGCACCGACGACCGACCGCAGCCCGTGATCAATTTGTTGCAGAATATCCGGCTGGCCGTCCGGCTCGCGAATTTCAACCAGTTTGCGGCCCTGATGAATCAGGGTGTTGTCGCGCTGAACATCGAACTCCTCATAGGCGACGCTGAGCATAAATATTTCGCCGGTTTGCGACTCAATACGATAATCCTCGTCGCCGGCATCATACCAGCCACCCTGCGCCAGGCCCGGCACGTGCTGCATGGGCTTATAGCGGGTGAGGGTGGACGGTCCCTGCACATAGCCATCAAAATGGTTGATATTGACCGGCGCCATAACCGCGTCGTCACGATGGCTGGCATCATGCCACAATTTGTATTTCTCCTTGACCCGCATATGGCCCATCTGCACCGGCAGGAAGTAGTCCAGCGTCGGCTGCCAGACATTCTGGTCATAGACATTGGCGGCGATACGGAAAGGTCTGCTGCGCTGATCGCCCAACTGCAACTGATACATGCCCGATGCGGTGACATCAGAAAAATCAAAATGAAAATAGCGATAACGCAACCAGTCGCCCCAGGGCTGCAGTTCGCTGTCCAGTACCACCTGATGCGCGCCATCCGGTGACAGACGCAGCAATTGCATGGCCGGCATATCCTTGTCGTTGGGGTCGGTTTCAATCACCGCGATTTTGGTCTGGCTGGGGTGATAGCCCACCATGGAGTGCTGGATGGTAGGGGGCTGCACCCAATCTGCAATCACATGTGGCCGCAACGTCCATTCAATCGCGTTTTTGGTTGCGCCAGCCGGCACTGCTGTACGCACCACAAACCAGCCGTTCTGATGCTGGGCCCGGCCATCCAGCAACTCCAGCTGTCCGCGGGCCGTTTCGATCTGCAGACGCAGTTGGGTAGATTCCGGTGCGACTGCCAGGCTGCGCCCTACCGCCATGGGTTCCGGGCGTGCGTGATGATTTGATAGCGGCCGGAGACCTTTCAGGTCATCATTCGGGATTATGCGGGGGTTCGGCTCGGCGCCATCCGGCAGCGTTACACCATAAGGCTGCCGCGGAAATATACCCGTATGCCCGTCCATGACCCAGGACTTGCCGAACAGATCGGTGGGGGACAGCGCCAGCAGGAAGCCGATTTCGCCCACCCAGGCATCCGGCAGCGGCTGGTCCAGATCGACCGAGATCCTGACGGTGTCGCCATCGGGGCGCACTCGCACGCTATAGTCCAGCGCCAGGTCGGGGTAATGCAGCGGGTTGAATCCCTGGTGATGCTGCGTCTCATCCGGGTAGGCAAGCCGGGTGCGAATTTCGCCGCTTTGCCGGTCAATGTCACGACTCACAATTTTCGGCACTGGCGACCACTGTCCGGGTGTGGGTTCCAGCCGCAGGTCGCCGTTGGTGGCGATGCGGGTGCCGTGCATCACCATGATAACGCCGCTTTGATGGCTTTCGGGCGCCGTATCCTGGAAAGCCATAACCCCTACGCCCCGGCCCTGAATATAATCCCGCTCGTTGAGCGCAAAGGCCGTCGTTTCCGGCGGTGCCGCAACCAGGGGTAGAAGACTGGAACACCCGGCAAGCACCGGCAGTGATAAAAACGATAGTGACAGACAACGTGCAGAACGAGAACAACGACCAATCATGAATACTGAACCAGCTTGTTATTGTGATAAGGACCATATGAAAAATGTTTAATGCCTATTGTGAAGGCATTTCGGCCTGTTTGATAATTGCTGGTTCCCGTTCTGGCAAATTCGTTAACCGTCAGTCAGATGGTGCGGCGTCGTCAACGCGTGGTGGGAGAGTGGGGAATACCGATAGCGGACGCTCAGGATTTTAACCACGCCTTGTAAACGGGACTGGATTCCTTCATGTCCAGATACAGCCAAACCATGCGGTCAACAAACCAGGCTTTGAAAACGATAATCCAGAGATTGCCCAGAGCCAGTGCCCAGATGTTCAGCGAATACAGGCCATACAGCCAGAACGGCAGTCCCAGGGCGGAGAGCATCGGCAAGGCGCGGCACAGCGCGCGATGATGCGGGGGTATAGGTTCGCTACGTCGATTCAGGTAAATCCTTTCGCCGAAAGTGCCCATTGATGCCCAGTTGTTTGTATGTTTTGGGGGCGGGAATGCGCGTGGGTTAAGCCATATCCAAAGCAAGGTAAGGATGATTGGTATCATTGCGTAAATCCCTAACCATTCCCTGGACCAGATGGCCAGTGAAAGCAACGGTAAAAGGGTAAACCGGGTATAAACGCTCCACGGACTGGCATGCTTTGCCCAGCTCCTGTCGTCCATCGACATGGTTTTTTCCAACAGTTTGAAAAGGTCCATTTCGCTCTCGCCTGGATTTATTGAAACAGGATGATTTTAAGTCACATAACACCCGCAACCCGCTTTCTCCATCGTCAGCGGAGGAGCAGCGCTTACCCTTGCGACTGACCCCATACCCGTGGTGCGCCATGTCCACGTCCTGACCAATCCTGCCGTGAGGCTCAGCGCCGAGGTTGCGGTGTGGCAATGCGGCATTGTTCTAGCGGTTATCGATCTCGGCTCCCAGCACCCTTTCTATATCCCTGAGATTAACGGGTTTGACCAGATGCTCGTTGATGCCGGCCAGCAAGCTCCGCTGACGGTCCTCATGTTGTCCAAATCCGGTCACCGCAATGATTTTTATTGGCTGGTTGCGCGCCTGTGCCCGTATGCGCCGGGCCACTTCGTACCCGTCCATATCCGGCAGGCCGATGTCCAGCAATATCACGTCGGGCGTGAAGGTTTTTAATTGCTCGAGCGCTGAACGGCCATCGTGCGCCAGACGGGGTTGGGCGCCCAACATCTGCAGCAGTATATCGAGACTATTGGCAGCGTCCAGGTTGTCGTCTACCACCAGCACTTTGCAGGCATTCAGGCTGACCCGGTCCGTGCTTTTGTCCGGTGCGTTGACCGAAGGCTTCGCGATCTGGAGGGGAAGATACAATACAAACTCGGCGCCGTGGCCCAGGCCGTTGCTGCTTGCGGTAATGCGCCCGCCATGAAGTTCTACCAGCTTGCGCGCCAGCGCGAGACCCACGCCGAGACCCTCAAGGCGTGTGCTGTTCAATTGTCTGAACATCTGAAAAAGCGTTTCAATTTTTTCGGGCACAATTCCAGCGCCGTTATCGCGCACAGCAATGCGTGCCTCTGAGCCCTCGCGTGTGGCTGTGATCCAGATCTGCCCGTTTATATCCGTATGCTTGCCAGCGTTGCTAAGAAGATTTGCCAGAATCTGTGTGAGCCGTACGGCGTCGCCGTCGACAATCAGTGATTCCGGGGACAGCTCGACTGAAACTTTGCGATTGCCGGCATTGATGTAGGAGGCGGTGACTTCCACCGCCTTGTGAATAATATCTGCAATAGCGACGCTTTCCTCGTGCAGACTGACTTTACCCTGACTGATTCTGGAAACGTCCAGCAGGTCGTCCACCAGACGCACGATATGAACCATTTGTCGCTGCATGATATTTAATAGCGGGGCAGTGGAGCGCGGCATGGATTCCATCATGCTCAAAACTTCAATCCCGGTCTGAACGGGTGCCAGCGGATTACGCAATTCATGCGCGAGGATTGCCAGAAATTCATCTTTGTTTCGGGTTGCCTGCTGCAGCGACTCCGCAAGCGCACGGTACCGGGATTCGCTTTCCCGGAAATCGTCGAGAATAGCCTGTCGGCTACGTTCGGCCACCCGTGTGAACTCTTTTACGGAATAGGTTAGCGCCTGATCAATTGCTTCGTTGAAACGGGTCAGTTCATGAATCGTGTCTGCATCAAAGGTTTTTACTGTCTGCGTCCACAAACGGATAATGCTGGCCCGAAGTGCCCGATACTCGGCGACCACCTGGTTTACATTGAAACCCTCCTCATGGCGCAGGGTGGCGTGCTTTCTCGCGAATTCCAGTGACAGTGCCATAAGTCGACCTTGACCTCTGGCTTTGCAGTCTTGCTCGGAGTCGGTCTGGCTGGACGTCATATCCTCAACGATGGCTTCCAGTATTTCCCGTGCGTGATCACGGAGTTGCGCAACATCCATCGCCCTGCCGGGCGGCAGGGAGCGGGCGAAAGCTTGCCATTCGTTAAGTATTACCTCAATGTTATTGTTTATGAATTCTGAGAAGTACACTTTTGGGGTTCCCCTGGGGTCCATGAGCTGACGCTGATGGAGGGTAAAGCTCAGCCGGGCGACGGGTTGTCAGCTGGCCAATCTCATCATCGAAAGGACATTTCGGAATTATTCAAATTTCCAAAACTGTAGCGCAGTGTACGCCGGTTGCTGCTCACCTTGTAGCGTTTTTTAGATCTTGATTTCCAAATATTGCAGGGCAGCAGTCAAGCGGTATGGGGAGCAGCAGTGATACGAATTCATCCAGTCTGCGCTGGCCTGCGGCGATGCGCGGTGTGAGATTAAGCCAACGCTTTTTATTCGAAACCTGAATACTGGATGTTCCGGGCAGTTCATTTAATTTCCGGGCTGTGTTGTTAACGGTGTACTCGAAGCCTGCGCGCGAGCGCGCACGCCCATCCAGAAAACAACTGGCTTCAGGCCGGCTGCTGTTCGGCACTACCTGTCTGCCGTAAGTATTCCAGCCGTGCGTACAGGTACTCGGTAAAGAAGCCGTGCATCAGAAACCTATGGCTCAAATTCCAGGGGCCCACCGGGTAATGGGGGTACTTATTATAGGCCATTTCTGCCAGCGAATTGTCTCCAATCAATTGACCGATTCGAATGGCGATGGACTGGTCGAGATTAAAACCGTTGATTGCATCCCGATATTCCTCCCGGGTAAGCAGCAGGCAGAACAGGCACATAAACAGTGAATGCGAACTTTCAAAATCCAGTACCTGCGTCAGTCGGGGTTTGATATCGAATTCGTCCATGACAATTGGTTGCCAGTTATCCCAGTTTCGCGCTTCCTCGGCCAGGGGTTGTGCCGGGGGTTGCCAGTAACCCAGTTCGCGCACCATGCGAAACAGTTCCTGATCATGTTCAACAAATGTATCGGTGAGCATGTCGTCGATCCGGCGTGGATATAACGCCAGAGGCTGTACAGCCTTGCCCTGAAGGCTGTTATCGCGCAGGAAATTCAGCAGATTGGATTCCGTCGCAAAATGACGCAGGATCAGCAGGTTGGCTTCCGGGCTGACAACGTTCCTGCAGAACCAGCAAATGAGCCATTGCAGAAAACGGTGGGCGCGAAACTGGGGCAGGGGCAGCCGCTTGATAAACCAGACCAGGTGCAGAACCACCGCCAGCACAAATTGCAGCAGTGGCCGCAGGGACCAGCGCAGGGGGTTGTCCAGATCTTTTAACCAGAGCTGGACCGCCACGGGCTCTATCGGCAGGGAATTGTCGACCTCGATAGCCTGCAGGAAAGCACTGCGGGATTTACTCACCAACCACTTCCTCCAGTTGCAACGCATAGAGGCGCGCCGTTACCCGGGATGTGCGCAGGATTGCCTGCTCGGTTGGCGCGTCTCGACAGACGCGGTCGATCAGGCCGTAGAGCTTGTCCAGGTGATTCGTGTCATTGGCGCCGTGGTAACGCATAAAACGGGTGTAGCTGCCATCGCCGCCAGTGGCATCGTCGATTCTGACCGCCCATTCTGATGCCATCTTCTGCCCCAGACCTTCGATAATCCACATGGCGCCGATCAGATCAACCGGGTTTGGTTGCGTGGCGCGGTACATCAAAAAGCCGTGCAGGGCTTCAGAGCCAATATTGCGCGGTGCGTCCTGAATTGTGCGCAACTCGCCACCCGCGGCGACAAAGTCCTGTTCCAGAATTTCGTAATCTTTATGCTCCTCTTTGGCGTGGCCAATGACAATGGAGCGCACGTCGGCGTAGTGTCGGTCGAAGCTTGACGCACAGCGTGTAATCCAGCGTGAACCTTCGATCACCTGCTGACGCAGATGCAAAAGCAACAACCGGTAGTCTTCCCGGGAGAATTGCCCCCGTTCCAGCCGCTGAATCAGTGGCACCCGGTTCAATTGGCGTTCAAACGCGAACCAGACCCGCATCAACCCCTGCAGACAGGTCTGTCCGCTGGGGCTGGTGACTTTGTTGTCCATGTTAGTCCTCCACGACCGTGAGTTGCATGTAGACGTTATTGAAGCGCCCGCTCTCGGGCACCATACACAGAATTTTTGCGTCCGGCGCGAGGTCATGGGTTCTGCGAAATTCGTCCAGCATAATAAAAATTGACGCACAGCCGGTGTTGCCCCGGGTATAGAGGTTGGTATACCACTTGTGTTCGGGTATGGCTACGCCGGCCTGGGTGAGCATGTCGAAAATACGACCGCGAAAATAGTGGGAGGAGTAGTGGCACAAAAGGTGATCGACCGATGATGCCTCGATCAGTTGCTCGTCCACCAGTCGCAGAAAACCATCCACGCCCAGCTTGACGATGTTGTCCAGCAGCTGCACGTCCTGGCGGATCAGCAAGGCACCAGCCGCTTCTGCGGCGGCGTAAGTGGGAAAGTCCTGCCATGTGCGCATGTCGTCGGGGTCGGGCGTTGCCCCGACACCCATGCATACCGGATAGGCATCGGCGTGGGAAAAGCTGCGAATCCAGTCGATGCGAAAGCACTGGCGGCGCGGTCGCGCTTCGAGCAGCATGGCGCCAGCGCCGTCGGAAAGCATCCAGCGCAGAAATTCCGCACTGAAATCTGCGGCTTCGCCGGCCGCTTCATAGCGACTGGCTTTGAACAGGCGGCTTGCCAGTTCGCTTGCCACGACCAGGGCGTTGGGTTGCTCGCCGGCCTTAAGATTTGTGTAGGCCGCTTTCAAAGCCATCATGCCGCTGGAGCATATGCCGTGACTGGTGTGTAGTTCGATATCAGCCAGCTTCAGGGCAGCCTGCACCATGCTGCCAAAGCCCGGTAATACCAGATCGCCCTGGCTGGTGGCGGCGCTGAGCAGACGAATCTGGCCGGGGCTGAGGTAGCTGTCGCCCAGGCAGTGACGTACGGCTTCGGCTGCCATTTCACTATTGCTGATCAGCGTGTTGTGGTCGCTATCGATGGCGTAGTGACGGGTGCGAATGCCATTGGATTTGAGGATTCTTTTCTTCAGCCGGCTGGGTTTGCCGTGAATAAGCCCCAATACCGCTTCGATCTGATCATTGTCCACTGGCGCACCGGGCAGATAGCGCCCCGTGCTGGTTATGTAAACATTCATGCAGACAGGGCCTTCTGCTTAAGGTGATGGCGCAGGCAGCGCAGGTTTTCCTCAGCATAGGGGAAGAAGCACAGGACCGCCATAAACGACAGATACCCAGTAAGGTAGCGGGGGCCACCGTGGGGCAGCTCGATGCGGGTCAGTGTCATTTGACCCTGCCAGTCAAATGTCACCAGCTTTTCCAGCACCGGCCAGTTGATTACCATGATCATCGCCAGCATATAAAACGGCAAGGTAGCCAGATAGCTGTGAGTATGCATCTCCCAGATACTGATGTGGCGCAGTGGTGCGGCGTAGTGCACATCCCAGTGAGCCACCAGCTCGTGCAGCAGCCAGGCGAAAAGACAGATCAGCAACACCAATACGTTCACGCGGAACAGCAGGCAGAAGAGAATGGGAATGCCTACCTGAATCCCCATCAGCGAATGCATCAGGGACTCCTTGAGGCCGGATGTTGTTTCTATTCTGGTGGCCCGGTGGCAGCACCAGTCGACAAAGCCCGCAATGCCCCAAAGCGGCAGAAAGACGTACAGCAGTGCATTGATTAAAATTCGTGATGTTTCCACAGCAGTCATTCCTTACTGGCTTGCAATGTACACGGCACTCTGCGCCCTACAGGTGCATGCGCGCGCCCGGCGTTTCACCACAGTAATCCAAACCCGGCTTTTTGTGAAGGCGCGCCTTTATTCGCTTGCGGCGTAAGGCAATCCCGCTCGCTGGCATCCAGCCGACCCATAATGTCGTGGACAACAGGCCCCAATACCTCCTCAAAAATTCAGCACAAAACCCACACTCAGGGAGCGATTGATTTCGGCTTCGTCTATCAATGGGTGATCGTACTTTACCGTCTGGTCCAGCCAGCCGCCGAACAGGCGGGCGCGGGGATTGAGGGCGTAGGTGAGGCGTAACATCACTTCGCGGTACTGGTCGGCGTCATTGCTGTTCAGCATTTCCGGCGCGAGGTAGAGTTGGCCTTCTACACCAAAGCCGCCCAAGTGGGGTGGTTCGTAGCGCGCAAAACCGCCCAGGGCGAGGGAGGCGGCTGTCTGAAACGTATCGTGTACCACGCCTTTCAGGCCCAGACCGGTCTGTAGATCACTATTGGCCAAAGTTTGGCCGACCACGTTGAAAGTGGCCGATACGGCGCTGGCGCTGGTGTCGTCGTTATAGATCGCGCCCACGCCCCAGAGGCTGCCGCGTTGTGCATTCAGGGCGCTGTAATTGATGCCTATCATATCAGCCGACAGGGCGACATCCAGTTCGGCGACAGCAGCGGCATGAGTGGCCGCCAGCTGAAAAGCGGCTATAGTCAAAAGCTTGTGGATTCTCGTCATGGTTTACTCGAGTATTGCGGGGTGGATGGATGACAACCCGCGGTATTTCAGGACGCGCCGGGATTGCCGCAGCATTCTAACCTGAATCCGTTACGGAAAGGCAGCGCCGGCCGATTGTCCGTGGCCGTACGTTTCCGATTCAGGGCTACACTGATATGGTCAGTTTACTTTTGGATGTTTGATATGTATTCGAGCAAGCGGATTTATGCATTTTTGACACTGGTCACCGCGCTGTCTGTCGCCGGCTGCTCCAGCGGTGGTTCTGGCGGTGGTTCTGGCGGTGTTGGTACTTCGTCTACGTCCTCGTCCAGCACATCGTCGTCCGCCAGCTCAACGTCCTCGTCCAGCACATCCTCGTCGTCCGGCAGCGGCCCCGTTGCAGAACTCACATTCTCCAGTTTGCGGGAACTCGTAGACTTTCCGGTGGGCACGGCAGTCTCCGCTGCAAATGAAGAAAACAGCATATTGGGCAATAATGCAACCGCGTCGCCACAACGCAGGATTATTGAGCGGCATTTTAGCCAGATTACACCCGGTAATATCATGAAGATGAGTTACCTGCACAACGCCTATGACGCCTTTACCTTCGACGACGCTAACGCGCTGATCGATTATGCCCACACGAATGGTATCGGTATTCATGCTCACACATTGATCTGGCATTCGGATTATCAGTTGCCGGACTGGGTCACGCAGGCGCCCGATGATCTGCAGGCGAAGCTGGATCATCATGTGACCGGTATCGCCAGCCATTTTGCCGGGAAAGTAAGCAGCTGGGATGTCGTCAATGAGGCAATAGCGGAAACTGACAGCGGTGTGTGGGATTACCGCGACTCGATTTTCTATCAGAAGCTGGGCAAGGACTATATCGCCAATGCCTTTATCAAGACGCACGATGCCGATCCAAACGCTGATCTGTATTACAACGATTACGCGATTTCCGATGCTGGCGGAAAGTTTGTGTTTATGCTGCAGATGGTAGACGAAATGCTGGAGCAGAATGTGCCGATCGACGGCATCGGTTTTCAAATGCATGTGTATCTGGGCTGGCCCGCGATTGCCGATATTCGCAGCGCATTCAGGCAGGTCGCTGAGCGCGGGCTGAAGGTCAAAATTACCGAACTGGATATACCGATCAACAACCCGTTTGACGACAGTTACCACTTCCCGGATAACTACGTCGCGACGTTTACACAGGCACACGCCGATGTGCAGAAACAACGCTATTGCCAGATTGTGGCGGCGTATATGGACGAAGTCCCGGTCGCGCAACGCGGTGGCCTAACCATCTGGGGCGTCTACGATGGGGGTACCTGGCTGAATAGCGCATTATTCGAGGACAAACATGTTGACTGGCCACTGCTCTTCAATACATTCTTTCAGCCGAAGCCTGCAGCTCAGGGCGTAGGCGACGCGCTGTTGGGGCAGCCGTGCTGAGTGCTACGGGTGTGCGCCGGCAGTGTACCTGGCGGGATACAGTCTGGCCCGTGGCATGACGTGCAAGGGCAAACCCTTTTTTTAGGTAATATTCTGGCACTGGTTATGAGCTGCAGCCATATTAGAAGAACAATAAAGCCCGGCAGAATCGAGGATTCGCTATGACTGCTGATGCGGGACGACACC
>CAYSTJ010000059.1:0-23601 GCA_964434105.1 uncultured Cellvibrionaceae bacterium | reverse complement strand
AGGACGGCGTACAGATTCTGCGTAACGGCGACGTGATCGGCACCTACGATATTGAGTTTTCGACGGCCAGCATGGGCGAAGTCCTTGCCGGGCAGATAAAAACGAGCATATTCCTGGTGATTACTCTGCTGGTCGCCAGTCTGGCGACCGCCTACTTCCTGATGCGCCGCATGGTGCTGAATCCCGTCAACACGATAAGCGAATCACTGAAAGCGATTGCTGACGGCGGTGGCGATCTTACCCGACGCCTGCCAACCACCAGTGGTGATGAAATTGCCAACCTGGCGGATAATTTCAATCGCGTCATGGAGCAGATCGCGGGTATTATTCGCAACGTGATCAACGTGACGGAGAACGTGCGTTCCAATGTGGAAGAGATGTCGGGCGCATCGGAGAACACCGTCTACTCAACCCAGCAGCAGCTGAAAGAAATCGAACAGGTGGCCACCGCCCTGCAGGAGCTGTCGCATTCGGCCGACGAAGTGGCGCGCAATGCCGGCGAGACGGCCAATCATACCAAGGAAACCGCCCGTATTGCCGAGGAAGGCACCCAGGTCGTCGGCTCCTCCAGGGATACCGTCAACCGGCTTACTGACCAGATTCAGGCGACTGCCGAAAAAATCAGAACGCTCAAACTCAGCAGCGAAAATATCGGTTCCGTCATGGAAGTCATCCGCTCCATTGCCGAGCAGACCAACCTGCTGGCTCTGAATGCCGCCATCGAAGCGGCCAGGGCGGGTGAACAGGGCCGCGGCTTTGCGGTAGTCGCCGACGAGGTACGGTCACTGGCGCAGAAGACCCAAAAGTCCACCGAAGAAATCGAGTCCATTATTATTCAGCTACAG
The DNA here is from genome assembly GCA_964434105.1 of uncultured Cellvibrionaceae bacterium. Lineage (GTDB taxonomy): Bacteria > Pseudomonadota > Gammaproteobacteria > Pseudomonadales > Cellvibrionaceae > CAYNST01. Next base: position 22,756 of record CAYSTJ010000059.1, on the reverse strand, counting down.
CGAGCGGCCGATGAAGCCCATCTGTCTATGAATACCAGTATGGACTCGGTCCAGGAAACACTGGAAACCTCAATTAAAGTGGAGGAATCTCTCGGTCGAATCCGGACCAACATCGACAACATCAACAACATGAACCACCAGATTGCCAACGCCTCCGACGAACAGAGCTCTGTCGCCAACGAGGTCAGCAAAAACATCACCGCTATTCATACACTGTCGGAAAAAGTCGCCGCGAATGCCGTTGTCGTATCCAGCAACAGCGAACAGTTGAAAACCGAAAGTTCTCAATTGAAACAGGAGATGAGCAACTTCAATATCTGATCATCAAACTGTAACTGGGCGTTTTAACACCGATCCTATACACTAGCCCCCTTCAATCAGGGTGGTCGGTGTCTCAATATGAATCAAGCCTATCTGCAACAAATTGAATGGAACGATCAGGGTCTGGTTCCCGCTATTGCACAGGATGCGGGCACCGGTCGCATCCTGATGATGGCCTGGATGAATGCCGAGGCACTGGCACTGACGGCAAGCGAAGGGGTAGCGGTATACTGGTCGCGCTCACGCGGCAGGCTGTGGCGTAAAGGCGAAACCTCCGGCCATACCCAGAAAATCGTTGAAATTCAACTGGATTGCGACGGCGACGCCCTGCTCTTGCGGGTGGAGCAACAGGGCGGCATCGCCTGCCATACCGGGCGTGAATCGTGCTTTTTCCGTACCCTGCAGGGCGAAAACTGGTATACCACGGAAGATGTATTACGTGATCCGAACGATATATATCAATAGCAGGTCCAATATAAGATGAATGATGTTCTTGAACAGCTGACCCGGGTACTGGAAGAGCGCAGGCAGGGCGGCTCCAGCGATACCTCCTATGTAGCGCAACTGCATAAAAAGGGCCTCAACAAGATATTGGAAAAGGTGGGCGAAGAGTGCACCGAAACGCTGATTGCCGCCAAAGATGCGCAGGCCAGTGGTGATTGCAAGGCGCTGATCAGCGAAACTGCTGATCTGTGGTTCCACACGCTGGTGATGCTGTCGCATATGGGCGAAAATGCCCAGAGCGTGCTGCAGGAACTCGAGCGACGTTTTGACCTGTCCGGGCTGGATGAAAAAGCATCCCGAACACGGACCCGGCAATGAATTAACGATACGATAACCCGCAACAGGTGATTTTATGGGATTAGGTGGCATTAATATCTGGCAATTACTGATTATCCTCGTCATTGTGCTTCTGCTGTTTGGCACCAAACGGCTGCGAGGCCTGGGTGGCGACCTGGGCAGCGCCATCAAGGGGTTTAAAAAGGCCATGACCGACGAAAACGAGGCCGACAAGGACAACCCGAAAAAGGTGAGCGAAGACCCAAAAGTCAACGAAGAGAACGGGGCGGCCAAGGCAACAGTGGAACCCGAAGCCAGAAAAACCGAATCTCGGCAGTAAATCATGTTCGATATCGGCTTTCTGGAATTAATGGTTATTGCGATAGTCGGCCTGTTTGTTATCGGCCCGGAGCGGTTGCCCACCACTATCCGAACCATTGCGCTCTGGGTAGGTCGCATCAAGCGCAACCTCCTGGAGACGCGTCGCGAAATCGAGCAGCAGCTGGGTGCCGACGACATTCGACGGGAGCTGCACAATGAGCAGGTTATGCGCGAATGGGAGAAGATGAAGGACGTCCGCAAGCAACTGGAGAGCCAGATCAACAACTGGGATCAGACACCGTTGCAGGATTCACAGAACAATACCATCCACGAATCGCACGCGGTAGAGCCTGCTGCCGCTGATCACGCCCCGGCCACCGTTGCGCCGGAACAGACCGAGCCAGCATCCGACAGTAAAAAATAACCGCCTATGACCACTATGGAACCTGACGACCCCAAGGCCGCGCAACCCCTGGTTGAACATTTGATCGAGCTGCGCGCCCGCCTGATGTACGCCGTCATGCTGATTGTGGCTGTACTCGTCGGTCTGCTGTTTTTTTCCAACGAGATTTACGAGTTCGTTGCTGCCCCCCTGCTCAAGCACCTGCCGGTGGATACCAACAGCAGCATGATTGTGACCGATGTCCCGGCCGCCTTTCTCACGCCGTTTAAACTGACCTTTTTTGTATCGGTCTTTCTGTGTATGCCGTTTCTGTTTTACCAGATCTGGGCTTTTATAGCCCCGGCGCTCTATGTGCGCGAGCGATCCCTGGCGCTGCCCATTCTTTTCTCGAGCATCTTTCTGTTTTACGCTGGCGTCGCGTTCGCCTATTTCGTCGTCTTTCCGCTGATATTCGAGTTTTTCACCCGGGTCGCACCGGCATCGGTCACCGTCATGCCGGATATCACCAGCCACCTTAATCTGGTCATAAAGCTGTTCTTTGCCTTTGGATTTGCGTTTGAAATACCCGTCGCCACCGTCATTCTGCTGGTTGCGGGCGTGATCACACCGGAAGGGCTGGCCAATAAACGTCCGTACATTATTGTCGGATGCTTTGTGATCGGCATGCTGCTGACACCGCCCGACATTTTGTCCCAGGCGATGCTGGCGATCCCCATGTGGCTGCTGTTCGAATTCGGGGTGGTATTTGGCAAACTGGCAATCCGCAGGCGGGCCACCCATGCGGAACCCACCGACTAAACCATCCGCAGGCCAGACGGCCCCGTAGCAGGCTCGATAATCAGGTTGGTTATTGATCTGGCCCGAACGAGACTGGCCGCCAACACACCACGCGGCTCTCCCGGGCTCTACGGAGCCTGCCTCACGATGAACGACCTCCGGCCAGCCCCGTGTTAGTGATATACTCGCGGCTGCCGCTCCACGCTCATGACTTTTTCTTTATTCAAGCTGACATTCCCATAACAACAATATTCATACAACCCAATACAGGACCAACAACTATGCAAGTAAAAGCTCTTCGCCTCGGCATTGCCGCCGCAGCACTGATGACCAGCTCAGCCGTCTTCGCCCAAACCGGCGCGCCTGCGCTCTCATGGACCCACGCGGGTGTGCAGTACATCAACCAGTCGCTGGATGACTTTAATTGTGATCAGGACGGTATCGGCGTCTACGGCAACCTGGCTGTAAGCGACGACTGGTACGTCAGCGGCGCCTATACCGACGTAAGTGGCGCCCCGTGCGGGTCGTCCAGCTTCACGGTTGGCGGTGGTTACCATCAGCCGTTCAATGACACTTTTGACTGGTACGGCGCGATCGCCTTTCAGACAGTGTCTCCCGACTATGGCTCCAGCGACTCCGGAATCAGACTCGGCGGCGGGCTGCGCGGTTTTCTGAACCCCCGCCTGGAAAGCCGTGTTGAACTATTCCATGTCACCACGCATGACGGCTCTACCGGTATCGGGGGCGGCCTTGCCTATTTCTTCCAGCCTGATATAGCCGGCACATTCGACTTGAGCTTTACATCCGATAGCACGGCCTTTGCCATCGGCGCGCGCCTGAATTTCTAACCAGGCCGGGTATCCCGGTGTCTGATCCTCAGGCACCGGGTTGCCGTGCGCAGTGGCTACCTCTCTCCTCTCTCCTCTCTCCTCTCTCCTCTCTCCTCTCTCCTCTCTCCTCTCTCCTCGCCGTCATAATAATTCTGATAAAAGCCAGCGCCAGTTCGGTGTTAATAGAGGCTATTTCTCGTTGCCGAATAAACAGCCCGATGGAAGCCACGCACGTCGTTGATTCCGCCCGACTGGAGTTTGTATTGGCATTTCGTTTCGAATTGATCGATTTTCTAACAAAGAAAAAAATCGCCTAATCGCAAATATTAATTACGCAATCCGGCTTTATTTCCTTTAATTACTTCCACAATTCTCAATCTGACAACACAATGAATGGACCGTCGGACAGCGACCAGACCTCTTAGCGTGAGTTTCGACCAACCGCTCCCATGTACCATGCTTTTCATATCGCGCAAGCACATTGTCGCATTCATTTTTGTTTGGCGTCATGTACGTATTCAGCTCATTCCCTAACTGTTCAGATTGCGTCCAGATTTGTTCAGAGCAAGGCGAAAAATGTGAGTTTACCTGTGTAAATGACCATTTTTTAACGCAGCTATGGGCACATCGGGGCGTGAGCTGAATAGCTACACAATAAAAAGACGTAACTTTCAGCTCATGATGTAACTGTTCAAACTGCGTCCAGATTCGTTCAGAGCACCGAAAAATTTGATTTTACTCGTTTAAATACTTCGCACATCCTGTGCTTCGTCCTCTGGGCCGCCAGGTTTGTGATCATTTTTTTCTGTAGGTGCAGAGCGCATCGGGACGTGAGCTGAATAGTTACCAATAGACAAGCGAGAATCCCATGCTGACGACCCTTTGCCATAAATTCCCGATACCACCCCGTCCGAACCCCTTGACCTGTAGCCTGCTGGCTTTGAGCCTGGCACTGCCCCAGGCCGCCGACGCCGGGCCCAATGGCGGCACCATCACCGGCGGTTCAGGTGCCATTACCTACGATACCGCCAGCACGACCATTGAACAGGCCACCGAACGCCTGAGCATCGACTGGAACAGCTTTGATGTTGCAGCCGATGAACGCGTGACCTTTATACAGCCCGGCACTGACTCTGTCGCCCTGAACCGTATTCTTGACAACGATCCCAGCCAGATAATGGGTCAGATAGACGCCAACGGACATATTATTCTGGCCAACCCGAACGGCGTCATTTTTGGCGAAGGGGCAACGCTGAATGTCGGCGGACTCGTAGCCTCCGGCTTACAGATAGATGCGTCGGACTTTATGAATGGCGATTGGGTTTTTGCCGGCCTGGATGCGACGGAAGGCTTTGTCGTCAACCGTGGCCTGATCAACGCCGCTACCGGCGGCACGATCGCACTACTGGGCAAACAGGTGAGCAATGAAGGGCTGATCAGCGCCGGGCTGGGCTCCATTCAGCTGGCAGCGGCCGAAGCCGCCGTGCTTACCTTTGATGCCAACGGCCTGCTTGGTGTTCGCATTACCGAAGAAACGCTTCGCAATCAACTGGGCATGGATTCCGCGGTCAGCAATACCGGTGAACTCCGTGCGGCGGCCGGACAGGTTCTGCTGACCAGTCGCGCCAGTCAGGATATTTTCAGTGATGCCGTTAACCATAGCCAGCCCAGCGGCGAAATGGGTGTAACGGTTCATGATGACGGCAGCTTCTCCCTAAGCCGCACGGCCGATGTGGTTAACAGCGGCATCATCGATGTGAGTGTGGAGGACCAGGATGCCGTGCTTCTACAGTCGGGCCGTGTAGAGTTTCAAGGCCGGAACATCGAACATTCCGGCACCATGGACATTGGTGTTTCCAGCGCTACTGAGGAAGGGATTGTATCTGAATCGACCACCGTCGCACTTAACGCCACTGATACGGTAAAGCTCCAGGGCGGCACTATCAGTTCCTCCACCGCATTTGGCAACACAGTGGCAATAGACGGGCAATATATCAGTCTTGAGGGCGAATCCGCGATTGACATCGGACCGGGCGAGATTCGTATCGGCGACATTGCACAAAGCGATCGCGTTTACTTGGGTGAAAGTTCCAGCCTGACAGCTTCCGCAATCCCGGATCCGGGTCTTCTGGAAAATCATGGTGGTGCTGGAGGCACCATAGTACTCAGTTCCCGCAGGGGAAGCGTTGTCGCAGGCAGCATTGGTGCGCAGGGGGCGTCAGACGATGCTTACGCCGCAGAATCACAAGGTGGTACGGTAATAATTGAAAGTTTGGGTACGCTTGGCTTCTTTAGTAATGTCATTATGGGTGCAGATAACGGCATTGCCGGCGAACTCACACTGGCCGCACATAACCTGGCTCTGGCCGACGCCAACAATGGCAATGTTATCAGCTTGCATGCGTTGAATTCAGCCACGAACCATGCGCGTGTATACCTCAACGCAGCGGAAAGTGTGTCGTACCTGAGTGACGGCGAAGCAGCCAACCGGCTTAATCTGGTTCACGATCTTTCCGTCAGGGCTAATGGTACCGAGGAAAGTCCCGGTCAGATTCACCTGGAACGGCTGTATCTTACTGCCAATACGCCGGATCCCAATGAACCAATATCGCTTAAGATCAGCATGGAAGCAGGCTCTATCAACGCTCCCTTTATCCAGGTCGATACGGTCGACGAATTTTTATCCCATCGGATTGATGTCGATCTGATTGCGCATCACGGGAGTATTTTGCACGACGCTCCGGTGAATATACTCGGCGGCAGTTATACCGCCACGGCTGCTCAAAACATCTTATTTACGCGGTATGCACCAGGTGTGCATTTACAAAGTGGAACATCCGCACAAAGCGCCGATTCAATATCTTTGGAAAGTGGTCGACAGATCTACCTGGCACTCGGCACAGCAGGTGGAGAAGCTTCTCGAACACCCCTAACGCTGGACGCACCGACAGTTGAGATTGAAGCCATAAGAAATGGAAATTTCAAGGCAGAAATCCACGCACGGGAGTTTACTTTGCGGACGAATGGGAATATGGATATCAATGCTGAGGTCAGTGGCAGGACCACTCTACGACTGACCCGGTCCAGCGAGGTAGCCCTAACGGGCGATTTGAATCTGCTGGACCTTGAGCTTTCGAACAGTTCGCTGACCATCAATGATCGCGACGAACTCAGCTTTGTGAATGTACTACGTGCACGTGATTCCGAAGTCTCCATTTATGCCAATGCGCTGCGTACTCTTCCGGAGCGCGTTGAGGGGGTTTATCTGGCCGGCATCAACATTCAAAGGTCTCAATTCAATGCAGTTGCTGACCACATCGATATCCGCCATGGCTTCTCGGCGAGTGGCGAGGGTGCCTCGGCAAACATCAGTTTTACAGAAACCCTGACTGTCCCGGGCAGTGTCTCCAGCTCTGGGCAAGACGTTGAGATCCATTTCTACGGACCTGAAAGTGGTGGGGCACATGTTAGTGTTGTAAACAATCCCAACGTTCGCGGTACCCGGACAGCCCTGGGTAGTATTCAATTAAGTGCCGGTGATAACGCAATCGACCTGGCCGACCACCTGTCGCTTCCCCTCAATTTAGGCGATGGAGCGGACACAATCACGATACTTGCACCCGACCTGAACTATAGACTGAATAATTTCGATGCTTCGCGGGACACCTTGATACCATTCGGAGCAAACAATGAACCGGAACCGGAACCCGAACGCCCCGGGTACAGGCCGCCAACTTCCCAGACTGCACCCACAGGCGGCGTGGTAACCGCCGGAAGCGGCACAATCGACTACAGCGACAATGCCACTACCATTCAACAGGGCAGCGACCGGCTCGCGCTGGATTGGGAAAGCTTCAACCTCGGCGCGGACCGGCGAGTGGAGTTTGTTCAGCCTGACAGGCAGTCCATTGCGTTCAACAACATTCTCAGCCATGACGCCAGCCAGATTTTCGGGCAAATTGACGCCAATGGTCGGGTCATCCTCGCCAACCCCAATGGGCTCATTTTCGGGGACGATGCTTCGCTTAATGTGGGTGGCCTGGTGGCATCAGGGCTATACCTGAACCTTGATGATTTTACGGAGGAAACGCTTCTTTTCACGCGGCTGGATGGCAGTGAGGGGCACGTATTCAATTACGGGACCATTCATGCTGCGGCGAATGGCGAGCTGCTCCTGGTCGGTGCACGCACTTCCAATGCCGGCGCTCTGCTGGCCCCGCACGGTTCAATTAATCTTGTCGCAGCCAATGCATTACAGCTGTCGCAGGATTCAGATGGACACCTCGACAGCACTATTTTACAGGAAGCGTTTGGTACCGATTCGAACGCCGACGTTCTCCTCAGCAATTCCGGCGCACTGGTCGCCGCCGCGGGTAAAATCAAGCTGACAACACGCAATCGGGAAGATGTGCTCAATGATTTCGCGTCCAGTCAAAATGACGGTATTACACTGAACGCTGACGGCAGCTTCTCACTTGAATCTGTACCCGATATTCTTAACACCGGAACCATCGAAACCCGCCACTACCATCCTTTGGCCTGGGAGGAATCCGAGGAGGGCCTGATAGCGCTTTATGGCAATAATATAGCGCATCGGGGTGCAATAAACCTGGGAATACTGCGTGACACGGAAGCGGCGGACGGCGAACAATCGTGGGTAAGATCCAGAGCGACCGACGTGATCATTCATGGTACCAGCAGCGTCACGCTGAACAACAGCTCCATCGTCTCGTTGCCAGCCTATGACAATTCCGTCGCGCTGCACGGCAAATACATTCAGCTCACCGACGCGGCGCGTATTGATATCGGGCCCGGTGATACTGTAATAGGCAGAATGGAGGCCACCGACGTCGTTTTCACTGCACATGGCACCAATCTGACGAATGCATCAACAGGCTGGCCGGGCTACCCCCATTACAATGATAATGGCGGCGACATCACTGTCACTGCGAGCCAGTCGGTTGTCGTGAACAGTGATATCCATGCACGCGGCTATTCCCTTGACGGATATTCCGGGTCATCTGTGGGAGGTGCTGTGGTGCTGGAAAGCGGTGGCTTACTGGGTTTTGACGGAACTGCGAATCTCAGTGCCGGTTCAGGTAACGGAACAGACGGCAAGTTACACCTGCGTGCGCCCAGTTTGACGATAGCGGATAGCGGCCACCATACCCTGACTTCAACCGGGCTGAACTCAGCCAACGAGATGGGAGTAGTCACCCTGCGAGCCGGTTTCGATATCCGCGGTGACAGCGACTCGCCCGTGGTTCTATCTCCCGCTCGCGACCTGAACTTCATCGCGGGCTACGACGGCAGTGCGCCAGGTGTCATTGACCTTCACAACCTGACCATCGATCTCGGCCATAACGATCCCTTTCCAAAAGCAATTAACATCAACTTTATGGCAGATGCCATTGCTGCCCCGCATATGGGAACTGACCGGGACCAATCCTATCGATTCACCAATATTTTTCTGACAGCGCGTGAAGGCGATATTATCCATCATTCGGACATGTTTACCTTCGGGGGCTCCTATTCCGCTACCGCTGCCGGCGACATTGTATTTAAACCCGGTGCAAGGCTGTTCACCAATCTGTTCGGGCTGCGTGGGGGCGACATCCAGCTGCACAGCGACGGAGATATCGAACTCCATTACGCTACAGAAGCCAGCGATACCAATTGGTACGAATGGTCCACCTATACGCCCCTAGATCTCGCTGGTAAAAACGTACGGGTGCAGGCGGACGATGGGTATGTCGCGCTTGAAGTGCAGGCAGACCAACTGGTACTGGGCGGCACAGGCCCTCTTGATATGAACGCCAGCGTTGCGGATAGCACCTCGCTGACCATGGGCGCCGGCAGTCACTGGAACCTGACGGGCGATTACAGCCAGTTGTCCGCGGAGCTGACTGGCAGTGCACTCAACCTTACCAATAACAACGACCTGATGCTCGGCAATATCACTGCGAGCGAATACTCTTCTATTGTGTTGAACGCCGGCCCCGGAGGCCGTATTGAACAGATGGCGGATTCAACGATTCAGTTACAGCGGGCCCGGCTGGACGTGACAGCTGAGTACCTGTCGCTGGGTGCCGATGGCAGCGCTGCGCTGATCACCAGCAACGATGAAAGCAATGCAGTGACCGGCCACTTCGGTCACAGCCTTGCGCTGAACGGACCACTGGTTATTGGATCGGAATTTAACCCGGTTGCGTTCATAAACACCGGCGACAACGACAGCCGCGTCACTGTCGGTGAACATGCCCAGGTGCAGTCCTTTGACCCCACCACCGCCATCATTCAAATGAACAATGGCAACAGCACCGTCGACCTGGCGGCCAGTATGCCAATACCCATCGCCCTGGGTGCCGGCGCCGATGTCATCAACCTGCAGGCGCCCGATCTGCTGTACGCACTGAACAACTTTGATACCGAACTGGATACCATCAACCCCTATATTGCACCACCAGCGCCCGAAGAACCTGAAGAACCCAAAGAGCCCACGCAACCTGGCAAGCCCGGATTTTATCCGCCGTTCTGGGGCTGGCCGATCTGGGGAAGCCCGGTATGGGGACTACCCGTCTGGAAACCGCACCCCGGTTTTTTCTGGTTTGGTCACCCGGCCTTTTATCATTATCCCAAACCTCATAGCCATTACTCACCCTGGGTGGCGAAGCATCGTTGACAGCTGGCTGATAATTGCCAGCCCCACAAAAAAACGCCGCAGAACGCGGCGTTTTTTGTTGACTGTGGTTCATGCCTCACAGGTTATTCATTTTGCGCCACGATGTTGCCCGTGTCCGCCGGAATGGCTGCACAGGCTACCCGGGGGCCGGAGGCGCCACTGGGGTCACTTTCCATATCATCCGTGCCGGCGTGGATAATAATGGCCGTACCCGTCTCGTTCTGCAGCGCGTGTTCCCCGCTCAAAGTGACATCCATGAAGACCACCTCGCCCCGAAAACTGCCGTCGTCGTTGAAGGTATAGTTGTATTCTTCGCTATCACCGGCATGCGGCCCTTCCTCCTCGCCATGCCCGACGTTGGTCGGGTTAAAATGACCACCCGCCGCCCCTGCCGGCTGTTGGTTACCATCCAGATTTTCATCCGCCGCCGTGCAATCGCCATGTTCATGGATATGAATCGCACGGTCGCCCGGTGGAATCACATCGTTGGCCGCTATATCAAACTGCACCACCACCTGATCGGCCTCCTGCAACAATGTGGCGGAGCCCAGCACCTGCGAGGGGTCAGCTGCGCTCACGACATTAACGATCAGAGCCTCTGCGTCTTCTGCCTGGGTAAGGTTTAACTGCTCCGGCGCAACTTCGGTCACCGTCGCCGGTTCCGGGCCCATGGGCACGGGCGTCACATCGGCCGTACGCGGATCACTGTCGCACCCGGCCAGCGCCAGGCCGAACAGCAACACAGTCAGGCCCAAAACGGGTTTTTTGATTTGTAAATGTTGCATAAATCCTCCGATTAACGTCAGCTTGGCGTTATTTGGCGGTAGTTGTTCAAATACCGGGCCAATATTGGTTGGGTCAGGACGTTAATGTGAGCGTGGTAATGCGCAGACTGGTGGCTTGATTGTATGTCGTAGCAATGGATTCGCAAAACGCGACAGCCAACCGGTTTTGTCTTAAAGGCTCCACAGCCCTCCGAGACGCCCCTGCCCGCACGATCGAATATCTTGTGTTACAAAGTAACGGCGATGCATTACTGCATCGCCATCGACTTAACTATCTCCGGATTATTCCGGGGCTCCCACCCCCGGAATGCTGGTAATAAATTTCGCGCTTAATCAGCAGGAGCCTCGGTAACGGATACGTCATCGATATAAACATCGACGCCTTCTGAAGTCCCTTCAAAATAGAGTTTTACCTCAGTCAGGTCACAATCCGCAATGGGCAAATTGCCGGACAGTCGCGTCCAGGTGTTCGGTGCGACCCCCGTGAGATTATTAATCCAGGGAAAATTACTGTGTTCCTCTGGCTTCGTCTCCTCGGTGCAGGTGACCACTGATGCAGCTCGTAAAACGTCCTCCTCGGGGCCTGTATGCCTTAGCCAGGCACTCACGGCGTAAGTAGTGCCGCGTGTCACCGCGTCGGTCAAGTCATAGCCGGCGTACCCATCGGTGCCTGCCCGCCCGGTCGCCTTCAGACTTTGCTCGCCGCTATGCGATTGCTCGCCAGAAACACTGAGGACGGCGTCGTTACCGAAGCTATCCCAACCTGTCATGTCAGTCTCGAAGTCACCATTCAATACCAGGTTCTGGGGCTCTGCATCCGGCTCCGGCACCGCAACAACCACCACATCGTCCACATAAATATCAACCTCCGCAGCGGTGCTTTCAAAATAGATCCGTGCCTCTCCTACCGTGGTACATTCCGGTATCACCAAGTCACCTTCAAGCTTCGTCCAGGTATCTGCTTCGGCATCAGTCACCTCGGCTACCGGGGGATAGCTATCGGCTTCGTCACAGGTTACCTTGGCGCTGATTTTCAGCACATCGGCCACTTCACCCTTGTGCTTGGCCATGGCCGTGACATGGTAGGTTCGCCCGGATGCAACCTTGCTGGTCAGCGCATATCCAGCACCTGCGTCAGTAATCGTTCGACCTGAGATCAACAGGCTTTGCTCACCGGTAACTTTCTCGGCAGTCGACAGACTCGGTACACCACCCTGCCATGCGGTCCAGGCGGTTGATTCCCCCTCAAACCCACCGTCTTCAACCAGATTGACAATGGGTTCACCAACCATCACCGATATGTCATCCACGAAAATATCGATGTTTTCCGCCGTGTTTTCAAAATAAATGAGGACTTCTTTAAGCGGACAATCAGGTACGTTCAACTTGCCTTCCAGCTCCGTCCAGGTATCACCTTCTATATCTTCAAGCTCAACAATTAGCGGGTAATCCGCGATGCCGTCTACACACTCAACCTTCGAGTTTAACCGCAACAGGTCGGGCACGGTGTTCATGTGTTTGGCCCAGGCTTTCACATCATAGGTGGCGCCGGGTGTTACCAGACTGGTGAGATTAAATTGCCCACCATAGTTAGTCTTGGTTCTGCCAGTAATTCGCAAGCTCTGAGCACCGGTATTATATTCCTCTGTCGATAGACTCAGCGTTCCACCAGCCCAGGTTCCGCCCCATCCAGTCGCCAGAGTTTCTCCTTCAAATCCAGGATCCGGCATCAGATTCTCAGGCTCCGGTGGCGTTGTATCACCGCCAGGCAAGGTAATAGTCAGCCCCAGAATGGTCACGGTCCCAGCCGGCTCCGCTTCCTGGTCTCCAGGCGTCTGCAAGCCGACCTGCACACCTGAGCTGTGCTCGAGATTCCAACCTGTTGCAGGCAGTAAGCAATCATGGGTTTCTTCGCTTTCGGCCAGCTCTTCCGCTTCAAATGTGCATTCCCAATATCCGGGATACCCATCAGTTTTCTGCTGAAACAGCACTTGTAGTTTGGAGCCACTCTCAACAAACGCAGAATCCACTTCTATGGTGTAGCTCAGCTTTGCTCCATTAAAATTTCTGGGCGTTGTCAGGTCGGTCACTAAGGCATGTTCTGCATCCGTCGGTTCATAGAAGACGCCATTTGCGACATAATCCCAGTTCAATGTATCCGGCTGCGCGCGCCAGCCCTCCGTTACTTCTATATCCTCAACCACCGGCCCGCCGGTGCTGGAAGAACTGGTGGACGAACTCGAGCTACTGGTCGAACTGCTCGACGGCGTGTATTCGACGGTGTCCGGAATATCAGTGGTTGGCGAGTATTTGTCCCTGGAATCGGAGCAGGCCGCCGTCATTAAAACAGCACCCGTCAGACAGCAAAGCCTGACAGTTGTGGATAAGGTGAGATTGGGAAGTCTTGGAATCATTGTATTCTCCATTAGAGATACCGTTATTCTGATGGGAGGATTAAACGCTATTGTTGTTATTAAATTGTAATAAGTCGGGCCGCAGGGCGGCTCAGCGAACTTAACGGACACAGGCTTGTGTCTAGAGTTTAGAAGGAAATACGCAATTTCCCAACATTATAGATATATAAACCAAGAATTTCATTGCAGTTATACGAGTTGGCTATCAAGGCTTATAGTTGAAGGGCACTTAGTTAAGCAGTTTCTGCCGCCGGTCCGGCATGTGGAGGCCCTGTCCAGGACACGGCTGGCCGCCCGCGCCGAACCCATCCATGGGGGCTCGACACCGGTGTCCCGCCGGTGACGGTCCTGGACAGGGCCTCCACATGCCAAACCTGGTTCTTCACGAGCCTTAATTAAGTGCCATTAGCTTATAGTTGATTTAAATCTCAATAAACCTTCCGGTTTTTATTACAAATATCTGGTTTTAGTACCCTGATCGGTAAAGATAACACTTTCACGATCTTACGCCGATTTTTTGGAAACGACCACTCTAAGAAGGAAAGTTGTCGGCGGGCTGGCCGGGCGCGCGATGGTGCGGCATCCCGAGGGCTCGTCGGAGTGCCGACCCACTACTTAAACAAAGCGCCAGCAACGCCGGCTTTCCTTGGATGATATCGGAACACATTAGGACCTCCTTGAAGTGCGATTCGCTGATATTGTCGACAATTCCATTTCAGGGGCGCTGGGACCGCAGGCGGCCCGCCTGCTTTAATAAAGTGCCAGCGCAGCTGGTATTCCTTAGACGATGTCGAAGCGCAGCAGAACCTCCTCAAAGCTGCCTTCGTTGATACGCTTGGTGTTTTCGTTCGGGGTGCTGTCGCGCCCTATGCAGTGATGCGGCATTCCGACCGGCCGTCGGGGTTGCCGCATCGCAGCGGTCCCAGGGGAGGCCTCCATCATCTATCACCGCTAACCATCTTCACAAAAAAAACGATGCATTGCTGCATCGCTTAATGAATACTTCCGTTTCGACATCCCGGGTTGTTGCACCCGGGAAGTGGGCATTACGCCAGCGCCAACCTATTGCGCTAAATTAATAGTAACGCTTTCGATCTTTATCATACCCGCTATTACCGGTTGTGCATCTGGATCTGCATCTGGATGATTTACTTGCACACCAATTTGCACCGAATCCCCTGCTTCAAAATCCCAGCTAGCCTCCTCAGGTATCGTGCAGGTGTATGTGGCAACTCCTGACACTAGATCTGAGTTATTTATCCAACAAAAACGCATGGCTGAACCGGTCCCAGCTGTCTGCTGAGCGAACGGTTGCAAGTTGGCGCCGCTGTTTTTGTATTCAGCGCTGGCTTCATATTCAAATACGATCTCGGCCCCACTTAGATTCACGGGTCCGGGAAGGTCGAATACAAACTGATCGTTTGCTGCAATCGGACTAAAGATCGCTCCATCATCATATGACATATCCCTGGTGGGATTGGTCCTCCACCCAGTGGAGACATCCACTTGGTTCGATAAACCATCATCGGGATCACTTCCTTCTTCCTCGACTACCTGTGTAATAGTCAAGCTGGTGATTGCAACCGTTCCTGCCGGCACTACTAATGCGTCACCCGAAAATGTTTGCAATCCAACTTGAACGCCTGATGTGTGCCCAATATCCCAGCCTGTTTCCGGCAATGGGCATGTATAGGTATTTTCGCCCACAGTCAAAGTTCCATTATCAATGACACAATCAAAGTAACCGTTCCAACCACCTCTTTCCTGAAACACCACCTGCAGGCTGGATTCGCTATTAATAAACACTTGATCTACTTCAAATGTATAGCTCAGCGTGGCGCTGTTAAAGTTGTCAGGAGTAGGTATATCCCGCACCAGCTGGTCGCCCAGCTTACTTGGATCATACATCACCGCGCCTCCTGCGTAAGTCCGCGTCGCATCTGTAGCGACGCCGTCGTTAGCCTGCCCAACTCTCCAACCAGCTTCCAGATCAATCGCCACAGGAGCACCCGAACTACTGGACGAAGTACTACTTGAGTTGGAAGACGAAGTACTGGAAGAAGTACTACTTGAAGTAGAAGACGAAGTACTGGAAGAAGTACTACTTGAAGTAGAAGACGAAGTACTGCTGGAAGTAGTCGAAGAAGTCGTCGAGCTACTGGTACTGGAGCTTGTTGAGCTTCCGGCGCCTGTCTCTTCAGCCAGGGTTATGGTCATTTCGGTAATTGTCACCGTACCAGCCGGTTCTACACCCGCCTCTCCCTGCGTCTGCAGCCCGGTCTGAACACCTGCATCGGTTTCAAGGTTCCATTCAGTAGCTGGCAGGACACATTCCAGGGTATTCGCACCTACAACCAGCGTATCATTGCCTTTGACGCAGTCCCAATAGCCAGCCCAGCCATTCTTGTTTTGAAACACCGCCTGCAGATTTGCGCCGCTATCAATAAAAGCCTGATCCACTTCAAATGTGTAGTTCAGCGTGGCTCCGTTAAAATTGCCGGGCGTAGTTAAATCCCGTACCAGCTGATCACCCAGTGCATTCGGTTCGTACATCACACCGCCGCTGACATGCTCAAAAGTCGCCGTGGTCGTAACGCCGGTGGTGGCCTGCCCTACCCGCCACCCCGCCGTCAGATCCAGTTCCATAACAATCGGAACACCTGAGCTGCTGGACGTAGTACTACTGGAAGTGCTACTCGATGTAGTACTCGAAGTACTGCTACTGGTCGTACTGCCCGTCGAAGAAGACGTACTACTCGACGAAGGCACATAGGATTTTTTTGACGAAGAGCAGGCCGCCAGCGCGAACACGGCGCAGAGCAGGCACAGGAGCTTAAAAGCATTCACAAGCGGTTGTCTGGATAGAGCTGGAATCATTGTATTCTCCATGGAGAAATTGTTTATGCAGATGTGGAGCACCTGTTCCGCGCTTGCAATAAAAACGTAATAAGCCGGGCGGTTCTCTGGTTCAGTGTACAAAAGCGGACACCGTGCTCGTTTTTTGAGTTTAGAAGGCTTTACAAACTTTCCCAGCAGCGTGTGATATAAATCACGGGTTAATTGCGTCTTATCGAAATTCGTTATCAGGCTTTCCATAATTTAATCAATTTCTTATAAAAATCCGGATAATGGCCAGCCGATTTGGCACGAAAAGCACATTTCATCGGTTAGATCATGGGGGATTTATAAAATGAAAGGCGATCTGAAGCTTTTCCTCGGAAATGCTAAAGAAAGGTTTTGACGCGTCAGTAAGTTGCGCGGGTTCAAAGGAGTGATAATGTGGGGCAGCGGGAGTGGTTTTTGAGGCAAAAGGATTAGCCCGCTTTAATCCTGACACGGGCAGTCCCTATGAACCGATTTTTCGTTGTTCGGCTTTGACGTGTCGCATGATGTTGATAAAAGTATCTGTCCAGTAGGTTTTGCGGTTTTTGTCAAGGAATGTCAGCAGTTGGTTATGCGCTTCGTTTGACACGGCCAGGTAATCGCCGCCAATACCGTGAAAGGTAAAGTTGATCATGGTGCCGCGCTTGCCGGCCTGTTTGACCAGGGCGATCAGCTTGTCGCCGGTCATTTCTTCCGGGATTTCCACGCCGACACGGTAGACATCCAGACGGGCCATATCGTCGATTTCACTGTCGGTACTCCCCTTGATGGCCACAAAGAGTTCCTGCACGTGGGGGATATAGTCCTCGCCATTGATGCTGGTGTCGATACAGGGTGCGGTAAAGGTGCGTTCCGTTTTACCGTCAACGGCATGCAGAAGCGTATTGGCCAGTTTAAGCTGATCCTTGAAGTGGGCGATGCTGATTTTGTCCAGATCGTGGTCCGGCTTTACCCATTCCCGTTTTTCCGGCACCCGTGAGCATTGATGAAACAGGGAGTGATTGCCGAGTTCGTGCCCGGCCCGGGCTGCGGCGCGCCAATCCTGCAGGCGCTCCCGGAAGGTTGCGGCGGTGGGTGACAGGTAAAAGGTAGCCTTCAGGTTGTGACGGTTCAGTGAAGGAATGGCGTTATCGAGCTGGGAGGACAGCGCATCGTCGTAGGAAAGACTGACAGCGGCTTTAACATCACCAGGCCACGCGAAATCTGTCGCGTTGGTACTGCAGGACAGGGTGCTAACCAGCAGGGTTGCCGCGGCGCACAATGATTTGAATCGCATTTGAACCTCATGAATGACTTTTTAGCCGAAGCGCATTATAGGCCAAACGCGATAATGGGTGTTCTGGAATACCGGCGGGTATTCAGCGCGATGCCTGCAGCTGGCTGAGTTGCGCCAGCACGTTGTCTACGTCCTTATCGAGACCATCGATGATGGTTTCGCAGAAGTCGGGCAATTTGGTGCCGCGGCCGGTTTCAATCAGTTCCCTGATACGCTGCTCGTCTTCGATCCGCTCTTCCAGTACCGTCGCCAGTTCGTCACCGGTAAATGCGGCTTTGACGCGGCTTATCAGCTTCTCGCCGGCTTCGAGATCCTGGTCGGGCACTGCCGGCAGGTCGCCCAGCTTGCGTATCGCCTCTTGCAGCACATCGGCCCATTGCTGACGCTGAACCGAGAGCGCCTCCATGGTCGTTGCCGCGGCCTGGCCTTCCAGTATCCCGGCAGCATCACTGTACTGGTCGGCGCTGTGCTGGATTGCTACAGCCAGTTCCTGCATTGCCAGTTGTTCGTCACTTTGCCAGATAGACATGGTCTGCTCCCATTGAATCAGCCGCCAGTCGGGGCGAGTTCGTCTGTGGCCGGTGCCATCACATCCAGTATTCCTGGATGTACCATTAATTTGAGGGGCGTACGGGTAACAGGTTCCCCGTCTGCGTGCACTTCGTGCGCTTTGCCCGTTTCGATCTCAATGCAACGCGCACTCGCACAGAATACGCGATCCGCCTCGCGGTGTCTGCCACCGCGCAGCAATCGCGCCAGCGTCAGCAGCTCCCACACCGATTGCGGCTTTATGCTGTATAGCCATAACTGGCCATCATCAATACGGGCATGCTCGTTAATCACATTGCCGCCACCATAAAACCGGCCATTGCCGACACCCACCTGAATGGAACGCATACGGTAGGGGCGACCGTCCAGGGTAATCCGTACCCGAAAACTTTTGCGCCGGTTGATCGCCGAAGAGAAGGCCTTGAGATAGCTGAACACCCCCAACGATTTTTTCAGTTCCGGCGTCAGTTCGTGCGTGATTTCAACACCCAGCCCCAGGTGCACCGCGTTAAAGAAATACTCGCCATTGACGCTCCCCAGATCGATCGACCGGGGTTTGCCGTGAATGATGACGTCACAGGCAGCAGCAATATCATCGGGTATATCCAGTGAGCGCGCCAGATCGTTAGCTGTACCGGCGGGAAGGATACCCAGCGGGCACCCGGCCTTGACCATGGCGCCTGCCACAGAATGCAGGGTGCCGTCTCCGCCGACGACGATCACCAGATCGACGGCTTTACCGTGCCGGCCGATCTCCCGGGCGGTCTGTTCCGCGCTTTCGGTTTCCAGTACGATCAGCTCAAACCCTGCGTCCCGCAGTTTCTGAATCGCGTCCTCCAGGGCATCATGCCGACCCGAACGACTCTTGGGGTTCGTGATAAATAAGGCTTTTATCGGCATTGCCATGGTTTACTCTAGTTATTCAGCTGAACCCGTCGGTATACGGCTTCGAGCATGCTGTACACGCCAAACGCAAACAGACCGGCAGCGACTATGCCCAGCAGCCAGGGTCCATACGCGTTATCCCGCAGCGCGGCCAGCGCATCGTCCATACCTTTGATCTCGTCGCTGCGGGCCACGATCGCCGAGTGAATAAGAAACCAGGCGACTATACACCATACGACGCCCCGTGCGATCAGACCAAAGCGACAGGTAGGTTCCGCCCAGCCACGGTGCTGTGCCGGAATGGTCATGTAGCGTTTAAAACGGGCTTTCCATCCTTTATAGATGTGCGCACATCCGGCACCGATAAAACACAGACCGGCAATGACCAGTACGGCCTGCCCCCAACCGCCTGAAATCCAGGAAGACGAATCCGATGAACCGCTGTCGCTGCCCGATCCCATCAGCACCGTGACTGCCCATATGGCGAGCGCGGCGTGGCTGATGGAGCTCGCCAGCAATCCGCCTCGCACTGCCAGCCCTTTGGCCGATGAACCGTGCTGGTCCGGGTCTTTGGTAGCCTGGTACAGCCGCCATAGGACATAACCTACCAGCCCGATAATCATAATAACCATCAAAGTCGTGCCGAAGGGCTGTTCCAGAATTTCCAGCATGGCGCCTTTACTGCCTGTGGTCTTTCCCCCTTTGCCCACCGCCGTGAGCAACGCAAGCCCGCCTATCATCAGGTAAACAATCCCCCGGGATCCATAGCCCAAACGGGCCAGCAGTTTAAGTTTATGTGTAACGTCTCGCTCGTTCATTTTATTATGCCTCTCGTTTAAAAACCGGACTACAGGGCCGCGATCATCTGCTAAAAAATTCGCGTTGGGTTTATAAGTGTGCTTTGGGCCGGTGGGTCCATTTACGGAACCCTGTCCAGCTGCCCCAGGTAATCAGCAAACCCAGCACCCATCCGACCAGCACATCGGTAAACCAATGCACCCCCAGATATATGCGACTAAGCCCGACCAATAAAATAAGGAGTCCCGCTACACCAATAAAAAACTGCTTTTTGGTGGGGTGCTGCTGCGTGTGAAAAGCCAGCACACACAGCGCGGAATAGACGGTTGCCGACAGCATCGCGTGCGCACTCGGGAAGCTCGGTGTAAAGACCCTGGCCGCCTGATAAACAACATCTGGCCGCACCCGCCCGAAAAATTCCTTTAGCCCCGAATTCATAATCAAGGCGAATAACGCGGTGAGGACCAGCCAGAGCGCCAGGGCACGCTGATGTTTGATCAGCAAAAAGCCCGCGACAGCGATAACGATCAGAAGCAACACGATATTGCTGCCCAGGGCGGTGATATCCCGCACTACCTCGGTCGCAGCGTGTGACCATGACTGCGCACCGTCCGTTATCGCCTGCATGAACTCCCAAATCGCCCGGTCCAGCGTCAAACCCTGGGTGACATTCGCCGTAATCATTTATCCCTGCTCGTTTATTTTTTGTGGATTGCATTCGTGCTGAAATTCGGCAGATGCACATTAAATGCCAGCACAGGAAAACAGGGCGATTACTGGTTCCATGAAGGGACTTTTGATTAAAGATTGTTCCATCTATCGCCCTGTGCCCGCGGCGCGCCCTTTCCGAATGTAAATACTGCATGTACGGCGGGCTGTTATACACGCAGTCGCCTGCCCGCAGATCAGCCCGCAAACGGCGATTGAGCTTTGATGATGGTGGTGTTACTTTGGCTGACTGTTCTTTGTACAGAGTCGCCTTATGAACGAAAGCCCGCCGTCAGATCCGTCCAACCCGCCCAGGCACCCGATCGCAAACCGACAGTCCGGGGCGAGACTGTTTTTTATCGTATTTGCCGCCGTCCTGGCTGCGTTGCTGGTCGGCGCCGCCCTCCTTCGCGTTTACCTGTTTCCGAAGCAGCTGAAACCTGTTGAACTGTCAGCCCGGGAGACGCAGCACCTGAACGGCAAACTGCAGGCACTCGGGATGACCCCGCAGCGCGATGACTCTGCGAATGAACCACTGGAGCCGGAGCCCTATTCCGAGGCCGGCGCAAAGCGTGAGGTTGAGTTCAGCGAACGGGAGCTCAATGCCCTGCTGGCCAGCAATACCGATATGGCCGACCGGCTGGCCATCGACCTGTCCAACGACCTCGCCAGCGCGAAATTACTGATACCACTGGAGCCGGATTTTCCGGTACTCGGGGGACGTACATTGCGCATCAATGCCGGCGTGGCCATTGCCTATCGCGAGGGCCGACCATCCGTCACCCTGCGCGGCGTCAGTTTCGGCGGCGTGCCGATTCCCAATGCTTGGCTGGGCAATTTAAAGAACGTGGATCTGGTGGAAGAATTTGGCGGCGCGCCGGGCTTCTGGCAATCCTTCACGGAGGGGGTCGAATTTATTGAAATCCGGGAGGGCCGGCTGCATGTGAAGCTGAAGGAATAATCACGCAGACCCTGTAACCGTCAATAACGGCCCGAGGCTGTTGTTCATGATTCTTTCAATAATATGCTGATCTTCCCGTCAGTTTCCAGAATGGCCTGCCTGACCTGCGAAATGCTCTCCACACCCTGCATGCGCAGGTTTGCCTGCAGTTCCTCTTTTGTCAATTGCTCCCGGTGCAGGTTATCCGCCACCAGCTCTCCGTTATGAATCAATAATGTCGGCGGGTTGTGCGTAATGCGGCGCACACGGGGAAATCGATATTCCAGCAGGTTGAACAGATAATCCCACGCGGCAATCACCAGCACCATCAAAAGCAGATCCGGTAAAGCGGTCGTGTCGCCTGTTATGGCATTGGCAGCCAGCGTGGCAATGACGACCAGAGTAATCATATCATTGGGAGAGATATCGCCCGCGTTGCGCTTCGGGATGAGTCTCAGCATTATAACCAGGGCAAGATACACAAAACTGCCGCGGATCAAGATTTCCAGCAGCGGCATTTCCAGCGCGAATAATCCGTCCATTTCAGTGGGACCTTTGCATGCACGATGACCGTGCGCGGTGGTTTGGATAGACTGTTATTTACGCATTTATGAAATGAAGGGATCACACAGGGACAGGCAGGTTGATTTGTTGCTACTTGGGCACCTGCGTTCCGGCAGACCGGAACAATTGGGAGGCGGTGTTGACACACACTGTAAGCTATCGACAACCGTGGAGAGTATTGACGTGGCACTGGTTGGGTTTTGCAGACCCTGAGCGCCAGGGATGGATTCACTGGTGTCCGCAAAACCCAACCTTGTTTCGGCGCGGTGTACACTTCACTATTGGTTTTATTGCGCACACAACTGGCATTAAGAGTGCCACATCAAGTGTGCAACAGTAAGAGTGGAAGCAATTACGTTATTTATGAATAGTTGACAGGTCGGGGCGGATCGCATCAAGTCACGATCCGCCGCGTTGCCGGGAGGAGTGTCAATCAGGCGGTGCACGGGTTTCCGGGCAGTGTCGCTCAGTCAGTGTGCGCCGGATCGTTATATGCTGGCTACAGTCTTTTCAGCCTGTTTTTCCTTTTTCTCCCGACGTTTTTCTTTCAGAGTCTTTTTAGGCTGCTTTTTTTCCAGTTTGGCTTTTGACATGTCGTTCCACCTTTAACGTTTATCAACTTAAATGACGGCCGCCTGCTTGATCGCCGCAAATCTCGCTCAGAGGCCCGACGGAAAATCGCGTCCCGTCCACTTTATTGACACGCGGCTCAACTACCCGCATGGCACTACCCTCCGTTTCAAAGATTCCGAAAACTGTGTTACCCAATACGCAGAATCTGATAGACAAAACGGTTACCGAATATTCGGACCTGCCGTGCCTCGCCGATACGCGCTCCGA
>CAYSTJ010000058.1:0-24669 GCA_964434105.1 uncultured Cellvibrionaceae bacterium | reverse complement strand
CCAGATTTGTTCAGAGCAAGGCGAAAAATGTGAGTTTACTCGTGTAAATGACCATTTTTTAACGCAGCTATGGGCAAATCGGGGCGTGAGCTGAATAGTTACTTGGATTGTTCATACAGGTTACGGGCTATCGGTCCACTCGCTGGATACCAATGTGCGTCAAAAACTGAACCCCAGCCCAATACGACTGTACAGCCCATGTCCATGCCCCAGCTTTTCACTGTAGGATCGAACGCCACCGCTTTCGAAACAGCTGGTTGTCCTTCGTCCTTCTTCATAGCTGCCATCGAAGCACCAGACCTCCTGTGTGGTGTCAAGATGTATCCTGTATCCCACTCCCGCATCGAGACGAATGCTATCCGTCAGTTCAAAATAGGTCGTCGCCCCCGCGCTCAGTGACAGTAAACGGTTACGATTGTTCAACCCTGACACCTCAATAGCGCCGTAGGCGATTTCTGCGTTTAACACGGAGCCCAGCCGTCGGTCATGCTGGAAATGTTTCCGCACACCAGCCCCCAGACCGGAATAGTCCACGGACTTTTGCGAATCCGAGAGGATATAACCACTGACATAAAGCACGTCATCCGGCCGTTTCGAGTACTCAAGACTCAGCCCCTTCAGCGTGGGAGATACCGCACTGAACCTGGCGTGGTGCATTTCGTATCGGACCGTCAGGCTGGCAGCCTGTGCAACCCCGCCGAGCCCGCCGAGCCCGGCTCCCATGCACGCGAGCACGGCCCATAAACTTTTCTTCGTCATCCTTTTGTTGGTCCTTCTGATCGTTATCGTCCGAATTCTGCGCCATTCTGCCACGTTCGAATCCGGATGGTAAAGAGACGCCCGCCAACCCGTGCCGGGCAATTCCATGGCGCATGGCACCTGCATCCGCCTCACTGGCTCATGCACTTGCCTGATTTATCACGTGGCCGGCACACTCTAAACGTACCCGATAAAATCTCGCTCCGGGAATGGATAGACCTGGCGAATCGCGCCCGGGCAAGCTATCGTCAATAGAATTATGAGCTTTTTACCAACAGGAATCATGTCATGAAAGTGGGATCACTCTGTACAATAATCGCGTTGTCGATTGCCCCGGCATTGTCATGGGCAACCCCCTACCGCGCCGAGGTTGCCCTGAGCTATATGGATCTGCCGGGCGATACGAAAATGACAGGCCTTCTCGGTGAGTGGCACTTTGCGTCTGTCGAAACCGCAGGTCATCCACTTGCAGAAGCTGCGTTTCTCGAGCGATCCGGAAGCCTGTCCTTTTTGCATGCTACAACTGATTTCGAGTGGCTTGACGTTGACGTGACCCTGCTTAATATCGATTACTACATTCCGAACACAATGTTTTACGTCGGTGGCATCTATCAGAAAACCTCTGCCTCCTCCTCAATGTTCTATGCAAATTACAGTGTGAGTGACTGGGGACTAAGTCTCGGTATTGTTCCAATGGACGGACTACTGATCAAAACGGACTATATGAATGAACTCGGATACAACTTCAATCTGAGCGCAAAGTACGTGCGCAAGCTACAAGGCGAAACAGCCGTCAACATCGAAGCAAGCTTTGTCAAGGACGAAAAGGATGAGTATTATGAAGAAGGCGAAGACATCAAAACCTTTGCTGTCGACTACTTTTTCAACAGCAATGTCAGCCTGGGCGTACTGATCGAGGACGCCTTCGAAACAGAATACGGCTTGCGAACACAGGCCTTCCCCACAGAACGATTTTATATTGGCGCTGAGTATCGCACGGCTGATAGCGAAAACATGATTAATTTTGTAGCCGGTTTTCGGCTTTGAAATTTTTGTCGAACCGCAGTAGGTAGATGAAGGAGATTTATTGTTCCACATCCCCGGAATTGAAGTTCCGGCTCGATTGCCCACATGGATGTGCCGCGTGACACATCCATTTAGGGATTTAAAAAGGATATGTCGATAAAGACTACGCAAGAAAGCCGGCTGGGATGATGAGACTTTAGACACGATCCTGCGGGCCGAAATTTAAGTGGGACAGCCCTGAACTCCTCTCCCGCTCGCCGCCTAAAAAAGCGCTATAGCACCTAGCAGCTGGATTGATCGAATGATTTTCGTCCTAGCTTCAATTTCTCCATAATATTCAGGCTTTGCTCAATAAATACGGTTCAAACTACCACTACTTCTTAAATTAAAGGCCCGGCGCTGGTTCAGAAATGGATCAATGGCGACACCTTACGCACGACCGCCAGACTCTGGGCGATTGTATTGCGGCTTTTAAAGATCGCCTGGCCAGTGTGAACTGGTTTATGAAATGTCTGAATGAACCGATCGCCCGCCAGGCCAATAAACTAGACGGTTGCACAGGTCATTTCTGGGAAGGCCGTTACCGATCGCAGGCTCTATTGCCTGAAGAAGCCCTACTCTCCTGCATGACCTATGTCAACTTGAATCCTGTACGCGCTGGCATGGCCAAAACACCTAAAGCATCCGAATATACCAGCGTCAGGGAACGTATTCGCCCAGCCTTTGACCTGATCGACGCGGTAAAAGAGCAGATTGATTTGCAAGCTCACATGAGACCCGTCCGCATGGGCTCATCCCGGCCTCTGATAATCCTTTGCATTTTCAAACTATTCCATTCAAGTGATGCGACTTTCAAATAAAGTATAGACGCTCTAACGTATTCCAACCCCCTTCTTCAAAGATCCGCCCCTCCGCCAATGCGTGTGACGAGAAACGCGACTGGGTTTGCTGTCACGCGGTGAGGTCTCTACCCGAATAGATAGGTCCGACCTCGCACAGGCGCAAATTACTCTTCCGAGCATTGCAGAACAGGAGAAAATTACTCGTACACATAGCCAACGTTAATTCGTTTAAGATGACAGTATAAGTCGGAGGTATGCGTGCCCTCAAACCTGCGTGGCCGCCCTGATGTGCCGTGCTGCTTCCAAGACCGAACAGTTTGCTCACTAAATGTCCTGCCTTTGCCCAATCGTCAGTCAAAGTGTGTTCAGTTACTTTTTATATTGACACAGCGCACTTCACCAACCTAAAATTCTGCCCTATTCTGTTTAACAAGGACTGAAATCGAATGGATTCCCAATGCACCCCTTTCCGCTTTTCCAACACTTCTCACCAAAACAAAATTTCCGAATCCGGCTATAAAATCTATATTGATCCGAAGGCACAATCTCAGATTGATCATTTCACCGGCTATCGGCGTACGACGGTCAATAGGCTTATTCAAAGCCTGGCGTCTGTGCCCTGCCCTTCGGCAGCGGGTCTGCTGGCGTTCAGGTCGGCAACAGTACGTACATTCTTATCAAGGAGCGATTTTTCATTGGATATTGCTTGACGCCGAACCAGATCACTATCAGGTCGGTTCAGCGGGTTGAGAAAGTGCTGCAAGTGAAACCGACGCCACCCGAGATAGAAGCGTATCAACCCGGGTTCATGGATTTTTTGGAATTGCTGGGCAACTCTTTGTTGGAGAATGTGAAATTCGGCGCGCGTGCAGGTGCTGCGTTTGGGACGGGAGGGTCCGTTTCTGGCGAAATTACGCCTAACCTCCAGAAAACTGAAGTGGCTTTTGAGCTCACCAAAGGCGCTGAACTGGAATGGGCGTTAGCTGTTAGCGGAACGCCCTTCTCATCGGGAGAAATCCGGGGCCTTTATCAGGGAGTTGAATTCAAGGCATAGGGCGGAATCAAAAGCCTCTGGGATTATCAGGGCAACTGGTCAATCACCACTTCTATCGCCGCCCCGTTCTCGCATGGCGGCGGCGTTGTTTCCGGATAAGCGATCACCAAAGAAAATAGCCGTTAGAAATTCAAGGTTTATAATCTCACGCAAAGCATATTGGTTTTATTTGTTATTCTAGTATGGATGACGGGTACTCTTATCTATATTTTTTCGTTAAAAAGGCTTCACCAGCATGCCGAAAAGAACGACCTTAAAATATTCGATTATCGGTATGACAGCTTTGCCATGATGGGTCATAGCCCATATTTTTTAAACCGCCTCTGGTCCGGGCGGCTTATCGATACACATCCAGATGAAGTACTCGTGCAACGTCTTAACCGGTCAAGACGCCTGCTGATTATGCAGATGTGTTTTTCCATCGGACTTTTCTTTTTGGTCATGCTTTTGGCGATTTTTAGAAGTTGAGGTGACGCTTTCGACGTGTGGAGAGGCAGATAGCCGTTGAGAAAGACGGCCCTTCGACAAGCTCAGGGTGAGCGGTCGGCGGACAAGCCCGGGTTGTGCTGCAGGCCTCTATCATAGGTCCGGAGGCGCTATGCACTTCGAAGTTCAATCTACGCCACATCAAAACCAGTTATCACTGAAACAATCAAGGCACGATAGTCAGACCATGGAAAATATACTGCTTCTATTTACACTGTTGGCGTGGATGACAGGCTTTGCAGTCTATGTCCTCTCGCTAAAAAATCTGCACCGGCACGCGACAAAAAACGAATTGGCAATATTTGGTCATCAATACGATAGCTTCGCTACGATGGGAAACAGTCCCTATTTTCTGCTTCGCCTCTGGTCCGGGCGGCTTATCGATACACATCCAGATGAAGTACTCGTGCAACGTCTTAACCGGTCAAGACGCCTGCTGATTATGCAGATGTGTTTTTCCATCGGACTTTTCTTTTTGGTCATGCTTTTGGCGATTTTTAGAAGTTGAGGTGACGCTTTCGACGTGTGGAGAGGCAGATAGCCGTTGAGAAAGACGGCCCTTCGACAAGCTCAGGGTGAGCGGTCGGCGGACAAGCCCGGGTTGTGCTGCAGGCCTCTATCATAGGTCCGGAGGCGCGGGTAACAGTAATGTTTTCAGCTTTCTGTAAACCCCTTCCAGTTTGGACTACACTTCTATTCTTCGTTCCGGACATAATGCACATTGCGGACCCGGGTCAGTGCGCAGCGCCTGTAAAAGCGATTTTAAGTGACTATTTGTGAGTAATCAATTAGCCGGTCGGACTGACCGGACAGGCAGAGCAGGTTAGCGGGCGTCAGCGGCGGCCTGATCATTATTTAAACGTGGAAGGTATGTAAATGGCCGTAGGTTCACTCGTCAGACTCTTTATTGCACTATTCTCCAGCTCGATAGCAATCAGTACCTTCGCGGGGCCCGATCTCGATGATTATGGCGCACTGCCGGTCATAAGCAATATGGCGTTGTCGCCGGACGGCAAACTGCTTGCATTCAAAAGAAACGACGGAAAGAACGAGATCGTCGCGGTCACGTCGATCGTCGACGGCAAATTTATTCAGGGCCTGAACACGAGCGATATCAAGATCAGGGATCTGTATTTCTTTAGTGAGTCCAAGCTCGTCAGTGTGGCTACCGAGCACAAGCGGGTGCTGGGTTTTCGCGATAGTTTTGATGTTAGCACCGCTTTCTTGCTCGATTTGCCGAGCGGCAAGACCGAACAACTGCTCACGCCCGGCGATGTCATTTTCACAGGGCAGACGGGGCTTGGTCGAATCGTGGGCACGTCGGACGATGCCAAACACGTTTTTATGCCGGCATATGTCCGTGACACCAAGCGCGATGCGGCACCAAACTACTCCTTGCTGAGAGTCGATCTCGACTCCCCGAAACGCCCGGCAGTTGTCACGAAGGGCAGTATCTATACGCGCGACTATTTTATGGATGGCAAGGGCAATCTGCTTGCTGAAGTGCGATACAACAGCCGGAACAGTATGCACAGCATAACCAGCCATCAGGGTGACAAGGCTGTGGAAATCTTTTCGCAAAAAGTCGACATCCCTGAGATTGGCGTTGTAGGTATGGTGCAGGACGGCAGTTCACTGGCGATCAGTGAAGAAAGTGACGAACTTCGTCGCGGCGCGTTACGAGCCATGTCGCTTTCCGACGGCAAACTCTCGGAGCCTATGTTCGCACGGGGTGACGCGGATGTCGATGCAATCATCATGGATATAAACCGGACGGTTTTCGGTGTTATCTACTCCGGCCTACGCCCCAGCTATGAGTTTTTTGACAAAGAAGTTCAAGGCCGCGTCGAAAACATACTTGCCGCCTACCCCCAACACGCTGTCTGGCTTGTCGACTGGAGCGACGATTGGCAACACCTGCTGGTGAAGATCGAAGGCCAGACCACATCCGGAAGCTATTTTTTATTCAGCACGGGACAGAAACCGAGACTATTGGCGAATAGCCGACCTGCGATTAAACCGGAGCATATCAATCCGGTGCTTGAAATTTCGTACAAAGCTCGGGATGGCATGAACATTCCGGCGCTGTTGACCGTGCCAATCGAGCGTGTTGACAGCCTGCGAGATCTTCCGGCCGTCATGTTGCCTCATGGCGGGCCCGCTGCGCACGACTGGCTGGGTTTTGACTGGATGGCCCAGGCCTTTGCCAGCCGTGGTTATCTGGTGATACAGCCGCAGTTTCGCGGGTCTTCCGGTTTCGGTATGGATCACTGGCGCGCAGGGCATGGACAATGGGGTAAAGCCATGCAGGACGATCTCACTGACGGCATTGAATCGCTGATAAGCCAGAATCTGGTCGACCGAAACCGGATCTGTATCGTCGGTGGGAGTTACGGCGGTTATGCGGCCCTGGCTGGCGGCGCGTTGACACCTGAACTGTATCGATGCGTGGCATCCATCAACGGCGTATCTGATTTGAATGCCATGCTGGCCGACACAAAATCATCCCACGGTCGTGAGCATTACCTGGTTCGCTATTGGCAAAAGTCGATTGCCGACAGCAAGGCTGAATCCCGGGAACTCAAATTAATATCACCGGCGGCACTCGCTGAAAACTTCAAGGCACCGGTTCTGCTGCTGCACGGCAAGGATGACACAGTTGTTAAATTCGATCAGTCCAGGCGAATGGAGAAGAGTTTGAAAAAAGCCAAAAAATCAGTTCGAATGATCCGTCTGGATGGAGAGGACCATTTTCTTTCACGAACGGCAACCCGGCAACAAACACTCAAAGAACTGATTGCATTTGTCGATGAGCACCTGAAAGCCGATAGGAAACCACGCTGACAACATCTGTCCGACGCTGGATTTTGAAAACTGGCGTCTTGATGCGGCCGTGCCAGGACGTCAGGCTATAACCGTGGCGTTTGACATTCAGGTGCTCAGAGTGGGTCAATTTTTTCTGAGTAGGCGCGATGCCCCTGCATGACGGGCCCCATATGGGGACGAGCAAGGCCCTCAGGGACAAAAAGGGCGGTGCGGCATTCCGCCCTGCTTTGGATGCCCGAATCTCAATTGTTACCGGTATATGCCTGCCATCACCGACCTTTCCCCTATTTTTAAGTGCTTTACCACACAATTCAGACAATCTTCCCGTACTTAAGCACGTATTCGCTGCCTCACAAAACGGTATGCGGCTATTTTGAAAATCGCGAGACAACCCAACGCACAAATATAACGTGATACGCCACTCAGTTTTCAATGCATTAGCCTAAGGTCTAAGTGCGTCGGATAAGAGAACACTGTAACGTCTGGCGTCAATCCAATGGAAGTTGCGTCACCTCACGCTTTCTTCTGCTCGGCAGGCTGTACTATCAACCTTGCTATTACTGAATTCATTTACAGCAATCGTTGAGCCGAATAGCACCGAGGTATACGCGATGTAAGACATCAAAAAAACGATGTAACTATTCAGCTCTTTTCGTAACTGTTCAGAGCAAGGCGGAAAATGTGAGTTTACTCGTGTAAATACGCCGCACATCCTGCGCGTCGCCCGCTGGGCAGACGTTCAAACCTGTTCCCGACAGGTTTGTGACCATTTTTAACGCCGCTTTCATTTGTAGGTGCAGGGGCAAATCGGGGCGTGAGCTGAATAGTTACCAAACGATTTATTATTAATCTCACCATTAGGCAGTACGACCAATGACTATTAACGTTTCGTATTCATTCACCCGTTTGAGTAGCCTGGCTGTGGTACTACTGGCGGTTTCCGCTTGTGGTGGCGCTGGGCTACCGGACACCGGCGGCAACCCCGGCAGCTCTTCATCCAGCGCCAGCTCTTCCAGCAGCTCCTCATCGTCGAGCAGCTCTGCTTCAAGTAGTTCCAGCTCATCCAGCAGTTCCAGCTCCTCGAGTTCATCCAGCGGAAGCATTGGCAGCGATTTGTCGCTGGTCGTTGCCATCAACGCGGGTGCGAGTGCCAGCGCGACCTATGAAGGCGTGACTTACGAAGCGGACAGATACTCGGCCGGAGGGAACGTCAACAGCACACAGGACCCCATTGCAGGCGTTAGCGAATACACGCTCTACCAGACCGAACGCTATGGCTCGTACAGCTATCAGATACCGGTAACAACGGGGACCTATTCCATTGAGCTGCATATGGCGGAACTTTACTGGGACGCCGCGGGTGAACGGTCGTTCAGCCTGTCGGTTGAAGGCCAGACCGAATTGGCCAATCTGGATCTGTTCAGCCAGGTCGGCCATGACGGCGCTTTTAACCATATCGTCGAAGACGTACGCGTTACTGACGGCACCCTGGATATCACCCTGGAAACGACAATAGATGCCGGTACGCTAAGTGGCTTTGCTATCTGGTCGGCCGATGGCGAGCTGGATACATCCGCGCCGCAGCCCGACCCCCAACCCAACCCGAGCTGTAATGGCTATGTCGGTATTACCTATGACGACGGTCCGGTAAACACGGGCGCTTTTGTCAACGCCCTTCAGCAGGCCGGCCTGGTCCCTGTGACGTTTTTTGTTAACGGAAGCGTGATCCGCGGAAATAATGCAGCTATTGCGCAGATGTTGACGGTTGGCGAGGTCCAGAACCACTCCTATGACCACGTCGACATGGGCAACTACAGCTATCAGCAGGTCCGCGAGCAGCTAGAAAGAAACAACCAGGCGATTGTCGCCGCCGGTGCGCCCACACCCACTATCTACCGACCGCCTTACGGCACACTGAATGCCACCATTCGGCAGGCTGCCAGTGACGTTGGTCTGCTGGCCATTACCTGGGATGTTGATTCGCAGGACTGGAACAATGCCAGTACGTCTGCCATTGTCAATGCAAACAATCAGCTGCAAAATGGTCAGGTAATTCTGATGCACGAGAACCAGGGTAATTCACTGGCGGCTATACCCCAGATTGCGGAGAGCCTTCGATCCAGAGGATTGTGCCCCGGTCGAATCGATCCGAATACCGGTCGTGCCGTTGCTCCGTAGGAAATGATTCGGTAGATCAAGAAGGAAGCCGTCGACCGACGGCTTCCTTTTTTTGATTATTTAACAAGACACGCGCTGAATAGTGACTTTTTTAAAACTGATAGTGCATCCCCAACCCGATTTTTTCCAGGCGCGCATCAACGTCCCGTACCGGTGCATTATCGCTCCACCGATCCTCGGAAAGGTCACCATCGATATAGTCGTAGCCCAACCGCACGACAAACCCCGGAGAGACTTCCAGCTGGGCACCAACCCCCGCCCCTATAATCAGATCGCTCCAACTGGCATCGTTGTCATACCAGTCGCTATCGGTATCACGATAGTCCTCGGCATAATCCACAAAGACCAGACCGGCTTTGGCGAAGAAGGATAAGGTCCCGGTTGCGGGAAGTGTCAGTTTCGGCATGACCGAAACAACGCTCAGTCGGGCGTCGCGCAGATTCTCCCGATCGTCGGAGAAATCATCGGAGATCGCGATATTGGCTTCGAGGCCGAACAACGGGGTGAAATGGAAACCACCATAGGCGCCAAGACCAATCGCATCGTCATCCATGACAAAAGCGGTTCCACCATCGATCCTGCTGGAAAACTGAAAGGCTTCGCCGCCTACGTACCAGCCTGTCCGGTCGGTATCCTGCGCGAAGCCTGCGGAACAGAGCATGGCGATTGCAGCGCCTGCCAGCAATTTTGTTTTGAATTTTGACATGTCAGCTCTCCTTTTATTGTAGCGGCGACTGCCCTTTTACGCGTTTGCATTCGATCAATCACGACCGCAATATACTACAACATACGTCCGGCGTCCCTTGCCGGATGCACGCAGTCAATCCAGATGTGCCCGCGACTTTATTGGAGCGTCTGGCCCATTACGTTATAATGCGGCGCTTTTCGTGAAGGAGCACTGCAATGGGGTCAGGTGGGTCAACAATGGAATCCATGGGCACGGACAGGTTGTGCGAGACCGACGTGCTGATCATCGGCGGCGGCCCTGGCGGCGCGACGCTCGCCGCGTTGCTCGCGCGACAGGGCGTGGATGTCACGGTCATTGAGAAGACCTGTCATCCGCGTTTCCACGTCGGTGAATCGCTGCTACCCATGAATATCCCCATTTTTGAGCGGCTGGGCATTGCCGCCCAGGTACGCGCATTGGGTGTCCCCAAGTACGGCGCGGACTTTACGCTGGATGATGATCCGGACGGTTTTCAGGTATACCCTTTTTCCCAGGCGCTGGGGACAGTGCCGGACCATGCCTACGAAGTGCGGCGCGCCGAATTTGACCAGCTCATCTTTGACAATTGCCGCCGCACGGGCGCCCGCACGCTGGAGAACACACGGGTTACCCAAGTTGATCTGAGCCGCCCACAACCCTTGGTAAAAACGGTAGACCAGCAGTCGCGGTGCGAAACCTGGCGCTGCCGGCTGGTCATTGACGCCAGTGGTCGCGACGCCTTTCTTGCATCAAAGAACGGCTGGCGGGAGGCCAATAAAAAACACAGTACGGCGGCCATCTTTGGTCATTTTCGGGGCGTTCAGCGCCGACCGGGACGGGATCAGGGTAATATCAGTATCTATATGTTCGAGCATGGCTGGATATGGATGATCCCCCTCCACGATGATATCGTCAGTGTCGGGACCACCTGCCGCCCCGCCTACCTGAAAACCCGTAAAACTGAACTTGAACAATTTCTGCTCGATACCCTGCAGATGGCTCCGGCCGCCATGTCACGCATGGGCAACGCAACCTGCATATCACAAGTTCGTGTTGCGGCGAATTATTCCTATCATGCACGCCAGCTTTGGGGTGAAAATTTCATTACCATCGGCGACGCCTGTGCGTTTGTTGATCCAGTTTTCTCCAGTGGGGTTTTTCTGGCCATGAGAAACGCGGAACAGGTAGTTAACGCGGTGCAGTGCAAGTTGCAAGGAGATTTACGCGGTTACCGTCGGGAATGTCGTAAGTACGTCAAAGTAAGCCGCAAGGGACTCAGAGCCTTCACCTGGTTTATTTACCGCTTCACCACACCGGCGATGCGCTTCCTGTTTCGAAACCCGCGCAATATACTGGGCACGCAGAACGCAGTGATCAGCGTACTCGCCGGTGATGTATTCGACAACAAAGCGGTAGCACGTCGGCTGTTTATATTTCGGATTATCTATATGTTGAGCTGGCTGGCCCATTTGGGACGCGATCGCCCCCGTCAAATCAGCATTGCCCGCAGGAAAAAAGAAACAGCGGTTCAATAAAATCCGCCAGCTTCGTACTCGCATGCACGCCATATCAGCGGGGATTAAAGTGATGCGGTAAGGGTGTAGGTGCAGGTGCAAATCGGGGCGTGAGCTGAATTGTTACGAAACGAGCTGAATTGTTACGACACGAGCTGAATATTTCCCAAATAATTATGTATAATTCGGGCCGGAATTAACCTAAATCAAGGATAAAAAATGGATAAGAATATGTTAAAGATAATGGTGGCCGCTATTGCATTTATTTTTGCTTCCGGCGTATGCGCGTCCCCCTGGCAGGTCAATGCCGTTTACGACGCGCCGGATGCCGATTTGACCGATGGCATCTGTGCCGATGCGCAGGGAATGTGTACGTTGCGCGCAGCGGTTGATCAGGCCAACGCCACCGACAGCATCACGGCGATATTTTTGCAGGCGGGTGAAATCTATCGACTTGACAGCACTCTGACTATTACCGGTGCCA
The DNA here is from genome assembly GCA_964434105.1 of uncultured Cellvibrionaceae bacterium. GTDB lineage: Bacteria > Pseudomonadota > Gammaproteobacteria > Pseudomonadales > Cellvibrionaceae > CAYNST01. Next base: position 12,794 of record CAYSTJ010000058.1, on the reverse strand, counting down.
TTCATGTATTTGGTCACTTATCGGACACCCTGACACTGGAGGCGCCGATTATTACCGCCGCGGACGGTGTTGCCATGCGTATTATGGAAATCAATGCACCTGGCAAGTCTGTTGCGCTGAGGTCCGTCCGCATCACCGGCGGCCTCGTACGCTCAAGCGGCGGTGGCGGCATCGGCGGCGCAGGCATTCGAATAAGACAGGGGTCCGAAGTCTATCTCGACAAAGTGGAAGTCGTCGGCAATATTGCCGACCGACTTGACGGGGGCGGCATCTACAATGATGGTCGACTGACCATTAGGCAAAGCAACATCTCGGATAATCAGGTTATGGATTATCAGGCGGGAAATAGTCCACAGTTATACTACGGCGGCGGACTGGCAAACGTCGGCACAGCAACAATTATTGCATCCAGCTTTATAAATAATAACGCCAGGCTGGGTGGCGCGATTGCAGCCCGACGTGGCGCTATCGATGAGTTCGGCCCAACGACAACTGAAATTCAGTCATCGACCATAATGCATAACCGCGCATCTTTTGACGGTACAGCAATTTACTCGGCCTTTTCCGATCTGAAAATCTTCGGCTCCACCATCGTCGAGAATGGCCTGAATACGCAGGACGAATCCATAGTCTTCGGTGACAGCCCTGCCGCCATTTCAACGCCTTTCGGGGATGCGGCCTTCGATCCATCCATTACCGGCAATGCTACGGCAGGAGCGGCCCTGTATGTCGCCCACTGTAGCAGCTGTCACAGCAGTCGTCCGATTCAGGCCAATCGATATGCCGAACGCCCCCTATTTGCTTATATTGATTCACTGATGGGACCGCGATCGGGTTGCTCTGGAGCCTGCGCCCAGAAAGTGACCACGTACCTCAAGAGCGACCTGTACGAGCCGGCAGCAAACACAAACAACGATATTATTTTTGCCGAAACACCTGGAACGTATATTGCGACATCCATCGTCGTGAACACCGGTGATATTTCTGAATTCAAGAAAGGTCTTTCCACGCCGATATCCAATTACACGCTGTGGGGAGAATTCCCGGCAGGCGCCGATATTACACTAAACGATTTCTCCAGAGGCTTTGGTTACGGATTTCCGGGGCAACTGACCTGGCAGGAGGAGAATGCACTGGAGTTTGAACTGTTACCGTCCACCAGCCAATTCACGGGCATCAATACCGTCGTCGCCAAACCTGTGGCGGGAACCGATGTCTGGCGGGAATCGATCCAGTTTTCACTGTGCAAGGACGTGGCACAACGCCACAACCTGTATTCCTATAATCTTTCCCCTTACTGCAAACACGGAGAGTCTGCCGGAAATTACGGCAGTGGTTACAGGGCAAATATCCAGTCCTATACCTACGGTTCCCATACTTTTTCGATTGGTGCCTGGGAAGACAACCGGAGTAACTAAACGGCGAATGGCGTGAAGTCTGCCCGGGCTATTAGCCAGAATGCCCGGGCTTTCGTCGCGCAAAACGGATGCAATTTAGCGAATCGCTGATCACGCTCAAGCACCCAGCAGCGGGGGTTGTTAGTGAAGCCAATGCGCTGGTAATAGGCGTTTGCCGCGGGTGCAGCGATGAGTATGAGTTTGCACCTGGGTCCCAGCTGCTCCTGTGTGATCGCCTGCAAGCGCTTACCGATACCTGCGCGTTGATAATCGGCGTGAACAGCGAGATCCGACAGATAGCAGGCGTAATGAAAGTCAGTTAATGAACGTGCCAGACCAACCAGCTTTTCACCCTCCCAGGCGGTCACCAGAAGACTGGCGTTGTCGATCATCCCCTGTATACATTCAGCATCATCAACCGGTCGCCGTTGCGCCAGCGTGGATGCGCTCAATAATCCGATAAGCTGATCTGTCGAGATGGGTGCATTGATCCTGTAGTCGATCGTCATTGAATTCTGCTGACCTTATCGTGGTCCCGTATTTTATCGTTCGCGTAACTGGCGGGACGCTTCAGCTTACGCGCAATGCAGAATATGCCATGCCGGCCGACTAACGCCGCGTTTCCTGCAGAAAATCCAGCTGGCGCTTCCATGACCGCCGGTCTGCCTGCTCACGATAATTATCATTGCCGTATACCGTCCACGCATGGGGCGCACCCCATAGCCAATCAGTTGCTGGCCCGTCTGGAGATGACCGGGCCGCCTGATTCACGAACGTTTGTACGTGTTCACCGGTGAGTCTGCGGTACATTTCGGTTCGTGGAGATACGTACTGACTACGTCTACCGCGCCAAGCTGCCGTAACGTGCGCCGCCCCAGCAGTACCGGATACAACATGTTCTTACGGTCGCGCAAACTGAACTGTTCTTCATAAATAACGTCTTTGATGCAAACCTTCATCAAGACCACAGGCCGCCGGTCTTCGCCGCCAGCGCCCCGTACACGGGAACGACGGTACACCGGCTTCTCGAACACCCTGGCGACAACCTCGTTGGTCGCTTCGTCCCGAACCTTCACCGTAAATCGAACCCAGTTTTTGCCGTTTTTACGAAAGCGCTCGATATTTTCAGCATGCATTGACGAGGTCAAAGCCCCGGAGTCAAGCTTTGTCTTGACGGTGACGCCCCACGGCTCGATTCTGGTTTTTTCCAGCCAGCCAAATACATCATCATTACTTTTGGCGAATGCCGTATTTACCGCTGCCGCGAGAATCACCAGTCCACTGGCGATGACTTGTTTCAGCATATAACCCTCCTGTGTAAAGCCTGAATTTGAGTGCCGCAAACTGTTGGAATCGCGGTTTTCCTGCGGCTAACCTGAGTCCACTGCGTATTATAGATATAAGGCCGTGACCGGCTGCGTCCTTTGTCGCAAACCCGGTCGTTGCAAGCCGGCAGTGTGAACCAATCGATCAGTCCAATGAAAATCTTACAAAAACAACCAGTTGATAGCAAAAACACCACCGACGACGGCTACCATAAATCCAAATAGAATGAGCAAACCGTCTTTGGCACACAACCCGACGGCAAACAGCGCGATGGCGGCAGCGGGAATATAGCCAAGAAACGGTACAACTTCCAGGGGCGGCATTGTCATGGCCAGCAAAATGCAGACTACCCCCACCAGTCGCGCCGCTGCCGGCGTTGTCAGCGGAGCGATCCTCGGCTTCAATACCCGGTCAACACGAGTCGTTACGGGTTTGATCTTTTCTCGTGCCTTTTCAAATTTTTTCCGGGCAACTCCTTTATTGCGCAGCTTTTCGGGTATCCAGGGGGTCTGACGCCCTGCCACCATTTGCCCGGCAAACAGAATTACCAGGAGCGCCACCATCGTTGGAATGCCGGGTATTCCGCCCGTGGGAAGCAGTTCGATCAGCGCCGCTGCCAGTATTAACGGACCGTACCCGCGATTGCCGATGGCTTCCACCATACTGCCAATCGTGATGCGATCGTCATCGGCTTTCTTGTCCAGAATATCCAGAACACCCGTGAGATTGATTGCTTCGGCCATAATTTCCCCGCGATTCACGTCGGTACGGTTCTCTACCGGCTCAAGATCTGCCGATAAAACCTTCCGGTTTACAAGCAGATTGTGCGCCACTTTGTGACCACATTTTAACGCAGCTATGGGCTTGGGGTTTGAATCCGCGGGGTAAATTGGGGCGTGAGCTGAATAGTTACACAAAAAGCCCGGATAAATCCGGGCGCTCGAGGTCGTTTTTTATTGTCGCGTCATCCCGGCCAGCCCACGCGTTCAGTGTAAGACTGGCCGGCATTGTGCCGTGCGTTATTGCGCCACGGTTACCGAAACATCATCCAGGTAAATATCCGCTGTGGGTGCAGGGCCGTCAAAATACAACGACACCTCAGTCAGATTGCAGTCAGGTAAGGTCAACGACCCGGCCAGCTCAGTCCACTCGAAATTATTCACACCGGTACTCGCCGCCTGATTGTAATTCTCGGTGCCGTCACTGCACACCGTTTTGACGGTGATATTCATGATATCGGCGCTCGCTCCACCAATCCGGCCCCAGGCGCTGAAATCGTAAGTTGCACCAGGTTCCACGACCGGCCTCAGGTCATAGACCGGGCCCTGCCAATTGCCGGTGCGACCGGACAATAAAGCACTTTGCGCGCCACTGTATACTTCATCTGTTGTCGCTGTGAGCGTGCCGCCCCAGGCAACCCAGCCATTGACGCCGTTTTCGAAATCCGGATTACTGACCAGATTCGGGTTTGTCGATACGGTTGCACCGGTCACCACAACATCGTCCAGGTAAACATCCACACCGGCTTCCGGTCCGTCAAAATACAGCGACACTTCCGTGAGGTTACAGTCCGGCAGAGTCAGGCTGCCGCTGAGCTCTGACCACGACATATTATCGGCCAGAATGGAATCGACCTGGTGGTAGTTCTCCAGACCGTCACTGCAGACCGTTTTTACGGTGATATTCATGACGTCGGCAGACAAGCCCTCGATGCGACCCCAGGCACTGATTTCGTAGGTTTCACCCGCAATAACCAACGGTCGCAGATCAAATACGGGGCCCTGCCAGTTACCGCTGCGGTTATACAGCAGTGCGCTGCGTGTACCGGTGCGGGCGTAGGTTGTACTGGCTTCGATTGCAGCGCCACCCCAGGCGGTCCAGCCCCCTACACCATTTTCGAAGCTGGCATTGGGTATCAGGTTGTCCGACGGCCCCTGGCGTGGAATTTCCCGAACATAGACGTCGTCTATATAAAAGTTGATTCCGGCGGCCGGCCCCTCAAAGTACAGGGTCAGCTCCTGCAGATCACAGTCAGCGACGGTAAATGTACCGCTCAGTACGGTCCAGGCGGAATCAGCCACTGCCGCACTGGCGATGGTATTGTACTGATCGCCGCTCGGGCAGACTGTCTTGAGCGTTGCATTCATTGAGCCGGTCCCGGATTCAAGACGCACCCAGGCAAGTAACTGATATTCGGCACCGGGGTCGGCATCAAGCAGCAGACTGGTAGCAGGCCCCTGCCATGAATCATCCCGGTTAGTTACATACCCGCTCTGCTGACCGGAACTGGCCTGCTCGCTTGATACCGAGACGTAGGCGTTGCCAAAACCAAACCAGCCAAATTCGTCCATCTCGAAGCTGGAGTTGACAATAATATTGTCCCCAAAGCCATTGGTGTCCGGCACCAGCGTCTCCGGTCGCACGGCGACGCTGTCAATGTACAATTCGACCCCGGCCTGAGGGCCGCTGACGAACAATGCCACATCTTCCAGGTCGCAAGCCGGCAATTCAAGCTCGCCTTCCAGACTGGTCCAGCGCTTCTTCCGAATATGGTCGGTCGCCAGTGATACGTATTCGTCGACACCACCCGCGCAGCGATAACGCGCACCCAGTTCAACCCGATCGGTTTGCCTGGCCTTGTCAATCAGCACCTGTACCGATGCTGTGTAATACTGATCAGCCGCGACCAGTCCGGTCAACGGATAGGCGGCACCGTTCCAGGTTTCGGTACGGCCTGTTACCGCCAGCGCCGAGGCACCTTCATAAACGGTTCTCAGTTCGCGCTCCAGTGCGCCACCCCAGTTCTGCCAGCCTTCGAGCCCACCTTCAAAATGGCTGTTGGCTACCAGGTTTGGCATAACACCCAATGCGTCGGGCTGTATTCCCATAAGACCATCCATCAGTCCGAACCAGGCGGGCTTTTTCTCGTACTGTTCGTTGTAGAGCAATGGGTCGTCTTCTCCGTAAGTGCTGTCTATCCAGGAGTGGGCGTCTGTAAATCCCCAGGTGGTTATGGCATCACATGCCCGAAACGCCAGACACGCGCTGGCCACCCGATGGTAGACCTGACGTTGTATGGCCAGGCGGGTAGCGCTGTCCCAGGGCAATTCGGTCACGCGCACATCGAGTTCGCTGATATTGATTTTCAAACCCAGGTCGGCGAATCGTCGAAAGTTGGCCACCATCTCGTCAACACCCGGTGCATTGGCGCCGGTCAGGTGCATTTGAAACCCGATCGCGTCAACCGGTATGCCGCTTTCAACCAGGCCCTTCAGCATCTCGTACACCGCGTCTGATTTGGCATTCAGACCAGCGATGTTGTAATCGTTGTAGATCAGTTGAGCCTGCGGATCCACCGATCGCGCCAACTGGAATGCATCGGCAATATAGCTTTCACCCAGCTTTTGATAGAAAACGGAATTGCGGAAGCTGCCATCATCGGCAATGGCTTCGTTAACGACATCCCACGCGTGGATCTGGCCCGCATAGCGTTCCATAGTGGTCGTAATATGCTGGTAAATCATTTCCCGAAGTTCGGCAGGTGTCACGCTGTTATTGATAAATGCGGGCGCCTGACTGTGCCACACCAATGTATGTCCCTTGTAGGACAGACCATTATCGCGGCTGTAGTCCACCAGACCGTCGTGGTGCGAAAACTCCCACTCTGTTGGCGAATTCGGCTGCAATGCTTCCCACTTGCCGGCGTTTTCAGGGGTTATATAATTGAATTCCCTTTCCAGGATCTGAATATAATCCGGATTACCGGCATTCAAAACCGCCCCGTTCACGGCCGTTCCTGCCAGACGCCGACTGGTTCCGGCCGCTTCGGCCAGTGTTTCCACACCGTCCTTGCGCTTGACCGATTTCACCGCGTCTTTTACGACCTTCACTTCCGTGTGGATATCACCCAGGAACTCCCGCACTTCGGTATGGTTCGGTAAACCTTCATCCACAGCTGCCTGAACGATGTCCCGAAGATTCTGCACCGCCTCGGCGATGACCTGGATTTCCGGTTTCTTAAAAAAATTCCAGAGGCTGTGAAACGGATTCGATGAACTGGCGACGGCGTTACCTGCACTAAGGCATAGTGCGACTGTGAGGGCGCCGGACTTCATTAAGCGCATAAATATTCTCCTTGTTGGCTACTGGTAGCGGTTTTTCTTATATAACCTGTGGCGATTGAACCACTGATAACATCTTATATGTGATATATGTCACATATTTGAACAGGGCGCAGCTTAACGCTCTCTCAATGATGAAGCAAGCGCCAAAATGAAAAGATCTAGTTCGTTTTTTTATATCCGCCAGGACCGCTTACCGGCAGGGTGGTTTGCGAATGATGCGGGGTAGTCGGAACATTTGGCTATTGCCAGCAGCGCCAGTGATATCCATCGTGAATAAACAGCCTTCTGTCGGTCGGCACCCACGAATAATGGATTTTTTTGGGGCCAAACCGTCTTTAAACCCCATAATCTTCTTATACCCAAAAAAGCCAGCTTTGCACGTTTACCAACAAAATCGCGCACAAAACAACAATGCCGACATGCATGCAAGGGACTTTGCAGGTATGCTTGCCGTTTGGCGGCAGCCCGCCCCTGGCGCCGGGATTTCACCTGGACACCAACGCCGCCCCACGTGTAACCGCCCGACTTCAGTTGTCATTTAGCAGTAGAATCATTCTGGAACCGATGCATATGCCTGAACCCGTCAGCGCCCCGGACCTGCAACAGAGCCCCCTACAGATTCGGGCGGCTTTCAGCCCGCGGTTCAATCTGGCGCACGTGCAGAACGCGGTGCCCGTTCTGCTGGAACTGACAGTCGTAAACAATGGCGGCGCTGACCTGCAGAACCTTACGCTGGAACTGTCGAGCGCCCCGGCATTTATCCAGACACGCACGTGGCATATCGATTCGTTGTCTGCCGGCCAACACTTGATGATTGAAGACCGGGACGTGCAGCTGGACAGTGCCCTGCTCTCCAGCGTTCCCGAGTGCCTGCCTGTGGCGGTAAAACTTATGTTCGGCACCGGGGGCCGGCAATTGGCAGAACTCCACCGCACAATTGAACTGTTGCCACGCAATCATTGGGTCGGAATTCAGCACATGCCCGAATTGACCGCTGCATTCGTAACGCCAAATGACCCACATGTGGAATACGTCCTGAAACGGATGGCCACAATTTTACGCAAATACAACCGCGACCCGGCACTGGACGGATACCAGGGTGGCCCGAAACGGGCATGGGAGTTAACTTCTGCTGCCTGGAATGCGGTAGGCTCGCTGGAACTGGACTATGCCCTGCCACCGGCCAGCTTCGAATACTCAGGTCAGAAAATACGCACGCCCGGGCAGATTATTGACGTGGGGCTGGCGACCTGTCTCGACAGCACCCTCTTTATGTGCGCGGTACTGGAACAGTGCGGTCTGAATCCTGTCATCGTGTTTACCGAAGGGCATGCCCTGGGCGGTGTCTGGCTGCGGGACGAGACGTTTGCCAGTGCGGTCGTCGATGATGTGACCGCACTGAGAAAACGGGTGATGCTGAAAGAGTTGCTGCTGTTCGAGTCCACGCTCCTGTCGCGCCTGCCACTCACATCACTTAAAACAGCCGCAATGAAAGGCTGGAAGCAGATCGCTGAAGGCAATCGCGCGGAGTTCGAATTGCTGGTCGATATCAAGCGGGCCCGCATGCAGCGAGTCAGGCCCCTGGCCCTGGTCGACAATACCGCCCGAATCCCTGTGCTGGAACCGATGGAAACCATCGAGCCGGAATTCGATGACGCGCCGGATACACCGGTAGAACCGCCGGCTGCGCCCCCCCCTCTGCCGGCCGACCGGCTGGAGACATGGCAGCGCAACCTCCTTGACCTGTCATTGCGCAATAATCTGTTGAATTGTCGGGCCGGCAAGCGTGTTATTCCGCTGGATGTTCCCAATCCCGGCCTGCTGGAAGACAGGCTCGCTGCTGGCACCACGCTGCGCCTGAAGCCGCGCCCGCAAATCATGACGGGAAGCGATCCGCGCAGTCGCAGCATCTATGAATCCCGTACCCTTGAGGACCCCGAACAGCAGCTGGCGCTGGATGCACTGTCCCGCAATGAGATTTTGGTGGGTATCGATGCTACAACTCTGGATACGCGCCTGACCGAGCTATACCGGGCCGCCCGATCCGCGTTATCGGAAGGTGGTGCCAACACGCTGTTTCTGGCGATGGGATTCCTGGTCTGGAACCGCGAAACCGACACCAGGAAGCATTTTCGCGCGCCATTGGTTCTGGTCCCGGTCGTGCTGACCCGCAAAAGCATGCGGGCGGGTTTCACCCTGACACTCCACGACGACGAGGCGCGTTTTAATCCAACGCTGGTGCAGATGCTTCGGCAGGATTTCAATCTGGAACTGCCGGTTGCCCATGGCGAATTGCCCAAAGACGAACATGGCCTCGACATTGACGGCATTTGGCATCAGGTCTCGAATGCCATCAAGGAAATCGGCGGCTGGGATATTTCTCAGGACGTCGTGCTCTCGACGTTTTCGTTTGCCAAGTATCTTATGTGGAAGGACCTGGTCGATCGAACCGGGCAACTGCGGCGCAACCCGGTCGTGCAACACCTGATGGACTCGCCGCGCGATCCATACCCGAGTGCGGTCCCCTTTCCTGATCCTGCCAGACTGGACCGCCATGATCCCCTTGACAGTTTCTGTCCGCTACCCGCGGATTCGTCGCAGCTGTCGGCGGTTATGGCTGCCGCCAGCGGCAAGGATTTTGTACTGATCGGTCCGCCAGGTACCGGCAAAAGCCAGACGATTGCCAATATCATTGCGCAGTGTCTGGCCGAACAGAAAACCGTCCTGTTCGTGGCTGAGAAAATTGCCGCGCTGGATGTCGTATACCGGCGTTTGCGCGATGTGGGCCTGGGCGAATTCTGTCTGGAGCTACATTCCAGCAAAGCCCGCAAACTGGATGTCATTCAGCAGCTGGCGCGCGCGTGGGAGGCGAGCGCCGAACTGGACCCGGAGGAATGGCGTCGGCAGGGGCAAAAGCTCAAAACGGTACGCGATCAGCTGAACAAATTTGTCGAGCACCTCCATGCCGAGCATCGCAATGGATTATCGGCATGGCAGGCGATTGGATCGATTCTGGCCGGGCAGGACGTCATCAGACTTGAGCTGCAATGGCCGGATGCGGACCTGCATGATGCGGACGATCTGGATCACCTCTATGGGCTGACTGAACGACTGGCCGTGAATGCCACCGAACACATCCGGCCCGGCGACTCGCCCCTGCAACCCATTGTGCATGACAGCTGGTCACCCGGATGGCAGCAGGCACTGGTTCATGCCGCCGGGGAACTCGGTCCTGCCACCCGTGCGTTGCAGCAGGCCGCCGCGGCCTTCACCGAAGCCATGGGGTTGCCACTGCCCGGTCTGGATCAACGCCGGCGCCAGGGGCTGGCGGGACTGGCTGACACCCTGCCACTGGCCAGGGGCTGCGACTGGCACTGGATTCTGCGCAGCGACATCCAGCGGGTAATGGAGGATTTGCGGAAAGGACTCGCGTTAATCCGACACTACATGAGCACGTTTAATAAACTGTCGGCGTCCTATCGCGGTGAAGTGGTACAGACGGACACTGAGGGGCTGCGTGAACGTTGGCACAAGGCGGGTAAATCAATCTGGCCCCTGCGGATGCTGCGCCGGCGTGCCGTACGCAAAGTGCTTCAGGGCTACACGCAGGATCATCAACGCGTGGATGTACCGCGCGATCTGGAAAAAATCCGGGCACTGCAGGATCTTGAAGGCGAGTTCATGAGTCTGGCCGATCTGGATGGCCGCACCAGCGGGCTGTGGAACGGACTCAAGACCAGCCTGGACGACGCGGAGAAAGTTCTGGCAGTGCAACCGGGAATCACCGAAGCCATCGCCTCGCTGGCCGGCGACGAGCGCAACCTGAACACCATCAATACCGGCATTGACAAACTGCTGGGCCAGAACAATGCGCTGCTTGACGCAGCGGGACCGGTCACTAACGCTGGACGTCACTATGTCGGGGCCCTGACTGAATTTGATCGTGCACTCGCACAATTTGTGGCGCATACCGGCACCGAAATACCCGATTTTCTGAACGCCGTTGACGATGATCCAGAGCGCATACGTCACCTGTGTGAGAGCCTGCCCGCGCTGCAGCCCCGACTGCGCAACTGGTGCGCCTGGCACAAAGTACGCAATGAAGCCGTGCAGCATGGATTGTCACCACTGATCGAGGCACTGCAGGAAGGGCGGCTTACAGCAGAAAATCTGCGTAGCGCCTTTGAAACCAATTATTGCCGGTGGTGGCTGAACGGCGTTGTCGACAACGATGCGGTACTCCGTGAGTTTGTATCTGCCGAGCACGAAAAGCGCATTGCGGATTTTTGTGAACTGGACAACCGCTATACCGAACTCACCCGTGGCGCTATCCGGGCCGCACTGTGCGCGGCCATGCCGGCACCGGATGCGGTGAAAAGGCAATCCGAATGGGGCGTCCTGCGGCGCGAAATGCAGAAGAAGCGCGGTCATAAACCATTGCGGGAACTGATCGGCCAAATACCCGACGCCCTGACCCGGCTTACCCCCTGCCTGTTGATGAGCCCCCTGTCCATTGCCCAGTATCTGTCGGCAGACATGGCGCCATTCGATCTTGTCGTGTTTGATGAGGCATCGCAGATACCTGTCTGGGATGCGATTGGCGCAATTGCCCGTGGACGCCAGGTGGTTATGGTGGGTGATCCACGCCAACTGCCGCCCACCTCGTTTTTCAATCGGGGCCTGGCGGCGGAGGATTATGAACTGGAGAGCGATGTCGAAACAGACCTGGAGAGCATTCTGGATGAGTGCATCGGGGCGAACCTGCCGACCATGGAAATCAATTGGCACTATCGCAGCCGTCACGAAAGCCTGATTGCTTTTTCCAACCACCATTATTATCAGGACAAGCTGGTGACTTTTCCGTCACCGGTGACAAATGACCGCGCAGTGAGCCTGCACTATGTGGCCGACGGTGTTTACGAAAAAGGCGGAGCGCGCACTAACCAGCCGGAGGCCAGCGCGCTGGTCAGCGAGATTGTGGGCCGACTGCGTGATGCATCGTTTCAACGCAGCCGGCTGACTATTGGCGTGGTCACCTTTAATGCCGAACAGCAGCGACTGATTGAAGACCTGCTGGACGAGGCTCGACGATGTTATCCCGACATAGACCCCTGGTTTGCCGAGGATGCGCTGGAACCGGTATTCGTCAAAAATCTGGAAAGTGTGCAGGGCGACGAACGCGACATCATGTATTTTTCCATCGGTTACGGCCCTGACCGCGACGGCCGAATCTCAATGAACTTCGGCCCGATGAACAAAGACGGGGGGGAGCGCCGGCTTAATGTCGCCATAACGCGGGCGCGGCATGAACTACGCGTTTTCTCCAGCATTCTGGGGGACCATCTGGACCTGTCCCGCACGCAGGCCCGTGGCGTTCGTGATCTCAAATATTTCCTCGCTTACGCCGAGCACGGAAGTCAGGCCCTGGCCCAGTCTGTGAATGCACCCGTTGCCGGCTACGACAGTCCGTTCGAAGCGGCCGTTGCGGCAGCGTTGACCCGCAGAGGCTGGCAGGTCCAGTCTCAGGTGGGCGTCTCGTCTTTTCGTATCAACCTGGGCATCGTGGACCCGGATGCACCGACGCAGTATCTGGCCGGGGTGGAATGTGACGGGACGGATTACCGTCGGTCCGCGACGGCCAGAGACCGCGACAAACTGCGCGAACAGGTATTGCGCGGGCTCGGTTGGGAACTTGTCCGAACCTGGTCTACCGACTGGTGGCTCGACAGCACCGGTGCGCTGGATAAACTGGATGGCCAACTGAAGTCGCTTCTGGAACACAAGCGCACACACCCCTTGCCGGAATCCATGCCGGCCAATCACCCTGCCGCTGGCGCGATCGTGGCTGATACAGAATATGATGATGTTGAAGTTGATATCGACGCCGATATGGATGTTGAAGTTGATATCGACGCCGATATTGATACGGATGGCTTCCATGCAGCCC
>CAYSTJ010000057.1:0-25058 GCA_964434105.1 uncultured Cellvibrionaceae bacterium | reverse complement strand
TGCGGTAAGAGCGCACCGCGCAGCTGGTAACAGTCTGTGGCGATGGTAAACCCCGTTCGGAGCAAGACCAAATAGGAATCCATAGGCGTGGCCCGCGCCGGATTCGGGTAGGTTGCTAGAAGCCTGTGGTGACACAGGTTCCAGATGAATGACTGTCCTCGACAGAACCCGGCTTATCGACCAACTCCCATTTATATGCCCTCCTTATGTCTGGACGCTATACGCGTTCTGCTTTTTTACTTTTAAAAGATCTTGCATTTAAGGTGAATTGTCAGTAGGCGCGCGTAGCCCGCTGATTTGGCACACGCTTGATCCGTTCTGCGAAGGTCAATGGTCTCCGTTTATCCCAAAAAAACTTCAGAATTTCAATGGCCTGGGCCGTTGTTTCGAATCGTTTGCTTGACTTCGGCTCGATCCGAAATATATTGTGCTAAAGTGGTAATAAGTGGTTAATTGTGGAACTTTGTGGGATGGGGCATTAACTAAGTGGTGGGCGGGTGTTTCAGGGCAGTCACAACATTAACATGGATACCAAGGGCCGCATTGCCATTCCCGCGCGGCACCGGGAGACCATTGCCGCTGAGTCGGAAGGGCGCATCGTAATGACTGCCCATACCCAGGACCGGTGTGTTCTGGTGTATCCGGAATCGGAGTGGTCTGTCATTCTTCCGAAGATCGAAGCACTGCCCACGTTCAATAAAGTTGCCCTGAGAGCACAGCGATTGTTGATCGGCTATGCCACCACGGTGGAGCTGGATGGTAATGGTCGAGTACTGGTGCCGCCAACGTTGCGGGACTATGCCAGGCTGGACAAAAAAATTATGTTGGTCGGATTGGGGAAAAAACTTGAATTGTGGAGTGAAGACGCCTGGTTACAGTCGGTGGCCGATATACAGATCGACGATGAGGAAATGCCGCCTGAAATGCTATCACTTTCGCTTTAATAGCAGATGACAGGGCCTGAGCACTATGCCGTTTTGTTGCAGGAATCGGTCGCGGCGATTCTGGACAGTGACCTGCCGGGTCGTAAAGGCAATTCGACGAGCGGAGTTTATATAGATGGCACATATGGGCGAGGCGGTCATTCGCGTGCAATTCTTGCGCATTTGTCCGCCGCAGGAAGGCTTCTCGCCTTCGACAAGGATCCCGAAGCCATCGCCAACGGCAACGAACTTGCTGCGGCAGACAATCGCTTTCGAATTCATCATGGCAGCTTTACCAGGATGTCCGATGCATTGACCCAGCTGTCCTGGGGGGAGCAGGTCGACGGCATCCTGCTGGATCTCGGTGTGTCGTCTCCACAATTGGACAATGCAGAGCGGGGTTTCAGTTTTTTAAAGGACGGGCCACTGGATATGCGAATGAATACCGGGCAGGCACTCAATGCTGCTGACTGGGTCAACTCGGCGGACGAGCAGCAGATCGCCAGGGTGCTCTGGGAGTTCGGAGAAGAACGCTTTTCCCGGCGTATCGCGCGCGCCATAGTGGAAGAACGAAAGGAGCAACCCATTACAGGTACAGGGCGTCTTGCGGAAATCGTCAAGCGGGCCAACCCGCGCTGGGAAAAAGACAAGCATCCCGCAACCCGTGCGTTCCAGGCAATACGTATTTTTATTAATCAGGAGCTGGACGATCTCCAGGTGACACTCGAACGTGCGATAGATATTTTAAAGCCGGGCGGTCGTTTGGTCGTAATCAGCTTTCATAGCCTGGAGGACCGGATAGTGAAGCGGTTTTTTAAAACCGCAACAAAAGGGCCGGTTTTACCGAAAGAAGTCATGATAACCAGCGAGATGTGGCAGCCGAAACTGAAAGTTGTCGGTAAAGCTGTGAAAGCAGGTGGCGTTGAGCTATCTCACAATATTCGATCGCGCAGCGCGGTAATGCGCGTCGCTGAAAAAATCGATTCAGATTTTTAATATTCAGGAGTCTATGTGTGCAGAAAGTTAAAGCCCATGGCTTCGCGCTGGCCTTTTTATGGTGTGCCGTTCTCGCGACATCGCTGGGGGTGGTCTACACAACCCACAGCACCCGACAGGCAACACAGACATTGGAGTCGTTGAGAAATGAGGCGACGGCATTACAGGTTGAAGCAGGGCAGTTTCTACTCGAGCGCAGCAGCCTGTCGACCTACGCCCGGATTGAACAACTGGCATCCAGCGAGCTGGAAATGAAGGTTCCGCAATCGAGTCAGATCATGTTGGTAAAACCATGAAAAAAAGTTCACGTGGAGCCAGGAGAAATCCGGCTGACATGCGACATCTGGATGCGGCGTTCGGCTCCTGGCGAACGCGAGCGATGCTGGCCGTGCTGATTTTACTTGCGTTGTCGCTGGTATGGCATCTCGCTCACCTACAGGTCATTCCGGGCAAGGAACGTGGTTTTGATTTTTTACAAAAGCAGGGTCAGGCACGCAGTTTACGCAGTGAGAAGATAAACGCCTACCGCGGTATCATAACAGACAGGAATGGCGAAATACTGGCTGTCAGTACACCCGTCAAGTCCATCTTTGTTAACCCCCAGCGGCTGGATACAGATCGGCTGGCCGAGTTGGCGCAAGCGGTGGATTTAAGCCCGGAGGCGCTGCGATCGCGCCTGAGTCGGTACGCCGATAAGCAGTTCATGTATGTCAAGCGTCACATGCCGCCGCAGGACGCCAGAAAAATACTGGCTTTGGCCATTCCTGGTGTTTTCGCCGAGGAGGAATATCAGCGTTATTATCCTGCGGGTGAAGTGGCCGCCCACATTGTGGGTTTTACCAATCTGGAAGAGCAGGGCCAGGAAGGCATGGAGCTGGCGCTGAATGACTGGCTGGCCGGCACCCCAGGCATGAAGCGTGTCGTCAAGGACCAGAAAGGCAACGTCGTACGGGATCTTGGAGTAATGCGGGCCGCCGCGTCCGGAAAAGATGTGCAGCTGAGTATTGATCTGCGCCTGCAGTACCTTGCCTATCGCGAATTAAAGGCGGCAGTTTCTGCGCAGCAGGCAGCGTCGGGATCCGTTGTCATATTGGACGTAAATACTGGCGAAATATTGGCCATGGCGAATCAGCCGTCGTACAACCCGAACAATCGATCCCGGGTGAACCCGGAGCAAATGCGCAATCGTGCCGTGACAGATCTGTTTGAACCCGGATCTACCATGAAGCCATTTACAATTCTCGCTGCACTTGAAACGGGTCGATACACCGCGGATACCGAGATTAACACCCATCCCGGCTATTATCGTGTTGCCAATAAAACCTATACCGATGTTCGCAATTACGGAATGATGGATCTCACGGCGATCATCACAAAATCCAGCCAGGTGGGGGTGTCCAAAATTGCTATGGATCTGGATCCCAATGTTGTGCGCGATACTTTCTATCGGGTGGGGTTCGGACAGAGCACGGGTATAGGGTATCCCGGTGAAGCGGTTGGCTTTCTGCCGGATCGCACCCGATGGTACCCGACGGAGCGCGCGGCCATGGCATTTGGTCATGGGCTGAACGTGACGACCCTGCAGCTGGCGCAGGCATACAACGTCCTCGCAACGGGCGGATTGTTTCATGGTACTTCGTTACTGAAATTAACCAGTGAATCTCAGCCGAAACGGGTTATCGAGCAGAAGCATGCGCACGAGATTGTGAAAATGTTAAAAACGGTTACCGAGAAAGGGGGGACCGCAACCCGTGCACATTTGGATTCCTATACAACAGCGGGAAAAACCGGTACCACCCACAAGGTGACAAGCCATGGCTATGCATACGATAAATATATCGCCTTTTTCGCAGGAATGGCACCGGCCGAGAAGCCCGACATTGTGGTGGTGATCGTTATCGATGAACCGCCACCGGATCATTATTACGGAGGGGAAGCTGCCGCACCTGTGTTCGCGCGGGTTGTGGAAAGTGCTTTGCGTCTGCGCAATGTAGCACCATCCAGCCAACAGGTTGCGGTGCAGCCATGAATATAATTCGTCCGGAATCAACAACCATGACCCTCGGCGAATTGCTGTCGCCGATGCAGCTGGATTGCGAAACCGGTGCAATTGATATTTGCGGCTTAAGTGTAAACAGTCGGGACGTCTCACCCGGATTTCTGTTTATTGCCTTGGCCGGAACGCAAACAGATGGTGAGAATTTTATAGAAGACGCTGCCCGGCGGGGTGCAGTGGCAGTATTGGTTACTACAAAAGCGGATCGTGCTGAGGGTGCATACAATTCGGCAACCGGCATACCGATAGTCGCAGTTGCAGACCTGCAGCAGAGGGTCAGCGCCCTGGCGGGCCGCTTTTTCGGCGAGCCATCGGCGCGGCTCAGCGTTGCCGGCGTTACGGGAACGAATGGCAAGAGTTCGATCGTTTCACTCATAGCTCAGTTACAGGCGTTGACGGGAACGGCGTCGGCAACTATCGGTACGCTCGGTGTCGCAGTAAACGGTGTAACAATAAATGATACCGGCATGACGACCCCCGATGCCGTCGATTGCCAAAAATGGTTGGCCGAACTGTGCCGTCGCAAAATTCGGGCGGTGGCTATTGAGGTGTCATCACACGGCCTGGATCAGGCGCGGGTCGCCGGAATTCAGTTTCGTACGGGTATTTTTACCAATATCAGTCATGATCATCTGGATTATCACGGCACTGTCGAACACTACGCGCTAAGCAAACAGAAGTTGTTCCGCATGAAGGCGTTGCAGAATGCCGTGATCAACCTTGATGATCCGTTCGCTATTCCGATGATTGAAGTCGCCCGCCAGTCGGCGCAGGTAATCAGTTATTCCCTTCGGAATCCCCAGGCGGATGCGTTCGCTTCAGATATTCAGTACACGCCTGAGGGCGTGATTTTTCGATTGAAAACTATCTGGGGATCGGCGCGAGTGCAAAGCCCCCTGCTGGGCGACTTCAACGTCTACAATCTCATTGCGGCAATTTCAGCAGTTTGTGCCGACAAAATCAGCCTTGTCAGCGTGCTCAACCAGGTTCCGCACCTGTGCCCGATTCCGGGCCGCATGGAAAAAATTACAGAGTCAGAAGATATCGTGGTTGTTGTGGATTATGCGCACACACCGGATGCGTTGCAGCATGCAATAGCTGCTATGCGCAGGCATACCACGGGAAAACTGTGGGTGATATTTGGTTGTGGCGGAGACCGGGATGCCGCGAAGCGCCCGATAATGGCGCGTATCGCGGAACAGTTCGCGGACAAGGTTATTGTAACCAGCGACAACCCTCGAACGGAGGACCCGCACAGGATAATCGCGGAGATCTGTGCCGGGTTTGATGACGCCAATCATGAGGTTATCGATGATCGTCGATCCGCAATTGGCCGTGCAGTATTAAATGCGGATTCGGGCGATGTCATTTTGCTTGCCGGAAAGGGTCACGAAAAATATCAGATCGTTGGAACAGAAAAGGTTCTTTTCGATGAAGCAGCGATAGTCAATGCCGCCCTGGTCCAGCGAAAAGGCCAGGCAGGGTATGGGGGGCAGGATGCGATTGAGTGATATTGCACTGCGGGTGCAGGGCCGATTGCAAAATGGCGATTGCGCGTTCGATGCGGTCAGTACTGATTCGCGTCAAACGAAACCGGGAGATGTATTTGTTGCGCTGGTCGGTGATAATTTTGACGGTCACAATTTTTTACACGATGCGGCGCAGGCGGGTGCTGCCGGTGTCGTGGTGCAACACGAAAATGTTCATATTTCACTGCCGCAATTAATTGTGCCTGATACCCTGGCGACACTGGGCAGCATCGGCGCGATGCGAAGAGACGCATTCACCGGCACCGTGATAGCAATAACGGGTAGCTGTGGCAAGACCAGCGTAAAGGGCATGTTGGGAAGTATATTCTCCAGGTGCGGATCAACAGTAGTGACCTACGGTAATTATAACAATCAGATAGGCGTCCCGCTGACGCTTATGCAGCTGTCATCTCAGGATTTCGCAGTGATCGAAGTTGGCACCAGTTTTCCGGGCGAAATCGGCTACCTTACCCGACTTGTCAAACCGCACGTGGCGTTGGTCAATAATATTGCGCCGGCCCACATTGGCGGTTTCTCTGGCCTGGATGCGATTGCCGATGAAAAGTCGGAGATATACGCGTTGCTGGATGCAGGCCAGACGGCCATTATAAATCTGGATGACGATTTTGCGCCGCGGTTTATCAATCAGACCCGGCAGTGCCGGCAGTTTGGCTTTACCCGAAAACCAGGTTCGGTCGAGCCTTTGGCCTTTATGGTTGAGGCACATGATGAGCGTCTGGATGGGCGCGGACGTCCTGCGTTCAGACTGGAAGCCGGGGCCGGAATCGGGGCCTGTGACGTTCAATTGCAGGTTGCCGGGCATTTTAATATTGCAAACGCACTGGCAGCCGCTGCCTGTGCCCTGGCCAACAATATTTCGCTGAAAGATATCGCAGCAGGTCTGGCCGGTTACGCCGGCGAGAAAGGGCGAATGCAGTTTTATCGCACGCCTGCCGGATCAACGATTATTGATGATACCTATAATGCTAACCCGGTTGCTGTAAAGGCGGCCATTGATGTATTGGAGACGTTTGCTGGCAGCAGATACCTTGTGTTGGGCGATATGGCGGAGCTGGGGGCTTACTCCGGGCTGGCTCATGAGGAAATCGGTGAATATGCTGCGAGCAAAAACGTCACAGCCGTGTACTCCTGGGGGGGTGACGCCGCGTTGGCTGCGCGGGCTTTTGGCAAAGGCGGATATGCATATAATAGCAAGAGTGAATTGGTAGCAGCGCTGCTGCCACAGCTCAAAAGCAATGCAACCGTTTTGGTCAAAGGTTCGCGCAGTGCACGCATGGACGAAGTCGTCAGGCAACTTTGCGGGGCAGGAGCGTCATTATGCTAGTCTGGCTGGCGGAGTATCTACAACAGTACTTCAAGGTTTTTGCTGTGGTTCAGTACCTCACATTGCGCGGTATTCTGGGCGTGATGACAGCATTGGGCATATCGTTATTGCTCGGCCCCTGGTTTATCCGCAAACTCAACCAAAAGCAAATCGGCCAGTCAGTCCGCAGCGATGGTCCGCAAAGCCATTTGAGCAAATCGGGCACCCCGACCATGGGCGGCGCACTGTTGTTATTCGGGATCGTCTTCAGCGTACTGTTGTGGTCCGACCTGTCGAACCGATTCGTGTGGGCCGTCCTGTTCATAACCATAACCTACGGGCTGGTGGGCTGGGTCGACGATTATCGTAAAGTGGTGGAGAAGAACTCTCGCGGTCTGCCTGCGCGCTGGAAGATTTTCTGGCAGTCATTGGCGGGATTGACGGTGGCTGTTTTTCTGTATGTCAGTGCAACGTCTCCCGCTGAGACTTCGCTCTACGTACCGTTTTTCAAAGATGTCAGTATCGATCTGGGCTGGTTCTACATACCGCTTGTCTTTCTGATGGTGGTCGGTTTCAGCAACGCGGTAAACCTGACGGACGGGCTGGACGGTCTCGCCATCATGCCAACGGTTATGGTGGGATCGGCACTTGGAATTATCGCCTATCTGACTGGTAACGCAAAATTCGCGGAGTATCTGCACATACCTTTTATCACAGGAACGGGTGAGCTGGTCGTTTATTGCGGTGCATTGGCCGGTGCCGGCCTCGGCTTTTTATGGTTCAACACCTATCCGGCACAGGTATTTATGGGTGATGTTGGCGCCCTGGCGCTGGGGGGCGCACTGGGCGTCATTGCCGTCGTTGTCCGTCACGAGATCGTGTTTTTCATTATGTCCGGTATATTTGTGATGGAGACCGTCTCCGTGATTCTCCAGGTCGCCTCTTTCAAATTAACCGGACGAAGAATTTTCCGGATGGCACCATTGCATCATCATTTCGAATTAAAAGGATGGCCCGAACCGCGGGTTATTGTGCGTTTCTGGATTATTACCGTCATGCTGGTGCTGGTGGGGCTGGCAACACTTAAACTCAGGTAAGGAAAAAATGCAGGGTTTGATTGCGAGTACAGAAATGCGTGTAATCGTCGGTCTGGGTATAACCGGACTTTCGGTCGCGCGTTATCTCGCCAGACATCATCGGCCTTTTATCGTCGTGGACAGCCGCGACGAGCCGCCCATGCTGCAGACATTCCGTGCAGAATTCCCGGGTGTACCTGTCCACCTCGGCAGCCTCGATTTTTTACAGTGGCGGGAAGCAACCGAAATTATACTCAGCCCGGGGGTTGCCCGGTCGACACCCGCCATTGCGCAGGCGCTGGAAAGCGGGATCCCGGTGGTCGGCGATATCGAGCTTTTCGCGCGGGAGGTAGATGCGCCATTTGTCGCAATCACAGGTTCAAACGGCAAGACGACTGTGACGTCGCTGGTTGGTCAAATGGCTCTGGACGCCGGTATGAATGTTCGAGTTGGTGGAAATATCGGCACTCCGGCGCTGGATCTGCTGGAGGATGGCGTGGAGCTTTATGTGCTGGAGATATCCAGCTTTCAATTGGAAAGTACGAACCGGCTGGGAGCTTCGGTCGCCTGTATTCTGAATCTGTCTGAAGATCACATGGACCGCTACGCAGAGTTGCATGACTACATGATAACCAAACAGCGGATCTACTTTGGCGCCGCAGCGATAGTCGTTAACCGCGACGATGCACTGACCCGGCCACCCATGGCCAGGAATACCAGAAGCACCAGCTTCGGATTGGGAGAGCCGGATCTTCGGGATTTTGGTCTCCGCCAGGTGGGCACGGAAATCTATTTGGCTAATGGCCTGAAAAATCTGATGCCCTGTTCAGCGCTGTCATTGCACGGAATGCATAATACATCCAATGCGCTGGCGGCCCTTGCGCTGGGTAGCGCAATCGGGATCCCACAGGATTCGATGATTTCAACGCTGCGCACGTTTTGCGGCCTGGCGCATCGCTGCCAGCTGATCGGAGAAAAAAACGGAATCAGATTTTACAACGATTCCAAGGCGACCAATGTGGGCGCAACCGTCGCGGCCATCACAGGGCTCGCCTCCAATCCCGGAAATGTTATTCTGATTGCTGGCGGCGATGGCAAAGGTGCGGACTTTTCCGCTTTGAGTCCGGTTTTTGAACAGTACCTTCGTTGTCTGGTGGTTATTGGCAAGGACGCGGAGGCCATTGCAGCGCAGGCCGGAACGGTGCCGGTATTAAAATGCAGAACGCTTGAGGAAGCGGTTCATTGCGCATTTGAGCAGGCATTTTCGGGAAGCATTGTACTGCTCTCTCCCGCGTGCGCGAGTTTCGATATGTTTGACAGCTATATTGACAGGGGTAACCGGTTCACAGCGATTGCCGAGGCGATAATAGGATGACCGCGCGAACCGTAACGCCAACCCGCCGATTTCTACTTGACAATATTGACGGATGGCTGGTGTTTATCCCCATGGCACTATTGTCTTTCGGCCTGATAATGGTCGCTTCGGCCTCGATTGATTTTGCTGAAGTGTATTATCAGGACCCATGGTTTTTTACCAAGCGACACGCCATTTACCTGGTTCTTGCGCTGGCGGTCAGCCTGGTAATCTTCAGCGTACCCGTGAGCCTGTGGAATCAGTACAGCATCGTGTTGCTGTTCGCGGGCATCTCCATACTTGTTGCTGTGCTGATCCCGGGGATTGGGCGTTCCGTAAACGGTGCGCAACGTTGGATCAGCTTTGGAAGTTTTACAATACAAGGGTCGGAAATTGCAAAGTTCTGCTTCATAATTTTCTTTGCGAGTTTTTTATCGAGAAAATCCGACTCGTTCAAAAAAGGCTGGAAAGAGTTTTTCAAGCTGATTTTTATTTTGGCAGTGTTTGTACTGTTGCTATTGCTCGAACCGGACTTTGGCAGTTCGGTTGTGCTTTGTATAGCAGCCGGCGGAATGATGTTTGTCGCAGGTATTCCCATCATCCGTTTTTTCCTGATGGGTGTGACGGCGATATCCGGCCTCGCCGCATTGGCCATTACGTCTCCGTACAGATGGGAGCGTCTCGTAACGTTCCTTGATCCATGGTCAGACCAGTTTTCCAGCGGCTATCAACTGGTACAGTCTTTAATCGCATTTGGTCGGGGGGAGTGGCTGGGTCAGGGGCTTGGCAACAGTGTGCAAAAATTATTTTTTTTACCGGAGGCGCATACCGATTTTATTTTCGCCATTATCGCCGAGGAATTCGGACTATTCGGTGCTGTAGTTGTCATTTTGGCTTTCTGTACCCTGATCTGGCGAATTATCCTGCTTGCCCAGACTGCTCACCAGCAGAAAAAGCCGTTTATTGCGTTTGCCGCATCGGGCGTAGCAATTCTATTTACTGCACAGTCGTTCATCAATATGGGCGTTGCATCCGGTCTGTTACCGACCAAAGGTTTGACGTTGCCATTTATTAGCGCCGGCGGTAGCAGTTTGATCGTGAGTACGGCGTTGATGGCACTGGTATTGCGTATGAGCTGGGAGACCCGACATGAAGCTGAACACTGAAGCTGTGCGGGTTCTGATAATGGCAGGTGGGACTGGTGGACATGTGTTCCCCGCACTGGCGCTTGCCAGGGAATTGCAGAGAAGAAACTGTGTTGTCGAGTGGTTGGGTACTCGCGCGGGCATTGAATCACGCATTGTACCCGCGGAAAACATCAAGCTGCACTGCATCAAGGTAAGCGGGATCCGGGGAAAAAAATTGCAGGCGACGCTCCTGTCTCCCTTTCGGGTAATGTCTGCGATCCGGCAGGCGCGCCGCGTACTGAAAAGTTTTATGCCGCACGTCGTTGTGGGATTGGGCGGTTACGCGGCGGGGCCGGGAGGTATTGCTGCCTGGCTGCAAAGAATTCCGCTGATTATTCACGAGCAGAATGCCAAAGCGGGAACGACTAACCGTATACTCGCGCCGTTTGCCCGTCGGGTACTTTCCGGGTTTCCAGCCGCGCTGAAGCACGCCGAATGGGTAGGTAATCCAGTCCGGCGGGAGATCAGTGAAATCCCGGAGCCGAATGTAAGACTGCCGCATCGGGCTGCGGGCATTAATCTACTTGTGCTGGGCGGCAGCCTTGGTGCTCAGGCACTGAATCAGACTGTGCCCGCTGCCGTGCAGTTAATACCCGCCGATGTTCGACCGCAGATTATTCATCAGTGCGGCGAAAAAGGGCTCGGCATAACGCAGACCAGTTATCAGGAGGCGATGGTAGAAGCCGATATCAGGCCATTTATTGACGATATGGCTGAAGCGCTGGCCTGGGCCGATCTGGTGATCTGCCGGGCCGGTGCGTTAACAGTGGCAGAACTTTGTGCAACTGGTGTGGCTTCAGTTCTCGTTCCGTTTCCTTATGCCATAGACGATCATCAGACCGCGAATGGACAATGGCTGGTACAGCAGCAGGCAGCTGTCATGTATCAGCAGGACGTTCTCAACGCAGAAACATTGCAGCAGGCTATCATGCAGTTTATTAGTAACCCCGAACGAATAGTGAACATGGCCATGGCAGCACGAGAGCTTGCCAGGCCGGATGCTGCAGACAAATTTGCGGATATATGTCTGGAGTTGGCACATGTCTAGAGCGAATGTGTATCAGGTCCCGGAAATGCGCCGCATCCGCAATATTCATTTCGTCGGCATAGGCGGTGCGGGCATGTGTGGAATCGCTGAGGTTCTCCTTAACCAGGGATATGTGGTGTCGGGTTCCGATATGCGCGAGTCGGAAGCGACAAGGCGGTTGGCCGGTCTCGGTGCGAAGGTCTTTATCGGGCACCATGAAGAGAATATAAAAGACGTTGATGTCCTGGTCACCTCGACCGCTGTCAGCCCGGATAATCCGGAGTTGGACAGTGCCCGGGAGCAGCGTATACCTGTCGTACGTCGCGCAGAGATGCTGGGCGAGCTGATGCGCTATCGGCACGGCATCGCGGTAGCAGGCACCCACGGGAAAACCACTACGACCAGTCTGATTGCATCGATTCTCGCGGCGGCGGATCGGGATCCGACGTTCGTTATCGGCGGGCTTTTGAACGCTGCGGGCGCTAACGCCCGCCTGGGAGAAAGCCGGTATCTGGTCGCAGAGGCTGACGAAAGCGACGCATCATTTTTGCACCTGCAACCCATGGTTGCGATTGTGACGAATATCGATGCTGACCATATGGAAACCTATGAGGGAGATTTCGCAAAGTTAAAGCAAACCTTCGTTGAATTCCTGCATAACCTCCCTTTCTATGGCCTGGCAGTAATGTGTATCGATGACAGCGTCGTGCAGGAGATACTGCCTGATGTCGCTCGCACGGTCGTCACATACGGGTTCAGTGAGATGGCTGATTATCGGGCGGTGGATGTCAATCAGCACGGCACAACGGTGCGCTTTCGGGTTTTGCGCCCGGGCCAGTTGCCCCCTTTGTCCGTCTTTTTGAACCTGCCGGGAAAGCACAATGTGCTGAACGCAACAGCGGCAATAGCCGTTGCCTGCGAGGAAGGCGTGGAAGATGAAGCCATTCAGTCCGGACTGGCGGAGTTTCTTGGCGTCGGGCGGCGCTTTCAGGTGTATGGCGATATCAGTATCGGCAGTGGTGAGCCCATTATGCTGGTAGATGATTATGGACATCACCCGCGGGAGGTTGCTGCGACCATTGCGGCTGTGCGCGATGGCTGGCCGGAAAGGCGCCTCGTGATGATCTACCAGCCGCACCGTTATTCAAGGACGCGGGACCTGTTTGAGGATTTTGTGGAAGTATTGTCAACGGTAGACCAGCTGGTGTTGCTGGAAGTGTACAGCGCGGGAGAGATTCCGGTGCCTGGTGCAGACAGTCGCACGCTCAGTCGCAGCATTCGAAACCGCGGTATGGTGGATCCAATATTCGTGGAGTCCGTCGATGCAGTTACCGCAATGATTGCAGACGTTTTGCGTTCGGGCGATATCGTGATTACGCAAGGGGCCGGTAATGTCGGAACGCTGGCTTCCCGGTTGTCCAGCCAGCTCATGTCTCAGGAGAAGTAGATCCGCATGAATAAAAGCGAGAGAGTTGCCGAACAATTGGGGAAAGTCGCCGTGCTTTATGGCGGGTTATCCTCCGAACGTGAAATCTCACTCGAAAGTGGTGCGGCTGTATTGCAGGCATTGCAGGAGGAGGGCATTCAGGCAACTGCAATAGATGTCGGTGAAAATACCGTGCAGGAAATTCTCGGGGCGGATGTCGACCGGGTATTCATTGCATTGCATGGTGAAGGCGGGGAGGACGGCAGAATTCAGGCGTTGTTGGAGTTTCTGGATTTGCCTTATACCGGTAGTGGTGTTGCAGCCTCGGCGTTATGTATGGACAAGTTGCGAACCAAACAGCTGTGGCTCGGCGTCGGACTGCCGACACCGGAGTACGCGGTCCTGAATGACACAACCAATTGGCAGAAAACTCTGGAAATGTTGGGCGGTGAAGCGATCGTCAAGCCATCGCATGAGGGGTCAAGTATCGGAATTGAGCGTTGCAGGACGGCAGATGAACTCCGGACGGCCTTTGAACATGCACATGCGCTGGATTCCACGGTTATCGCAGAGCGTTACATCACGGGTGCAGAATATACGGTGGCGATTCTGGATAGTCAGCCGTTGCCGCCTGTGCGTCTCGAAACAGACAACGTGTTTTACGACTTTGAAGCCAAGTACCGGTCGGACTCGACCCGATATATCTGCCCGTGTGGTCTGGCGATTCTGGAAGAGACCCGGTTGAGCGAGCTGGCGCTTGCGGCGTTTACGGCGGTGGGCGCGACCGGCTGGGGCAGGGTCGATATCATGGCCGATTCAAATGGAAATTATTATCTGCTGGAGGTTAATACTGTGCCTGGTATGACCAGCCACAGTCTGGTACCTATGGCTGCAAGGGCTGCCGGATACAGCTTCAACGATCTGGTTATGGCAATCATTCGACAAACGCTGGTGTGAATATGAGACAGGTAAGTTATTTTCAGGGAAAAATTTCGCAAGGCAAACGAAACGGCAGCCCGAGAGGGAAGCGGCCAGCGGGTGCGTCCCGGCGGCGGTCTCTGCACCTGCGGCGTAAATTGCAGTGGATGCAGAAAATGATTCCCTTGGTGATATTCACCGGATGTATCCTTGGAATGGGCGTTGTGTTTGTATCGCTGGAATGGCATACGAAGTTAAAGAATCTGGCAAACCATCCGGTTTCCAATGTTCAGGTAAGTGGCGACTTTCAATTTCTCGAAAAGGAAATTGCCCAGCGCATTGTGAGCGCTTCGCTGGAGCGCGGGTTTCTCGATATCGACATCAATAACTTGAAAATTCAGCTCGAAACAAACCCGTGGGTAGATTCCGTAGCGGTTGCCAGGCGCTGGCCGGACGCGCTGAGTGTAGAAGTTTTCGAGCAGCAGCCCATAGCCCGTTGGGGGACTGTCGGATTTTTGAATAACCGTGGTGAAATTGTGCGGGTTCCAGAAAGCGAGAAACTGGTCGGGCTTCCCTATTTACAGGGGGACGATCGTCACGCGGAAACCATAATGAATCATTATCTACGTATTCGAAAGCTCTTTGCTCACGCTGAAATGGATATTGCCTCTGTTGCCATGGACAGTACGCGAGCCTGGCAGGTACAGCTGGACACAGGCATCACATTGAAACTGGGGCGGGAGCAGACGCTCGAAAAATTGCAACATTTTCTGACCGCCAGCCGTGGGGTGCTGGCTGAACGGCTAAGCGAAGTACATGCGGTTGACATGCGATATCAGAACGGGTTTTCGGTTACCTGGAAAATGGCATCGGATCAATCTGTGGCGATGACAGGCGGGTAGCCGGTCAGGCTACACGCGGGTCGAAGCAAATAACCATGCGAATGATGAATACACAAAAAATAAAAACTGACAACGAGAACGCGGAGTGAATAGATAAATGGCGCAGTCCAATGGAAACAGAATGATCGTGGGATTGGACATTGGAACATCCAAGGTGGTGGCCATTGTTGGCGAGGTGTCGCCGGAGGGCGAGCTGGCTGTGGTCGGTATAGGATCACATCGCTCAGTCGGGCTCAAGCGTGGTGTCGTGGTGAATATTGACTCCACGGTGCAATCCATACAGCGCGCCATTGAAGAGGCAGAACTGATGGCGGGGTGCCAGATACACTCTGTGTACGCGGGCATTGCCGGTAGCCATGTGCGCAGTCTGAATTCGCACGGTATTGTCGCGATAAAAGATCGCGAGGTGTTCCCTCAGGATATCGAGCGGGTCATTGATGCAGCTCAGGCGGTAGCGATTCCGGCCGATCAGCGCATTCTGCACATATTGCCGCAGGAGTATGTCATTGATGACCAGGAAGGCGTGAAGGAACCGCTGGGTATGTCTGGCGTGCGTCTGGAGGCAAAGGTCCATCTGGTCACCTGCGCTGTGAATGCAGTACAGAATATCGAGAAGTGCATAAAGCGATGTGGGCTGGAAGTTGAAGATGTCATTCTTGAACAGCTGGCGTCCAGTTATGCCATTCTCACCGAGGATGAGAAAGAGCTGGGTGTTTGCATGGTGGATATAGGGGGGGGAACAACCGACGTCGCCGTTTTTGCCGAAGGGGCCATCCGGCATACAGCGGTTATACCCATCGCCGGGGATCAGGTGACCAACGATATCGCCATGGCATTGCGAACGCCGACCCAGTATGCGGAAGAAATCAAAATCAAATATGCCTGCGCACTCGCCAAGCTCACAGGGGCCGAGGAAACGATCAAGGTGCCCAGTGTCGGCGACCGACCGCCGCGCAATCTGTCACGACAGGCACTGGCCGAGGTGGTGGAGCCGAGATATGACGAACTGTTTACATTGATTCAGGCAGAGTTGCGTCGCAGCGGCTTCGAAGACATGGTTCCTGCCGGCGTCGTACTCACTGGTGGTACCTCGAAAATGGAAGGCGTGGTTGAGCTCGCGGAAGAGATTTTTCATATGCCAGTACGACTCGGAGCGCCACAAAACATTAAAGGATTAAAGGACATTGTCAATAATCCAATTTACTCGACCGGAGTTGGACTGTTGTTGTATGGCATCAAGCAGCAGGGTTCTGCGCGTGCGGCAGCTATGCGTGAGGAGCGCATGAACCTGTGGGATCGCATGAAAGGCTGGTTTCAACGCAATTTATAAACGTTCGACAAAACTATTGTAATGTCAGGGGAATGAGGAGAACGAACATGTTTGAATTAGTAGATAACTTACCGCAAAACGCAATTATTAAAGTCATCGGTGTCGGTGGTGGTGGCGGCAACGCAGTGAAGCACATGATCAGTAATGAGATTGACGGCGTCGATTTTATTTGCGCCAATACGGATGCACAGGCTCTCAAGGACATCGACGCACGTACTGTATTGCAACTGGGCTGCTCGATGACCAAAGGTCTGGGTGCCGGCGCCAATCCTGAAGTCGGACGGCAGGCGGCGATGGAGGACCGTGATCGAATCGCTGAAGTACTTGAAGGTGCGGATATGGTGTTCATTACCGCTGGCATGGGCGGTGGTACCGGTACGGGCGGCGCGCCGGTTGTTGCCGAAGTTGCCAAAGAGCTGGGAATTCTGACCGTGGCGGTGGTAACCAAACCTTTTCCGTTTGAAGGCCGTAAACGTATGACGATTGCGGAGGAGGGAATCCGTCAATTGAAAGACCGGGTCGATTCATTGATTACCATTCCAAATGAAAAACTGCTGGAAGTGCTGGGCAAAAATACCAGCTTGCTGGAAGCCTTCAAATCGGCGAATGATGTATTGTTGGGCGCGGTGCAGGGGATAGCCGATCTGATTATCCGGCCGGGGATGATCAACGTTGACTTTGCTGATGTGCGCACAGTGATGTCCGAAATGGGCATGGCGATGATGGGCAGTGGAACTGCACGCGGCGAGAACCGCGCCCGGGAAGCAGCCGAAGCTGCCATTAAGAGCCCGTTGCTGGAAGATGTGAATTTGCAGGGCGCACGCGGGATTCTGGTCAATATTACGGCCGGCATGGATCTGTCACTGGGTGAATTTACTGAAGTCGGTGACACTGTGGAAGAGTTCTCCTCGCCCGACGCAACGGTTGTTGTCGGTACTGTTATCGATCCGGACATGCATGATGAGCTTCGGGTAACGGTAGTTGCCACCGGGCTGGGAATGCCGGAAATGGTCAGGGGCAGCCAGCCGGCCAAGGTTGTTGACAACACGCGTACCGCGGACGGTGGTTATAACTACTCCGTTCTGGAAAAGCCAACCGTGATGCGGGCCAACAAGGCTGCCCATAACCCAACACGCTCTGTCGACATAAAGGATCGGGATATGGAATATCTGGATATACCGGCTTTCCTGCGGCGACAGGCGGATTGAACCGACTGCGGGGGCCCTTGACGGCATTATGCCGATGATGCCGGCAGAGGTCCTTTTTACAATGGTTAATAATTAAATCGCATAAAAAAGCGGTGCGATCTATTCAGGTTTGATTCATTTACGTTTTGTGACAATAGTCCGACAATTGCAATGACGCGTCTATGTGTGACGCGCATGGCAGGGTGTAAAGCTGACCGCAGCATCAAGTCGACTGTCTACGCAGCGGCATCGCAAACGAGAATCGGGCCATGATCAAACAAAGAACGCTGAAAAACGAAATACGCGCTACCGGTGTAGGGCTTCATACCGGTCGCAAAGTTGTGTTGACTTTGAGGCCCGCAGCGATTGATGCCGGAATCGTTTTCCGTCGGATTGATCTTGATCCGGTGGTGGAGATACCGGCGAAGGCCGAGAATGTCGGTGATACAACCCTCTCCACTACGCTGATGTTGGGTGATGTCCGGATATCCACGGTAGAGCACCTGCTTTCCGCTCTCGCGGGTTTGGGTATTGATAACGCTATCGTAGAGCTCACCGCCGACGAAGTGCCAATCATGGATGGTAGCGCGGGTCCTTTTGTATTCCTCATTCAGTCTGCGGGGATTCAGGAACAGAATGCGCCCAAGCGTTTTATTCGGATCAAGAAAGAAGTAACGATCACGGAAAGCGACAAGGTGGTCAAGTTTCGGCCGTTCAATGGTTTCAAAATGTCGTTTGCCATCGATTTCGATCATCCGGTTTTTAATGACAGCAAGCAGACTGCCGTGATCGACTTTTCCAGCACCTCGTTTGTCAAGGAAATCTCGCGCGCCCGAACCTTCGGTTTTACCCATGAAATCGAATATATGCGATCACGCGGACTGGCAAAAGGCGGTAGCGTTAACAACGCAATCGTGATTGACAAGTACCGTATTCTAAACGAAGACGGTCTGCGCTATGAAGATGAGTTCGTTAAGCACAAGATGCTGGACGCGATAGGGGATCTGTATCTCCTGGGTTATAGTCTGGTTGGCGAATTCTGCGCCTTCAAGTCCGGACATGGGCTCAACAATAAGTCCATCCGTGAATTGATGCGCCAGACGGATGCCTGGGAAATGGTGACCTACGAGACTGATGAAGACAAGGCTCCCATTAAGTTCAGTCGCCCGCTCGCGGCATTTTAGGCGCGTAACGATCAGAATTTAATCACAATTCGCAATATCAATGTCTAGAGCTTCACCTATTTGACAATATGGGTTGCCTAGGCATTGCCCTCTATGACATATTCCCTACCACTTGTCGGCGGCAAGATGCATTACGCCTCGCGAAAAAACGATTTCTTCCGTTAAGTATTTCGTATCCTTCTAATAAATACTATTAATTGTTCTATAGTTGCGTAAAGAACAGGCAATTCTGGTAAGGGCGAGTCATCTCAGTGAAAGTAATTTTTATCAGTAAAAAGCACGGCAATACCCATAGCGTCAAACTGGGTGCATGGGCTGGCGCCTTGCTGACGGTCTGCCTGGTCTGCCTGGTCGGTGTGCCCGCGGGCACCTATTATGCCTACCTGAATGCAACCGGCGATGATATGTCGGACGTGGTTCCGCCCGAGGTTGCTCTGCAATGGGCAGAATCCCTTGAAGAACAGAAGCGCCTCGTCGAGGAAGCCAAAGCGCAGGCCGACAACCGTCTCGGCGCGCTAACGTTGCGGGTGGCTGAGCTGCAGGCCCGTCTGGTCCGGCTTGATGCGCTGGGAGACCGTCTTACGTCGATGGCCAAACTGGAAAACGGCGAGTTTGACTTTAGTCTGCCGCCTGCGCTGGGCGGCCCCGAAGTGGATACGCTGGGCGAATCGTTTCAGCCACCGGAATTCGTGAGCGCCATCGACGAGCTTGCGCATCAGATTGAAGATCGACAACATCAGCTCGATACACTGGAAGCCCTGCTGGCCAATCGCAAACTTGAAAACGATATGTTTATTGCGGGTCGGCCTATTAAGAAGGGCTGGATGTCGAGCCGTTATGGTCGACGAACCGACCCTTTCTCGGGCCAGATCGCCTGGCATGGCGGAGTAGACTTCGCCGGCAAGGATGGGGCTGAAATTGTTGCCGTTGCTGCAGGTGTTGTCACGGCCTCGGATTACCGCCAGGGATACGGTCATCTGGTCGAACTAAACCATGGCAATGGCTTCAAAACCCGTTATGCCCACTGCAAAGAAAACCTTGTCAAAGTTGGCGACGTTGTCAAAAAAGGACAAATCGTCGCTCTTATGGGTTCCACTGGTCGTTCGACCGGCCCTCACGTCCACTTCGAAGTCTACAAAAACGGACGCCCTGTAGACCCTGCTACCTATATCCACAGAGCTAGTCGTTAAATCCGGGATTCGCTGTTTTGCGAAAACCTGTTTAACCGCGGGCCCATGTCATTTATGATGCGGGCCACGTTTCTTATGTGGGCTGTAGCCGGAAAGTGTGTTCTCTATGATTTCCAATATCGCAAGAAAAATCTTTGGTACAAAAAACGACCGTGAATTAAAGCGGATGGGCAAGCTGGTTGTCCAGGTCAATGCCTTTGAAGAGCAGGTTAAAGCGCTTTCGGATGAGCAGTTGACTGCCAAGACCAATGAATTCAGAAGCCGTTTCCAGGCTGGGACGACTCTGGACGAGCTTTTGCCAGAGGCCTTTGCGGTTTGTCGTGAGGCCAGCCGCCGAGTAATGGGGATGCGGCATTTTGACGTTCAGCTGATCGGCGGGATGACACTGCATGACGGGCGGATCGCAGAAATGAAGACCGGCGAGGGCAAGACGTTGGTGGCGACTCTCGCTGCGTACCTGAATGCGCTTTCCGGTAACGGCGTGCATATCGTGACCGTCAACGATTACCTGGCAAATCGCGACGCCAACTGGATGCGGCCTCTCTACGAGTTTTTGGGGCTAAAAGTCGGCGTGGTCATATCTCAGCAGCCCATGGACGTAAAGCGGGACGCTTATCAGGCCGACATTTGTTACGGCACCAATAATGAGTATGGTTTTGACTATCTGCGGGACAATATGGTCCTGCGGAAAGAAGACCGCGTTCAGCGACCTCTGAATTTTGCCATCGTGGACGAGGTCGACTCCATTCTTATCGATGAAGCCCGAACTCCGCTGATTATTTCCGGTGCTGCAGAAGACAGTTCCGAACTGTACCTGTTGATGAACCGTCTGATCCCGGAACTCAAACTTCACGATGAAGAGGCCGGGGTTGAAGGGCATTATACCGTTGACGAGAAGACCAGGCAGGTCGAACTGACCGAAGACGGGCATACACTGGTGGAAGAGCTGCTGAGTAGAAACGGCCTTTTGAAGGAAGGTGACAGCCTGTATTCGGCCAGTAATCTGACCCTTGTGCACCATGTTCACACGGCATTGCGTGCCAATAAAATGTATCGTAAAGACGTAGAATACATTGTTGAAAATGACGCCGTCGTACTGATTGACGAACACACCGGGCGTACCATGCCGGGTCGAAGGCTATCCGAAGGGCTGCATCAGGCGCTTGAGGCCAAGGAGGGCGTCAGTGTTCAGAGCGAAAGCCAGACGCTGGCATCGACAACCTTCCAGAATTACTTTCGACTGTATAACAAGCTGTCAGGCATGACCGGCACTGCAGACACTGAAGCAGTGGAGTTCAGTCAGATTTATGGACTGGGCGTTGTGATTATTCCGACCAACCGGGCGGTGCGCCGAACAGATCTTAACGACCTCATTTATCTCAATATCGACGACAAGTACGATGCGATAGTCGAGGAAGTGAAGCGGATCAAAGCCAGCAGGGCGCCCGTGCTGGTCGGTACCGCGTCAGTCGAGACGTCGGAAGAAATGTCCCGGCGCTTCAAGAAGGCCGGCATCACTCATGAGGTTCTTAATGCCAAGCATCACGCCAGGGAAGCCGAGATTATTGCACAGGCTGGACGCCCTGGTGCGGTAACC
Organism: uncultured Cellvibrionaceae bacterium; assembly: GCA_964434105.1. Taxonomy (GTDB): domain Bacteria; phylum Pseudomonadota; class Gammaproteobacteria; order Pseudomonadales; family Cellvibrionaceae; genus CAYNST01. The sequence continues at coordinate 3,852 of CAYSTJ010000057.1, read as the reverse complement.
ATTGCGACCAATATGGCCGGTCGGGGTACAGATATTGTACTTGGCGGAAGCTGGGAAGCGGAAATAGGCAGACTGGAAGACCCCACGCCGGCACAAATCGATGCAATCAAGGAAGATTGGCAACGACGTCATGCGGAAGTCATCGAAGCAGGCGGTCTGTATATCATCGGCACAGAGCGTCACGAGTCCCGTCGTATCGACAATCAGCTACGCGGCCGTGCGGGCCGACAGGGAGATCCGGGTGTGTCCCGGTTTTACCTGTCGCTGGAAGATAATCTCATGCGGATCTTTGCCTCCGACCGGGTGCGCAAGATAATGAGTGCATTGGGCATGGAGAAAGGTGAGGCCATCGAGCACCGGATGGTCTCCAATGCTATTGAAACGGCTCAGCGAAAAGTTGAGGCGAGAAACTTCGACTACCGCAAGCAGGTACTTGAGTACGATGACGTGGCCAATGACCAGCGTCAGGTGATCTACCATCAGCGAAATGAACTGCTGGATGAAGAAAATATCGAGGATGCTATCAATGGCATTCGCGCGGATGTAATTGACGCCGTCGTCGCCAGCTTTATCCCCCCCGGGTCACTGGATGAACAGTGGGATATTGCAGGGCTCGAAGGTACTCTGCAGCAGGAATTTGGTGTGAAATTGCCCATTCAGCAGTGGCTGGATGAGGATAGGAAGCTTTACGAAGAGCCCCTCAAAGAAAAGATCACAGGCGCCATGCATGCAGCGTATACGGCAAAATCCGAAAGAATTGGCCCGACCATGCGAGCGCTTGAAAAGCAGGTCATGCTGCACGTTCTGGATCAGCTATGGAAGGAGCATCTGCTGAATATGGACCATCTGCGTCAGGGGATCGGTCTGCGTGCCTATGCGCAGCGCAATCCCAAGCAGGAATACAAGCGTGAATCCTTCGAAATGTTCGAGAAACTGCTGGATAACCTCAAGCATGAGGTAACCCGGGTCCTGTTCCGGGTGGAGCCCATGACGCAGGAGCAGATGGAAGAAATGCAGCGCCGTCAGCGCGTTGCCGCAGAAGCAGCTCACCGGCTGCAAAAAATGCAGCATGAAAAGCTTAATCAGCTGGACGAGCAGCCACCGCAAGCGGATCGGGGCGAAACCTATGTGCGGGATACCGCCAAGGTGGGCAGAAATGAACCCTGTCCATGCGGCTCTGGAAAGAAATTCAAGGCCTGTCACGGCAAGTTGTCGTAAGTGAGCGAATTATGACAGTAGGAAGCATAGACTGGCCGGTTCTGCACCGGGTTGACGGTATTCGACTGGGTACCGCCAGCGCTGGGATCAAGAAGTCGGGTCGCAAAGATCTGGTGGTGATTGAAATCAGCGAAGGTGCGTCCGTAGCCGGGGTCTATACAAAAAATGCATTCGCGGCGGCACCCGTTATTCTGGGCCGTGAATACCTGGCGCGAGGTGATACCCGGTATCTCTTGATAAACTCAGGGTGCGCCAATGCCTGTACCGGCAGCAAGGGGCTCGAAGATGCTGTCGCATGTTGTGCAATGCTTGCCCGTGAGGCGAATGTACTGCCGCAGCAGGTCATCCCGTTCTCTACCGGCGTGATAGGTGAGTATTTGCCGTTGGATCGAATCGCCAATGCACTCCCGGACGCTATGAGCGACATGGACGAGGCTGGCTGGCGGGGGGCGGCCGAAGCTATTATGACAACGGATACCTGCCCGAAAGGCGCCAGCGAACAGTTTGAGTTCGACGGCGAAATGATCACGGTTTCCGGGATAGCCAAAGGCGCAGGAATGATCCGTCCAGACATGGCAACCCTTTTGGCCTTTGTCGCCACTGACGCTGTCGTCGCGCGGCCGGTACTCGACCGAATGATCAAATTGGCGGCGGACAGGTCCTTCAACCGTATTTCCATTGACGGTGATACATCGACCAATGACAGCTGTCTACTGATTGCGACGGGGCGCGCCGGCTTGCCCATGATCAATGAAGCCAGTGGCCCTCTTTACGAAGCACTTCAGCGTTCCATTACCGCGGTAATGCAAAGTCTGGCAAAAAAAATAGTGCGCGACGGTGAAGGTGCGACCAAGTTTGTTGGTATTTCGGTGGAAGGCGGATGCACTGACGAAGAGTGCCTCAAGGTCGCTTACACCATTGCCCATTCACCTCTCGTTAAAACCGCGATTTTTGCATCCGACGCCAACTGGGGGCGAATTGTTGCGGCCATTGGCTATGCCGGTATTGCCGGACTGGACCCGAGCGGTGTGAATGTATGGCTGGACGATGTCCTGGTGGTCAGCAAAGGTGGTCGGGATATCCATTATGAAGAGGCGGCCGGCGCAGCAGTGGTGGCAAAGGACGCATTTTCGATTCGGGTAGCGCTGGGCCGAGGTAACCACAGTGACACCGTCTGGACCTCGGACCTGTCTCATGAATACGTCACGATCAATGCTGAATACCGGACCTGAGTATGCTGCGGGTTGCTGTCGGGGTTGTTTTTGATCCGACCGGGAAAGTGCTCATTGCGCGCCGGTCACCAGGGCAACATTTAGGCGGCTTGTGGGAGTTCCCGGGTGGCAAGATCAACCCCCTCGAATCGACCTCCGACGCACTCAAACGTGAGCTATGGGAAGAAACCGGTATCCATGTCAGGTGCACTCGCCCACTGATCAGAATTCGACATGACTACCTGGAAAAGTCGGTACTGCTCGACGTTTTGCTGGTCGATGCGTTCGAGGGTGAAGCCTGTGGTCGGGAAGGTCAGCAGATCGCCTGGGTTTGTCCGGATGAGCTTGCCAGCTACCCGTTTCCTGACGCAAACAAGCCGATCCTCAAGGCGCTGCGGCTGCCGTCGATGGTGGCCGTGACTGGCGCCTTTGCATCATTCGATGATTTTGAGTGCCGGATTCGTCGATCTGTCGCCCGCGGGGCGCAGGCAATCTATTTGCGTATTGGCAAAGACTGCCCGATTGACAGGGAGCAATTATGCCGGCGCGCCGAATTGCTTTGTGCCTCGCTCGACGCACGCTTGCTGGTCAATAGCGGGTTGCTGCCTTACCTTGATGGCCCCGTCGGCCTGCATTTAACAGCTGCAGAATTAAGTGACAGTCTCCCCTGCGGGCGCGATAGAGTCCTTTCATTGGGTGCGTCCTGTCACTCAATGGAGCAGATCGACAGGGCGGTCGATGCAGATACTGACTACGTGTTTCTGTCGCCATTATTTGAAACCGCGTCGCATCCAGGCCGTGCAGCTCTGGGGTTGGAGCGGTTTGGGCGCATGGCCGAGCGCTGTCGCGTACCGGTCTACGCCCTGGGGGGCGTCGCTCAAGTGCATCTCGATAGTGTCCGGTCCCACCACGGTTTTGGCATCGCTGCAATCCGTTCGTTCTGGGACTAGCCAATTTTGCACGGGCATCACTGCACGGCGGGCGCGGCTTATTTTCCTATCCAGTCCCTGCGAGAAGGTCCAAGCGTGCTCGTGCGTGTTTGGGCATTGCAGGCGAATGTCTGGCGCGGAAGTGAATCTGAAATCCCACTCTGGTGCAGATGACCGATCGCAGCTGGCGGGCCAGGAAAAGTGATCTATAATGATCAATTTGTACGGTCCGTGAGCGTTTTTTTCATTTTTTATTTTTTTATACTTTTTTTGAAAGAAAAGGGTTGTGCAATCTTTCAGAATGGGTAGAATGCGCGCCTCACAACGGAGCAGTGAAGTAACGAAAAACGGAGGCAGAGCGTTGAAAGTTTTTAAAATAAAGCTTCCAATTATCGCCACTCAGGCGTATAATTCGCGCCCCGGCCTAGAGGCCGGAAAGCACTAGATTCCAGGCGAATCAGTGGTTATTTAAAAAAGAGGTCAAGCAAAGCGTG
>CAYSTJ010000056.1:0-26103 GCA_964434105.1 uncultured Cellvibrionaceae bacterium | reverse complement strand
TGTGAGCCCGAATGGTGAGTTAAACCCTGTCAATGCTGGATAGATGTCAAGCCTGCGCTCGCGAAACTACTTGTTCGCTCGCGAAATAAAGCCCGATAAGATTACGCCCACGCATTATAAGCAGCTGCCAATTTTGAAGGCAAGCGATCGGCCTGTTTTTGTTATGCGCATCAACAAAGAACCGACTGCCCCTGACACTTTCCATAAAGTAAATAGGTTGCCGGACGCCTTGCCTACCCTGAAAAATCCACGGAAGATTTTATGCCAGTGCAGCTGGAAGTTCTGATAGTTTCTTCCAGGGGATGGCGACTTCCCGTAGCTTTAGCCGTTACAGCGACGTGAGCGTGAAACGGTTCAGTCGATGGTGTCGACGGAATTTCCGTTTGACGGGCTCCATCAGATGCCGTTGCGCCGCACGCCAGTCGATTCGCCACCTACACCAGACGGCAATCTATAACAGACTGCGGAGCGCGCCCGGGAGTCGCTGCAACTCGCAGCCAACGTCGGTCAACGGGGCGCCACTTTCCATGTGGAGAACGTGTCCGGCACCCCTTGAAGAAATAGCTGAGGCAATAGGGGGTAGTAGTGCTGCGCTCGGCCCACACGACCCTTGCGTCCCTGTTATCAATGCACAACAATACCGGGTCAATTAACGAACGTGGAGGTAACAATGAAACAGGTTCTGATTCCCGTTGCTGACGGGACCGAAGAAATTGAAGCCGTCACACTCATTGATGTGCTGCGTCGGGCTGGCGCCGCGGTTACTGTTGCTTCGGTTATGGCCGGGCGGAAGACGGTGGTCGCTGCACGGGGTGTCAAGATTGAAGCCGATACGACCATTGAGGATTGCGGACAGACCCGCTGGGATATGATTGCGTTGCCAGGCGGCATGCCGGGAGCCGAAAACCTGCAACAGTCAGCCCCTCTCCTCGTTATCATCCGCGCACAACTGGAAGCCTCCAGGTGGCTGGCCGCCATATGCGCCGCGCCGGCCGTGGTGCTGGGCAAACACAACCTGATCGCCGATTACGAAGCGACCTGCTTCCCGGCTTTTCAGGATGAACTCCAACCCCGTGTAAAAGGGGTCAGCCAGGCGGCAGTCATAGTCGACAGAAACCTGATTACCAGTCAGGGACCGGCCACGGCGATGGCATTGGCATTGCAGCTCACCGCCTGCCTCTTTGGCGATGAAAAAGCCAGTGAGGTTGGCGACGCACTGCTGTTTAAAAGCTCGATGGACTGACAAATGCCGGCCAGCCGTCGCGGTGATGCCGCGTCTCGCAGCCGGCGTGATTACCCCTGGCCGCACACGGGCGGCGCACCTGGGACAAACCCGCTCTACTCCTTCATTTCGCGAATAAACTCATCCGCTTCCGCAATGGCCTGCTGCATGGATTTAAGGAGAACTTCGACATCTTTGTCGATTTTGATCACTTCGTCCTTCAGTGACTGAATCGCCCGCGCGTTGAGGTTATGCTTCAGATACAGCACCTGGTCATGCATTGCACTTAAAACCGGCTCCAGTCGGGTTTCAGTTTTTTTCATGGCAGCCAAAAGCTGGTCGAACCTGGACCGGGTGGACTTCAGTGTTCTTTCACTTTCACGGCGCAGGTTTGCGTCGCTGTACTGCCCCAACTCTTTTGACCACTCCGAAAACAATGCCTTGCCAACGGACTCCACATCCTTGATATGTTTCCGAATGTCTTCGGCAGAGGATTTGCTGCGCTCATATTCCCCATTCAGTCGGTCATAGACTTTCTCGATGTTACCGCCATCCACAACCACCACTGACTTGAACTGGTCCAGCGCGGACTGGAATTGCACCTGACCATCTTTCTGCGCGTCGCGTGCATCCTCCACACGGTCTACCAGGATATCGCGTTTATGTACGCCGAGCCGCTCCATCGTATTGTAATAAGCGGTCGCGCAGCCTGTCAGCCATACAGCCAAAACCACCAAAATGCCTAAGCGCATCATTGAATTCTCCCAATAGTTTACCGGTTAACAGCGAACCGGAATCAAAGTTACGATGAATGGTAAACCTACAACCCTGAAAGTTGGCTGAAGGATCTGCCGGGTGTCAATGTATGCAATCCTACATGACAATCCACTAACACGGCATGCGAACCGGCAGATAAACCCGCTTAACGACCTTATTACGTGAGCGGCAAAGGATGGGGGGATGATGCCAATTATTGTCCGAAAGCCGACCCGTCATCTCTGAACAGAAGGTGCTGAAGGGCGTTAAAGGCGCGATCATAACCTGAAGACGGCCCGGCGCATCTCTGTCCGTTTACAGGCCGCCGGAAAAAGGGTACGCCGGACCGGGCGAAATTAACGACCGGGTGTGATGGCCGGTCGCCCTGCGCACGCTTTCACCAATCGCAGTGCTCAAGGTCGCTGACGCCGGAAGTCGGCGAAGTCTGCTCCCCGAAAATAGCCAGGCCTTTTCAGGTACGACGGGTCAGAATCACCATCGGTCGCAATCCAACGCGCCTGATCAGCGGTTTTTAATACGCGTTCGGCCCGGAACCACGCCAGGCTATTCGGGCCACCGGCCCGGAAACTCCGATCCTTCGGGAAATTTCCGGTTAACCGCGAGCGGCCTGCGGTTGGGCGCGCCGAACTCCCCCCGTCAGGTGCATCGCTGCCAATCGCTGACGCAGTCGCGGCGACATAACCTCGAAGACTGCATCCAGCTGCTCCCGGATTTGCTGGTTGGTGCTTGCCAGTGCGTCCCGTATCAGCTGGGGCGTATGGTCCGGGTGACGCTCCACTCTGTAGTGTTTGCGTTCATGCAATTCCATATAAAGCGCCAGGCGCTTCAGTTTATCGAGTTCGGAGGCTTTAAGCTCCCACATATTGTCCATAGTCGTACCCTCTCACTGCGGTTTTGCGGCCCGATTTCTGTTATGGCCAATCTACCTTCAAAACGTATCACGCCGCCAGCCTGGAACAGGATACCAACTTAACACTCTGAACATTTAGAACAAAACCCAATTAGAAGGTCCTCTGACATCACATAAAGAATTCAACCGATTCACATCAGCAGTGCTGACCATGCCCGTTTCTACCACAGTTTATCCGGCACCGCTCAGACATAGCCTTGCCCGGCAGCGATCCAAAAGCTCACGAGCGTGATCAACCCCAGAACGACGATAATTACCAACAATAATGTCCACGGCTTGAATGGTTTGTGATCAGGCTTGTACATACCTTCACTGATGACTTTATTTACTCGTTCCTGGTCTTCCGGATACAATTCTGGCATTAGATCTTCCTCAATTCGGCTTTCAATACTACCCAGCCGACGATACTATCACTTTGAGCGATGTCCAGGCTCGGTCAGACTGCGATGCTCTTGTGCAGGGCAAATCGGGGCGTGAGGTGAATAGTTACAAAAAGTGACGTTGCTACAGACTGTCAGTGCGCACACAGTTAACGTCGCAGCGCTGACAACCACCCGTTTCAAGTGAGACCAACCATGTCAACTTCCAGACAGCTGTCGTCAACCGATCGATTGATCAGTCAATTTGATCGCACGTTGCGTACACTTACCCCGAACACAAACCCAGGCACACGGCTTTCGCCAGCCCGTTCCGAGGCTGAAACGCCGCTGAGCGAAGGTCAGAAGCGTCACGCTGCCGGCCTGATGCGCGTCAACCACAGCGGCGAGGTATGCGCACAGGCGCTATACCAGGGACAGGCTTTGACAGCCAAACTACCCAGGGTTCGCCGTGACATGGAACAGGCCGCCGCAGAAGAAACCGACCACCTGGCCTGGTGTGAAGAACGGCTGCGCCAATTGGATAGCCGCCCAAGCATTCTCAACCCTGCGTGGCATTCCATGGCCTTCTGTCTGGGCGCTGGCGCCGGCCTGATCAGTGACCGGGCCAGCCTCGGCTTTGTCGCTGCCACCGAAGATCAGGTCTGCGAACATTTGCAGGAACACCTGCGATCACTCCCGGACGAAGACAAAAAATCGCGAGCCATCGTGAATACCATGCTGGAAGATGAACGCGCACACGGACTGCAGGCACTGGCGGCTGGCGGCTGGCGCTTTCCGCGCCCGGTAAAACGGGGGATGCGATTGCTCTCAAAGGTGATGACGACGCTCAGTTACCGCGTTTAATCGGCATTTTTTTCCGAAGCAAACTGCGGACTTCGGTCCGTTTCCAGTGAAAAGGGTCAGGGCACCGCTGTCTCGATCACTTCGAAATCGTGCGACATTGCCACGCCAGCGGCTTCGAACATGATCGACGCAGAACAGTATTTTTCCGCCGATAATTTCACTGCCCGCTCCACCTGCTTCTCGGCGAGATGATGCCCTGTCACCACGAAATGCAAATGAATACGGGTAAACGGCGACGGCACACCATCGGCGCGCTCCGCGTCCAGATCCACCCGACAGTCTGCGATGGCCTGCCGTGATTTCTTGAGGATACTGACTACATCGAACGCCGCACAGCCACCAAGCCCCATTAACAGTAGCTCCATGGGTCGTGCGGCTACATTCCGGCCGCCATGGTCTGGTGGACCATCCATGACCACGGTGTGCCCACTGCCTGATTCCGCCAGGAATGTGACTTCATCCACCCATTTCACCGTCGCTTTCATTGCTGCATGCCTCACCGCTATTCAAATGGGCGCAAAGCCTAGCACACCGCGCGCGCTGCATCCATAAGCCGGATATTCAACAGCGCGTCGGTCATCGCGGGCTGGCCAGCATCCGATTGTCTCAAGTGGCCTTCACCGACGGCCTTGCGCTTTTTTGCCCGGAAACAGCGTAAAAAACCCGGCTTGCCGTCGCGCGCGCAGACAGAATACGGGCACACAGCAATCGCTTTGGGAACTTTCAGGAATCGCAGAACTCACAAGGTGTTGGCATTTTTAACTCCGAGGCTTGCAATAACGGTCACACTAAACCTGCGATTGGTCGCACAATCCGGAAACTATTTTGAGCAAAGGCTGTGTATACTCTGATAAGAATGTGGTGTTAGGTCCTGAATGGCCTTTCAGCGCGTTTACCGCCCCGGAAGCGTAGCTGTATCAGCGACCAAGGCATAAAAACTAAAACGATTATTCACTTTAGAAGATTCGAGGATTGAAGCTTGGTTTCCGTAACTCTCTCTCCACATGTAAAAAATCTGGAAAGTTTTTTAACTCACTGCCATCGTCGCCGGTACCCTGCCAAAAGTACGCTTATCTATGCCGGAGACAAGAGCGATTCGTTATATTACATAATAAAAGGCTCAGTGACCGTTCTGATCGAGGATGAAGAAGGCCGGGAAATGATTGTCGCGTATCTGAATGACGGCGATTTCTTTGGAGAAATGGGACTGTTCGACGAAAAAGATGCTCGCAGCGCATGGGTGCGCGCCAAAACCGAATGCGAAATAGCCGAAATCAGCTACGCCAAATTTCACGAACTGTCTGCAGACCACCCTGAATTTCTGTTCGCTCTGGGCGCACAGATGGCTCGCCGCTTGCGCGCCACTACACGTAAAGTGGGCGATCTCGCGTTCCTGGATGTTACTGGTCGCGTGGCCCGAACCCTGCTCGACCTCTGCAAGGAGCCGGATGCCATGACGCATCCTGACGGCATGCAAATCAAGATTACCCGGCAGGAAATCGGGCGGATTGTCGGCTGCTCGCGAGAAATGGTCGGGCGTGTCCTGAAGACACTGGAAGAACAGGGACTCGTGTCTGTCAAAGGCAAAACCATGGTAGTTTACGGAACTCGCTGACCCTGGCTGGAGCTCCGCAACCGGGCCGCCGCTAACGGCGGCTCGCCCCATGGCAAGTCCAGACAAATGCCGGCGGACCGCACCTGCATCTTTGGGCGATCACCTGCACTTTAGCATCCGGCCTATTGCGGGAATAACTCGCGTAACTGGTTGCCGGGATCTTCGGCTCTCATCAACGACTCACCCACCAGGAACCCGTAAACGCCTTTATTGAGCATACTGTTAACATCATCGCGGGTATTAATACCGCTTTCAGAAACCACCAGCTTATCGGTCGGAATGCGGTCCAACATGCGATACGTGGTATCCAGACTGACCTTGAAACTATGGAGATCCCGATTGTTGATGCCGATCATGCGGTTCGGCAGCGTCAAGACCCTCTCCAGCTCCATTTCATTATGAACCTCCACCAAAACATCCATCCCGATCTTGTGCGCCAGCTGGTTCAGATCCCGTAACTGGGAAAAATCCAGTGCCGCGGCAATTAATAGAATACAGTCCGCACCCATCACCCGCGACTCAATGACCTGGTACTCGTCCACGATAAAATCTTTGCGAATAACCGGTAGCTGGGTCACTGCTCGAGCTTCCTTGAGATAGACATCGGCACCCTGGAAAAAATCTTCATCCGTCAGGACTGATAAACAGGTCGCGCCCCCATTTTCGTAACTGTGTGCGATATTGCCTGGCTGAAAATCCTCCCGGATCACGCCCTTGCTTGGCGATGCTTTCTTGATCTCGGCGATTACGGCAGGCTGCCTGGCTTCAATCCGGTCCGCCATTGCGGCTTCGAAACCGCGTGTGGCGCCGGCATTGGCCAGCCAGCTTTCCAGCTCGTCCAGCGGCATCGTATTGCGACGCTCCGCGATTTCCTGGGTTTTTCGTTTTATTATTTTGTCCAATATTGTCGGTATGCTATTCACAACGTTTCCCGTATTTTTATCTGCTGCCTGGAAGCCCGACCCATGAGGCCGGCCATAAATCAACTACGTGCCGACGTCGCCAGATCACCGCAACAGGCAGTAAACTCAGCCAGTTGCCGGATTTTTTCCGCGGCCAGGCCACTGGCGATGATGTCCTGCGCCATCAGTACACCCTCGGCAAGACTACTGGAAATGCCTGCCACATACAGTGAAGCGCCCGCGTTAAGTGCGATCAGGTCGCCCGCCTTCTGGCCGATGGCAGACGGCCGTGAGCCCAGAGCATCATTGATCAGTCGAAGGGATTGCGCCGCTGATTCGACGGATAAACCGACGAGATCGGCCGTCTGTATGCCGAACTCACCAGCGTCGATCTCATACTCACGCACCACACCGTCTTTTAACTCTGCGACGAATGTAGATGCCGCCAACGAGATTTCATCCAGCCCGTCATCCGCGTGCACTACCATGACATGTTCGCTTCCCAGCCGCCGCAGCACTTCCGCCAGCATGCCACAGTGCCTGCGATCATATACACCCAGCAATTGACGGCGTGCGCCTGCAGGGTTGGTCAGCGGTCCCAGAATGTTAAAGATGGTTCGCAGCCCCAGCTCGCGACGTACACCTATAGCATGCTTCATTGCGCCATGGTGGGCTGGCGCGAACATAAAACCCACGCCAACCTCGCTTATGCACCGCGCCACTTCAACGGGCGTCAACGCCAGATTGATCCCGGCGGCCTCCAGCACATCGGCACTGCCCGCTGTGCTGGTAACGGACCGATTGCCGTGTTTGGCCACTCTGCCACCCGCCGCGGCCACGACAAATGCGCAGGCGGTCGATACATTAAAAAGATTGGAGCCATCACCACCGGTACCGCAAGTATCCACAAGCTCTGCAAAGCCCACATCGACCGGTGTTACCAGGGATCGCATGACGTCAGCCGCACCAGTGATTTCATCGACGGTTTCGCCCTTCATTCGCAGCGCCACCAAAAACCCACTGATCAATGCTGGCGTGGTCTGGCCGGTCATAATCTGATGCATGACGCCGGACATTTGTTCCCGCTCCAGATCCCGGCCCGAAACAACGTCAGCCAAAGCAGCCTTTATATCCACAACGCCCCCTCAAATCACTCTATTGTTTTAAAAAATTTGCCAGCAATGCGTGTCCGCACTCACTCAAAATGGACTCCGGGTGGAATTGTACGCCCTCCAGCGGCAAAGTCCTGTGTTTGAGCCCCATTATTTCATCAAACGCTCCATCTTCGCTGCAGCTCCAGGCGGAAATCTGCAGGGAGGGCGGCATTTTAGTGGAATCCACAACCAGGGAATGATAGCGTGTTGCATTGAAAGTGGCGGGCAAACCAGAAAATACGCCCATACCAGCATTGTGAATGACGGAGGTTTTGCCATGCATGATGCGGCGAGCGTGAATAATATCCATGCCCAATGCCGCGCCGATACATTGATGCCCAAGGCAGACACCCAGAATGGGCATTTCGGTGACGAGTGCGCGGATGGCAGGAACCGAAACGCCGGCCTCTGCCGGGGTGCAGGGGCCCGGGGAGATGACCAGGTGTGAGGGTCGCCGCTGGCGAATGCCAGCGACTGTTATACGATCGTTGAGTTCAATTTCCACATGCGCGCCCAGCTCTCGCAGATACTGCACAATGTTGTACGTGAACGAATCGTAGTTATCGATAACCAACACCATTAAAAGCACCGATCTCCTTCAAAAGGGCCGGCATTATAGCGAATCTTGATTAGAACACCTACCCGGACGAACGTCGGCAATTTTTACAGGCAGCCCGCGGTGCCCCGCCGGGCCCTGTCGCAATCGCGAACAATCGACGGACGGACTGGCGCCAAGTGGCGCTTTCGTCTACATTCAAATTCAGAATGCACTGAGCAAAAACAGAGACATACATGCGATTACAGCGACATTTGACACCAAATGTATCTGCGTAGACTGACGCCGCCTTACGTCGTCGACCGGAATCAACCACATGGAACATTTTTTGCTCCCGGTTATTCTGTATTTACCAGTGTCGCCATCCGGCGGGGCTTGGGTCGCATCAGAATTATAGAGTCAGCCCATGTGGAATAAAGGTTCCAAAACCAATCATTTGGAATTAATACGCCGTAACTTTCAGGAGCCTGCTGAGAGAGCGCAGATAATTGACCCCATAAAACGCCATTCGCTCTCAGGCAGTGAAGTCCTTATTGCCCATATGTTTTCAGCGGCTGATGAACTCTTTTTTGATCTATCCAGTCGTGCCTCCAGCGACGCCGAGCAGCGGCTGTATTTCGATGCCATGCGGGAAATCCGCGTCAAACACGAACAGTTTACCAAGGCGTTTCTTTCTGGCCTGTCACAATTGTTTGCGGGTATCGAGGAGCCGCCGCCTCAGGATGAAACGGCGTACAGTAGCCCGGCAGTCACGCATCAGGAGCGGCCGACTGAGGGCTTAAGCCTGGTTGATGGTGACGACCTGGAAATTGAACTGACAAAGAACAATATGACCGGCCGTGCCCGTGATTTGTTCAAGGAAGAATTATACGAACTCAATGTTCGCCTTGATCATCTCTTGCCATGCCCGGTTACCGAAGAGAATAACCCCCTGGATCCCGGGCAGCTCAGCCTGCTTTTCGTTGATACGTGCCGCAGTGTATTTATCGCGGACATGAAAGCGCAGCTGATACTCTATAAACTGTTTGAAAGACATGTGCTATGCCAGTTGGGCCACATCTATGCCGATGCCAATCAGGTGCTGCTGGAAGCAGGTATTCTCCCCCAAATACCCAAACCCTACGGAAATAGTACACCTGTCGATGACGGCGGTGCGCCGAACATGCGCCAGGAAAAGCCGGCGGCGCCAGCTTCGACCGAAGGCACCCCTGATTTCGACGATTCCGGGTTCCGCCTGAGTTCCGAAGCGTTTATGGCGCTCCTTTGCACCGTGCGGGAACTGGCACAGCGTTCATCGACAGACCGGGTCAACTGGTTTATTTTCTCCGCCAACCCGGGGCCGGTCATGTCGCCCCCGGAACTGACAGCCGCACTGACCGCGAGCCAGCACCAGTACGAGGCTGAACTGGCCCGACAGGGTGAACCCCGCAACGTTGTCGGGGAAGCCATCAACCGCCTGCTCACGCGGAGCAACCCGGAACAACCGCATTCATTGAAGGAAGACGACGACAATATCATTAATCTGGTCGCGCTGTTTTTCGACCGGATTCTCGAGGACAATAATTTACCTCACTCGCTGCAGGCACTGCTTTGCCGATTGCAGATCCCGGTCCTTAAAGCAGCCATACAAAATCACCGATTTTTTATTGATCCACAGCATCCTGCACGCAGGCTGATCAATCGTATGACCCAGGCAGGCCAGGGGTTCGACGATGGCAAGGCCGTTGTTAAAGACCCGCTGTACCGCATAATGTCGGATATCGTACAAACCCTGAACAAGCAATACCGGACCGATGAGCGGGTGTTTGTTGAAATGGACAGGCTCCTCGAGGAGACCGTGCAGAAAGAAAATCGCAAATCTGCGGTGGTTGAGCAACGCACCACCCAGACAGAAGCGGGTAAATCGCGCATTAAGCAGGCGCGCTCGACCGCCCAGGCGGTGATGTATCAGAAACTGAAACAAATCGATCTGCCGGAAACGGTACGCGACTTCCTGACTACCTACTGGCTACAGGTGATGGTGATTACCCACCTCAAATTTGGTCAGGAAAGCAGCGAATGGGCAGCCAATGAGCAGGTCATCACCGACCTGATCTGGATCTGTAACCGGCATGAAGACCCGCGCTCCCAGCAACGGCGGGAACGATTGATGCCCGACCTGCTTGAGCAAATGGAACAGGGACTGACTGCCGCCGTCGACGACCCCGAAATTCGCGCAGCGCGTGTGAGCAGGATTGAACAAACCATACTTGCCATACATTCAACGGATATTAACGCCTCCGAGACATTCGGCCCGCTCAGCGAAGAACAGAAGGAAGCACTCGGCAAGGGCGGTGACGCGCCCAAAAGCTGGCAGGAGATGACGGCTGTCGAACGACAGCAGACCCATTACGAAGAGTTGGCCAGCCGGTTTTACGAGCAGGCCCTGAAGATGCCCGAAGGCGCATGGATAGCTTACTTCGATGATACTCACGACAAAATCATCCGATGCAAACTCACCGCCAAGACTGACCCGGAAGCCTATATCTTCGTCAACCGGTTTGGCCTCAAGGTACTGGAAAAAACGCGCAAGCAGTTTGCCTATGACCTGCAGTTTGAAAAAGCCATTATCCTCGATACCCGACCGCTTTTTGACCGTATTATGCACAATGTACTCGGTACCCTACAGCCGGATAACGCCGGGTAGCTGCTGCGCACGATCCTGACTACCGCTCATCCCTGACTGCCGTCCACCCGTGATGGGACGGTCGAAATCTGCCGTACTGGAAATTCACGCATCCCTCCTCCGCAATTTTAGTGACATGCTGCTACAATGCACAGCTGGGCGGCACCTGATGCCGACCTGAATCCAAACCAATTTGTCACTATTCAGCACCTGTCGTAACTGTTCAGATTGCGTCAGGCTCAGAGCCAGGCGAAAAATGTGAGTTTACGCGTGTAATTACTGCGCGCTTCCTGCGATTCACTCTACGAGCCGCCTGGCCAGGGGTTCAAACCTGTTCCCGACAGGTTTGTGACCATTTTTTAACGGCGCTTTCATCTGTAAGTGCAGGGGCAAATCGGGGCGTGAGCTGACTTGGGTTGATTTGACCTGAATAGTTACCACCAATTTTACGACTGCCAGTCCCAGACTACTGGATTACACAAGGAGATAAAGGATGGTATTCGAGAGCGTCACGCAGATCGCGTATTATTGCGCGGCTGTTCTCTCACTCATCCTTGCTCTTATCTTTGTCTACCGCCTGAATCGGCAGAATTTTCATTGGAGCCTTTCCGTCGCAGTCGGCGTGCAGGCATTGTGGGCACTGGGTA
Source organism: uncultured Cellvibrionaceae bacterium (assembly GCA_964434105.1). Lineage (GTDB taxonomy): Bacteria > Pseudomonadota > Gammaproteobacteria > Pseudomonadales > Cellvibrionaceae > CAYNST01. The sequence continues at coordinate 14,432 of CAYSTJ010000056.1, read as the reverse complement.
TTGCCCTGCGCCACAGCTACCGGGTACTGGGGCCCTCCGTCAGCATATTTGAGGTTTTCCGCGCCGGCGCCTGGATAATCGCAGCAACGCTGACTACCCAGTACTTCTGCAACAATCGCCTGCCGCTGCTCTACAAGCGCTTTCTATACACGGTTTGCATTGTCTTCATTGCACTGGCCGTGGGCTACACCATTCACCCATCGCCGCAGCTCCGTGCGGTCGTTATGTGGCAGAGTCTGCTCTTTTCGATAATTGGCCTGCTCAGCATTGAGCAGATGTATCGCAATATCAACAACATCCGCCTGATCAAGCTTCTGTGCCTGACCGTTGCACTGATATTTATCTACGACATCTATTACTTCTCTCAGAGCCTGTTGCAGGACACCCTGGACTCTACCTTTTCGCAGTTCAGAGCGATTCTGGTCATGGTCAGCTGCGTACTGCTGGGTATAGCCGCAATAACCCTGAATCAGACCTATGACCAACCCGCGCGGTTATCGCTATCCCGACCGATTGTCTTTTACAGCACATCTCTGATCCTGGCCGGCGCCATCATCGCTGTTATGGCGGTAGCCGGTTACTATGTCCGAAGCTACGGCAGCCACTGGGGGGCTTTGCTTTACGGGCTTCTCCTATTGCTGACCCTGCTTTCCATTGGCTACCTCATGGCTTCGAACAGCGCCCGGGAGAAGCTTTCAGTCCTGATAAACAAGCACCTGTTCAGCCACAAGTATGACTATCGCGCCGAATGGCTCAAGCTGATCGACCTCCTGTCCCAGCCCAAATCAGTCGAAGAAGTCAATAGCCACGCACTGCATGCAGTGGCTTCCATTTTCCGCTCACATGGGGGGGCCATCTGGATGCAGCGCGGCAAGCTGTTTGTGCCTGTCTATCAAAAGCGGTTGAATGTGAATATCTATGATGCCATCGAACCGGACTCGAGCCCTTTCATCCAGGCACTGCAAAAATCCGAATGGGTGTTTCTGCCGACGACAGAAAAGCCCAATGATTCGCTGGCGCAATACAATGATCTCCTGCCGGAGTGGGTCAGCGATGTCAGCAACCTGTGGCTGATACTTCCACTGATGAGTGAAACCCAGCTGGTGGGGTTTATGGCGCTAACAACACCCAACGGGGACGCATCCCTCAACTGGGAAGACCTGGACCTGCTGAAGACTGTCGGCCGGCAGGTGGCTAACTATCTACGACGCCATGAACAATCCGAACAACTCGCTGAGGCGCGCCAGTTCGATGCGTTCAACAAACTGGCAGCCTATGTCATGCACGATCTGAAAAACCTGATCGCACAACAGTCCCTGGTCGTCAAGAACGCCGAAAAGCACAAAGACAATCCGGCGTTTGTGGAGGACACGATAAACACCATCAACAATTCGGTTACGCGGATGAACAACCTGCTGCGCAAACTGCAGCGCAATGAGCCGGAAAGCGTCAAAATTCTTAATCTGCAGGAACTGCTGCTTGAGGCGGTGCGACGATGCCAGAAAGGCAAGCCCCTGCCGAGCCTGCGCAATGATAATGAACTCGTACGGGTCAAGGGCGATTTCGACAGCCTTACCATGGTGTTCGTGCATCTGATCCAGAATGCCCAGGATGCCACTGCTGCCAACGGTTTCATTGATGTCTCGGTGACGATGGAGGGAAGCCAGGTATCAGTCGCCATAGAAGACAATGGCGAAGGCATGGATCAGGACTTTATTCGGGATCGCCTGTTCCGTCCCTTTGATACCACAAAAACCGGCAAAGGTATGGGTATCGGAGTGTATCAGGCACGGGACTATATCCAGAGCCTGGGCGGCCAGATCAGCGTCCATAGCGCACCTGGCGAAGGCTCGACCTTTACCATTACTCTGCCGGTCACTGGACAGACATAATGGCCACGCTCTGGCACCCGGTTCGGCAATTATCAGCCGCGCAGCAGAAAAGTACACCGGAATACACACAGCGCTTCACCTGAAAACGGAGCCATACTGTCTGTATACCCTTTACATTAATAACCCAACGACTCCGAACTCATGAATAAATTGACTGAAAAGCAAAAGCTCCTGATCATCGAAGACGACGTCGGACTGCAAAGTCAGCTCAAGTGGCATTTCGACCAGTACGAGGTTGTCTGTGTCGGCAGCCGCGAGGAGGCACTTGCTGCGGTTCGCCTTCATGAGCCACCGATAATTCTTCAGGACCTGGGGCTGCCGCCGGACGATGAAGGCGTCGAGGAAGGCTTTCGCTGCATCCGAGAGATCACGTCGTTGTTCCCATCCTCCAAGATCATCGTTATGACGGGCAATTCGGATTACGAGAATGCCGTGCGGGCGGTAGCCATGGGCGCGTATGATTTCTACCAAAAGCCCGTCAACGCCGAAACGCTGGACCTTATTCTCCAGCGCGCTTTTCATATCTACAATCTCGAAGAGCGCCATCGTCGCTTACAGGAGCAACAGCAGGCGCCGCTCAATGGCATCATCGCATGCGATCCAGGCATGCTCAAAATCTGCCGCACCATCGAAAAGCTCGCGCCGACTAATGTGACCTGCACACTTACCGGTGAAAGCGGTACCGGCAAAGAGGTGTTGGCAAAAGCGCTGCATCGGTTCAGCCCGCGCGCCAGCCACCGGATGGTGGCTATCAACTGCGCTGCAGTTCCTGAAAACCTTATGGAAAGTGAACTGTTCGGCTATGAGAAAGGCGCGTTTACCGGCGCTGCCAAGCGAACGCTGGGCAAGGTTGAAATGGCGCACGAGGGCACCCTCTTCCTGGATGAAATCGGCGATATGCCGCTGGCCCTGCAGGCCAAACTGCTCCGCTTTCTACAAGAGCGTATTATCGAGCGTGTGGGCGGACGTACCGAGATACCCGTAGATGTGCGGGTTATCTGCGCAACCAACAAAAACCTGCAGGAAATGGTAAAAGATGGGACCTTCCGGGAGGATCTCTACTACCGGGTTTGCGAAATGGAGATTCACATCCCGCCGTTACGGGATCGCCAGGGCGACAAACTTCTGCTCGCCAGACACTTTCTGCGCATGTACGCCGAACAAAACAATTCTCCGATCACCGGCTTCAGCCCGGAAGCCATCGAAGCGATCGAGGCCTATGAATGGCCCGGCAATATTCGTGAAATGGAAAACAGGGTGAAGCGGTCGGTCGTTATGGCGGACGACCGTCTCGTCAGCTCGGAAGACCTGGGCATCGCCGCAGCAAAGGATTTGAGCATCAACCTGCGCCACGTCAGGCAGACCGCCGAGAAAAACGCCATTCTCCGCGCGCTTACCATGACAGAGAGCAATATATCCGCAACCGCAAAAATTCTCGGTGTTACCCGGCCAACGCTTTATGATCTTGTGAAAAAGTACAATATTCAGATCCCGGGGTAATGACTGCAATCATCTGCAGAAATTACACCCGGCCAGCAAGCCCGCCGATTTGCCGAACGTGATGCAGTTACTGTCGAACTATTTCACAGCCCACCCCGGGGCCTTTCCCGGTACGCCCTCGTTGCCTTCCTGCCGATCAGGCGGCAGCGCGCGGCGCATCCTCGTAAAATCTCCCTGTTGAGATACCGGCACGACGCACGTGGACGCCCTGTTCCGCATATTCCCGGTTCAAATTCAGTCAGTGTTAAGCGTGGACACAGTATAAAGACAGGCATAAAGGTGTGACCCGGCTCCGGTTGTTATTCGCCGGGCCTACGCGATTTCTGGTGTTCGACAGTGACCGGAAATGGCGGCAAGATTCTCGGGTTGACGGTCTGTCGGGCTTTTATACAAAGCCTCTAAATGCCGACTGGTTCAAACGCGTCGAGTCGTTAAAAAATGTCGGCTTAGCGTTTCCAGCGCTTTAGCCAAAAAATCACATCATTACTTAAGCCACTGATTTTAAAGGAAACATGTTGTACCGGCTTTTTTTTTGCCATAACAATTGTGAAAGTATCCGGACAACCCCCCGGTATATTGAGACTGGCATGAACAATGCTTAGCATAGAAAACCCAAGGGGTGAACATAAAAGACAGCTCGAGCAGCTGATACTTCAATTAAAAACGATAGCAAGGATTAGGACATGTTTATGAAAAAAGGTATAAGCAGCTTTTTCATAAAATCCATAGCGGTCAGTTCGGTGCTGGTACTTTCACAGGCCACCACCTCCGATACCGGATACGCGTTGATTGGCAACCCCATCGACGAACCGATCTTCCTTACGATTTGCGGCATCGCCCTTTTATTCATAGGCCTGTACAAATCGAAAGGAAACGCATAAATAAAGTCGAAGCAGCCACCAACGGGACTTTTCGGATCCAAAGTCCAGGCTGCTGATAGATCTGCGCAAAGCCAGCACCTCCCCGTTCCAAGCCAATTACATTCATTTTTTTGTCGTCGAGCAGATGCTTAGGCACACTGTTTTTTTGAGACGGGTTTGCCATTTGATGTTAGAGTGGGCGCGGCACAATGCCCGTTATTCGGGCATATATCATCCATCCTGAGATTCGTAAGATTTCCCCAACCATGACCTCGCAAAATCGCAATCTACCGACCACGTCGCGCAATCGCCGGCTGTTGCAAAATCACGACACACTGGCGCAATGGATTCAGCACATCCTGAATCTCGGCGTGGTCAGCATCACGCTCTGCGTTCTGGCGTATTGGCGGGATGGTGAAGTTGCCATGCAGTACCGCACCATGTTGGTATTTGCGTTACTGACGATGACTATCGTGTATAACCTGATGGGCGTATTTCGGCAGTTCGATCGTCTCGACGGCGCGATTCGACGCCTGTCCCGTGCCTGGGGCGTCGTCATTATCACCCTGGGATGGATGGCTTTTCTTACGAAAACTTCCGAGGCCTATTCGCGACAGGTTGTAGTCTATTGGATTTTTGCCGCCTATGCCGGCCAGATGCTGTTCATAACGATTACCTATAATTGGTATAAGCTCTACCGACGCAAATACCAACTGCGCAAACCGGCCATTATCATTGGCACTGGCGCCATAGCCCAGCATCTTGCCAAGAGCATCTCCGGCAATATCTGGCTCAATGACACGATTATCGGCGTTATAAGCTTTACGGGGGAGCAGGTTGACTGGAAAGACACCCACATCCCCTTACTCGGCAATGAAGACGACATTGCACGCACCCTTAAGACCCATAATGTCCGACGCGTGTACGTAGCCCTCCCACTGAACCTGACACACCGGGTGAAGGAAATACATGATCGTCTGTTTAATGAAAATATCGATCTGGTATGGGCGCCGGATATTTTTGAATTCCAGTTACTGAATCACAGCGTTCGTGAAGTTGCCGGCATTCCGCTGCTGAATCTGAATGAAACACCCCTGATGGCCGGTGGGCCGGCTTTTATCAAGCTGATGATGGACAAGATACTTTCGCTCATCCTGATTATCTGCCTGAGCCCGGTATTGATTGGAATTGCCATCGCTGTGCGACTGTCCTCCCCCGGCCCGGTGATATTCAAACAGAAACGTGACGGCTGGGACGGCCAGAAATTCAATGTTTACAAGTTCCGCAGCATGTATATACATGAAGAGAAGGAGATCATCGAACAGGCCAGGCAGAACGACAGCCGTGTAACGCCAGTCGGTGCCTTCCTCCGCAGATCCAGCCTTGATGAATTACCCCAGCTGTTCAACGCACTGCAGGGCACCATGTCGCTGGTTGGCCCTCGACCTCATGCTGTGTCACACAACACTTTTTACTCAGACAAAGTCCGCGCCTATCTCGCCCGACACCGCATCAAACCGGGCATAACCGGCCTTGCCCAGATGAACGGCTATCGCGGTGAAACCCGGACCGTTGAAGACATGCGCAAACGGGTTGAGTATGACCTGGAGTACATTAGCAACTGGTCTCCGTTGCTTGACCTGAAAATACTGTTTTTGACACCGATCCGGCTGATATCCAACCGCGGCAACGCCTACTGAAGGGTCGCCGCGCAACCTCAGCGGCCGGTCGCCATCCGGTACGGCGCCGCGAAGCGCCGACGTCTTTTCTGCGCCGGGCCTGCATCCAGCGCATCCTCAACCCTGCACCGACCCATTCCCCACCGGGCTTTATGCAGTTCCCCGACGGGTTGAGATCAGCTTTTGGCGCAACTTTATCTTTGCAGGCACAGAGAGACGCATCCTATTTGCAGGCACAGAGCAACGAATTGACGCGGGATCTGGCCAGTTCCTGCAATCGCTACATTTCCGCCAGCACATACCGGAAGCTACCACCAATAAACTCGGAATGGATGCTGTCACGCTCATCGTAAGTTCGCTGAATCCCGCCGACAAAGAACCGAAACTCACCGTATCGAAGGAGGTCGGTAAACGCCAATCCGACTTCCATTCTCACATCGGTAAAGTTTTCCCGGCGGAAGATATCGTCTACATCGATACCTTGTTCGGCCAATTCATCGATGTAATCCTGGTCGAACGGCAAGTCCGCCGTACCGGAGTCCTTGTAACGAACCGTATTCACCTGCCCATTGACGGTAAAGTCCACTCCCCTTATTACAGTTCTGGAAAAAAGCGCACGCAGGAAGTTCTCCTGAGTGCTAAAGGCGCTAAACCGCTCATAGTCTTCGTTTTCCAGCCCTATATCCAGCTTGAAACGACAGGCCGAACACGGGTTCTTGTGCGTCCAGGATACGACATAGTCCGTACGGGTATAGACATCGACGACACCCAGGCGACCGTCCTGCCCAACGGTACGGGCAAACCGCGCGGCATTGCCACTCCCTTGAGACGTGTCGGCCAGCCAGCGGCGGGCACCCATATAGACATTGTGTATCCCATAATCGTAGGTCAGTCCAAGATCGGCAAACAATCCGTCCGACTCGGATTCATTGCTTCTGATTCTATTGGCTCCGAGCTCAAGACGGTAATTTAGCGTGCGCAGTTGCGTCGTCCACCACAACGACTGCCGCTGACTTTTGAGAACCTCGTCGACGTAGCGATATTCCAGCTCACTCTCGGTAACTGTGAACCCCATTTGACTGAGCCTGCTTATATTGCGCGCATAGCTCATTCCTGCCCCGGACTGCTCCGACTCATTAATAGCACTGAAATCGAACTGCGTGTCCGTTATTTCACCCCACACTTTTATCCCGTTATTCGGACCGAGCCTGAAATTGCCATTCAGGCGAGCCGTCGCCATCGTCCGCTGGTCGCGGTTGTTCGGGTTATCGCCAGCCAGCGGCAGGATCGGTATTTCGCGCGAAGAATGATTGAGCTGGAGATTAATCCGGTCGCGATCACGACCAAACTGCAATGATGCGTCACCAATCACCGTCTGGTCATTGCGTTGTTCGAACTCCGAATAGCGGCGATCCAGAAGCTGGTAGTCGCTATCAAAAAAAACCCAGTCGTTATCAAGATGCCCCCGGGCGATCAATCCACCCAGCCATTCCTGCTGCGATACCTGACGCGCCGCCGACGGTCGCTGGCCTGCGTTTTCCACATGCCGAACCTCTGCAACCCCCTGAAGTACGAATACCCTCTCCACATTCTGGGCATGAGCCGCAGCGCCCAGCAGTACATACGACCCTACAATCAACGGGGCCAATCTTTTCAGGACCATAAATTCTCCAATGTTTACCCAGTCTCAGCCTGCTCAAATACCCGCAAAGCCATGCTGCACGACACCCGCCTCTTTAATGCGAACAATGACAATGGATGACGCCCTCCCGAGGAAGCCGCATCTGGCTGATCGGGACGTATCTGGCATGTCGTCAGGGCCAACAAAAAGCGTGCAGGAAGTACCTGGAAGCGTCTCGCACTTTATCACAAACTGCCCTCCGAAACGCCACAGGCAGCATCGCTATAGGTCGCAGTTCTTTACAATGTCCGCTCAAAGCCACACAATCACGCCCGCTCCTGCAATGAATACAAGTCTGAATCACATTCCTGAAGACCCTCGACGTCCGGCTGTTGCCATCCATGGCTTTATCCGAGCGTTTCCGGCGCGTTTTTATCCGACTTCCACATGAGTTGGGCAATCTGGTTCCGATATTGCATTAAACCAGCCAACTGAAGCGAATTGATTCTGGATAGGCTATTTTTTCGATTTTTAGTATTAAAAACGTGTCGATATGTAAACTAACCCGACAAGTTTCGATATCCTGATCGCCCGTATGACTGACATATTGCAATAAACTCACGAATTAGCGGATATATCGGAAAAGTTTTATGGAACAAGTAATGGCAGTAAATTATTCCAAAACACGGATTCTCAATATCGATATCGATAACTTGACGACCGAGGAGCTTCTGGAATCTTTTGATGAAGGCATATTGGTGACCCCCAATATCGACCACTTGATCAAGCTGCAGAAGGACGAGGAGTTTTACGAATGTTATCAGCAGGCCGCCTATACGGTTTGTGACAGTCGCATTATCTATCTGCTGAGCAAGGTGTTTTCCCGGCGGGAGCCGCTGCGGGCGCAGATTACTGGCTCGGACTTTTTCCCGGCATTTTGCGATTACCATGCTGCGCGTCGCGATAAAACATCCGTCTTTTTGCTCGGCGGGACCGATCAGTCGGTTCAGCTCGCCGCAGACCGGATCAATAAGCGAACCGGGCGACACATTATCGTTGGCGGATATTCTCCGCCGTTTGGATTCGAAAACGATGAAGCGGAAAACGACCGCATAATTGACCTGATTGAAAAATCTGGCGCCAATGTCGTGGCGGTAGGCGTGGGCGCTCCCAAGCAGGAAAAGTGGATATGCCGTAACCGCCATCGGTTACCGGGCGTCAGAATTTTCATGGCCATCGGCGCCACGATTGACTTTGAAAGCGGAACGGTACGTCGCGCTCCACGCTGGATGTCGCGATTTGGTGTCGAATGGATCTACCGCATGCTGCAGGAACCCAACCGTCTCGCTCGCCGGTACCTGGTGGAAGATAGCCCCTTTTTCTTTCTCCTGCTGAAGCAGTCCTTCGGTGCATATAAAAACCCCTGGCGACAGGAGGACAACCGCAATTAGCGCCGACCAGGGTTTGCTGGCAGCGCGAAAGGCAATGCCCTTATTTGTACTCCACCAGGGTGTGTGTATGGCCACGCAGATTTTTAAGCATGGCTTTTAGAATCCCGAAACATTGCGGGACCTTGGCGAGCATAACAAAAGCCGCGTACTGAAAAGTTGCCTTGCGGCCAAAATTCTCCCGCACACGGTTGGCCCGGCCTGCAATGCGAATAATCTGGAGGCAGGCGACCCCCAGAAGAACAACCAGTGGCCACCAGGACGCCGTGGCTACGGCCAATAAAATCAGCCCAAGCGCACCGCCCGTCCAGAAAAAAATGCTGGCGACTTCTCGCCGTTTGAAGTTTTCAGCACCACCACCATGCTTGCGGGCATTCAGGTAAAACGCATAACCACTGCGTTCAGCGCGCTTCCACCATTGACGAAAAGCGAACATATCCGCGTCATGCAGCGTCATTTCGGCATCGAGGCGGCGGATTTTATAGCCGTTCTGCCGTAACCGGAAACACAGCTCCGGCTCCTCACCGGCAATAAAGGAAGGATCGAACCCCTCAACCCGCTGCAGCGCGTCAACACGATATAGCGCATCTCCCCCGCACGATTCGGTATAACCAACCGGCGTGTCCCATTCGATATCACACAGGCGATTATAAAGCGACGAGTTCGGATACCGCTCCCGTCGACGCCCACAGACGCCCGCAAGTCCAGCATCCCCTGCCAGAGCCAAGACGGCAGTTTCAACCCAGCCGGGCTGTACCTCACAGTCTCCGTCCACGAACAGTACGGAGTGCAATTCCGGAAATCGCAGCATCAACGCATCGAACCCGGCATTGCGCGCTCGCGCCGCGGTGAAAGGCGTAGCCATATCCAGCTCGACACACAATACCCCGCGGGACCGCGCAAACTCCACGCTTTTGTCGATAGAACCCGAGTCAACGTAAACGCAGGGGTAGCCACCAATGGATCCCAGACACCGCTTTAAGCGTTCACCCTCATTCCTGCCAATAACAACTACACCTACGGACATACCGGATACACCCTTAAAAACGGATAAAATTATTGTAACTAATCAGCTCACGCCCCGATTTGCCCCTGCCCCTACAAATGAAAGCGGCGTTAAAAAATGGTCACAAACCTGTCGGGAACAGGTTGGAACGCCTGCCCAGGCGGCCCGACGGGCGAAGCGCAGGAAGCGCGGCGTATTCACATGCTCCAGCATTTTTCGCCTTACTCTGAACAAATCTGGACGCGATCCGCACCATTGCGAAACGAGCTGAATCGTTACGGATTATTTTGGGATCAACTGCGGAAAAAACCAGCAACTCGCTTCTTCTTGCATCAACCGATGCGTGAACCACCTCTCTGAAATAGTCTTTTTTGTGTGCTCTGGTTCACACTTTGATCCTTATCGTTTTTCCAGACGCTCCCAAGCACGCGTATGATGCCTGCTTATTGTAATCTTTTCAAAAGCCGGTCAGGTAGCTTTGAAAACGGGAAGACGGGTCGAAAACGAACAAAACCCGCCCTTTTTCATACTTTCTGCTAATATCGATGGCGACGCATGTTTCGTTTGCTTATTTAAAGGAAAAATGAACACCTATAATAGCGCCAGACATTCAGTCTCCCCCACTACCAAACGCCAGACCGTAAGAAATGGCTCGGTACGCCTTGCCGTTCATGCTTGTAATTTGGTTTGCCAGGGAGCGGTTCGATAGCGATCCAGACACAAGAATACCCCATGGCCCGTTAATTCATATCCAACCAAACTTGCAGAGTTGATGAAAGGTATTCTTACGGCAGCTTTTGGCGCAATTATCATTTTGAGGATTTTGTCGCCAACCAGAAGGCGCGACCCGATCCGGAACCGCCGCACTGATAATGCGAAGCCACGCACCTTACGCTGGCCACTACCGATTTACACTTTATACCCCGACCTGAAATCGGGCAGCGATTCGCAGGACGCATGACAAACACCACTTTTGCCCTGCATTTTTTGGGCCAATTGCAACACAGATGTTCGGAGCAAACTTTATGCTGAAGCAGTTTAAATCCACTGTTTTATCCTGTGCGGTATCAGCCGTATTACTTACCGGCTGTAATCTCGAAGGAATACCGGACGCGTTGATTGTCCTGGATGAGAATGGCGAATCCAATACCAGACCAGTCATAGTGATGCGAGGAGCCTCTGCCATCAGCATTAAACGCGGCGATGCCTTTTCTGATCCCGGTGTAATAGCGATCGACGCTGAAGACGGCGATATTACCGAGTATGTCACCTCCAATTTGGCGGAGCTGGATTTCAGCCGCGAGGGAACATACCAGATTATTTACAAAGTCCGGGATTCCAAAAACGCAGAGGCCTCTCCCGTAGCAAGGCAGGTAGATGTAAGCGCCGCATCAGATGAGTCCGTGGCCGACGCGCCGACCGGTGATGATGGTGATGTTTTTGACCTGAGCGTCCCCCCTATCGACGCCTTGCGATTGACCGCTTTCAGTGAGAAAAACGACCTGATAGAAGTCGACACCCTCGTCAACGGCAGCATAATCGATATCTCCCGGATGCCCACCAATCTGCTGAATATCGTGGCAGACTCCACCAACGAAAAAGATACTGGCAGCGTGCACTTTCTGCTGGACGGTCCAACCTCTATCGATCGCTGGGAAAATAACCCGATTTACACGATGGATATCGAAGGAGACCACCTCGACATCACCAATGACGAACTTCCGGTGGGCGACTACACGCTGACTGTGACTCCCTATGCCGATTCCGACATGGGTGGCGCCAAAGGTATCTCCTCCAGTATTGCATTTTCGGTTATTGACTCGCGCACCATAGCCTCCAGCAGTGTCCCGGACGTTGTTTCACTGGAATTTGTCGCTATTCCCGAAAATGGTGACTCCGTAAAGATCAAACAGATTAAAAACGGCGATACATTCAACCTGTCGAACGCGCCGGCTGATCTGGTCAATATTGTTGCAATCTCCAAGGATATTAGCAAAACTGGCAGTCTCGAATTCAAACTTGACGGCCCCATCTCATTAAATCGCTATGAGAATAATGCCGAGTACACTATGGCCAATGCCTATCAGCATCTGGCTATTCCAGGTGCGAGCGGGGTTGAAGACGGTACAGAAGTACTGGAGCCCGGCAGCTACACGCTGGTTGTGACCCCATACGCGGGTGTCGATGGAACCGGCGAAGCAGGACGTCCGTACCATGTCGCATTTACGGTTGCGAGTGACGGAAGTTCGCCCAACACACCGGGCCTCACGCCTCAACTGAAAGCGAATGACGATTTCTATTCAATTCGGGTTCAGGATGGAAATGGTACGGTCACATTGGAAGACACGGTAGGAAATAATGATTCTTTTGATGCAGATCTTGCCAGCTTCCAGGTTATTGAACCGCCCAAAAATGGTCAGCTAGAAATGTTTGATTCAGGTGCATTTGAGTACTCTCCCGATTCCGGCTTTACCGGTCAGGACTCCTTCGTTTATCAGGTCCAGCAGGACGGTGTGACCGACCGCGCCAAAGCCTCTGTTACTGTTGTAAAACCGACGGCGGCTTCAGGCAAGGGCTTTACCGTATTCAAGCCCAGCAGTGACTCCAGAATCATATACGTCAGCAGTTCCACCGGTAACGATAGTAACGATTGCCTAAGCCAGTCGTCTCCGTGCAAATCCCTGGGTGCCGCCACTGAAAAGATGCGTACCGGCAAGCCGGATCACCTGTATCTGAAAGCGGGCGACCGGTGGCGCGGACAATCGATATCGGGCATCCAGTCCGGTCGCAGCCCTTCAGAGCCGTCCGTCGTGGCACTGTATGGGCAGGGTCCACGCCCGGTGATTGAAACGGCCGGTGGCAATGCGCTCAAAATCGTGAACAAGGCGTTGCAGAACGTTTCCATCATCGGTCTGCATATCTACGCTTACAAACATGACCCGGCCCACGCCGAATTCACCGGCAAACACGCGGACGGGGACAAGGCAGTCCTGCTGGGCGGCCATACTAACGTTCTGATTGAAGACTGTATTTTCGATTTTGTCGAGCTTGTGATTCAGGACTGGCAAGGGACACCAACCAACATCACTTTGCGACGCAACGTGTTCACCGGCAGCTATTACGACCAATCGTCTTTCAACCGCAATACGCGGCCTTCAAACCTTTATGCAAAAGGTATCAATGGCCTGCTGATCGAGGAAAATGTGTTTGACTACGGCGGCTGGAATCCCAAGGTTAAGGGCGCTGGCGCCAACATGTACAATCACAACCTCTACATCCAGTACGAAAATGTGGGCAACAGTATAGTCGTCGAAAACAATATCATTACGCGGGCTTCCAGCCATGGGGTACACGGTCGCCCAGGCGGTCGGTACGAAAACAACTTCTTTGGTCGCAATGCCATCAGCCTGCAAATGGGTTACAACGGCCATCCTTTACCTAAGGGCACCTTCGCTAAAGCACTGAATAATGTCGTGACGGAAGGCCACAGTATGTATAAAGGTGTGGATCCCTGTTCCGGCAAAAACCTTTGCACACCCGCATTATGGGGAATAACGACGGCCGACGTAGGTGGCGGTGCCATTACGGTGAAAGACAACGTTGTGCATTCACTGGCCTCGGTTGATAAAAAGTGGACGACCTTTATTCAGGACCTGAAAACATCAGGCATCGGCCTCAATAAACCTGAACAGACAGATCAGGCCAACAACATTGTGTGGGGCTGGAATGGTAACGATACGACCGGCAAGTATCCGGCACCCGGCCGGACACTGGGCGATTACTACGCGCAGCTGCAAAATAACGGCAAAATCGCGACGCTGTCAGCGTCGGGTTACGTCACCAAGCAGGTAAAGGGTACTGACGGTTTCGATTCCTTTATGAACCTGGTCAGAAATCGTGCGCCCCAGACCTGGGACGATTCGATGACAGCGAATGGCATTAATAGTTATATCCGCGCCGGCTTTGGCAAGTAACTGAAGGTATACACGAACAAACAAGGGGCCTCTGGCCCCTTTTTTTATGTACGGGCATAAGTAATGTCGTAACTGTTCAGATTGCGTCCAGATTTGTTCAGAGCAAGGCGAAAAATGTGAGTTTACTCATGTAAATACGCCGCGCATCCTGCGCGTCGCCCTCCGGGCCGCCTGGGCAGGCGTTCAAACCTGTTCCCGACAGGTTTGTGACCATTTTTTAACGCCACTTTCATTTGTAGGTGCAGGGGCAAATCGGGGCGTGAGCTGAATTGTTACCCGGCATATTTGACTGAATCCACGGCTTCTTTCGATTGCTGACGATCTCTGACCCAGGCCCGCGCGTTCTTATTCACATTTCATCAAATTATCAATCTGACCATAACGCCGCCCCACCTTCATATAACCTTTTGACATACCCCGTTTTACAGGCTTCTGCGCAGCAGTCACAGCTT
>CAYSTJ010000055.1:0-26360 GCA_964434105.1 uncultured Cellvibrionaceae bacterium | reverse complement strand
CGGCGAAGCGAACCCTTTACAGGCTGAGCACGGGGCTATCCTGAAGAGGCATGCAGCAGACACGAACCTCCCGCTGGCACGGACTGAAGTCCCCCCAGCGGGGGGATTTAGGGGGGAGAAGCGAACGCTTTTAAGCGCGCTTGCGCCAGCCTGTTTGCTCCCCCTTGGGGGCTAGGGGGTAAACAAACCCAAGCCAGCAACCAGCCCGGCCCTACCCGCCTTAGCCGCTGACGCTTGCACAAGGTTTGCTACGGAGCACGAACAACCCAGCCGGCACAGGGTTCGCCCGTGCCGGCGGGTAGGGTTTTTAGGGCGGGGAGGCGCGTCTTTTTGCGCCGGGGGAGGCTGGCTAGACAGGGCTATGGAGTGTGGCGTGGTGCTTGCCAGACTGGCCGAGCGGCACGGACTGGAAGCCTTTTAGCGGCTAAAACGGAAGCAGCGCACTGGCCGACACCTGCAAGCACCATGACACACGACAGAGCGGCCTTATTTCCTATGCAGTGCGTGGCCACGAGCACTGCCCGCAGGCGCGGAGCGCCGGAGGCTGAACGGACGGTTTGAACTGGGGATGGGCATAATGTGAGCCTGGCGCCAAGCTTGCGCTTTTTTCTGCAAGCTTGGTGACAGGCGGGATGGTGGCTAAACAGCCTCTTGCTGAGGAATGTCTCTTTCCACTTTGAGCCTGAATCCCAGTCCATGGACTATTTGGGTAAAGCTAGAGAGCTTGGGGTTCCCTTTGGCTGAGAGCATTTTGTACATGCTCTCCCGGCCTAAGTGTGAGCGCTGTGCCAATCCGCTGATACCGTCTTCTTGGGCCTCAGCGAGATTTCGTAATGCCATTAAGATGATCGTTGCATCACCTTCTTCAAGGGCGTCATTTAGGTATTCTGCCGCAACTTCAGGATCGCGCAGGTGCTCGTTATGTGTCGCTCGTACGTTACGCGCCATCTTGATTTCTCCGCTTGTGGTCTTTCCAGTATTCTTTGGCTTTCTTGATGTCTTTCGCCTGTGTGGATTTGTCACCACCGCACAGCAACAAGTAAACCTTTCGGCCTTCTTTGCCGAAGTAAACCCGATAACCTGGACCGTAGTGGATGCGCAACTCACTTAAGCCATCACCTACCGGCTCGACATCACCGAACAAGCCCAGCTCCATTTTATCTACCTGCATAATGATCTTGGCCTTAGCTCTTGCGTCCCGCAGGCCGCTCAACCACTCCGCATAAGGGCTTTTCCCTTTCTCGTCCGTGTACTCATTGATGATGTTGGTCATATTCGGCATACCCCAATTGTATCCTATAGGATACATAATGCAACTTTATTTTTCTCTTTTACCACCTGTCTTTTTCGCACTCGTCGGGTGCGTCACAGAATGGATCTCCTGCAACTTGCGGATCGACACATGGGTATACACCTGCGTCGCGCGGAAGTCTGCGTGGCCCAGCATGGCCTGGATAAAGCGCAGCTCCGCGCCGTTCTCCAGCATATGAGTGGCCATTGCATGCCTGAGCAGATGACAGGAGCCAGGCGCATGGATGCCGGCGTTTTGCATGTAGCGCTTAACCTTGTCGCCCAGCTTGGAGTCCCGGAACGGTTCGCCGTAGTCGTTCAAGAACAGGGTGGCTTCGGTCACGCTTAACAGGAGCTGGTGGCGTACCTCGTTCAGGTATTGGCTTAACCAGGTGATGGCCCGCTCGCCCACGGGCAACAACCGATCCTTACCGCCCTTACCCTCCCTTACGAACAGGGTTTTGCGGCTAAGGGAGAGGTCGGAGATTTGCAGATTGCACAACTCTGTCCGGCGCAGCCCGGCACTGTAAAACAGCTCCAGGATAGCCCGGTCACGCAAGCCATAAGGCGTGTTGGTATCCGGTTGTTGCAGCAGCTTTTCCACTTCCTCTTCGGTGAGCACCACCGGTAGGCTGGCGGTGGTTCTGGGCAGGATCAGTTCCGACGCTGGGTTGTACAGCAGATAGTTTTCCTGGGTGAGCCACTTGAAGAACTGCTTAATGTTGGTCAGGTAGCGCGCCTGAGTGGTCGGCGACAGCGGTTCACCGTTGTCCTGGCGGTAGTAAAATAAAAACCGCTGGTAGCTTTCCAGGTAAGGGCAAGTAGGCCGATTTAACGGCGCTTACGCTGCAGATCAGTCCAGCGGAGCGCGACCGGCGGGACCCGCCGCCGGCCTTTTCTACCTATACCGCTTTTTTCAGCATATCCCGCAGCACAAACTGCAGTATTCCGCCGTGGCGGTAATAATCCCACTCGGAGGCGGTGTCGATGCGTACGGCCACCTGGAACTCCAGTACCGTGCCATCATCGCGCCGGGCACGGATGGCGATTTGCTGCGGCTCCTGATCGACGGCACCGATATCGAACTGCTCTTCGCCGCTGAGCTGCAGGGACTCGGCTGATTCACCGGGCAGAAACTGCAGCGGCAGTACGCCGAACCCCACCAGATTGGAGCGGTGGATACGTTCGTAGCTTTGCGCCAGCACGGCGCGGATGCCGAGCAGGCTGGTACCTTTGGCCGCCCAGTCACGGCTGGACCCGGTGCCGTATTCGTGGCCGGCCAGCACAATCAGCGGTATGCCGCTGGCCTGATAACGCGTTGACGCTTCGTAAATGCTGGTGACTTCGCCCGTGGGCAAGTGCCGGGTCCAGGTGCCCTGGGTACCGGGCGCCAACTGGTTGCGCAACCGTACGTTCGCAAAGGTGCCGCGCACCATCACCTCGTGGTTGCCGCGTCGCGAGCCATAGCTGTTGAAGTCGTGCGCCTTGACACCATGCTCCGTCAGGTATTGACCGGCCGGGCTGTCAACCCGGATAGCGCCAGCGGGCGATATGTGGTCAGTGGTGATTGAATCACCCACTTTGACCAGGCAGCGTGCGCCCTTGATTTCTTTCACCGGATCGACGTCGCGCGACATGGTCATAAAGTAAGGCGGATGTTTGACGTAAGTGGATTCCGGCCAGCTGTAGATTGCATCCTCGGGCACCGGCAACTCACGCCACTGTTCGGTGCCGCTGAACACATCGGCATAGCGTTCGCGATAGAGTTGCGCCGACACGGAACTGGCGATAGTGTCGTTGACCTCCTGCGGTGTCGGCCACAGGTCGCGCAAAAACACGTCATTGCCCTGTTCGTCGACGCCGATCGGGTCGCGGTCCAGCTGAATATCCATGGTCCCGGCCAGCGCGTAGGCGACGACCAGCGGTGGCGACGCCAGGTAGTTGGCAGGTACCTCCTGGTGTATACGGCCTTCGAAGTTGCGATTGCCGGACAGCACGCCCGATACCACCAGCTGGCCATCCCGTATGGCATCGGAAATCGGCTCCGGCAGCGGGCCGGAGTTGCCAATGCAGGTTGTACAGCCGAAGCCGACAATATTGAAACCAAGCCATTCCAGGGCGTCCATCAGGCCGGCTTTGGCCAGATAGGCCGGCACAACCTGCGAACCGGGCGCAAAGCTGGTTTTAACCCAGGGCTTGACCTGCAGGCCGCGCTTGACGGCATTACGCGCCAGCAGACCGGCCGCGATCAGCACGGCCGGGTTACTGGTGTTGGTGCAGGAGGTAATGGCGGCGATCACGACCGCGCCATGTTTCAACAGGAACTCGGAATCGTTCCATTGCACAGCGATGCCCTCGCCGGTTTCACCTTTGGCAGCCACCGTGGCCGCCTGCCCACCCTCGCTGGCGAAATTACTGAGCGCCGCGTCGCTGCCTATGATCTGTTCCCGTTCGCTCAATACCTGTTCCAGGTGATTCGAGAATGCGATTTGCGCGGTATCCAGCGCAATTCGGTCCTGCGGGCGTTTGGGGCCGGCAATACTGGGTACGACGGTGCCCAGATCCAGGCGCATGTAATCACTGAACGTGGGCGCCGGCGTTGCGTCATCACGCCACAGGCCCTGCGCCTTCGCGTAGGTTTCAATGACCTCGAGTTGATGTTCGCTGCGACCGGTCAGTGCCAGGTAGCGCAGCGTTTCCTGATCGATGGGGAAAATACCGCAGGTCGCACCGTATTCCGGGGCCATATTGGCGATCGTGGCACGATCGGCCAGCGGCAAATGGCTGAGCCCAGCGCCATAGAATTCCACAAACTTGCCAACCACGCCGCGTTTGCGCAGCATCTCGGTGACGGTCAGCACCAGATCGGTCGCGGTGGCCGCCGGCGGCAGCGCGCCGGTCAATTCAAAACCGACCACCTCTGGAATCAGCATGGAAATTGACTGCCCCAGCATGGCGGCTTCGGCTTCGATACCGCCTACCCCCCAGCCAAGCACACCCAGGCCATTGATCATGGTGGTATGCGAATCGGTACCCACCAGTGTATCCGGCAACAACATCTGTTCACCTTCCACCGGTAGCGTCGCCACCACCGATGCCAGGTATTCGAGATTGACCTGATGCACGATACCGGTCCCCGGCGGCACTACCCGGAAATTGGAAAAGGCTTTCTGTCCCCAGCGTAAAAACTGGTAGCGCTCCCGATTGCGGTGGAATTCCAGATCCGTGTTGCGTTCCAGCGCGTCGTTATCACCAAAATAATCCACCATGACGGAGTGGTCGATCACCAGATCCACCGCGCCAAGCGGATTGATGCGGGTCGCGTCCCCGCCCAGGCGTTGCATGGCGGCGCGCATGGCAGCTAGATCCACCACGGCCGGTACACCGGTAAAATCCTGAAGGATGACCCGCGACGGCGTGAAATTGATTGGGTGATCGGACGGGCTGGTACCGTCCCAGCGGCACAAGGCCAGAATATCGTCCCGCGTGACGGATCGTCCGTCTTCGGTTCGCAGCAGGTTTTCCAGCAAAATCTTGAGGCTGTACGGCAGACGCGCCAGCTCGCACTGCGATGCCAGGGTCGGCAGGTGAAAGTAGGTATAGGTGGCGTTATCGATCTGTACTTGACGCCGGGCTCCAAAGGTATCGAGGGTCATGATGAACTCCTGCGTTCGCGGGTGAAGGGGCTACCCATCGGTTTGCTGAAAATGCTGAATAGCCGAAGCGGCAATTGCCGCCGAAAGTTGGTTGACCAGCTGATTGATGGCCGCTACATAATCGTTGTGGCCACCGTCGCCGGCGCCGGTCTGCAGTGCTATCTGCTCTACCGCCAGCACCTGGCGGGACCTGCCACTGCTGAGCGTCCACCGCGCCCGCAGCACCACTGTGTCACCCAGCGCACCGCCCAATGTCTGAATGTCGACAGCGATCCGGTGTTGTGGGCGCGGCTGCATGTCCCACGGATAGGTCCAGACGTCGGTCTTGCTCAGCATTTGTCCGATGTCCGCCGCCAGTACCCGACTGAGCGCGCGCTTCAGATCGCCCGACCAGAGATGGCCGCTGGCCACCAGCAGCCGGTTCTGCTGGCCGTGGCTGACAATGGCCGTTTGCTGGATCGACTCCGGCAGGTTAACCGGGCCTATCCCGAGCCCGCCGATGATTTTTCCGGTATCGGGCAGGGCGACCGCATCGCTTTGGGGATGCAGGGTATAGTACTGTGTTTTTACGGCACTGGTGCTGCAGCCGACCAGCGACATCAGTGTTGCAAGCCCAACTGCGATCAGCCGACTAGTCATTTTTATCTCTTCCAAAAATAAGGGCATCGGGTTGCTGTCGCAGCGTCTCGCTCAGCAGGTTAAACGAATCTGCCGCCCGACGCACGGCATTGAGGGTTTCGCGCAATTCATACTGCGCCGTGGAATCCGGGGCAGTCACGCCTTCGAGCTCCTGCAATCTCAGAGAGAGCTGTTCCAGCGTGTCATTCAGGACGGTCATAGTCCTGTCAAAATGTGCGCTGGCCTGACTGACATTGTCCAGGGTACTGTCGAGCTTGGCCGCCGTTTTTGCCTCATCGAAATCCGACAGCACGTTGCTCAGACTGGCGAGACTGGCATTCAGGTTTTCACCCAGCTTGACCAGAGGGATACGATTGATGCGGTTCATCAGATTGGCCATCTGCTGGTCGAGCTGGTCGGACGGATGGTCGAGCGTGGGGATTTCGGAGTATTGACTGCCGGAAATAAACTGGCCCGCCGGCTCGTCATTCGGGAATACCAGGTCGATGTAGCGCGAGCCGGTTACCAGGCTTGCCGTTTTCAGCTGCGCACGCAATCCCTTGTCCACCAGGTCGGCCAGCAGCCGTTCGAATTCTTCCCGGGACGGCTTGCTCAGATTATCCAGGCGCTCCGGTTCCAGACTGATGTATACATGCAGGCTTTCGGGCTCGTTGGCCACTGCCTGCAGCGAAATATCTTCCACTGCACCGATTTTGAGTCCCCGAAATTCCACCGGAGCGCCCACTTTAAGACCTCGGACGCTATGACTGAATTTCAGACGATAAAAGTATTTCAGGCTGTAGCGCTCTTCCATGACCGAGGCGCGGTCACTATAGAGGTAGAATACGTGATCGCGCCCGGCCTGACGTGGTTCATCGAACGTCAGCACGTTCTCGAAGGCAATTCCCCCGCTGATAAGCGCCGCCAGTGATGCCATCTGTGCCTTGACGCCGTCCGCTCCAACATTGACATTGAAACCGCTGACGTTCCAGAAACGACTGCGCGTGAGAACCATCTGATCGTGCGGCGCGTTGATGAATATGCGAATTTCTATTTTATTGCCACTCTGGTTCAACCGGTAACTGGTGACCTCCCCTACTTTTATCTGTTTAAAATAGATTGGTGAGCCGATATCGAGCGAACCCAGTGTCTCGGCAGTCAGAATAAACTGGGTTCCCTGGTCGTCGGACTGCACGGCAGGCGGTTCGGTCAGACCTTCGAATACCCGCTGCGAGCCCTCGAGCCTGCCCGGATCCATCACGATATAGACACCCGAGATCAGGGTGCCGAGGTTGGAAACACCGGACGCGCTCACGCGCGGGCTCACCAGCCAGAAGCGGGTATTTTTGCTGAGAAACTGGCTTACCTGCCGGTCCAGCGAGGCCATCACCCGAACTTTGGACAGATCATCACTGAGGCGGATGCGGGTCACTTTGCCCACCTGTACATCCTTGAAGCGGATTTCGGTTTTACCCACCTGAATGCCACTGGCACTGTCGAACACGATCTCGATTTCTTCACCCCGCTCCTGTACCGCCCGCACGGACAGCCAGATGCCGATCAGCAAAGCCACCAGTGGGATGATCCACACGGGTGAAATGCCACGGGCACGTTTTACGACGGGTTTCTGTGATTCCACGATTCAGCTTTCCGGTGATGAATTATTGATTGAAGGTCAGCGATGTTCTTCCCAGCGAATACGCTGCCGCAACGCCTGCCATCTCAGCTTTGTACGGCTGAACAGACCAGTGGTTTCCGCGTCAACCGGCCTTTTTTGCCCTTGCGCCGGGATCTGATCCCAGATGAGGCGCGGATCAAACGCATCCGCAGCGAGCATGGTGAGCACCACCACCGCACCGAATGGCAACAGCGCCGCGCCCGGCTCTACAACGCCGATAAATCCGAACTGTACCACGGCCGTCAACAAGGTCACGACATACACATCAACCATGGACCAGCGACCAATGACCTCAGTCACCCGGAACAGGAACATACGATGCCGGGCGCCCTGAACCTTGCCGGCATAGACCGACCAGATAAGATAATAAAGAATAACAAGTTTGGTAACCGGTACAACAATACTGGCCACAAACACAATGGTCGCCACGCCCCATAGGCCGCTGCTGGCAAGATCGACTACGCCGGAAAATATGGTGCTGATATAGGATACCCCCAATTCGTTATACGTCATAATCGGGAAAAGGTTGGCGGGAATATAGAGAATGGTAGCGGCGATCGTCAGTGCTGCAGTCTTCTGCACACTGCGGGGAATGCGTTTGTAAATGGGTGACGTACAGCGCGGGCAGTGACCCTGCTGCTCGACAATGCTGGCGCCCACTACGGCTTTGCAGATACTGCAGTCGTACAGAATTTCGTTATCGAAGCGCGTGAAGCAGTTATGCGCGTAGAGCCAGTTCCAGACGTTGCTGCGGTCCATGACCCAGTAAGCCATTTGCAGGATCACCACCAGCGCAAAAAACATAATCATGCCCGGACCAAGGGTGACGTCCGCCTGATCCGTCAGTTTGACTGTGGTTACCAGGACGCCGAGCAGGAAAACATCCAGCATGCTCCAGGGCTGTGCCCGCACCAGGTAACGGAACACTTTGATCTGGCCGGGCACACGACGATTCAGACTGTAGGGCACCAGCAGGTACAACAGCGCCAGGATTTCCAGCAACGGATAAATGAATATCGTGGTAAAGACCATCGCGGCGAGAATCCACTGATCCCGATCCAGCAGTGCCTGCACACCACTGAGAATGGTGGCGGACTGTCGGGCACCGGCCACTTCGAGTGTCAGGAATGTGAATATATTGGCTATCAGAAAGAGAATAAGCGCCGTAATGGACAGGGCTGTCGCCTTGGCAACCCACGGCCCGCGCCCCAGCCGCAAATGATTGTGGCAGCGGCGACACACGACTTTTTCCTGCTCACTGAACGCAGGCAGCGCCTGCAGCATACCGCAGTCGTGGCAAACGAGAAGATCTCTGTAGCGTTCAGTAACCGGCACGGTGCCTCACAACCCGTTCGCCTCACCCGCTGCCGCTTCAATAAAGTAGCGCTTCAGCCAGGTGTTTTGTCGGGTCCAGTTCAGCCCGGCACTGCGCAACGCGATAACGCCCGGCGCCCGACTGCCAAACAGGCGTTTAAACAGTTCCATACCCGCCATGGCGGCCATATTATGCCCCTTGCGTCGACGCTCATAACGCTTCAGCAATGCCGGTTCGCTCAATTCATAACCGCGCTCGACGGCGCGGCGAACCTCGTCCGCCAGGACCATGGCATCATAGAAACCCAGGTTCATTCCCTGCCCGGCCAGGGGGTGGATGGTATGGGCCGCGTCGCCGATCAATGCCATACGCGGCTGGCAGTAGGATCTGGCGTGACGTTGTCGCAGGGGTATGCTACAGCGCTCATCAACGTGAAGCACCCGGCCCAGGCGTTGTTCGAACGCCAGCTCCAGGCGCCGGCAAAATTCCGCCGGGGTGCAATCCATATACCCGGCCACCACGGCATCGTCCAGCGACCAGACGATAGAGCAATAGTGGCGGGTCTGGCCGTCCACCCCCTGGTCCGGCAGCGGTAAAAAAGCCAGCGCGCCGTGCGCAGTAAAGCATTGCCAGGCGGTATGCTGATGACTCAATTCGGTCTGGACAGTCGTAATGATGGCGGTCTGGCCATAATCCCATTCGCGTGTCGCGAATCCTCCCAGCTGGCGCACCGATGACTGCGCGCCGTCGGCCGCCATGACCAGCTCTGCGGTTAACGTCTCACCGGTCGCCATCGTCAGCGTCAATGGGAGAGATTCTTCCTGCCCGACAGCGATTGACTCAAGCCGGCAGGCCCGGAACCATTGCACGCTGGCTTTCTGCTCAAGCTGCTGATGCAGGGCATGCAGCACGACCGTGTTTTCCACGATATAGCCCAGCGTGTCGGCGTGGATATCGGCGGCATGAAAATCAATAGCACCGGTGCTTTGGCCATCCCAGACAACCATATTGCGATAGGCGCAAACACGCTGTTGCGTAATGGCGGACCAAAGATCCAGATCCTGCAGGTAGCTTACCGTTTTGGCGCTCAAGGCGGCTACCCGCAGATCATACCGATCCGGGGATACCGGGCCCGGCGATTCGGTGCCGGCTTCTATCAGGGCGATCCGCAAATGGGGTGATCGCCGCACCAGGTCGCAGGCCAGCGCAGACCCTATGATTCCGGCGCCTACAATCGCAATATCAAATGCATTGAGCATGGTGATCCTCGCGGACTGAAAAAAGTTGGATCGGCTCGATAGGGCCTAGATCCAGGGCTGCGCCTGTCGCTGACCGCGGCCAGCCATTTGCGCAATAAACTGTTGCCGCAGCAGACCACTGAATTCCAGACCCAGAAACCCGAGACTGCGCAACAGGCCAAAACGGCTGTCGGCCGATTGAAACAGACGGTTAAAGGTGTGACTCAGCCAGACCGTACGGTTCTGATCGGATTCCTGCGCCCGCTGGTAGGCCAGCAGAATATCGAGGTCGCCGAGATTCCGGCATCCCGCACCGGCCAGTATCTCGGTCAGTCGCGTACAGTCGCGCAACGACAGGTTGAAACCCTGCCCCGCAACCGGGTGCAGAAAATGCGCCGCGTTACCCATCAATACAATGCCGGATCGAACCTGCTCTTGTGCCCAACGCAATGACAAAGCGTATAGATGACGCTCCCCGAGCCGGATAAAGCGCCCCTGCCGGTAACCAAAAGTGGTCTGCAGTTGCTGTAACACCTCGTCATCGGACATGCCACGCAGCTCGGTCAATCGCTCAGACGGCCAGGCCCAGACCAGCGCAGAGCAGTTGCTCCCGTCACCGCCGTGGGGCAGAAGCGCCAGCGGCCCGTTGCGGGTAAAGCGTTCGTGTGCGATACCACGGTGCGGTCGCGAGCACAGCACATTGGTCACCAACGCCGCCTGATCGTAGGAAACAACGTCCTGCGCTATGCCCAGTTGCTGCCGCAGACCTGAATCGGCACCATCCGCCACGACCGCGAGCTGACAGCTGACCGCCTCACCATTTGTCAGTGTCAAGTGCGTAGCGCCCGGCTGTGGCACAATCCGCGTCGCTGTTACAGGCGTCTGCACCTGCAGATTCACGACGCGCTCCAGCGCTTTGCCGAGCGCCCGCCCCAGCTGATGGTTTTCAACGACGTACCCCAGCGGGCAGCCATGATTATCCGCCGGCCCCATGCGCATAGCGCCCGGATGGCCTTTATCTGTTACCCGGATTTCATTGATGGACGTCAATCCGGACTGCAGTTCTTCCCCGAGCTGCAATCGCCGCAGCACGGCCATGGTGCCAGGCGCGAGCGCTGTCGAACGGGCATCAAAGCTGGGCAGAGTCTCGGGATTGTCCAGCAGCGGTCGCGCTTCCAGAAGGAGGATCTGCCGATCCGGCATGGTACGGGCCAGCAACAGCGCAAGGCAGGCGCCCACCATACCGCCACCGACAATGGCGACATCGACAGTTCGGTGATCGGTCATGCCCGCATCAGTGCCTCTATGTCCTCGGGTTGCTTGGGTACACCTGCCGTCAATACGTCACAGCCGCTTTTTGTGATCACCACGTCGTCCTCAATGCGTATCCCGATACCGCGCCACCGTTGCTCAACATCGGTGTTGTCAGGCGCGACATAGATGCCGGGCTCTACCGTCATGACCATGCCCGGTTCCAGCACCCGCCATTGCCCATGAATCTTATAGTCGCCGACGTCATGCACATCCATACCCAGCCAGTGACCAATCCGGTGCATGTAGAACGGCTTATAGGCCTGCTTTTCTATCAACGCGCTGACCTGCCCGGACAGCAGCCCCAATTCCACCAGCCCCGCAGTAATCGCCTGAACCGATGCGTCGTGAGGTTCGTTCCAATGGCTGCCGGGTTTGATACAGCGTATTGCGGCATCCTGTGCCGCCAGCACGACGTTATACAGCGCCCGCTGCTCCGCGGAAAAAACGCCGTTGACTGGAAACGTGCGTGTTATATCGGCCGCGTAACCATCCAGTTCACAACCGGCATCGATCAACACCAGCTCACCATCCTTCAGCTTTGCCGTATTGTCGGTGTAGTGCAGCACGCATGCATTGGCACCACCGCCGACGATGGAATTATAGGCCGGTGCCCGCGCACCATTGTGGTGGAATTCATGAAGAATTTCCGCTTCAAGCTGATACTCGTACAGGCCCGGCCTGCAATAGCGCATGGCGCGACAGTGCGCCTGAGCACTGATTTGCGCCGCGCGCGCCATGGTCTGTATCTCGGCGGCGCTCTTGAACAGCCGCATATCGTGCAGGATATGGTCGAGATCCAGGAATTCGCCGGGGGGATGCGCGCCGGCGCGGACTTTGGCGCGAATGCTGTTGACCCAGTCCATCACCTGCCGGTCAAACTCCTGATCGCGACCCATTGCGTAATAGACACGTTCGCGCCCCTCTATCAGGCCGGGCAGAATATCGTCGATATCGGCAATTGGAAATGCATCGTCTGCCCCGTACACCCGACACGCGCCGTCCGGGCCAGCACGGTGCCCTTCCCAGATCTCCCGCTCCCGGTCTTTCTCGCGACAGAACATAATAAATTCACCGTGCTCGCGCCCTGGCGCCAGCACCAGCACAGCATCGGGTTCATTAAACCCGCTCAGGTAGGTTACATCGCTGTCCTGGCGGAACGGGTAGTCCGTATCACGACTGCGCGTTTTTTCGCGGGCGGCCGGCACGATCGCAATACTGTTGGTTTCCATCTCTGCCATAAGGGACTGGCGGCGACGGGCGTATTCACTGGATTTAAAAGGCATAGGCGATTGGAGAGTCTGTCAGTGGATTGAGTTGGCCGATTGTGACGGTTCGGCACAGGTCTGTTCAAAAATATTGAGCACCGCCATCCGCACATACTCGACCAGATTGCTCAGGTGGATCTCATTGTCATTGGATTCCGGTGGGTTTTCTTCGAGCTGCGCGATGCTGGCGAAATCCCAAAGTGCGTCCGAACCTTCTTCGTCCAGGCGGCTGACAATGTCTTTGCCCGCCTCAGCGAACCCCGTCAAAAACCCCTGACACCACTCGGACAGGGCCCGCGTTCGATCTGCGACGGGCAGTGCGTCTTCCGGCAGCAGCAACTGAAACCCCAGGTTACTGTCCTTAAGGTCCAGCAAAGTCAGCGGGTAAAAGGCGGCTACGGCCTGCAGTACATCAGCATCCGGCGTACTTGGGCAGTCCATTAGCAGCAGGGCGGCGTCCTGTTGCACTTTTTCATCATGTTCGCAGCCACTGGCCAGCACGCCCACGACGAGCCCATGCAGCTCGGCCGGAGAACAGATAGCCCCGGACCGGTATAGAAAATCCGCCCAGTACTCGTATTGTATTGTGGTAGACATCGGTAACGTTTTCTCGACTTGTTGACGTTAGATGAAACCTCGCGCCCGATCCCGGCAGGCGGTGCGCTTCAGGCTTGAGAGACCTGCATGCTAACACGAAACCGCAAATATCCGATTTGGTGATTCAGATTCGATTTAACGTGGCATTCACTTGACCGGCATTGTCCGTCCACCTATAGTACAGACCGGTTTGACAGTAACAGGCCAATCTATGTCCGAGCCCCTCCTCGCTCAGTTTGAACAAAAACTCGACCAGCTCATCTATAAATGTCATCAATTGACGGCGGAATGTCAGGCTCTGCGTGAACAGCAGGCTGACTGGGAATCCGAACGTGCCCGCCTGGTAGAGAAAAATGAAATTGCCCGCGCCCGCATCGAGTCCATGCTTGCCCGCCTGAAAAAACTTGAGACCGATACACAATGATAGAAAAACCGCAACGCGTCAATGTCAACATCCTGGACAAAGAATACCACGTGGCCTGCGAGCCGGAGGAGAAGATCGCGTTGCTGTCCGCGGCCCGGGATCTTGATTCCCGCATGCGCAAGGTTCGCAATGCCGGGGGCGTTATCGGGCTGGAACGCATTGCCGTTCTGGTTGGCCTGAACCTTTGTCACGAACTGCAACAGTGTCGCAACAATAACCGGCAAATTCCGGAGGAGACGCTGAATTCACTGGTCAGCAAGATCGATCAGGCGCTCAAAACCTGATGCCCGAACGTCGCGCATTAAAAAATCCAAAGTAACGATTCAGCTCACGCGCCGATTTGCCCCTGCACCGACAAATGAAAGCGCCGCTAAAACGGTCACAAACCTGTCGGGAACCGGTTTGAACGCCTGCCCAGGCGGACCCGCAGGATGCGCTGCGTATTGACACGGGTAAACTCACATTTTTCGCCTCGCTCTGAACTAATCTGGACGCAATCTGGACCGTTACGACACGCGCTGAATAGTGACGATCCAAATGCTTCACGTCGAAAAGTTCCCTTTTTTTTCCACTCTTTTTTTGATTCAGATGAAATTTTGGCGGACCTTTCCTTTTCAGAAGCGGCTGCTTTGTTATAGACTAGTGTCACGCCTTGGGTGATTTCGCCAGTTGACGGATCCCTGAGCCGATAAACTGACAGAAGGAGGTGTCTAGCTTGTGTTGTGAGCATGTCCGCTTGTCGGAAAGCCTAATATGCAGCAGATCCCTCCCCCTTGGGCCAATGGGTTCAAGGTAAAGTCAACAGCGGCACCCAAGGTTACTTTTATATCTGGCCCTTTCCAACTGCCTGACCCTTTCCACTTAAATGGTTGCTATTTTTTATTGCCACCTCAAGACAGCGTGGCACATGCCTGCCAATCTGAGCTGTCCGGTCATCACCCCCACATTCAGCAATATACCGCACAGACTACAGGACCTGCCCGTTGAGTGATGCGCGAAACGCACTGCGTCTGCAACTTAGAGAGCAACGCCGCAGCCTGGACCCCGGTCGCCAACAGCAGCATGCCAGCCTGGTTGCGCTTCGCTTATGGCGTCACCCATGGGTGCGAAACGCCCGAACCATCGGCGCCTACTGGCCAGCCGACGGCGAAATAAGCCCTTTGCCATTTATGAGGCAGGCAAACAAGCAGGGAAAACAGGTATTTCTACCCGCTATCAATTTGCCGTTACGCACACTCTCATTTCGGGCTTGGCGACCCTGTCAGCCATTACACCTGAATTGCTTTCGCATACCGGAACCGCCAGCCAGATCACCCGCCTGCACACTGGAGGAGCTCGATGTTCTTTTGATGCCATTGGTTGGATTCGACGCCCAGGGTCACCGACTGGGGATGGGCGGCGGTTTTTATGATCGGACACTCGCGAATGAGGAAGATCGCCCCGGGCATTTGATCGGCCTGGCGCACGGCCTTCAGGAGGTTAACCGGCTAACGGCGGCACCCTGGGATACAAACATGGAAGCAATTGTGACAGAGAAAAAAGTTTTCTGGGCAGGCAGGTAAGGCTCCCACCTGCAACCGGCAGATCCCGATAACATCTGGACGAGGACGCACCCGCTATTTCTGGGCGATGACCACACCCTGTTGCAGTTCGGATGGCGGCTCTGCCACATCTTCCTGGAACACGACACCATCCAGGGCAGACACCAATACTCCCACAACAAATACAACAACCGCTACAGTTAATACGTCAGCTTTCATTCAAATACCTCAAGGTATTGCTCTTATTATAAAGGTCGTCAGAGGTACAGATCCTACCTGCTTGTCCAATCTTCACAATAGCGCAAAATGGTTCCAATTCACTATTAAAACTAGCGGTAAACCCTGATTTTTCCAGCTTATTCTTTAAAAATACAAAGTAAATCACATTTTAATAGCGATTCAATCCACATCTTGTCATATTTTTGCTTGACTGGAATCACGACTTAGAAGTTCAACGAGGCTTATGCCGACAGTGCCCGCCAAGCGCCTGAGCCACAAAACGAAAAAAAGAACCCCTGGCCATGCGCAAGTGGTGGCAGTGAAAGCGGCACAATCGAAGACACCACTTCACCGCAAATTACCGGGCTGACCCCAGTCTTGTCGGAAAACGGTTCATTGAGGAAGAGACACAAGCCGGTCGCCCGGGCACTGGTGTCGAGTGCGTGGCCTGCCCCGGACGCCCACAATTAGCGGCAGCAACCTACACACCTTTGTAGACAACAGGAGCAGAACCGACGGCGACGGGAGATCACCTGTGGCCAGGGTTGTCGATCAGGCCAGGAAGAACTGGTAGGCAGGGTTGTCCGTCTCCTCCCAATACCGATAATTCAATTCCTGCAGGGAGGCTTCCACCTCGGCGCGCTGCTCCGGCAAAACCTGCAAGCCAATGAGGACGCGCCCGAATGCGGACCCGTGATTGCGATAGTGAAACATGGATATGTTCCAGCGCCCGGCCAGTTTGGTCAAAAAATTAAGCAAAGCACCCGGGCGTTCGGGGAACTCGAACCGGTAGATGACTTCATGCTCGACACTGGCGGGCGCATGACCGCCAACCATATGGCGTATATGCAGCTTGGCCATTTCATTGTCAGTCAGGTCGAACACTTCGTAACCTTTTTCCTTTAAAGTTACCAGCAACTCCTCGCGATCGTTTTTCTGGGGATTGATCTGCAGCCCCACAAAAAGGTGGGCTTTGCTGGAATCCGCATAGCGGTAATTGAACTCGGTGATGCCGCGCCGGCCCAGCAGACTGCAAAACTTCTTGTAGCTACCCGGTTTCTCGGGTATGACGACCGCCAGCACAGCCTCGCGCCCTTCCCCAATTTCGGTGCGCTCGGAAATATACCGCAGCCGGTCAAAATTGGTGTTGGCACCACTGAGCACAGTCACCAGCGTCTGCCCTTCGATACCCCGGGTCTCGACATATTTCTTGAGACCCGCCAGCGCGCAGGCGCCCGCCGGCTCGGCAATGGATCGAGTCTCTTCAAAGATGTCCTTGATAGCGGCACACATCTCGTCCGACGACACGGTGACAACTTCATCCACACACTGCTTTAACACCCGAAAGGTTTCCTTGCCGATCTGGGCGACGGCAACACCATCAGCAAAGATTCCTACTTCGGGCAATACCACACGCTTGTTATGCGTCAGGGCTGCCTGCAAACAGGCCGCATCGTCCGGCTCGACGGCAACCACCCGGGTTTCCGGTCGCAGATATTTTATGTAGGCGGCCATACCGGCACAAAGGCCGCCCCCACCGACAGGAATAAAAACCGCGTCGATATTATCCGGCATTTGCCGCAGCAGCTCCGCTGCCACTGTCCCCTGCCCTGCGATCACATGCGGATCATCGTAAGGCGGGACGTATATCATGTCCTTTTCAGCAACAAGATTGTGAGCAAAGTCGGATGCCTCCTCATAGGTATCCCCATGCAGAACCACTTTGGCACCCCGCCGCCGCACGGCATCGACCTTGATACTGGGCGTAGTGCGCGGCATAACGATGATGGCATTGATACCCATATGCCTGGCAGCCAGAGCCAGCCCCTGCGCATGATTACCCGCGGATGCGGCGACCACCCCCTTTTCACGCTCTGCCGGCGTCAGGTGTAAAAGCCGATTGTAGGCCCCCCGCACCTTAAAGGAAAAAACTGGCTGAAGATCCTCCCGCTTGATCAGCACCCGGTTTTTCGTACGGGTACTCATCTGCGGAGCGTCTTCGAGCGGTGTTTCCACGGCAAGGTCGTAAATTCTGGCATTCAGAATGCGCTTTATATAGGTATGCGGCATGATTTGCAGGCTTTGTTGTCGGCAGCTTTGGTAAAGCCCGCCATGTTAATCCATGACCCTGGCGAAGTCACTCCGCACCTTGCATATTTGCCACGCGAGGGTGTGTCGATTTATTTGTCAGCCTTATATCATATATAAGGTAAAGCGATTTTTTTGCCCTTTATTAAAATAAGGCGTTTAATAGCCCGGAATCACTGTGCAATATTTAACCTCCGGCCACCCGTGATCATTCGACTCGGGTCAAACGTCCGCGCTTGTCGATCCCTAAACTCAGCGAATGCCGGTAGCGTTCGACTGGATCTGTCAGTTCGTTTTACAGGGCACCTGGCACGGCAGCCCACAAACGTTGAACTGTGCGTCAAAACATGCAGCTATCATTTCTGAACCTTTAAATGGGAATCAATAACCCGTTCACTTATTGCCCAACCTGTCCAAATGGCACCCAATTAGTCTTTTTATTCGGCATTCATAAAAACACGGTTAATTTTTAATCAATTAACTGGAGCGGTGCAATCTTTGCTACAGGTGCGACGACGGTTACTCATAGAGCCTGCTGATCCCTGCGTGTCGCGACCCGGCAACACATCCGATCAGAAGCTTCGGCAGTTTTGAAACACTAACGACCACCTGATTACTGCGTTTATTGCTTTAAATCAATCGATGACCTGAGCAGTTAAAGCAGGATAATAAATAAAGGATCCAGATTATGAACACGCAAAAAGATACCGCAGGATTCACGCCTACGCTTAAAAAGCTGTTTGCCGCAATCACGGCCCAGGCCTTTTGTGCTTCAGTCGTGTTTGCCGCCCCCATCGGGGGGATAGTTACCGGCGGTGACGGTGCCATCACGCAGTCCGGGGCACAAACGCGGATCGACCAGAATACGCAACGCCTGTCCATCGATTGGGACAGCTTCAATGTCAGCGCGGGTGAGCGGGTACGTTTTGTACAGCCATCCACCGATGCGACCGCACTCAATCGCATCCTCGACCATAACCCCAGCAGCATCATGGGCCGGATCGATGCCAATGGCCGCATCA
Organism: uncultured Cellvibrionaceae bacterium; assembly: GCA_964434105.1. GTDB lineage: Bacteria > Pseudomonadota > Gammaproteobacteria > Pseudomonadales > Cellvibrionaceae > CAYNST01. The sequence continues at coordinate 8,095 of CAYSTJ010000055.1, read as the reverse complement.
TCCTGATGAACCCCAACGGGGTTATCTTCGGCGCGGGCGCCTCAGTCAACGTGCAAAGCCTGGTCGCGTCCGGACTGAACATCGACACCGATGACTTTATGAACGGTGATCTGGTTTTCAGCGGCATTGACGGAACCACCGGGCATGTTGTCAACAGCGGCATCATCAACGCGGCGACTGGCGGCAATGTCGCGCTGCTGGGCAAGACCGTCGTCAATAAAAATCTGATCAAAGCCAATCTGGGCCGTATTGCGCTGGCATCCGGCAACCAGGCGGTAGTGAGCTTCGACGAGCAGGGCATGCTGGGCGTCCGAATCGACGAAAAAACCCTTGCATCGGAACTCGGCGATGCTGCCGGGGTGACCAATCAGGGCAAGCTGACCGCCAAAGGCGGCAAAGTACTATTAAACGCCAGCGTAAGTGAAGATCTGTTCAGCGCGGCGGTGAACCACGGCCACCTGAATGGTAACGTCGAAGCCGTGGTTCACAGCGATGGCAGCTTTACCCTTGGCGCTGGCAATACGGTGGTCAATAAAGGTCACATCAATGTATCCAGCGACGCGGGCAGCACACAGGATGCGGGGCAGGTCATACTGGCCGGCGACAAGGTAAGCAATAACAGCAGTATTCTGGCCAACGCGGACGCCGCCAGCCTGGCCGGCAACATCTCTGTGGAGGGCGAGCGCATTGAGCTGGGACCGAACAGCCGCATGGTGGCGACCAATAACGACCTGATCAGCGGGCGGGTAAGCCTGGTCGCCGACACGATTCAGTCGAAGGGAGCCGCCATTATCAACACCAGCGGCAATACACTGATAACGGCCCATAATAAAGCCCATACTCCCAGAATCCTGACTCACCACGGCTTTGTTTCTACCATCGGGGCGGTCACCCAGAATCGCGCGCTCAACGCCAGTGGTAACGTTCACGTCCAGGGCGTGGCGGGGGCCACTATCGCGTTGTCCAACGCCGCCAATGACTTCAACTCCGTCTCAGTCGACGGGCAATATTATGGCATGCTGGACATCGTCGACAGTAACGATATCCAGTTGGGCGATATCGCACTGCAGGATTTTTCAGTATCGGTTCGTTCCGTGGGAGACAATGCCACCATTTCCCAGGCCCCAGACGGAAGCATCAAAGTATTTGATGCAGACCTGACGCTGGCGGCTGACAATATTCTCCTCGGCGGCAACGGCGGCACAACGACCGCAACAGGTGCTTCACTGGTATTTGACTTTACCCGGGAAATCAACACCAACGGGTCGATTAACGTGTTGAATGACGAATGGTCCTTTGATTCCGCCACCGTGACCGGCCGGGATGAAGGAACGCAGGTCATCCAGGTGAACAGTGACGGTGCCATCGATGCGGCAATCCAGTTAATAGGTGATGAGTGGGTCGAGGAAATCAATGTCGATCGAATTGTTGGCAGTAACGCTACACTGAGCGGATACAACCATGTTCGTCAGACCGGACCGATCACGCTCACCGATACGCTGACATGGAATAATTACGAAGCTGTGCTCACCCATGCCGACAATGATATTGCCCGCCTGGAAGGCACTGGCGCCCTGGATTTTGGATTCCTTGACTACACCGACAGCAATGATGTTGTACTCGGAAATCTCGATGTGGTTTCGGAAAATATGCTTACCGTGACAGCATTGGGCAACGGAGAAATCCGTCAGGCACCCAATACGCGACTCGACGTCAATTTTGTTACGCTCAATGGTGCGACCATTGATTTGGGAGCCAACGGCACCAGCAGTATCGATGCCTATTATTCCCTGGAAATAAACTTCCGCGACACGTTGCACATGAATGGGCCGTACTCGATTGACAATTACGCGCCGTCTCTCGTGATCCGGGGCGACGCTGGCGATAACACGTTTATTTACGGCGAGCATGCGCAAACGGACAGCTTTAACAATATGTATGGAATGAATATGATCGATATCGATCTCGGCGCCGGGGATGACACTGCCTGGTTTTATGGTGGCCTGATACCCGACAATGGCGAACCGGGTAACGCCAATTCATTGAATATGGGTGCAGGCGACGACAAGGTTTACCTGAATAACCATATGACCATCCCCATCACACTGGGCTCGGGTTTCGATTACGTACAGGAGCTTAACCACGGCACTTTGTTTGAACTGGTGGATTTCGATTCCACCGAAGATACCTATCACATCGTGAACCCATAGACCCGCCCGCTGTCACTCGGGTTAGACAGGCCGCCCCCGGGCGGCTTTTTTTGATTTGGGTGCTACCGTCCGGTTTGGTGCCGGTTTTGCTTACAGAATGGCACGTTCGGTTTATAGGCTTTTTTTCGTGTACAAAGGTGAATTGTTCAACAGCATCAGCCATCTGGTTGGCGCGGTCGCCGGCTTTGCCGGATTGGTGGTACTTGTTGTACTGTCGGTGCAGATCGGTGACCCCTGGAAAATCCTCATTTTCAGCGTCTACGGTTTCACACTGTTTATCCTCTATCTGATTTCCACGCTTTATCACAGCCTCAAGGGGCGCGCCAAAGAAATTTTCAAACTGCTGGACTATCACGCTATCTATCTGCTGATTGCCGGCACCTATACACCCTTTACCCTGATCACCCTCGGGGGCGCGCTGGGCTGGTGGATTTTCGGTATTGTGTGGACGCTGGCAGCCATCGGAATTGTTCTGGACATTTTCACTTACCGCGGACGACGGATTCTTCAGCTGCTTATCTATCTCGTCATGGGCTGGCTGATCGTGGTCGCACTGGCGCCGCTGCTGGATGAGCTGAGCGGCTGGGGTTTTACCTGGCTACTTGCCGGCGGGCTTTTTTACACCGTGGGCGTCATCTTTTTTGTGTTCGATGAGCGGGTAAAACATTTTCACGGCATCTGGCACCTGTTTGTCCTGGCCGGCAGCGCTACCCATTATTTTACCGTGATGTTTTATGTGCTCTACGCGTAACCGACGTCGGCGCGGATCGAGGGGGGCGGATGCCGTGCAGCGGACGGTCGCCTATGCCGGCTTGAACAGGCTTTGATAATCGTGGCCTTGTGTCACCCGGCGCAGATATTGGTGAACAGACTGCGACAGTAACAGCTCGAGATCATGCGGATGCAGCCCCAGCCGAACCGGACGCTGCGCGCTGGCCTGACTTGCGTTGATCGCATTCCAGATACGCAATGAATCGCGTCGCCAGCGGGTATCAGCCTCGAACCCGGCCAGGGGTAATCGCCGGCTCTGACCGGTTTTTGCATCATAGAGGCCGCTGGTGACTTCAAAAAAACGAAACGGCGATGCCGCCAGATCCCGGTTTGTCAATGCACCCATGGCCCATGCCGGCGGCACATACAGATCCGGGGCCTGCAGATCGTGCTCAATAAACCACCGATAATTGCGCTGCAGCAAATCACGCAGCTCTGAGCGTGACAGTGCCAGATGTTCTGCGGCATTCCGCGATAAGACCCAGGCATGCATACGATGATACAGACCGGTGATTTTCTCCGCTTTGTGGCGCCAGCCATGACCCGCCAGCGTGAAGCCCTGGGATTGCCATGCACGCAACTGCGCGATCTGACAGGCGTTCCAGGGATATCCGGGAATGACCAGTAACACCAGATGCCGCCGGCACGCGGGCGATAGAAGCCGGATTATTGCCTCGACCCGATCCAGTGTGTGCGGCGCAACATCGTGAATTGATAGGAGCGCATGCATTCAGGATCTGCCTGCCAGTGTCAGCATTTCCAGCCACTGGTGCAAAGACGCCCGATCGAAGGCCAGCGCAACCTGGCGGGCTATAGCCGCCTGACTTCGGCGTTGCGCGGGGCTGCAATCGATCAGTCGGCCCAGGGTTTCACTGAGGCTGGTCGCGCCCATCAGACAGAGTCCGTCTGCGAATTCCGGCCATGTCGCAATGCCGCACCCGGGACCGACAATCACCAGCCTTTGCCGTGCCATGGCTTCCAGAGCCACTGTCCCGAAAGATTCAAAATGCGACGGCAGGAGCAACGCATCGTGCCGGTCAATCTGTTCACACAGGCTTTCCCGTGACAGCCAACCGCGACAACAGATATTGGGCAAACGTGCGGCAGCCTCCTCAACCAATGGCCGCAGGGGGCCATCCCCGGCGAGGGTAAACCCGATTGACGGAAAATTCCCGGCTGCCCGGATAATTGCCTCAATATTTTTCTCCGGCGCCAGTCGCCCTGCAAAAATAACCCGCGTCAGATTGCCGGTATGCGGATGTATCGGTTGATCGATAAAGGTTGGTGAAAGCAATGTACCCACCAGTTTTGCCTCGTTTGCACCCGCTGCTGTCGCCTCGGCCACCATCGAGGCGGAGTTGGCCAGCACCATGGCAGACTGCCTGAATAGCCAGGTGTGCGATCTCCGAAAATACCCGTGCACCACGCGCCCGGCAATGGAATTATTCCAGTACAGTCGGGCAATCTGTTCAAACGATGTGTGAAAACCAACAATCACGGGGATGCCGAGACGGCGCGCCCACCAGGCGCCCATCAACCCATAGGCGCCCGGTGTGGCGAGCAGAAGCACGTCCGGCTGTCGATCCAGCAGAACCTTTTTGATGGCCTGTGGATTGGGAATGCAGACTTTCTGCGTCCTGTCACCGGGCAACGGAAGCGCCAGCCCACCGACTTCAGGCCCGGGATCGATTAATTCGACATCGGCGACATAGGGCCGAAGTTTCTCCATCAGATCGAGGTAAAACGTCCCGACGCCATTACGCCCCCGGGCGGCATCGGACAGTATCAATACCTTCTGGTGTTTTACGCCGATCATGAGGCTGCCCGGCTGATCAGCGTCGGTGGTCGACACGACCGCCGTGTCGCCGACCGTTTCCTGCGCGCGAAAATCCATAGCGAGTTACTTATTCAAACTGTGTGTTATCGGCCAACAGCCTGAGAACTGTTGCCTCACAAGGCCAGGGTTCAGACCGAACTGCGAGAGGTCATACCGGTGCCCGCTTTGATAGGATCGGCCCTGCGCCGCCAGCGTAGCGAGGCGCGACCGGAAGCGGGCGTCAATCGACAGGGTAAGTCTGCCATAAATTGTCTCGACCGTATCGCCTAAATGCGCAGTCAGCGACGCATAGGAAACCACAACAACCCCGTGCTCGCCCTGCTGCTCGGCAACAATGCGGTAATAATTCTGTAACAGCCCGAGCATACGCCATTGTAATTGCCTGGCACGGACGTCGCTGTATAACAGCTGTGCAACAGGCTGCAGTGAACTCAACTGACTGCCGACCACGGCGACCGGCTCCCGAACGCAGAAGATAAATCGGGCATCCGGAAAGGTCTCTCGCAAAGACCTGACGCAAGGCGTAAAAGACGGGTTCTTGCTTAGCAGTCTTTTGGTATCGCCATGGACATAAAGGTGCTTTTGCAGACACCGGTAATAATAATGCATAACCACCCGCCGGCGGGCGGGGGTTACGGCGAAATCGAATCGTGCCAGATCCCAGTAACGGCGTGACTGCGGGCACAGAAACACCAACAGCAGACAAGCGTGCAGCGGTAGCAGCAGCAAAAAATCCTCTTCGGGTTCCTGTAACCGGATTTTATGAATACGGTCCATAACTGTCAGCGGGTTAACCCCAATCCGGCGGACGAGTGCAGCCAGCGGCCTGAACAGCCAGCCGATACTCCGCCATAGTCGTCTCTCACTTACCGATGGCGCCACCAGGCACTCCCATAAGGTCAGGGATGTGAGACTGTCGTCCTGCGCCAGTACGCGCTGCAACCAGGTTGTACCACTGCGGGGAATGCCGACGATAAACACCGGCTCCCGGACCCGCACCCGCCGATAGCCCCGATAAAAAATCTCATCCAGCAGAAAGCCCAGCCAATGCAGCAGTGTCAGCAGGCCCATGAATAACCAGATAACAAAAAATATCACCAGCTGCCACGGTCCTCGCCAACCGGCACAAAGCGCCGCTCGCAACAGCCGGCCACCGAAACACCACCACTCCAGACCGCTGACACAAAAGGCTCCAAACAAAATGCATTCACCCCAAATGTAAAAACGGCACAATACCCTATTTTTACCCTGCAACGATATTCCGGCGCTAACCCAACGGTCGCGATCGCACGTATCGTATTGTTACACTGCCATCCGACCCGTCCTCACTGTGTTTCATCGACAATTTATTTCGCGTGAATACAGGGGCGGCAAACCTACTGATGCAGTCAATTTACGCGGACGGAAACCTGCTTATGGCCAATCACATCCTGCCGGACCAATTCGCCGGCCTGCAGTTCGATAACACGTACGCCCGCCTGCCCGAAGCGTTTTATGCCCGGGTCAATCCGACCCCCGTGCCGGCGCCAGCACTGATCCGGGTAAACCACTCGCTGGCCGGCGATCTCGGGCTGGATGCCACCGCGCTGGCGAGCGCGGCTGGTATTGCCATGCTCGCCGGCAACACCGTAGCGCCCGGCTCGGAGCCACTGGCGCAGGCCTATGCCGGCCACCAGTTCGGTCATTTCAGCCCCCAGCTGGGCGACGGACGGGCCATTCTGCTGGGCGAGATTTGCGATAGCGCCAACCGCCGTTACGACATACAGCTCAAGGGCGCCGGCCGCACACGCTGGTCCCGCAGTGGCGACGGCCGTGCGGCGCTGGGGCCGGTCATACGGGAATACCTGGTGAGTGAGGCCATGCATGCCCTCGGCGTCAAAACCACACGCGCGCTGGCTGCGGTTACCACGGGCGAGCCGGTATTTCGGGAAGCACCCCTGCCGGGCGCCATTCTCACTCGCATTGCCGCCAGCCACCTGCGCATTGGTACCTTCGAGTATTTCTGGGGACGCGGCATGTCATCCGAGGTTGCAACGCTGGCGGACTACGCCATCGCAAGGCACTATCCCGAGGCCCGCGACGCCGACATTCCAGCGCTCGCATTACTCGACGCCGTGATGCATGCGCAGGCCCGCCTGGTCGCCAGCTGGATGCACATCGGATTTGTGCACGGCGTGATGAATACCGACAACACCAGTATCAGCGGCGAAACCATTGATTACGGACCCTGCGCATTCATTGACGCCTATCATGTGGATACGGTGTTCAGCTCCATCGACGCACACGGGCGATACGCGTTTGGTCAGCAGGCCAGTATCGCGCTGTGGAACCTGACGCGGCTGGCGGAGTGTCTGTTACCATTGATCGACCCGGACATCAAAAAAGCGGTGGAGCTGGCCGAAGCCGTGCTGAATGGTTTTGGCCAGTTGTTCAATCACCACTGGCTGACCGGCATGCGTCGAAAACTCGGACTGGCCCAGGCGCAGGACGACGACATGACTCTGGTTCAGGAACTGCTGAAATTAATGCAAAGCGGCGAAGCCGACTATACGCTGACCTTTCGCTTGCTCGGTGACAGCCTGACGGATAACGACGCGCTCGCGCAATTGGAGCAAATGCTACAGGCAGTGCCCACGGTGGACGAACGCTTTCATCGGTGGCGGCAACTGTGGCTGCGGCGGCTTGATGATGAACAGGTCGATCGCAGTCTTGTTACCGCGCAGATGCATCAGGTAAATCCGCTCTATATTCCCCGCAATCATCAAGTAGAAGCCGCCATCACTGCGGCCGTGGCCGATGGCGATTTTGGCCCCATGGAGACACTCCATCAGGTGCTCGCCAACCCCTATGACAACCAGCCCGGCATGGAGCGTTACACCCGCCCCCCGATGCAGCGCAACCCGAGCTATCGGACGTTTTGTGGTACCTGACGACAGCGCCCGGTTGAGTTCCCGGGGCATCGTGCTGGCGCCACGTGATCAAAACTTCGCCTACCATCGTGCCGTGGCCTGATCCGGCGCGGGTCGTCTGCCATGAATCAGGCGCCGCCATGCCACGCAGAACGGTGACGATGCAATTATTCCTCGTCGGGTGCTTGACTCCGGACAAAAGAGAATGTTTAATACGCGCCTCATTCGGGTGCGCCCGATTATTGCCCAGATAGCTCAGTCGGTAGAGCAGGGGATTGAAAATCCCCGTGTCGGTGGTTCGATTCCGCCTCTGGGCACCATACTATTTTTAAAGCCCGGTCTATAGGCCGGGCTTTTTCATTTCTGAA
>CAYSTJ010000054.1:0-27085 GCA_964434105.1 uncultured Cellvibrionaceae bacterium | reverse complement strand
ACGTCAAATTGGTGGACGGCACAGGATTGTCGATGCCAGATACGGCGGCCAATCAGGTGCGCTACCCCCAGCCATCGAGTCAAGCGCAAGGCGTGAGTTTCCCCCAAATCAGGATGGTGGGAGTCATCTGTCTTGCAACGGGTGGGCTGCTATCGGCGGGCCTGAGTCGCCATGCTGGCAAAGGACAGGGAGAGTTGGGGCTGATGCGGTCACTCAACCAATAGGTGCATAGCTTGATGGGTTTGAAAAAGGGGGCGAGAGCGGGCAAAGCTTCCCGGCCAACGACGACATCGTACGCATCACCACCACCTACGATGCCAACAACAATATCGATATTGTTACTGAAGAAAATGCCGCGGGGGTTCGAGCGGTTCACATTTTGAGAAAGTAACCGATATTCCATAGAGCAAGCCGATTCAGCATCAATGTCGCAGCGGTTTTTGTCAACAGGGCCGCTCGCCCGTTTGCTTTACCGGTTCAAATGTTCAATTTATGGCTGTAGATGGTACGTTTCCGCCGGTTTCGCTTTTTGGGGATGCTGAGTGTCGCCATCTGTTACGCTTTTTAGAATACTTACCCACCTATTTAATCTGACATATTTCTACTACTAAAGTCTTGTACCGTCGTGACGGATTGATGATGTAGTCTCATCCGCCATCCTGATTTTTTGGTGCGGTAAAGACGTGCTGTATCAGGTTCATTTCGGCACCGCAGAATTTCTACTGCTTTCTGAGACCGAATCCGTTCACCAGCCCGGTTTTGAACACCAAACCGTATCTTTCCAAGAAGGATAGAATTTTGAATAGCAAACTGAAGACTTTAATTGGCGGGATTGCAATCTGTGGGCTGCTGCCTCTGGCGGTGCAGGGCGCACCTGATCCCAACTTTCATATATATCTGATGCTGGGTCAATCGAATATGCAGGGCGCTGCGCCAGTTGAGTCACAGGACCGGACTCTGCACCCACGCGTGCGGGTAATGCAAAGCGAGAATTGCAACGGGATAGATGAGCGCTATGGCGAGTGGCGCGAGCCGTTCCCGCCGCTGATTCGTTGTCCGACAGAATACGGTTTGGGGCCGGGCGATACGTTTGGTAAAACCATGGCGGATGCCGTGGGTGACGAGATCACGATCGGATTGGTCGGTGCGGCCTACGGCGGTGCCAAAATCGAGTATTTTTTGCAGGATTGTGCCAGTTATAACGCTTGTACACCGCCCTATGGTGCCATCAGTGGCGCGCCCAACAATGGTAACAGCGGCGGCTATCAGTGGGCGCTGGATCTGGCGCGACAGGCTCAGGAAGTCGGTGTCATCAAGGGTTTTATTTTCCACCATGGTGAAAGCAACTCTGGCGAGCAGACCTGGCCAGGCCGGGTCAACGAATACATATCAGACCTGCGTAATGATCTCGGCCTGACCGCCGAACAAACGCCGTTTATTGCGGGCGAATTGCCCTATACGGGCTGTTGCTCAGGCCATAATCAGTTGGTACAACAAATCCCCGGCGTTGTTGCGAACGGTCACTGGGTATCGGCCGATGGCGGGTTGGGCGACCGCGGCGACCGATTGCACTGGAACTCGGCGGCGGTGCGGGAGATGGGGCTGCGATATGCGGCCAAAATGCTCGAAGTCGCCGACCTGGGGCCGCGTGATTGCGGTACGGTAGACGGCAGCCCGGTGTGCTGCAGTATCACTGCCGATCCGGATGGAGACGGTTTGGGTACGCAGAACAATGGTGAAGCGTGCACCGTAACCGAAGACACAGAAGGCTGGCATCCTGCCAATCCCGATGATGTGGTGGCGGCAATAAATGTTGGCGGTACTGGCGATGCAATTGTCTTTAACGGCATTTGGTACGCGTCCGACCGTCATTTTTCCCGCGGCACAACCAACAGCACACCTGATGTCATCGTCGGCGGGAATGGCAGTGAGGTATTTCAGTCCGAACGTTTCGGCGATTTCTCCTACGAAATCCCGGTGGCTAACGGCGACTATGCGGTGCAACTGGGGATGGTGGAAATTTACCAGACCAATCCGGGTCTGCGATCGTTTGATGTTGCCATTGAAGGGACGACGGTTATCGAGGATCTGGATATCTATGAGGCGGTTGGCCACGACAGCGTGCTGTTGAGCGATGCATTTCATGTGTCCGTCAGCGATGGCAGCCTGAGCATCGAGATCAGCACGTCTGTCGACAATGGCACATTGAGCAGCATTCTGGTACGAAGGGCCGGGGCAGGCGGAGGGTCGTCCACTTCGAGTTCTTCATCAGGCAGCTCATCATCAAGCAGTTCGTCGGGCAGTAATGCGTCCGGCTCGTCAAGTGGGGGGAATCCCGCTCCCACCAACCCGTCGGGTGGTGGACTTGGCTGGCTGGCGACGATCCTGGGGGGTGTGCTCCTGATTGGCTGTCGAGCTTTCGGCCGGAGCGCACGATCCAGGTAAAATTTTGTCAGCGATTGTCGGTTGACGAAACACAGTTAGGAAGCAGACAGTATTCCCATTCGGAACGGCTCACGGCATTGGGCCATTAAGGAACAATTGGTCAGCGTCGGGATTAGGGTGTCCGGCGAAGGCCTCAAGCCCAGTAGCGAAGGGTATCGGGTCAGGTTTCAAGGGGGGATGAGCGCCAGCGATCGAGGGGGCTGTTTAATGAAACCACAGCGTTTGCGACGATGGTTTCAGTAGCCGGGACATAATGTAAGGACTAACTGCGATCCTGATGTTGAGTCCGCTGCCAGACATCCTCTGACCAATGGCAGGGTTGACTCAGATATTATCGTCTAGACTTGGTTTTCCTGTTGTCGGGCGAAGAGAATTTGCCGGACGCACCCCATGCTGCCCCGGCTGACCAGGTTGTTCTGGTCTATGCTTGATTTGTACACGAACGTATTGTATTGAGTTAATTCATGGCAACTGGAGAAACCCGGGCGCTGCCGGCCAAACCCTTTTCCGGCACCATACACAGGTCAAGTATTGGGCTTGTTATGACAGCTGCTGTTCTTGCATTGATGGGGGGCTGTCAGGGTGAATGGACGACGCATGCGGAGTCGGTATCCATTGATGCTGTCCCCGGTGCCGATCATGCGCTTGACGGGGACCTTTACCGCTCGCCATTCAGCCCTTCAGAACCGCTGATACTGGGTTTTGACCAAGATGCCGATCTGTTTACCGAGAATGGCAATTTGCTCTTCCGCATGACCCGACTGTACTATTCCGCTGATCAGGGTCATTCGCAACCGGGTAGCCTGCTGGTGCAGCATCGGCGGGACACCTGGCACGGACCGTTCCTCAGACTGCCGCCGCTGGAGCCGGGAAAGGCTTTTCGGCTGGCGGTCTGGATCAAACTGGCTGGAGACGAGTCGCCGACCACAGCCAGCCTAATCATTACCCGCACTGCCGATGGTGAAAATCGCACACTGAAACTTGCAGAAACCGAGCTCAGTCCGAATGGCTGGATTAAGCTGGAGGGCGAATTTTATTCGGTCAATCAGATTGCCGACGATATCGTCACCGCACACGTCGAAGTGAAATCCCGGACTGCCAAGTATTTCATGGACGATATTTCAGTCTCTTATTCGGATGGCAGTGGAGAGCTGGCACGGTGGGCTGCCGGCACTGTTGCACCAGCCGCCACAGCATTTATCCGCAACGGCAGTGTAGAGGATGGGCTGGACCCCTGGAGCCACCAGGGTGGTGTCATCAGTCGCAGCTCGGAAAGAGCGCATACGGGCGAATACAGCATTCTGATAACCAATCGCACAGAGGGTTGGCACGCGCCGACCCTGGATGTGAATGGCTTGCAGAACAATATCACGTACCGGTTCAGTATATTTGTTTACGTTGAGGGCGGTCAGCAACCCGCAGACATGAAGTTGACACTGAAGCGGATAACAGATGGCCAAACATCGTATACGACTCTGGCAACGCAAACCGTGGAGAGCGGAGCCTGGGTGGAAGTTGCCGGACCCTTTGTTGCGGCCAATGCAAGCCGCTCGCGCGCCGTGACGGTTTATCTGGAATCCTCAGATCCCGAAATGAGTTATTACGTCGATACCCTGACTGTCGAAGAAGTTACGTCGACACCCTGACTGTCGAAGGAGTAAAGTAGGGGCAAGCGCGCATTCATTTCGGCTCATGCGGACTGGTCATGCTTCAATGATCACAGCTCCGTCGACACGGCAAGTGCTGAAGATCCCGTGCCTGGCTCGCTGCAAACGCGATTGCGACCGCTTTCCTTGGCGCGATACAAGGCTTCGTCTGCACGCTTGAACGCCTGGTCGAAGGTGTCGGATGCAGCGACGGTGGCAAGACCGACGCTCGCCGTGATGGTTAATTCATGGGGAGGGAAGCGCAGGGCCGCGATTTGCATCCGAAGTTTTTCGGCAACTTTTTCAGCACCTTCCGGGCGGGTTTTGGGACAAATAACCAGAATTTCCTCGCCGCCCCAGCGAATGGCCGCATCACCCTCGCGCAGCGACTGCAATATGAGCCCACTGACGGACTGCAACACCTCATCGCCGATGTCATGACCATAGTCGTCATTGACGCGTTTGAAATGGTCAATATCCAGCAAAACCAGCGCGGTGCCCGCCAGCGAGTTGCGCTGGGAAAAGTCCCTGACCAGATCCAGTGCTGCCCGGCGGTTTAGCAGACCGGTGAGTGGGTCGTACATGGCCAGCGCCTTGAAATGGGCCGACTTGCTATTGGCCTCCTTGAGCTTGCCGAGCAGCCCGAACATCTCTTCCTGATGCTCCTGAATATGGGATTTCAGGCGAAAAACGTTATAGATTATGCCGACGATCACGAAATAGAGCGCAGAAAGTCCCAGCCACCACCCGGCGTTGGCCGCGCTTAACCAGGGAGCAACAAGCGTCAGTCCGAAAACATGAAAAAAATGCTGCCCCACCGGCATTGGTGTTTCCAGGTCAAAACCTAAGCGTATGACATTGGTTCTATCCGGCGATCCTTTTTCGGCATCGACTATGCGCGATTGCGAGATCCACCAGCTCGGGACCGTCAGACTGTCGAGCGGAATATCATAGACGTAGGCACCAGCACGCAGGGGTAGAATTGTACTGTGGTATTTTGCATTTTCGATATAGCTGTATCCCGTGGTCGAGATGGCAGTGTTGACCTCGCTGTAGGCATTACGGAAGCTGAATCGTAATTTGTCCGCAGGGCCTTCATATTTAATGGCCAGCCGTGCAACGGTAAAATGGCTGATGTCGATCCCGCTGCGGCGACCATCGCCGAGCCCTATGTCAATGCCACAACGACGTGAACCGTCCGCTCTCAAAAACAGGCACGTGAAACTTTCGCGAGTGGAGTCAAGCCAGTTGATAGCGGTATAGGGGTCATGGCTGCTGTAGACCGAGCGCGCAACCGGGTCGACGAAAATATTCTGCTTCCTCTCTGAGAGCGTCGCGAACAGGGTGATCGCCGACCACAGAGCGATTCCAATAACCAGGACCAAATGCGCAGGCTTCACGGGGGAGGTGCCCATAACTGTCTGAACATGGCGTTTAAACCTTTTTTGACTGCAACCCGGATTAGGTGCCAACCCGCACCGGGTGATCGCCGCGCAGAACTAGCCCAAGGTCCAGGGCGGCGCTGATTATCATACCGGTGATTCGAAGCTGCACTGACAAAAGAAGTCTAGCAGACAATTTCGGGTTGTGACGGCGGCGTCCCGGCAGTGTGGATCGAGTGAGCAGCACCATGAACGACGGGGCAGTCGTACGGGCAGACATGGCGCGAACGACAGGGGTGGCGGGCTGAGCCACCAGCGCACCGGCCTGAGCCATAGCGCCTCTGGGAATTAAAGCAGTGTTTTGGCAACAGGCGTGGATGGCCCGTTTCCGAGCCGCGGTCGACCGGCTGACCAAACCCCAATGCCGAATCCGGACACAACGCGCACGATTGATCTATCCGGTGTATATTACGGCCTGTGTTCTGTGCAGGAGTAACCGAATAAATGATTGCCGCCATTGAGCTTGGAATCTTCTCCAGCCGGATGTCCGCCATTTGTGAAGAAATGGGGGCAGCGCTTAAACGGTCTGCATTTTCCCCCAACATAAAAGACCGGCTGGATTTTTCCTGCGCCATTTTTGATCGGCAGGGCGCGTTGTGCGCTCAGGCTGCACACATTCCGGTGCATCTCGGCAGTATGGCCTTCGCCATGGTGGATCTGGTCCGCCAGCAGACATGGCACGCTGGCGATGTGCTGGTATTGAATGACCCGTTTATGGGGGGTACCCATCTGCCGGATGTGACGGTGGTAGCGCCGGTATTTATGGATGACGAGCTGGTCGGTTTTGCCGCCAACCGCGCGCACCATGCCAATATCGGTTCGGCACAGCCGGGTTCCATGCCGGTGGCGCGCACACTGGAAGAAGAGGGCAACGTGATTGCACCTACCCTGCTGATAGATCGGGCGCAGTGGCAGGATGCCGTATTCGAACAATTATGTGGTGCCAGTAACGACCCGCGCCTGCGTGGCGATTTCCACGCGCAGGTCAGTGCATGCCAGTTGGGCGTAACGCGCCTTGAATGGCTTGTCTCGAGAGTGGGGGGCGATGAATTTATCGCCTGCCTGGCGGCATTGAATGATTATGCCGAAAAACTGGCCCTGAGCGAATGGGCCGCAATTCCCGCCGGGCGTTATAAGTATACCGATTATATGGAGGATGACGGTCTCGAGGCGACAGACATTCCCATCGTGCTCACGTTGACAATCGCAGACGGCCGCATAGAGGCCGACTTTACCGGAACTGCACCGCAGGCGGTGGGCAATATCAATTGCCCGCTATCAGTAGCCGCTGCCGCCGTCTTCTATTGCTTTCGGTGTCTGTTACCTGCCTATGCGCCTGCCTGTGCCGGTACCTTCCGGCCCATTGCCATCAAGGCACCCGAAGGCTGCCTGTTGAATGCCCGACGGCCGGCGGCGGTGGCGGCGGGCAATGTCGAGACATCAAGTCGCATAGTGGATGTGGTGATGGGTGCCCTGGCCCAGGCACTGCCGCAGACTATTCCGGCCGCCAGTCAGGGCACCATGAACAATCTGGCCATGGGGGCAGGCGCAACAGCCGGCCAAAGCGCCTGGGATTATTATGAAACCCTGGCAGGCGGAAGCGGGGCGGGGCCGGCCGGGCGGGGTATGAGTGCCCGTCAGACACATATGACCAATACCCTGAATACGCCGGTTGAGAGTATCGAGAGTCATTACCCGGTCCGGGTGATTCGTTATACGGTGCGGTCTGACTCCGGCGGTGCAGGGCTGTTTGCCGGCGGGGACGGTGTGATCCGGGAATTCGAATTTTTGGCACCGGCACAGCTAAGCCTGCTGACGGAGCGACGCCGGCGGGCGCCCTGGGGCCTGCATGGCGCGGGGGCCGGCCTGCCGGGTTTGAATCGCCTTAACGGTCAGACATTGCCGGGTAAGACAAATCTGACGGTAAAGGCGGGTGATCGCTTCTGCATGGAAACGCCGGGCGGCGGTGGGTGGAATAAACCTGTCAAATCGCGTTAGAATGGCCGCCGATATCCGACCATGACACCTGGTTTTTCATTGGCAACTGCAGAGGTTAACAACGCACATGGACATCATGGAACAAATCAAACAACAGATAGAACAGAATCCGGTAGTACTTTATATGAAAGGTTCACCCGATGCCCCGCAGTGCGGTTTCTCGATGCGCACATCCCAGGCGCTGATGGCCTGTGGACGACGTTTCGCCTTTGTTGACGTGCTGGCCAATCCTGATATTCGCACCAATCTGCCCAAGTATGCCAACTGGCCGACCTTTCCCCAGCTGTGGGTCAACGGCGAGTTGATTGGTGGTTGTGATATTGTGACGGAAATGCATGAAAAAGGTGAGTTGAAGTCTTTGATTGAAAGTGCCGTGCCGGAAGATCCGGCCCAGGAATAATTGTTTTCATTGACCGGACGGACCACTTTAATCCCGTCCGCGTATTCATTGATCCGAATCTGTTAACAGTCCTGAAACATCGCCCTCATATTTTATTGTATATGCAATCGGTTGCTGCATTGCGAATTAGCTGGCGCCTGTGCATGCCTGCCAGCGTTCACAATGTCGGCGCAGGGCAGTCGAAATACCGGTCGTTAATTTCGGCTCGCCGATGTCATCGGCTCCGCGTGTTTTCGATCTGACGCCTGTCAACCCGTTTGCAGGCACGTTTTTGGCTAAATGCCCGGGGAGTCACCGGCACTGCCCGTCAGCTGTGGCGTTCGGGGGATCACACCCTGGATGCTTGAGCAGGCTGCACAGCGGTGCGGCATTTATGGCGCATGATGGTGCGTCAAAATACGTGCGCTATTGTTTGTACCAACCCTTCACCGTCGATAGACAGAATGCGGAATTTTTGTACGCTCATCCAGCCTGGAGAGCCGGTGAAAATCATCCGCACCTTGCCGATTTGACACACGCGCTTCTAACGCTTTACTGGACTGGACGGCCAACATGCAGTACCGACGAGAAATTGATGGCCTCCGCGCCATCGCTGTACTTCCTGTAATATTTTTTCACGCGGGCCTGGGTCTCTTTGCAGGGGGCTATGTCGGCGTCGACGTCTTTTTCGTGATCAGCGGTTACTTGATCACGACGATTATTATCAATGATCTCAATAAAGGACGCTTTTCAATCAGGCAGTTTTATGAGCGCAGGGCGCGGCGCATAGCACCGGCGTTGTTTTTTGTACTGGCCTGTTGCATCCCTGTAGCCTGGATAGTGATGCTCCCGTCACAATTCAAGGATTTTTCGCACAGTCTGTTGGCGATCAGTTTTTTTGTCTCGAATATTCTTTTCTGGCAGAACACAAACTATTTCGCGCCCTCCGCGGAAGAAAATCCGCTGTTGCACACCTGGACGCTTGCGGTGGAAGAACAGTTTTACCTGTTCTTTCCCATATTGTTGTTGATGTTGTGGCGCTACGGACGCAATCCGGTATTTTACACGGTGGTAGGGCTGACTTGTGTGAGCTTTCTGTTATCGGAGTGGGGCTGGCGAAATGCATCGGCGGCCAACTTCTTCCTGTTGCCCACCAGAGCGTGGGAGTTGGGCGTGGGCGCTATCTGTGCATTCCTGCTGGCCAATGGTTTTCGTCGTCACAGCCCGCTTTTGGCAAACGCGGGTCTGCTATTGATACTTTATTCCATATTTTTTTATGACGCAGAGACACCGTTTCCGTCATTCTATGCGTTGGCTCCGGTTGGGGGTGCCGCATTGATTATTCTTTATGGAAATTCGTCTACCATGGTCGCCCGAATCTTGTCCACACCGTTGCTGGTCGGTATCGGTTTGATAAGCTACAGCGCCTATCTCTGGCATCAACCGTTGCTGGCATTCGCCCGTATTGGCAGCATAACCTATCCCGCACCCCATACCCTGGGCTTGTTAGGGATGGCATCACTGGGGCTGGCATACCTGACCTGGCGCTATGTAGAACAGCCGTTCCGAAAGAAACCCGTTCCCGTATTCCCGACACAAAAGGCCGTATTTGGTGCAACCGCAGCTGGAACGGCCGCTATCATACTGATCGGACTCTATGGGCACGTCAGTGACGGCAGGTTCAATAGCTGGGTCAGGCAGAATCCCGAATTGGCTGAAACCTATTTCCTTATAGAAGAGACAGTCGCGTTGAAGCGGGCCGGTTTCCCCGAAAAAACCTGTCGATTCAACACCCGTGAACTTGCGGAACAAACCGTGCGGCGATTGCTCGAATGCCGTGAGACCTATGGCCCGGGCATTGTGGTCGTTGGCGATAGTCATGGCATTGATTTTTATAACGGGATGAATGCCGAGTATCCCGAGGAATTTCTGGTAGGCATAACATCCGGCGGGTGCCGGCCACACACGCAGGCAGAAGAATGTGCATATGACGGGATGGCCAGCTTTATCGAGCAATATCCAGAGGTTTTTGCGACGGTCATTTACACCCAGGCCGGATTGCACCTGCTGGAAACAGTTGATGGTGGAACAGGGCGGGAAATTCTTTCACATGTCCCCGAGACGGCCAGTGTCAACCCGGCATTTTACGTGGTAAACCCGGAATATATCGCATCAGTGGCTGCATACCTCGAGCGAATCGCCGGGTACACCCGTGTCGTCTGGGTGGGGCCACGCATAGAGCCTCACATTGGCAAGCGGTATCTGTTGGCCAGGGGCTGCGAATACGCATACCAGTTACGGCCGGGACTGGATCAGGTTTTCGGAATGCTGGATGCGCAAATTGCGGCGTACACTGCCAGGGCTCATGTGCCGTATATTTCCCAGATGGCAATCACGGACTTCGATATGGATCATGATTTTATGGATTGTACAGCATTGCACTGGTCTGATGGTGATCACTGGAGCCTCTCGGGCGCCTCGATGTTTGTCGCCCGTATGCTCAACGATGCGCAGTTTTCAGCAGCCATTGGTCTGAATCCAGTTGCCGAAGGCGTGGCAAGGTCGAAATAGGCAACCCTTCAACAGCATGTCGCGTGATGAGGTCAATATTCTGTGTATGGGCGCATTTTGATGCTGGGAATAGTGACAACCTGGCTGGCAGGCTGCACAGCGCGCAGCCTGATCTTTCATCCAGGCGTCTGGCCGTCCGGTAACTGGGAACCGGCCAATCTGGATTTTGAGGATGTCTGGTTCGACTCGGCAGACGGCGTCAAGCTACACGGGTGGTACGTCCCCGCTGCACAGCCCAGCGGTTATTTGCTTTACGCGCATGGTAATGCTGGCAACCTGAGTGATCGGGCAGCGGTTATCCGGTTGCTCAATCACGAGCTGGGGCTGTCGGTGTTCATTTTCGATTACCGCGGCTATGGCCGCAGTCAGGGGCGGCCCTCGGTGAATGGAATCAGGGCGGACGGGAAAGCGGCAATGAACTGGTTGCGTAGCCGGGCCGGCATCGGGTCAAACGACATTATTCTGCTGGGAAGTTCGCTGGGCGGTTTGGTGGCAGTCCACCTGGCGGCGGAAGAAGGCGCGCGGGCGTTGATACTGGAGGGCGCATTTCCTTCGCTGGCACGGGTCGCCCGGAGTCGCTTTCCCTGGTTGCCGGTGGGGCCACTATTGAGGCAGGATATTAACGCTGGGGAGCTGATCCGCGGCTTTCGAGGGCCTGTTTTTCAAAGTCATGCGGGGCAGGATTCAATCATTCCCATCGCGCTGGGTCGCAGCCTGTTCGAGGCGGCCAATGATCCCAAGGAATTTATGGTGCTGCCGGCGCGGGATCATAATGACGCGCGCCCGGCGGAATACTATCGACGTCTTGGTCAGTTTCTGCAGTCCGCGGCAACGACGGATAAGTAACCCTGCGTCGAAAGACGGATCGAATCCGCCGGCAGCCGACAGTGCCTCAGCATGAGAAATCTCGAAGGCAGTTACACGAGTAAACTCACATTTTTCGCCTTGCCCTGAACAAATCTGGATGCAATCTGAATCGTTACGACACGAGCTGAACAGTTCCAATAAAACAATTCAATGCCACTGCGGCGATCGGGTCGAATCAGGATTCTGCGGCCGCCTCATCTTGACTCTGCGCGGTTAAGCGCCGGCCATGCCATCCTCGGCTATCCGGCCCCAGCAGAAACAGGTAGCGGTTCATGATATCTTCGGGCGGAATGACCGTGGCAGGGTTTTCTGCCGGGTAGGCGGCGGCGCGCATCTCGGTGCGCACGGCACCTGGATTGATGGCATTGACCCGTATGCTGGTGGATTCCAGTTCATCTGCGAGGACCTCCATCAGATTGTCGCTGGCGGCGCTGGACACGGAATAGGCGCCCCAGTAGGCGCGGCCCTTCCTGCCCACGGCCGACCCTGTGAACAGAATCCGGGCATCTGTGGATTTATGCAGCAACGGCAGCAAGGCATTGGTCAGCAGGTAGCAGGCGGTCACATTGACCTGCAGCACTTTGTGCCATTCAGCGAGCGGGTAATTCGCGATCGGAGTTCGGGCGCCAAGCAGACCTGCGTTATGCAGCAGGCCGTCGACGCGGCCGAACTCCTTGTCCAGCGCGGTCGTCAGCTGCTGATAGTCTTCCGGTGCAGCGCCCTCAAAGTTGATCGGAAAAATGGCCGGTTTAGGATAGCCGCTGTTTTCGATTTCATCATAAATGCTTTCCAGCTTTGACAGCGTGCGCCCCAGCAGGACGACGGTGGCACCGTGGGCAGCAAATGCCCTGGCTGCCGCACGGCCAATGCCGGCGCCGGCGCCAGTGACGACGATTACCCGGCCACTCAGAAGGGCGTCGGGTGCCTGGTAGTTATGGAAATCAGTAAGATCTGTCATGGATAGGGAGCTCGTCCTATAAATAGGTTTGTATGACTGGCCAGATATCGTCAGCGGTTCGGGCCGTATGCGTCGCATTCCAGTGGAGGTATTCGTCTGGTGTTTCGGTGTAACCATAGCCCACCGCAATGGTGGGTACGGCAGCGTTGTGACCGCATTGGATGTCACGCAGATGATCGCCGACATAAAGCGCCTCGGCCGGCTCACAGCCGGTAAGTCGACACGCATGCAGTAAGGGTTCCGGTGCGGGTTTACCGATGCCGACATGATCCGGGCTGACAACTGCCGAGGGCGGTGCTGCAAAGGTGAAATGATTCATCAGTGCGCGGGTATAGGCACCCGGCTTATTGGTCACGATTCCCCAGGCAAGCCGGTGTTCGGCCAACCTGGCAATTAACGCCTCGATGCCGGGAAATGGACGGGTGTGCCGGGCGATACTGCCCTCGTAAAAATCGAGCAGACGGGTGCGGTACAAACTGTGTTGTTCTTCTTCAAGCGCCTCGCCAAAGCCCAGCCTGACCAGGGCACCTGCGCCATTGGAAACATGCTGGCGGATGATATTGTGCGGTAATTCGGGCAATTGCTGCTCCCGCCGCAGGCTGTTCAATGCATTGCCCAGGTCGGCGCTGGTGTCCAGCAGTGTGCCATCGAGATCGAAAAATACCGCTTTAAGAGGCATGTCAGAGATCCTTGGGTCGGGTCAGGTGAACGATATAATTGACAGCGACATCGTTTGGGTGGAGTTTGAATCGCCGCGTCAACGGGTTATAGACGATACCGGTAATATCCGTCAATGCCAGACCGGACCGGCGTGCCCACCCGGCCAGCTCTGACGGGCGAATGAATTTTTCATACTCGTGCGTCCCCTTGGGGACCCAGCGCAGAAGGTACTCCGCACCGATTACTGCCAGCGCATAGGCTTTGGGCGTGCGGTTGATCGTTGAGAAGAACAGGTGGCCTCCGGGCTTGACGAGGGTTGCGCAGGCGGCGACAAGCGAAGCCGGATCCGGGACGTGTTCCAGCACCTCAAGACAGGTGACCACATCAAACGTTGCCGGCTGTGAGAGCGCAAGGTCTTCGGCCGCGAGCTGTTGATAATCGATGGTGAGGCGACTTTCTTTCGCATGCAGCCGTGCCACCATCAGCGGGCCTGCGCCCATGTCGAGGCCGGTGACCGTTGCGCCGCGCTGCGCCATCGCTTCGCTCAGAAGACCACCACCGCAACCGACATCGACGAGAGTTTTGCCGGCGACGCGGGCCCGCAAATCGATATAGTTGGCGCGTAGGGGGTTAATCTGATGCAGAGGTTTGAATTCCCCCTCCGGATCCCACCAGCGATTCGCCATGCGTTCAAATTTGGCCACTTCACCGGGGTCAACGTTGGAACTTGATGCGGTAGTCATAGGTCGCGGTATCTCTGTGCGTTAATTACGGGTAATGGGTGTGCCAGTGCCAACTGCGTTGCATTTTATGGTACGGCTATTCGCCAGAAAAATACACACCGTAACGGCGCGATTGCCAGCGCCGCGCCGGGATATGGCTGGAACACCTGCGAGAACCGACGCAAACAGATGCTTTATCGGTGCGCCGTGCAAGTGCAATATGCTATTATTGCGCCTTTTGGTTGCGCTCTTGATGGAGCAGCATTCAGACAGCGGTAAAGAGACGGTCGGCGTCTCTCATACTGGTGACAACCGGTTTTCATTGTCAAGCGCAAACTCCCGATAAATCTAACAAAACAGTAAGGAATGCCTTAGTCCATGGGCGAAATCGCTAAAGAAGTATCTCCCGTCAATATCGAAGACGAGTTGAAACAATCCTACCTTGACTATGCCATGAGCGTCATCGTGGGCCGGGCTCTGCCGGATGTGCGTGACGGGCTGAAGCCGGTTCACCGCCGGGTTCTGTACGCCATGAGCGAGCTAAAAAATGACTGGAACAAGGCGTACAAAAAATCGGCGCGGGTCGTTGGTGATGTTATCGGTAAATACCATCCGCATGGCGACTCCGCGGTGTACGATACCATTGTGCGCATGGCGCAGCCGTTTTCGCTGAGGTACATGCTGGTGGATGGCCAGGGGAACTTCGGTTCCATCGATGGTGACCGCGCCGCTGCCATGCGTTACACCGAAATACGCATGTCCAAAATCGCACACGAGTTGCTGTCCGATCTTGACAAGGAAACGGTCGACTTCGTGCCCAACTACGATGGTAATGAGCATATTCCGGAGGTTCTTCCTACACGCGTTCCCAACCTCCTGGTCAATGGATCTTCGGGTATCGCGGTGGGCATGGCCACCAATATCCCGCCGCATAACATGCGCGAAGTCGTACGCGCCTGCCTCGCATTGATCGACAACCCCGGTCTGACGGTTGATGACCTGATGGAGTACATCCCCGGTCCGGATTTCCCGACCGCGGCCATCATTAATGGTCGTGCCGGCATAGTCGAAGCTTACCGTACGGGTCGTGGGCGCATTTATGTGCGATCCCGTGCCGAAGTCATCACCGACGAGAAAACCAATCGGGAAACGATCATCATTCACGAAATCCCCTACCAGGTGAACAAGTCACGTCTGATTGAGAAAATTGCCGAGCTGGTCAAGGAGAAGAAGCTGGAGGGCATATCCGAGATCCGGGATGAATCGGACAAGGACGGCCTGCGGGTAGTGATTGAAATCAAACGCGGTGACATGGGTGAAGTCGTTCTGAACAACCTCTATAGCCAGACACAGATGGAGACGGTATTTGGTATCAACATGGTGGCGCTGGTGGACAATCAGCCGCGCCTGTTGAACCTTTACGACATGGTGTCGCTGTTTGTCCGCCACCGGCGTGAGGTGGTGACACGCCGGACGGTCTACCTGTTGCGCAAGGCACGGGAGCGCGGGCATGTACTGGAAGGGCTGGCCGTTGCCATCTCTAACATTGATGAAGTGATCGCGTTGATCAAGCAGTCCTCGACGCCCACCGATGCCAAGGATGCGCTGGTGGCGCGGGGCTGGCCTATCGCGGCGGTCAGCCAGTTTCTGGAGCGGGCCGGTGCCGACGCCTGTCGACCGGATGAGCTGGGCGATGAGTTCGGGTTGCGTAACGAACATTACTATCTTTCACCGGTTCAGGCACAGGCGATTCTTGATTTGCGTCTACACCGCCTAACCGGTATGGAGCACGACAAACTGCTGGCTGAATACGAAGAAAAGCTGGAGCAGATCGCCGGGTATCTGGAGATTCTGGCCAATCCGGAGCGCCTGATGAGCGTGATACGCGAGGAGCTGGAACAGGTTGAAAAGGAGTTTGGCGATGAGCGACGGACCGAAATCCATTCGTCCCGTTCCGACCTGACCCACGAAGATCTGATTAACGAAGAAGACCGGGTTGTGACGATTTCGCACCTGGGTTATGCCAAGAGCCAGCCGCTGGATGCGTATCAGGCGCAGCGGCGCGGTGGCACGGGCAAGGCTGCCACCTCGGTGAAAGATGAGGATTTTGTAGAGCATATTCTGATTGCCAATACGCATGACTACATTCTGTGTTTTACCAGCGTTGGCAAGGTGTACTGGCTGAAGGTTTACCAAATCCCGATCGCTTCGCGTACGTCCCGGGGGCGGCCGGTGGTGAATTTGTTGCCGCTGGAGGAAAACGAGCGCATCACGGCGATTCTGCCCGTCAAGGAATTCGACGAGGATCACTATATTTTCATGGCAACGTCCATGGGAACGGTCAAGAAGACATCCCTGATTCAGTTTTCGAGACCCCGCAGCGTTGGCCTGCGGGCAATCGACCTGGACGAAGGGGATGTGCTGGTAGGTACGGCAATTACCGACGGTAAATGCGATGTGATTCTGGTGACGTCCGGCGGTAAAGCTGCACGTTTTGATGAGGGGCAGGTGCGACCGATGGGCCGTACCTCACGCGGGGTTCGCGGTATACGGTTGTTCGATGACAAGCGGGTGATCTCGATGGTAATCCCGAGGGAGAACGGAAAAATACTGACAATCAGTGCCCATGGCTATGGAAAGCGTACGGATGTCGAGGAGTTTGCCCGTAAGGGTCGCGGTTCCCAGGGCGTTATTGCCATGCAGACGACTGATCGCAATGGTGATCTGGCCGGGGCTGTGCAGGTGTTTGAAGGTGACGAAATCATGCTGATATCGGATCAGGGCACGCTGGTGCGAACCCGCGCTGATGAGATATCCCTCCTGTCTCGCAATACCCAGGGGGTACGTCTGATCAAAACCAAGGAAGGCGAACACATTGTAGGTATCGAGCGAATCGAAGAACAGGATACCGGGTTGGTTGAGCCGGTCGATCCGGAAGAGTAACGGCGGGCACACCGCCAGGCACGAGATGAGATTGTGACGGAAAATTCTTCAGAGCAGGAACAGGCACTACTGACGCCACTGCGACAGCAGATTGATGATCTCGATTGTAGAATCGGCGATCTCATCAATGAGCGCGCCCGATGCGCGCAGCAGGTCGCCGAAATTAAACGCCGCTTCAGCCCGGATCAGGAGCCGGTGTTTTACCGGCCCGAGCGGGAGGCACAAGTGCTGCGACGGGCGATGGAGCGCAATAAAGGGCCGCTGGACAATGAAGAATTTGCGCGGCTTTTTCGGGAAATCATGTCTGCCTGTCTGGCACTGGAGGAGCCTGTCAAGGTCGCTTACCTGGGACCCGAGGGAACGTTTACGCAGCAGGCTGCCATCAAGCATTTCGGTCATTCAGCAACGACAGTCTCCATGGCAGCGATTGATGAAGTGTTCCGCGAAGTCGAAGCCGGCGCTGCGCGGTTTGGTGTCGTTCCGGTCGAGAATTCCACCGGCGGTGTGGTGGCGCATACGCTCGACAGCTTTATGGAGTCAAATCTCAGAATATGTGGTGAAGTGGTCCTGCGGATCCACCAACACCTGATGGTCTCCGATGTCACTAAAACCGATGCTATTTCACGGATTTACTCCCATTCGCAGTCTTTTGCCCAATGTCGCAAATGGCTCGATATGCATTATCCCCAGGCCGAGCGTATCGCCGTGAACAGTAACTCCGAGGCGGCGCGTCGGATAAAGAACGAGTGGAATTCGGCGGCGATTGCCGGGGAAATGGCGGCCGAATTGTATGGGTTAAGTATACTCTCCAGCAAAATCGAAGACCGGCCTGACAATGCCACCCGTTTTCTGATTATTGGCAATCAGAATGTATCCGCCAGCGGCGAAGACAAAACCTCGATCGTAGTCGCCATGCGCAATGAGCCGGGCGCACTGCATCTGATGCTTGAGCCGTTCTATCGCCACGGGATCGATCTGACCCGTGTAGAGACGCGTCCGGCACAATCCGGCAAATGGACCTATGTTTTCTTTGTCGATTTTATCGGACACAGGGATGATGTTACGGTCAGCGCTGCGCTGGAGGATGTTGCCGAGCGCGCGGCCGACCTGAAAGTATTGGGTTCCTACCCGAGAGGCGTACTGTGACTTACTGTCAATGCGTACGATTTTCGGGAGCGCGCTGCAATGCACGGCTGACACGCCAGTGACGGTATGCCGAAATCAGTGATATACGGACGAAAGCGGGCTATCTACCCGAATTGGAGTAGCTATTAATGTCGACGCCGCCGCTGGGCCGTTTGGTGGTCATAGGTTTGGGTTTGATTGGCGGAAGCCTGGCCAGTGCCGCACGGCTACGTGAAATGTGCGTGTCCGTCTGGGGCATTGCCCGCAATGACGCCACCTGTGCCAGAGCGACGGAGCTGGGCGTGGTCGATCAGGCGTATACGCGACTGTCCGATATTGCTGCACAACTTGGCGCTGGCGATATTATTTTTATTGCGGTGCCGACGCTGTCGGTCAGACAGGTTCTCCAGGAGATCAAACATTACGTGAGTCCGGACGTTACGGTGACTGATGGTGCCAGCGTCAAGGGCAGCGTCCTTGCCGACGTCAAAGCCGTATTCGGCGTGATTCCCCCACAAATTGTTCTTGGACACCCGATTGCGGGCTCGGAAAAAAGCGGCGTGGAAGCAGCCGATCCCGCGTTGTACGAGCAGCACCGGGTAATTCTCACACCGACCCCTGAAACGGGCGACCAGCATCTGCAGCGAGTGGCCGATATGTGGCGCCGTGCGGGTGCCGAAGTATTGCAGATGGGGGTGACGGAGCACGATGAAATTCTGGCGGCGACCAGTCATCTGCCGCACGCAATCGCCTACTCGCTGGTAGATACCCTGGCGCATGACAGTCAGAATGAAAACATTTTCCGCTATGCCGCAGGCGGTTTTCGGGATTTTACGCGCATTGCATCCAGCGATGCGACCATGTGGCGCGACATCATGCTGGCCAATCAACAGTCCGTACTGAAGGCGATGGACCTGTTTGTGGACAACCTTGGGCGACTGCGATCGGCCGTGGAGCAAGGAGACGGTGCCGGGTTGCTGGGTATTTTTACCCGCGCAAAAGCCGCCCGCGATCACTTTACTGTCATGCTGGAAAAGCGCCGCTATAGCAGCCAGCAAGCCAGTCCGCAGCGGTGCCTGACACTGGTGGCGGATAGTCCATTAAAAGGGACGTTGCGTCTGCCCGGCGATCCGGCCATATCACTTCGCGCACTGATTCTCGGTGCATTGGCAGAAGGCATCACAGAAATAAGCGGCTTTCTGGATACTGAAGATACCCTCGCAACCTTGCAGGCGCTGCGGGACATGAACGTGGTAATTGCTGACCCGTCGGCTGGCGTGGTTCAGGTTCATGGTGCCGGTCTGCGTGGGTTGCGGGCACCGGCCGGGCCTTTGTATCTGGGCAGTTCACCTGCATCACTACGTCTGTTGACCGGCCTGCTGGTCGCGCAGCCTTTTGATTCCCGGTTGACAGGCGATGCCGCATTGAGCCAGTGTTCGATGGAAGCGGTAACCGGGCCACTGTGTCAAATGGGCGCGCTGGTGCAGCCGGATACGCAGTCAACTGCGCTGTTGAAAATTACGGGCGGACAGTCGCTGAGCGGTATTCAGTACACCGCGCCGACAGCGAATGTGCAGGTGAAATCCGCTGTAATTCTGGCAGGCCTTTACTGCCGGGAAAGTACCGCTTTTCATGAATCTCCCGCCACCCGGGATTATATGGAGCGTTTGTTGGAAGGATTCGGGCATCCGATTCGAACCTTTCCTTTTCGGGACAGGGGGCGCTCGATCATAATCGAGCCTGGTGGCCGCCTACAGGCGCAGACGGTGGCTGTGCCATCGGATAATTCGATGGCCATGAACTTTATCGTGGCTGCACTGCTGGTACCCGGCTCCCGTATCTTGCTGACCGACGTCGGAATAAATCCGGAGCGTGCCGGCGGGATCGAAATATTGAGACTGATGGGCGCAAACATACAACTGTTGCAAGAGCGACAGGTCAGCGGCCAACCGGTAGCGGACATACAGGTCACGTCATCTACGTTGCGCGGTGTAGAAATCCCGCAGGAATTGTTGACGCGCGCGGTGGATGAACTCCCGGTTCTTTTGGCTGCCGCTTCCTGTGCCGAAGGTGACACGCGGATATCCGGCATTGATACCCTTTGTCCTGAGGCTGTAACACGGGTAAACCGAATGGTGGCTGGCTTGCAGGCACTGGGACTCGAGAGTCGCAAACTGGCTGATGGCTGGCTTTTGACGGGCGGGAAGCCCGCCGGTGGTGAACCGGATTGTTTTGGCGATTCACTACTGGCTGTGGCATTCGCAATTGTGGGCCTTCGTGCATCTGGCCGTGTCAGAGTGACCGGTTGTGCGAGACTGCATTCAGTATTCCCGGGCTTTACCGATTCGGCGCATCGCGTAGGTTTGTGCGTAGATTATTTGTAGTCGATTTCCTACAGGGATTGGGGTCAATAGCGCCTGTCGCTTTCAACGATATTTTTTTAAAGTGCCAATCGGAGTGAATGACCACTCCGTTACTGTTAACTTTAAAAGGAATCGTTTATGTTTTTGGAAATGCGCAATATGATAGCTGCTACGCGAAATCCGGCAAGCCGGCTGATGCAACTGGTGTTGCTGGTAGCGTCGTTGACATCGGTGTCGCTGGCGTTCGCCGAACCGGCGGAAAAAGCCCAGTGGAAAACTGTCGATGAGGCGGCAGCACAGGTGTTGACCGTGGATATCAATACGGCCGATGTCGAAGAAATTTCCGAGGTCCTGGTGGGCGTCGGTGAATCGAAGGCGAAAGCTATCATCGCGTTTCGTAATCAGAATGGCCCCTTCAGTACCGCCCAGGATTTACTTCAGGTTAAGGGCATTGGGGAAGCGACCTTACGCAAGAATCAGGACCGAATCCGGCTGTAACGGATTTGAGCGCTCTTTCGGGCCCGGGCTTAATGCTCGGGTTTTTTTATGTCAGAATCGCGTACACGAAATGCCACTTACTCCGACAGTCCGGGTAAGCCTGGCCGGGTACATTTAAAAGGCGGGAAAGTGAAAAGAGAAAATCCAAATATTATTGTGGCCCTGGATGTGGCTTCGCTACCTGAATGCGATGCACTGGCGTCACGGCTGGATCCCGACTGGTGCCGGGTCAAGGTCGGCAAGGAGCTGTTTACCGCGTGCGGGCCGGCGGTTGTCGAGAGGTTGCAGAATAAAGGTTTCGATGTGTTTCTCGACCTTAAATTCCACGACATCCCCGCGACTGTGGAAAAGGCCGTAAAAGCGGCTGCCGATCTGGGCGTCTGGATGGTGAATGTTCACGCCAGTGGTGGCTTGCAAATGCTTGAAGGCGCGAGCAATGCGCTGCAGAAAGCCCGTCAAAGACCTCTGCTCATTGGCGTAACGGTGCTCACCAGCATGTCTCAACAGGCACTGTCGGAAACGGGCGTTAGTGGAACACTGCCGGATCAGGTAGCGAGACTTTCCCGACTGGCCTATCAGTCCGGTTGCGACGGTGTGGTATGCTCCGCTCAGGAAGCGCCGGGTCTGAGGCGGGAGTTCGGCAGCGAATTTACACTCGTGACACCCGGTATCAGGCCGACAGGCTCGGACCGACAGGATCAGACGCGTACAATGACTCCGCAGCAGGCGATCCGGGCGGGAAGTGATTATCTCGTCATCGGTCGTCCAGTAACGGGATCGGAGGATCCTGCGATGGCCTGTCAATTGATCTATCAATCCTTAACAGCAGGGTAACCCTGAATAATGCCGATTGAAACGCTGCGATCTCCAGACCTTCCGGTAATTACTGTTGACGGCCCGAGTGGTGCAGGTAAGGGAACCGTGTGCCGTTTACTGGCAAACCGCATAGGTTTTGCCCTGCTCGACAGCGGCGCTTTGTACCGTCTGGTGGCACTGGCTGCGATTCAGCGCGGGGTTGATCCGGATGATGAGTCCCGTTTATCTGTCATTGCAGCGGGTCTGGATGCGGAATTTCTGCCCACCGAGGACGGCACCACAATTATTCTGGCGGAGGCGGAAGTGACCGATGCGATTCGTAAAGAGGAAGTCGGGCGGGCGGCATCGCGGGTAGCCGCTTTTCCATCAGTCAGAGCAGCGCTGCTGGGCAGGCAGCGGGCATTCGCACAGCCGCCCGGACTGGTTGCGGATGGGCGCGATATGGGGACCGTAGTTTTTCCGCAGGCCGGGTTAAAAGTATTTTTGACAGCGACGGCGCACGAGCGCGCCAGGCGGCGGATGTTGCAGTTGGGATTAAGCGCCGAAGAGGGTACTTTTCAACGTATTCTGGATGATATTATCGAACGCGACCGGCGCGATAGTACACGTACGGCGGCGCCTTTGAAGCCTGCCGATGATGCCGTCTTGCTGGATAGCACGGATTTGTCCGTGGACGCAGTAGTCGATTTGATCATGGCCGCGGCGCAAAGCCGTTTTCAGTTCGATGGCGGGATACAAATGTCATGATAAAAAATATTATCGGATGGGTGAAAGCGCTGTTGGTGGTGGTATGGCTGTTGCTGTTGCTATTACTGGGTGCGAGGCTCGCGCAGCAGAATCAGGACGTGGTGGAAATCAGCCTGCTGTATTGGCAATTGCCGGCAATGACAACCGGCACAATCATGAGTCTGGCATTCTTGATCGGCGTCATTGGCACGTTATTGGCTGTAGTGCCGGGGCTTATGTTGATGAAGTTGAGGATCAGGCGCCTCCAGTCGAGGGCCGTCCATCCTGCCGATGCCGAGCGAATTAGCCGCAAGCAGCTGAGTGCCTGAAGATCTTCATGGAGATATTGGCTTTTTTGTTGTTACTTGCCGCGACAATTCTCGGGTTTGTCGCTGGGCGTTGGAGTATTGCGTCAAAAATATTCAGTCATGCCTCTTCAGTGCGCGCAGTGCCTCAGCGATACTTCGAAAGCCTTAATCAGCTTCTTCATGAGCAGCATGATGTTGCGCTGGAGACGTTCGTTACCAGTCTGGAAGTCAACAGCGACACACTGGAGACTCATTTGGCTCTCGGAAGCCTGCTGCGCAAGCGCGGCGAAGTGGACCGGGCAATCCGTATTCATCAGAACCTGCTGGCCCGCCCCAATCTCGGTCAGAAGGAGATCGAGCAGGCTCAGCTGGAGCTGGCACTTGATTACAAAACCTCGGGGCTGCTGGATCGAGCCGAATCGCTTTTCAGGGAATTGCAGGCTTCTGCCAACAACGAAATTAAAATAAGAGCATTGGCCAATCTGGTAGACGTCTTTCAGGAAGAGCAGGAGTGGCAAAGTGCCATCGAGTGCGCGGAACAGCTATGCGCAAGAAAGTTAAGTTCCGATACAAGGCACTGGCGCCACTTGCAGGCCAACTATAGCTGCGAGCTGGCCGATATGGCGCGCCATGCCGGTGCCCTGCAGGATTATCACACCTGGACCCAGCGTGCGCTGCAGTATGAGAAAGGCAACCCCAGAGCGGCCATCAATATGAGTCGCTGGAGTTTACAGCAGGACAATGCTCAGGAAGCCCTCAAATGGCTGCAACCGCTGATCAAACGGCCTGAACTGCTGGATGAGGTGCTGCCCGTTACAGCAATGATATTTAATAATCACGCGGGCAAGGGGTCTTATTATGAGTTTCTCTACAATGTGTTCCAGAAGTCCCGCTCGCCCAGCCTTTATCTGCCAATCGCCGACGAACTCCGCGACACATTGAGTGAGCAGGCCGCGTTGGAATTTCTGCGCGAAGCGCTGGCCACAGATAACGCGCTGGCCGTGGTTTCCCGTTGCATGACCTTTCTTGAGAATACACCGGTTCCGTACGCCGATATTCGGGCGCTGATCTCAGAATATCTGCCGCCAGTATTTACCTGTCGTCAGTGTGGCTTCGAGGGCGCGCGGGTCTATTGGTGTTGCCCAACCTGCCGGACGTGGCTCTAGCCCTCGCCCTCGCATTTGAAGTGGGGGTCTGCCAGCAAATTCAGCTTGAAAATCGAACAGTTTTCTGGTAGTTTCGCGCCACTTCGCGCTGGGGGTCGTGTAAAACGATAATGCCTGCCGCGCAGCAAATTGTTGGTGCGATCGGTCACTTTGCCAGATACAGGTGGCCCGGTCGGGTGTTTAATCGTCCCGTATGCTGGCATTACGGTTGAAAATGTCCGGAAATCACAGGTTGCCGGATGTGCATTCTCTATATAGGTATCGCAATGAGCGAGAGCTTTGCAGAACTCTTTGAAGAAAGTTTGAAAATGGTCGAGATGGAACCAGGTTCCATTGTCACAGGTGTTGTGATAGATATCGACAATGACTGGGTTACCGTACATGCCGGTCTCAAATCAGAAGGCGTAATCCCCGCTTCTCAGTTTCTGGATGAGGCAGGTAATCTGAATCTGTCCATCGGTGACGAGGTTCAGGTAGCTCTGGAGACTGTAGAAGACGGCTTTGGTGAAACGCGTCTGTCACGCGAAAAGGCCAAGCGTGCCGAGAGCTGGAAGGTGTTGGAAGCTGCTCATGCGTCTGATGAAGTCATTAAAGGTATTATCAACGGTAAGGTCAAAGGCGGCTTTACCGTGGATGTCGCCAGTATCCGGGCGTTTCTGCCGGGCTCTCTGGTCGATATCCGTCCGGTGCGTGAAACCACTCACCTGGAAGGCAAGGAGCTGGAATTCAAAGTCATCAAGCTGGATCAGAAGCGCAATAACGTCGTTGTTTCGCGTCGGGCCGTCATGGAGCAGGCCAACTCTGATGAGCGGGAAGAGTTGTTGGCAACGCTTCAGGAAGGTATGGCAGTTAAAGGTATCGTTAAAAACCTCACAGATTACGGCGCATTCGTCGATCTGGGCGGTGTTGATGGTCTGCTTCACATTACCGATATGGCCTGGAAGCGTATTAAGCATCCGAGCGAAATCGTGAATGTTGGTGATGAGATCGACGTGAAAGTTCTCAAGTTTGACCGGGAGCGCAACCGTGTTTCGCTTGGCTTGAAGCAGTTGGGTGAAGATCCGTGGCAAGCCATTACGCAGCGCTATCCGGAAGGTGCCAAGGTCAAGGCCCGGGTCACCAATCTCACGGATTATGGCTGTTTTGCTGAAATCGAAACCGGCGTTGAAGGTCTGGTGCACGTCTCCGAGATGGATTGGACCAACAAGAACATTCATCCGTCCAAAGTCGTCCAGTTGGGTGATGAGGTTGAGGTGATGATTCTTGATATTGACGAGGAGCGCCGACGCATATCTTTGGGTATCAAGCAGTGTCAGGAAAACCCCTGGGATGCGTTTTCGCGTCAGTTCGCCAAGGGTGACAAGATTTCTGGCAAGATCAAGTCAATTACTGACTTCGGGATCTTTATCGGTCTGGATGGCGGTATTGACGGCCTGGTGCATCTGTCGGATATTTCATGGAACGAGCCTGGCGAAGAAGCGGTGCGTCGCTTCAAGAAAGGCGACGAAATTGAAACCGTGGTTCTGGCTATCGATTCCGAGCGCGAGCGAATCTCACTGGGCATCAAGCAGTTGAACGAAGATCCTTTCTCCGCCTATGTGGCCGAAAATGACAAAGGAAGTATCGTCAAAGGTATCGTCAAAGAGGTCGATGCCAAGGCCGCCGTGATCACCCTCGCGGAGGATATTGAAGGTACACTTAAAGCATCTGATCTGAGCCGTGACAAAGTGGAAGACGCGCGCAACGTGCTGAAGGTTGGCGACGAAGTCGAAGCGAAAATTACGAGTGTTGATCGTAAGAATCGCACCATTCTGTTGTCGGTCAAAGCGAAAGATGTCGAGGACGAGAAGTCGGCTGTCAAAGAGCACAGCAGCAAGCAATCCGAGCAAATGTCACCAACCACGATTGGTGATCTGATCAAAGCGCAAATAGAGAGCAAGGAAAACAAGTAGTTATCCGGTCCACTCTGTTTGCAAAACGGCCCTTCGGGGCCGTTTTTATTTCCGGACTATAGTATGTAGTATTAGCGTCTGCGTAGATTACTTTTATACAGGTTGGGGCTGGCATTCCTTTTGTACGTTCCTTATGGAATGGTATCGGAGCCCGCGTTGCTCTAACCGCCCAGGTTACTATCAACTTGATTTGCACCATGCCGGGACCTGTTATCTCGTCCAAACGGGTTCTGTCAGTGCTTCACCGAAACATATGCCGGGGAAATAGTTATGTCTGATGACAATCGTGATACGTCCGAGAGTTCCGACCTGGAGCGTTCTGTATTGGCCATTGTGGATGATCATGAAGAGGAAGTAATCAACGCCAGTGGTGAAAAGGTGCGGCGCAAGGGGGTGTTCCTCCTTCCGAATCTCATAACCACCGCGGCATTGTTCGCGGGGTTTTACGCCATTATTGCGGGGATGAAAGGAGATTTTGCCCAGGCGGGGATGGCGGTAATCGTTGCTCAATTCCTCGATGGATTTGACGGACGAGTGGCGCGTATGACCAATACAACCAGCGCCTTTGGTGTGCAATATGACAGTCTGTCGGACATGGTGTCTTTTGGTTTGGCGCCGTCTCTGGTGATATTCAGCTGGGGGCTGGAACCGTTGGGGAAAGCGGGTTGGGCTGCGGCGTTTGTCTTTGCATCCTGTGCAGCCCTGCGGCTGGCCAGGTTCAATACCCAGGTAGACTCTGTGGATAAAAAATACTTTGTCGGATTGGCCAGTCCTCCAGCGGCTGCCGTTCTGGCTACCCTGGTGTGGACGTGGAGCGACGTGACGCCCTCGACCGAGGTGTCAATACTGATCGCTTTTCTCACCATGGCTCTGGGACTGCTGATGGTGTCCAATATACGCTACACAAGCTTCAAGGATCTTAACCTGCGAGGACGCGTTCCGTTCGTTGTCATGCTGGCCGCCTTGCTCGTGTTTGTTGTTATCGTCATTGAGCCATCCACGGTGCTGCTGCTTATGGCCTGTACGTACTGTGCTTCGGGCCCTGTCCTGGCGTTGCTGGGTGTTCGCAGGCAGCGGGCAGTCTCGCGGGGGACGCCTGCAACAGGGGCAGAGCAGGTTGATGCCACACCAGCCGATTCGGAGGCTTCTCAAGCGGATGGCGGGGCAGCAGACGAGCCGCACAACAGGTCTTTATAGGGGCGGTGACGCGGAAAATTTGAGATTGCAGGCTGTATTAGCGGTTTGCCAACTGTATCACGTATTGAGGTTTGACGGCCGGTGCCCGGATACGCATAATGCGCCCCCTCGCTAAGGAGTGGTCGAGGCCGGATCAGGAGATAAAACCTGGCAGTTTTCCGGAAAGAAAGTTGGCAACAAAAAAGCTAAAAAAGTTGTTGCCAAACTCAAAAAAATGCGTAGAATGCGCGCCTCACAACGAGGTTAAACACTAGATTCCAGGCGAATCAGTGGTTATTTAAAAAAGAGGTCAAGCAAAGCGTG
>CAYSTJ010000053.1:22717-27319 GCA_964434105.1 uncultured Cellvibrionaceae bacterium | reverse complement strand
GAGAACCCAGAGCTTGCAAACGAAGGCCGAAGTCATCCAAGTGGCTGAAGGAACCGAGAGAGCAGGCACGACAGCGATTGCGCGACACTGGCGAAGTGCTATGAGCTTAAGTCAGTGCCATTAGCGCTAATAGAATGTCTGTGAAGCAGGCTTTCCTTATGTCGGTGAAGGCGGCCACGAAGATATGCTTATTGTATCGACTTGCCGATTCCGTTGGCAGCTTCTATCGACACGCTCCGATGCAGGCGAGCCGCCTGCGGGCCCGATTAAAACCGCGCAGCCAAAAGCTGATCGAAGCGCTGTATTGGCAAGAGAATTTCAATCATCCTCCTC
This sequence comes from uncultured Cellvibrionaceae bacterium, assembly GCA_964434105.1. Classification (GTDB taxonomy): domain Bacteria; phylum Pseudomonadota; class Gammaproteobacteria; order Pseudomonadales; family Cellvibrionaceae; genus CAYNST01. The sequence goes on along the minus strand of CAYSTJ010000053.1, from coordinate 26,986 downwards.
CTTGTTCTTTGTTAATACCGGTCCGAAGAATCACCCAAGCTAATGCGCCGGATTGAAAAGAACCGCCTTAATCCATCATTCGGGTACGCATCCAGTCAACCACCGGTTGCACGTCCGGCCGCACTCCGCGCCAGAGATAAAACGATTCCGCGGCCTGGCCGACCAGCATCCCCAGACCGTCCCGGCATTGCGCCGCACCGGACTGTTGTGCCCATTGCAGAAAGATGGTGGGTTGTGCGCTGTACATCATGTCGTAGGCGCAGGCGCCGGGATTTAGTATTCCGTCCGGCAGCGGGGGCAGACTGCCGCTGAGGCTGGCCGAGGTGCCGTTTATGATCAGATCGAACGATTTTCCCGCCAGCCCGTCGTATGCACACGCGTTAATGGGGCCGAGTGATTTGAAGTGTGTGTGTAATGCCTGCGCTTTTTCTACGGTTCGGTTGGCGACAGTCAGCGCGGCCGGGCGTTGAGCCAGCAAGGGCTGCAGTACACCGCGCACGGCGCCGCCGGCGCCAAGCACAAGCAACCGCTTGCCTTGCAGAGACCAGCCGCCCGCCAGCATATCACTGACCAGACCTGCGCCGTCGGTATTGTCACCGTGCAGGCTGCCGTCGGCGTTCTGACAGAGCGTGTTCACCGCCCCGGCAAGCTGCGCCCTGTCCGACAGGGACGCGGCGAGTTGCCAGGCATTTTCCTTGAAGGGAACAGTGACGTTGAGTCCTTTCCCGCCCTCCCGAAAAAAAGCCAGAACATCGGTGTGGAAGGTTGCCGGTTGCAGGCGAATCCGGTCGTATTGAATGGCCTGTCCGGTTTGACGGGCAAACTGCGCATGGATTTCCGGCGAGCGGGAATGGGCGATGGGGTTGCCCACTACGGCATAGCGGTCGATAGACCTTAACATTCCACCCAGTCCCGTACAGGCAGAAAATCGGTGTAAAGTGCATGTTCGTCGGAAAGGGGCTGCGGGTGCCAGTCGTATTCCCATCGCACCAGTGGTGGCAGGGACATTAATATGGATTCGGTGCGGCCCCCGGTCTGCAGCCCGAACAGCGTGCCGCGGTCATAGACCAGATTGAATTCAACATAACGACCCCGGCGATACAGCTGAAAGTTGCGCTCGCGTTCGCCGAATTCGGTGTGTTTGCGCCGGTTTACGATCGGAACGTAGGCTTTGAGATAGCTGTCGCCCACCGAACGCATAAACGCAAAGCTCTGTGCAAAATCCGGCTGGTTCAGATCATCAAAAAACAGGCCGCCCACGCCGCGGGCTTCGTTACGGTGTTTGAGGAAAAAATATTCATCGCACCACCGTTTGTAGCGTGCGTAAACGTCACGACCAAACGGTTCACAGGCTTCACGGGCCGTCAGGTGCCAATGCACGCAATCATCTTCAAATCCGTAATAGGGTGTCAGATCGTAGCCGCCGCCAAACCACCAGACGGGATCGGCGCCGTCTTTTTCCGCGATAAAAAAACGGACGTTGGCATGACTGGTGGGCACGTAGGGATTGCGGGGATGCATGACCAGCGATACCCCCATGGCTTCAAAACGACGCCCCGCCAGTTCCGGCCGGTGCGCGGTTGCCGATACGGGCATTTGCGCGCCCATGACGTGCGAGAAATTGACACCGCCTTTTTCAAACACGCCGCCGTCGGACAGCACCCGTGAACGGCCGCCGCCGCCTTCGGGTCTTTCCCAGGCGTCCTCAATGAAGGTTTTGCTGCCGTCGGTTTCAGCCAGCGCGGCGCAAATGGAATCCTGCAGGTTCAGCAGATAGGCCTTGACCGCTTCGGTGTCCGGAGTGCTCATGCTGGTCCTCTTTTGTCGGTGGGGTTAGTCTGGGTTGATTGAGCTGGTCGTAACATGCACCGGCGACCAGTGGATCAGGTTCGCAATACTGCGCCCGAGATCAGATCCCGGATAACACTGGGGCGCGCCTGCAGGTCCACCCGCCCGGGGGCATAGGTTACATTATTGCCAAAATAACGTCGCGCCTGAAAGCTAAAGCGGGCAGCCTGCGCTCCCTGCGGGTTGGCCGAAGTCGACACGATGGGGCCACCCAGCATGCGGCATAACGCGACCACCACGGGATGCCGGCTGACACGCAGCGCCACCGTGTCGTGTTGCCCCGTGATCCAGGCAGGCAGACGCTGTTTGTGGGGCACCAGCCAGGTGACGGGACCGGGCCAGCTGGCCTGCAACGTCTCGCGCATGTCGGCGGGCAGGCCGTGCAGGACAAACTCGAATTGCGCCAGGCAGTCCGCCACCAGTATTAACCCTTTGGCCGCCGGACGCTGTTTAAGGTCCAGGATGCGCTGTACACCGTGATAATTGCGCATCTCACAGCCCAACCCCCACACCGCTTCGGTAGGATACGCGACTACGGCGCCGCGGCGCAAAGCATCGACCGCCACCCGCACTTGCGGATGGCACCCATAATTGACGGCCACGGGCTTACTGGCGCAGTTTTTCCTGCAACGCCGCGTCTTTTGCCATGACAGCTTCCGCATTGGCCTGGCGCTCGGCCTGGAGTTTCTGATGCAGCTCGTGGTCTGCCACACCGATAATCTGAGCGGCCAGATACGCGGCATTTTTGGCGCCGGCCTTACCGACGGCCACTGTCGCCACGGGAATTCCCGCCGGCATTTGGACGGTGGAAAGCAATGCGTCCAGGCCATCGAGGGAACTGTTGATCGGCACACCTATTACAGGTTTGAGCGTTGTTGCGGCCACAGCACCGGCGAGGTGAGCCGCCATGCCCGCTGCGCAGATGAAGGCCGCGCAGCCACGCTGGTCGGCGTCTGTAACGTAGGCATGGGTTGCCTGCGGCGTACGGTGCGCCGAGGTGACCTTGGCTTCAAAGGGTATACTCAGACTGCGCAAAATTTCAAAGGCCGCCTCCATAACCGGAAGGTCGGAATCGGAACCCATTAATACGGCAACAAAAGGCTTGCTCATACAAATCTCCAAAAACTGATGATTGAGCGGATAAGTGCGAAATTGTGGCGGAACTTACCCTAGTGCACACCCAGACACAACATGTTTTGTACGGTCAAATGCGTTTTCCCACCAGCGACATTGCCGTGCTCGTGGGACAGGTACGGGTATAACCGGTGCCGAGATTGCCCACCAGCCCGCGTAATTCCATTGTCAGCAACCCCGCCATGAGTTCGCCGGCCGGCAGGCCTGTACGCTGCACGAGTGTATCCAGCGACACGGGGTCGTAACCGAGCTGCTCCAGAATCACTTCTTCATGTTCGCTTTCGATCAGTTCACCGCCCCGGTCCATCCTGTTCAGCTGGGGGTTCCGGTCTGCTTCCTGCCATTTCAACGCCAGGAAGCCCTGCACCTCATCGAGGATATCCTGGGCCGATTCCACCAGCTTGGCCCCGTCGCGAATCAATGCATGGCAACCCCGGCTCAGCGGGTTGTGGATGGAGCCGGGAATGGCAAACACTTCGCGGTCCTGCTGCAGCGCGTAACGCGCTGTAATCAGGGAACCGCTTTTAACGGCTGCCTCGATGACCAGTACGCCAAAGCTCAGACCACTGATAATGCGGTTGCGCTGGGGAAAATTGGCGGGCTGCGGCCGGGTGCCCAAGGGAAATTCGGAAACCACGGCGCCGCCACCGGCAACGATATCCTGGGCGATTTTCAGATGGCGCTGTGGATAGATCTGATCGATGCCCGTCCCCAGCACCGCGATGGTTTTACCATTGCTCTGCAAAGCGCCCGTGTGCGCGGCCACGTCCACCCCCAGCGCCAGCCCCGAGGTGATTGTCACGCCGTGGGCCGCCAGTTCGGCCGCGAACTGGCGGGCGTTATCCCGGCCACCGGGCGTCGGGCTGCGGCTGCCGACCACGGCAATCTGCGGCATCGAAAGTACGGCGGGGTCTCCCCATACATACAGAATTGGCGGAGCACGGCGGGTTTCGCGGAGCATGGCGGGATAATATTCGTGATGGGTATCCAGCAATACGACGCCGTGTTGGTCCAGCCAGCGCAGCGCGTCCCGCAAACGGCGGATGTGCGGGTGCTGCTCGCCCTGGCACCGTATTTCTCGCAGCACGCTGCAGGCCGGCGGCGACAAACGCGTGGCGAGGTCGCCCAGCGGCGCCGCCAGTGCGCATTTTAAGCTCGGATAGGCATCGAGCAGGCGCCAGTAGGCCGCAGAACCGGTTTCTGGCAGGGATTGCAACAAAAGGATTTGTTCGGTGGGTGTCAGGATCATCCATGAAGTCCGGTTGTGTAAGAAATAGGTCAGCGTGA
>CAYSTJ010000053.1:0-22617 GCA_964434105.1 uncultured Cellvibrionaceae bacterium | reverse complement strand
GTGGGTGTCAGGATCATCCATGAAGTCCGGTTGTGTAAGAAATAGGTCAGCGTGACTATTCAGCCCACGCCCCGTCAGCCCGCGCCCCGTCAGTTCGCGCCCGATTTGCCCCTGTACCTGCAAATGAAGCGCCGTTACCGAATGGGCGCAAGCCGATCAGTTGCGACATGAACTGAACGGTTACAGACTACCAAGTTTCAGGGAAATTGGGCAAACGGAATGAAACAATAATGTGCAGAGGATAAAAAAAACCCGCGCCGGACCGGCACGGGGTGGGTGTTTAATGCAGAAACAGGTGCCTGTCGGCAGGATCAGGGGTTACGTACCAGATCCTTGATTGCCAGCGGTCGGTCCGCTTCCAGTACTAGCCCCAGGCTCAGCTTTTCAAATGTGCGGAACACCATGACCAGGCCGGCGCGCTCATCGGGCAGCTCCACCATATCGCCTTTAACACGGTCGCGGATTCTGCCGCCGCGCTTATAGACCGCGAGCACATTGCCCACTTCCATACTTTCGCGGGCGCCGCGGTTGATCACCACCACGTCCAGTTTGCCGACCTGGGTCACACCGCCCTCGACAGCAATAATGGTGGCTTCAATCTCACCCTTGGGCGCGGACGGGAAAAAGGTCGAGTCGATGGCCCGCTCCTCTTCCACCAGCAGGCGGTCACCTACCCGGACTTCTTCCGTGGTGCGGGTCATACGCAAGGTGGCAATCTGCCCTTCGAGCGCGCGCATTTTCCCGGTCGCTATGTCTATGGCCTGCACACCCAGCAACTCGCCGGTGTCGGGATCCACATAGGTTTCGCCGCGCCGAAAGACGCCATAGACGTCCACATCCGGATCGAATTCTCCACGCGCATACAGTGAATCATCTTTGCCGAGTACCAGCCGCTTGGCTTCGCCGGATACCACGTGCGGCGCTTTTTCCAGTTCTTCTGCGGTAACAATGCGGCTGCGTGACAGGAAATTGTTAATGCGGTCCAGCGGAATGGCTGGAATGGCATCGTCGCCTTCAACATAGCGCACCTGGGGTGAGAGTTTCACGACCCTGTCGCCGCGGTCCACCGTCAGCCTTGGCTTACCATCCAGATAAATCAGACGGACGACATCGCCGGGATATATCAGGTGGGGATTGGCAATTTGCGGGTTGACATGCCAGATTTCCGGCCATGACCAGGGCGTCCTCAGAAACCGGTTGGAAATGTCCCATAACGTATCCCCCTTAACGACGGTGTAACGCTCCGGATAATCGGCCTTGAAAGCTGGTTCTTGTGCCAATGCCTGGCTGAGCAACAACGCGCCCATCAATCCTAATAAGGTTTTCTTCATATGAGATGTCCTATACCATGCTTAATGTGCAGCTCCAGGAAATAATACCGTTATAATAGTCCATAGCCGCTGGACTCGCCGGGAGTTTGTCGCGAGAATTTCCCCGGCCCGCTCCCGACCTGTGATTGTCGGGGTGAATTCTTATTATTATCAGTTATTTAATATCGACCATGGCCATATTAAACATCCTTACCTTTCCGGACCCTCGCCTGCGGACCGTTGCCCGGCCCGTCGAGACTGTCGATGAACGTATCCGGCAACTGGTCGATGATATGTTCGAAACCATGTATGCCGCACCCGGTATCGGGCTGGCGGCCACGCAGGTAAACGTCCACGAGCAGGTCATCGTGATGGATATTTCCGAGGAACATGACCAGCCTCTGGTATTCATCAACCCAAGCATCGAAATCATTGAACAGGACGAACAGGATTACGAAGAAGGCTGCCTGAGTGTACCCGGCTTTTTCGAGAAGGTCAGCCGCCCACGTCATATTCGGGTGAACGCGCTGAACCGCGAAGGTGAACCATTTACCATTGAACCGGAAGGTCTGCTGGCAGTGTGCATTCAGCACGAATGCGATCATCTGAATGGCAAACTGTTTGTCGACTATCTTTCCGGGCTAAAACGCAAACGTATCCGCAGCAAGCTGGAAAAGCAGCAGCGCGTACGTGCCTGATTAATCTGCCTGAGACTTGCATGCCTGAAAATACCAGCCTGAGAATAATATTTGCGGGCACACCTGAATTTGCCGCGCGCCACCTGGCTGCGTTACTGGCCAGCCGGCACGAGGTAGTCTGCGTTTATACCCAACCCGACCGGCCGGCCGGCCGGGGTAAAAAACTGAGTGCCAGCCCCGTCAAGGCCCTGGCGGCCATGACGGGGAAGCCGGTCCTGCAACCATCCACCCTGAAAACCGCTGAAGCGCAATCGTTACTGGCCGAGTGGCGTGCAGACCTGATGGTTGTGGTTGCCTATGGCCTGCTGCTGCCGCAGGCGGTTCTCGACATCCCGCGTCTGGGCTGCATCAACGTCCACGCCTCGCTTCTGCCGCGCTGGCGCGGGGCTGCACCCATCCAGCGCGCCATTGAAGCCGGAGATGACCAGACAGGGGTGACCATCATGCAAATGGATGCCGGGCTGGACACCGGCGCCATGCTGTCCCGGAGCCGCTGTGCGATATATCCGACCGACTGCGCCAGCGATCTGCATGACCGCCTGCTGCACCTGGGGCCGCCCGCGCTGTTAACGGCCCTCGACCAGATAGCACGCGGACACATTGAGGCGACGCCCCAGGATGATGCCGAAGCCAGCTATGCCGCCAAACTCAGCAAAGCGGAGGCGCGCATTGACTGGTCGCAACCGGCGGCCGTGCTGGACCGGCGCATACGGGCATTCAATCCGTTCCCGGTGGCCTGGACAGACCTGGAGGAGGAGCGCCTGCGACTGCTTAATAGCCGTGTGGTAACGAACGTCCATACGGAGACACCCGGGACACTGCTTACCCGTGATGATCACCTGCTGGTCGCCTGCGGTGCAGGCAGTGTTCTGGAGCTGCTGGCGCTGCAACTGCCCGGCGGACGGGCATTGTCCGCCCGGGAAGCCATTAATGGTTTTGGCCACCGGTTTGCCGCCGGTCGGCAGCTGGGCTTATGACGCCGTCCGTAAGGGCCCGCGCCGCGACGTTACTGGCCCAAATTATCCGCGATGGACAGTCCCTGACCCACCTGCTGCCCGACGCCGCCGCCGGTCTGGCACCCCGCGATCAGGCATTGCTGCAGGAACTGTGTTACGGCGTGTGTCGCTTCGCTCACCGCTACAATCTGCTGGCGGAATCCCTGCTGCGCAAACCGTTCAAGGCCAGGGATGCGGACCTGCAGGCGTTGCTGCTGCTGGGCATCTATCAATTACTGGAAAGCCGTATCCCGGACCATGCCGCCCTGGCCGGGACTGTAGAAGTCGCGACCGAGCTGAAGAAGCATTGGGCGAAGGGCCTGCTTAATGGCGTATTGCGCAGCGTTCAGCGCGGTCGCAGTGCGTTGCAGGACGACTGGGCAACCCATCCCGGCTTTCGGTTCAGTCACCCCCAGTGGCTGCTCGAATCGTTAAAGCAGGCGTGGCCGGCGCACTGGACCGCCATCGCCGATGCCAATAACGAACGGCCGCCACTCACTTTGCGTCTGGATTGCGCCACTCAGTCGCGCGACGATTACCTGCAGGCGTTGATCGACGCCGGTATCGGTGCCACCCCCACACCGTTCAGTCCATTCGGCGTGACACTGGATGAACCGGTTCCCGTGCAAAATATTCCCGGATTTGCCGACGGCCGGGTCAGTGTGCAGGATGAAGCCGCACAACTGGCAGCCGGCCTGCTGGCCCTGGCGCCCGGTCAGCGGGTACTGGACGCCTGTAGTGCGCCCGGCGGAAAAACCTGTCATATTCTTCAAACTGCGCCAGACTTGTCTTTGACCGCACTCGACATTGACGCGAACCGGTTGCAGCGGGTTGAAGAAAACCTGTCGCGCCTGGGGTTGGAGGCTACTCTCAGGGTCGGCGATGCGGCGCAGCCGACAGGCTGGTGGGATGGTAACCTGTTCGACCGCATATTGCTTGATGCGCCCTGTTCGGCGACCGGCATTATCCGGCGTCACCCCGATATCAAGCTGCTGCGCACGGCGGCCGATGTCAAACGACTGGTGGTATTGCAGGAACAGATTCTTGGTGCGTTATGGCCGACACTGGCACCGGGGGGCATCCTCGTATACGCCACCTGTTCGGTGCTGCCAGCAGAGAACAGCCAGCAAATCGAGCGTTTTCTGGCGCAGACAGCGGATGCCGTCGAACGGCGACTTGATACCGACTGGGGCGTGCCAGGTAAAGCCGGCCGGCAGCTGCTGCCACAACCCAAAGGCCACGACGGCTTCTTTTATGCGGTATTGCAAAAAGTCACCGGGTAAATCACACCCGGTTCTTCAGATCAAAAACTGGACCGGTTTACTGCATTTATGAAGATCGTGATACTTGGTGCAGGGCAGGTCGGCGGCACGTTGGCGGGCAACCTGTCCAGCGAGGCCAACGATATCACCGTTGTCGACCAGAATGAGCAGTCCCTGCGCGAACTGCGTGACCGGATTGATATCGCGGTTGTCGTTGGCAACGCGTCTTACCCGAGTGTGCTGGAACAGGCGGGCATTGAGGACGCCGATATGCTGATTGCCGTCACCAGTCACGACGAAACCAATATGATCGCCTGCCAGATCGCGCACAGTCTGTTCAATACCCCCACCAAGATCGCCCGCATTCGTTCGCAGGAATATGCCGCCTACAAGGGCCTGTTTCGTAAAGATGCCATTCCGGTGGACGTCATCATCAGCCCGGAGCAGATCGTCTCCAACTACATTTACCGGCTTGTGGAACAGCCGGGCGCGCTGCAGGTACTGGGTTTTGCCGACGGCCGCGTGCAGCTGGTTGCGGTGCGTGCCTATTATGGCGGACCACTGGTAGGTCAGGAGCTGCGGTTTATCCGCAAACACATGCCCAACGTCGACACCCGGGTCGCAGCGATTTTCCGGCGAAACCATGCCATAACCCCGGAAGGGTCGACGGTTATCGAGGCGGATGATGAGGTCTTCTTCCTGGCCGCGAAGGACGATATACGGGCCGTCATGGGTGAGCTGCGCCGTCTGGACCGGCCCTATAAACGTGTGATTATCGCCGGTGGCGGTAATATTGGCCTGAGCCTCGCTTCCAAGCTGGAAAAGCGCTACGCCGTCAAACTGATCGAGTATTCCGAGGCCCGTGCCCGTTTTCTCTCCGAAAAACTACAGCATTCCATTGTTTTGCAGGGCAGCGCATCCGACCGCGATTTGCTGATGGAAGAGAACATTGAGGGCTGCGATGTGTTTCTCGCCGTGACCAACAGTGACGAGGCCAATATCATGTCTTCCATGCTGGCGAAGCGGCTCGGCGCCCGCAAGGTCCTGACGCTGATCACCAATCCCGCCTATGTCGACCTGGTGCAGGGCGGCGAGATCGATATTGCCATTTCGCCCCAGCAGGCAACCATTGGTACGCTTTTGACGCATGTGCGGCGGGGCGACATAGTGAATGTGCACTCACTTCGGCGCGGTGCCGCTGAAGCTATCGAAGTTATTGCCCACGGGGACACTAAAACATCCAAGGTCGTTGGCAAAGCGATTGAAGATATTGACCTGCCGGAGGGCGCAACCATCGGCGCCGTCGTTCGGCAACACGAGAAGTCAGACGGCACATTTGACCATCAGGTGCTGATCGCCCACGACAATATTGTGATCGAATCCGGCGACCACGTTATTGTGTTTTTGGTGGACAAACGCTTTACCCGCGACATTGAACGCCTGTTTCAGGTGGGATTCACGTTTTTCTGATATGCGTCCTTCGGTGATATTCAAGGTACTGGGTCTGCTGCTGATGCTGTTCAGCGTCACCATGATGCCGCCCTTACTGGTCTCGTTCTGGTACGCGGATGGGGGGCATTTCAATTTTCTCATCGCGTTCGTTATAACCCTGTTGACGGGTCTGACGCTGTGGTATCCCAACCTGCGATCCGACCGCGATCTGCGTACCCGGGACGGTTTTCTGGTCACCGCCCTGTTCTGGGTCGTCCTGGGTCTGTTCGGCAGTCTGCCACTCGCCTTTTCCAGTGCCGCCAGCCTGTCGTTTTCCGATGCCATCTTTGAGTCACTGTCCGGCCTCACCACCACCGGCGCCACCGTTATTGTCGGCCTGGACCATCTGCCGCCATCACTGCTTTACTATCGCCAGCAACTGCAATGGTTCGGCGGCATCGGGATCATTGTGATCGCGGTAGCCATCCTGCCAATGCTGGGTGTGGGCGGTATGCAGTTGTACCGGGCGGAAATCCCCGGCCCCGTCAAGGACCGCAAACTCACCCCGCGCATCGCGGAAACCGCCAAAGCACTTTTCTATATCTATCTCGGCCTGACTGTCGTCTGCGCTCTGGCCTATTGGCTGGCGGGTATGACGCTGTTCGACGCGGTGGGCCACGCGTTTTCGACGGTGGCCATCGGCGGTTTTTCTACACATGATGGCAGCATCGGCTTTTTTGACAGCCCGACCATTATGGTGATCGCCATCGTATTCATGATCGCCTCCGGCATCAACTTCGCCCTGCACTTCGTCGCCTGGCGGGCAAAGTCGCTGCGACACTATTGGCAGGATCCCGAATGCCGGTTCTATCTGCTGGTCATCTCCGTGGGCATGGTCATCACCGCGGTCTTTCTCTTTTATAGCGGCACCTATACCGCGGGCGAAAGTCTGCTCCAGGGCAGTTTCACCCTGGTGTCGACCCTGACCACCAGCGGTTATACCGCCTCCGATTTCAGTGCCTGGCCGTCTTTTTTGCCCTATTTCCTGTTCTTCACCGCGTTTATGGGGGGCTGCGCTGGCTCGACAGCGGGCGGCATGAAAATGATTCGCGTGTTGCTGGTGTTCAAACAGGGCGTGCGCGAGATCCGCCGCCTGATTCATCCCAATGCCATATTGCAGGTTAAACTGGGCTCCAGCAGTGTGAGCGACCGGATTGTGTGGGCCGTCTGGGCGTTTTTTATTGCCTACGCACTCGCCTTTTTGTTGATCTGTATGCTCTTGCTGGCCACCGGCCTGGACTTTACTACCGCGTTCAGTGCCGCTGGTGCCTGCCTGACCAACCTCGGCCCCGGCCTTGGGTCCGTCTCCGCCCACTACGGTGATCTTTCGGCAGCCGCCAAATGGACGCTGTGCGTTGCCATGATTATGGGCCGGCTGGAAGTCTTCACCTTGCTGGTGCTGTTCTCCCCCGCATTCTGGCGCGCCTGACACCGAATCTGTACGTCAGACACAGGCATGGATTGCGGGCTGTCTTGCGGCGAAGTTCAGCCAACGAAAAATACCGGCACACTTCACAAACCGGACGGCGCGCGTTGTATCTATTATTAATAATCATTATCATTAGCTTTATTATTAATAATCGGAACACAATCATGAAACGGAGTAAATTTGTTGGCTATGGCGCTTGGACGCTGCTAGGAACCTTCGGCACGACGCTGGCGCAGGCACAGGAACCATTGCAAGAGGTCAAAGTTTGGGGTACCCGGATTGAAACCGGCGCACTCAGTTTCGACGAAGAAGCCGTGGCAACACGCCAGGTCGACCATATCAGCGACCTGCTGCGCACCATTCCGGGCGTCGACGTTGGCGGTGCACACTCGATGAACCAACGCATTACCATCCGCAGTATGGACGACAAGGACCTGCGCATTACCATTGATGGTGCCAATCAGAATACTTACATGTATCACCATATGGGTAATCTGCAGATTCATGCGGATATTCTGCGCAGCGCCGAGATTGAGCTGGGCAATAACTCGGTGATCAATGGTGGCCTTGGCGGAACGGCGCGATTTGAAACCAAAGACGCCCGGGATCTGCTTCGCCCGGACCAGCGAGCCGGCGCCCGCCTGCAAGCCGGTTATGCCACCAATGACTTTCGCACCTATTCCGCGACCGGCTACGGCAACCTCAGTGACACCATTGACCTGCTCGGTTATGTCAATCGGGTTGAACGCAACGATTTTGAAGTGGGTGGAGGGCGTATCACTGACGCCGAAGGCAATACCATGCCGGACACAGATGGCACCGTGCGCGGTATGGCCGGCGACCTGACCGACGCGCTGCTCAAGCTGGGCTGGCAGGTCAGCGAGAACCAGCAGCTGCGCCTGGGTTTTGAGCGCTATGTGGATAAGGGCGATTACACCTACCGGCCCGATATGGGGCTGGCCACCGATCTGATCATGAATGAGGGTACTGGCGGCCCACTGCTTTGGCCGACCGAGTTTGCCAGAGATACCCTGACGCTCAACTACGCCCTGCAATGGGGTAACCATTCCACCCTCAAAGCCGCACTCTTCCACAATCTCAGTACCCTTGAGCGTGACGAAACGGGTTGGGCAGGCGTAGAGGACTGGTCCGACTATGCCGGCATCATTTCCGGCGAGGCCGTCAATAACGGGCTCAATGTCATCGTCGAAAGCGATGTCGGTCATCATGGGTTGACCTACGGTGTGGAATATATCGAGTACGACACCGAGTATTTGGCCAATTATGATTTGATAGAAAACGACGCGTCGGCCGAGTCGGCAAAAAACGCGGCTGTTTATCTGCAGGACCGTATTGCGGTCGGTTCACGCTTCAGTGTTATCCCCGGGGTCCGGTATAGCCGGGTTGAACTGAATTCCGCCGTCGTCACCGACAGCTTCAGCGAAATCACAGCGGCGCTGGCACTGGAATATCATGTCACCGAAGACTTGCTGCTGCATGCCAGCAGTACACAGTTATTCAAGGCGCCGGAGATCGGCGAAGTCTTTACCGGTGCCGGATTCTACGATCAGAGCAATCCCGACATCGACGCCGAAACCGGTACCAACAATGAATTGGCGATCGCCTGGCGCAACCCGCGTTACAAAGCCGGTATCACCGGGTTTCAAACCGAGATCGATAATTACATCTATGACTACGCACCACCGCCGGAAGGCCGTTTCTGGAAAGACAATGTGGGCACCATGACTATCGATGGTTTTGAAGCCCACGCCGGCATTACCCTGGGCAATCTCGACGCCCTGCTCACCTTCTCCACCGCTGACAGTGAACTGGATGCGTTCGCGACCTATGTCGACCTGAACGGTGCCCGGCTTGACCGCAAACAGGGAGATACCTGGTCACTGAATGTCGATTACGAATGGACCGGCCTGGACCTGGCATTGCACTGGGAAGCGATGCGCGTAGCGGACCTGCCAACCGGGAAAGATCTGGACGGCGCCACCAAGGATAATGCCAAGCGGGGCTTTACGGTCCACCACATCGCGCTGCGCTGGACACCGGATGATGCCTTCTCTGGCTGGACAGTAACCCTGGGCGTGGACAATCTGTTTGACGAGTTTTATGCATCACAATCGTCCCGTACGGGTGTGTCGGAACACCGGTACGGCGAATTGTATCTGCAGGACTTCGAACCGGGTCGCAATATCAAGACCACGGTTTCCTATCAATTTTGACCCGCGACACGACACGCTACGAACATAACAGCGTCCGGTCGTCACATCAATAATGGACACCGGACGAAACTATTTCTGACCTGGATAACCCGTTATGAATATTGTTTTCCGCACCGCGCTGGCGAGCCTGCTGATCACGGCTGCGGCCATGCATTCTCCGCTCACCCTGGCGCATGGGCGCTGGATATTGCCCAGTCAGTTTGTATTCTCAGGCGAAGAGCCTGAATACGTGGCTGTTGATATGAGTATTTCCAATGAAGTTTTTCACCCGGACTATTCCATTGGCGGCGACCGCCCGGACGTGAAGCAATCCGGCCAGCAGACCAAGGAAAAAAAACCGGATGAGTTTCAACTGCGGGTCACTACCCCGGATGGCCGGCGCGGCGGTCCCGTACCGCTGGTGGACCTTGTGCGCAAATCATCGGCTGCGGTGCTGCTGGATCAGTCCGGCACCTACCGACTGTCCGTCGAACACCAGCCGATGTATTTCACCTGGTATGAACTCCCCAACGGTGAAAAGTCCCGCGCCTGGGGCGCGCCCTCCGTAACACGCAAGCGTCTTCCCAAAAGTGCCAGCAATATTGTCGGCACAAAACTGGTCAATCGGGTTGAAGCCTTTGTCACGCGCAATCAACCCAACAATGCCGCCTTGAAAACACCGGCAGATGGCCTGGCACTGGCCTTGTTGACCCATCCGGCGGAATTGTTTGTCGGAGAGCGCGCCCGCTTTGCGCTATTGATGGACGGTGAACCGGTTGCCGCAAAAACCGCCGTAAAGTTGACCCGCAATGACACACGCTATCGCAATCAACGCGCAGCCATCGAATTACTCACAGACAAAGACGGCGCGTTTACCGTCGAGTTCTCCGAAAGCGGCGTTTATCTGCTGGAAGCAGAACTGGAACAGGCTTCTTCGGAAAAAGGCATAGCGTCCGAGACCTATGCACTGTTTGTTACGCTGGAAGTACAGCCGGAATAATGCGTTTCTCCGACCCGGTGCTGACCAGCAGCAGAACCAGGCATCAGCACACCTTACCTGTTTCACTACTGTTATGACGCAATCGTCTGACGCCAACAGCCTGCTGTTATTGGGACGGTCACCGACCTTGTGTCAGCAGTTGATGAACGCGGGTCACCACATTATGCAGGCGACTGCGCTGGACGAGTGTCTGTTGTGTCTTCATGCCTGCCCGGTCCGTTTGATTCTGTTGATTATCAGCACAGAATGGCAGGAATGCATGACCTTACTGACACAATTGCGGCGGAATACCACGCTGCCGCTAATGGTTTTTTCACCCGTCAACGCTGAGGGATTATGCATTCGAGCCTTCGAAGCAGGCGCGGATGATTTTGTCAGCGCCACCACCAGCACGCCGGAACTGCTGTTACGCATCGCCGCCCTGGCCAGGCGCGGGTTACCCATGGCATCCACGGCGGATACAGATCACCGACAGTGGATCGAGCGCGCAGGCATTCGCCTGGAGCACAAAAAACATGCGGCGTATTACAACGGCCACACCCTGCCTTTTACCATCACCCAGTTTAGGCTTTTCTGGCTACTACTGGCCAATTACAAACAAACCGTACCCCGTGACCTGCTGTACCAGGCGGTGCTTGAAAAACCCTGTAGCCTTTATGACCGCAGTCTGGACATGCACATGAGTCGCATTCGAAAAAAACTGCAGGCAGTCGGCATACACAATACCCGCCTGGTCACGGTTCGCGGTTTCGGTTACCGGTTCGAATAACCCCAAGGAGTCATCTATGCCCCAGATATCAGTAAAAACCACGATAAGTACATCCAACAGCGGTCGCATTGCCAAAAGAATGGGTAATCATTTTCGGCACAAAGTCGCCGTGGAATGGCCACAGTCCGGTGCAATCGTCTATTTCCCCGAAGGCTATTGCCAGTTGCACGCCCTGGACAACCAACTCACCATCGAATGTGGCGCAGACGCTGCTGACGACCTGCAGGCCATCACGGATACCATTGATCGGCATCTGCCGCATTTTACTTCCGAACCGGTCGGCTCTATCATCTGGCGTCGTCAATGAGTTCAGGAACCGCAATAATGGGTATGGAGCCACCCCCTTCCGTCTCGCCAGTCGAGGCGGATAAAGCTCAGCAGCCGGGCGATACGGCCATTTTCAGTGGGCCGCTGGTCCCGGTGTTTCTCCGCTATTCAATACCGTCGACTATCGGACTGGTCGCTATCACCACAGCCAGCCTGGTCGACGGTATTTTTGTCGGGCGTTATATCGGCAGTGACGCGCTCGCCTCGGTCAACCTGCTGATACCCGTACTCACTTTCTGGTTTGCCACCGTACTGATGGTGGCCATTGGCGGTTCTGTCAAAGCCGGCAGTCATCTCGGGCAGCAGAATCTAGAAGCGGCGTCCCGAACTTTCAGTCAGAACCTGTTGCTCGCTGTTGGTCTGGGGTTCGTATTCCTCGTGGCTGGCCTGGCTCTGGACGACTGGTTGTTTCGCATGCTGGGCGCCCCCCCCCATCTTGTTGCGTATCTTAAACCCTACCTGACGATTTTATTGTTAGGACTGCCGCTACATTTTGCCGCAATTGTTCTTTATTATTTTTTGCGATCATCCGGTCAGCCCAGCCGGGCAAGTATCAGCCTGATCCTGGGCGCGCTGTCCAATATCGCACTGGATTTGCTGCTGATCGGCCATTTCAAACTGGGGATAGCCGGGGCAGCCGCCGCGACAGTGACGTCGCAGGTGGTGCAGTTTGTCCTGCTGGGCTGGTTCTTTTATCGTTACAGTCCGCTACGGTTCCGCACCAGGCGCCTGCCACTGTGGGAATTTCGACAGTCGCTGGCCAATGGCTTCTCGGAGTTTATCAATGAAATATCGACCGGGCTGATGATTGCCACCGTCAACTGGCTGGTGCTGCGGTCCATGGGCGTCAGCGGGGTCGCGGCATTTGCCGTGGTAAATTATCTGCAGTTCACCAGCCTGATGCTGTGTTACGGCTTTGTGGACTCACTGCATGTGCTGGTCAGCCAGAATTACGGTGCCGGAAACAACCGGCGCGCGCAGCACTTCTATCTCACCGCAATTGGTTGTGTAATAGGCCTGGGCATGATAACGCTGGCCGTTATTTATACGGCTTACCCCGCGATTGTCCGAATATTTCTGCCAGACGCGCCGGCCGCCCAGATGACGCTCTCCCTGCAACTGATTTATCTCGTCTGGCCGGTATTTCTATTGTGCGGATTCAATATCACCACCTGCGCCTATCTCACGGCGACCGGGCGGGCGCTGGCGTCTGCGGTGTTGACGGCATTACGCAGTCTGGTGCTGCCGGTTGGCCTGTTACTCATACTGGGTTTGCTGCTGGACCGGCGCGACTTTCTGATTGCCCTGCCCATTGCGGAGCTGATTACCTTTCTGGCCGTCGCGTTGTTTTTTATTCGCTATTCCAGGCTGTCGGCAGCAACACCGTAACCCGCAGCCCGCCACCGGCGCGGTTGGCGAGCATGATGCTGCCCTGGTGTGCCTCGATGATTTCCCGGCACAGCGATAAACCCACGCCACTGCCGGACGGTTTGGTGGAATAAAACGGCAATAGCGCATTTTGCAGAATCTCCGTCGACATACCGACACCGCGATCTGCAACCCGGATCTGGCAGCCCGCAGTCGACTGGTGGATCGTCAGCGTAATGTCGCTGGTGGGTGAACCGGATTCCTCGGCATTTTTAATCAGGTTGAGCAATACCTGATGCATTTGACCGCTGTCAAACCAGCCGGGTATCGCCGGGAGTTGGCCAATAAGCTGAAACTTGCACACTGCGGCCAGATTGCGATAGAAAGTTTGCCAGTTTATCGACTCCCGGATCGGCAATGGTAATTTGGCGATGGTTGTGTAGCGTCCAATAAACTGTTTCAGGTGATCCGCCCGCTCTCCCAGTACGGAGAAAACATCCGGCAGCGCCTTATACTTGCCCTGCACCAGCATAAGCTGACCGCTGTGTGCCAAAGACGAGATCGGGGCCAGCGAATTGTTAAGTTCATGACTGATCACGCGTATTGCGGTTTTCCAGGCGGCGGCTTCCTGCCGATTCATCTCCCGCGTCATTTCCCGAATCAGAATCAGATTATGATTGCGGGCATTCAGGGCAAACCGCCCACAGGTCAAATGGTAGAGCGCTTCGTCCGTCTCCGAAAGCCGAAAAATGCCACCTTGCCGGGCTTCAATGGCCTCAAATAAAGCCGGCATGGCTTCAAAAACCGTCTGCAACCGGAGCCCTACAACCGGTCGGCCCTGATTGAGCCGGGTTTCCGCCTCCCGGTTTGAATAAACAAGACGATCATTCTGGTCAGTGATCAATACGGACATGGGCACGTTTTCCAGCACCGTATCGAGCAGCAATTCACGTTGGTAAATGGTTTGCCTGTCGCGCCTCAGTTGATGAACCAGTTGGTTATAGTGTTGAATGATGCTGTTCAGTTCCGCGATATTACTGGACATTAAGGTCGCACTGAAATCACTGTCTTTCAGATTCAACAGACCGTGATCTATGGCATGCAGGCCGCGACGAAGATCCCTGCTCACCTTTCGCGTGATCGCGTACGCCAGCCCGATAGTGGCCATCGCTCCGCCCAGGATTAATAGCCAGGATTGGGGAAATTCCCGCAGATAAAAGGTGCCCACGCCGCCGCAGAAAACGCCAGTCATCAGGATGGTCAGCATCCGGGCTTCTAGGGAAGCACGTGTCATTGCAAGGCGCGTCCGGGGAGGCGACCCGGATTCAGGGCCGGATATCATACTGCTCCATTCTGCGGTACAGCGCTTGGCGGGACAGGCCCAACTGACGCGCAGCCCGGGCAATAACGCCGTGATTCTGCCGCAGCGCCGCCTCAATCATGGCTGGCTCAGGTTCCACCAGAATGCGTGAGGGTGCGTCAGAATCGCCATTGACTTCAATGCCAAAATGCATCAGATCGGCCACTTCGCCTTCTGCCAATACCCGTACGCGTTGACACGCATTTTCCAGCTCCCGTATATTTCCCGGCCAACCGTAAATCTGCAGCGCTTTTACCGTCGCCCTATCGAGACGCACGGTATCACCCAGAAAATAATGAATCAGGGGTAGAATATCTTCAGGTCGCGCTGCCAGCGGAGGCAATTGCAGCTCAAAGACGTTGAGGCGGTAATACAGGTCTTCCCGGAACTTTCGCCCGGCGATGGCCGCTGTTATATCGGTGTTGGTTGCACTGATCACGCGAACATTACAGCGCCGGGTTTCACTGGAACCCAGCCTTTCGAATTCGCCGGTCTGCAGAACACGCAACAGCTTCGCCTGCCCACTGGCGGAAAGATTTCCCAATTCGTCCAGAAACAGTGTGCCGCCGTCCGCCGCCTCGAATCGGCCGATACGGGTTCGGGTAATGCCGGTATAGGCTCCCGCCTCCGCGCCAAACAGTTCGGCCTCCATCAGGTCGTCCGGCAGCGCACCGGCGTTGACGCAGATAAAAGGCTCGTTGTTTCGGTCCGAGTTGCGTTGAATAATCTGCGCGATCTTTTCCTTGCCAGCCCCATTGGGACCGGTAATCAGAACGGGTACGCTGGTGGGCGCAATTTTCACCGCCATGCTTACCAGATCGTGCATAACATCACTTTGATAAACCAGCCCGCATAAATCTGCACGCGCCCATAATTGCTGACGCTGCGCATGACGCTGATGCGCCAATTGCAATTGTCGGCACTGCAACTCCTGCAGCTCCAACAGGTTTTTTATCGCGGCAATCAGTTTGCGATCATCCCAGGGCTTGGACAGGTAATCCGCCGCGCCCAGCTTGACCAGTTCGACCGCACTTTCAAGCTGGGTCCAGGCGGTAATAAGGATAATGGGCAGATCCGGCCGCAAGCTTCGCAACACGTTAAAAAGCTGTTTCCCTTCTTCGCCCGACGTCGTTGACCGGGTAAAATTCATATCCTGGATCACCAATGCGATATCCGGGTCCTCCTGCACACGCTGAATACCTGCCTGCGGTGTCAGCACGGTTTCGCTTTCTATGTCATGCAGCGTTAACAGCACTGTCAGCGCCGTACCGACGCCCGGATTATCATCAATAATCAATACTCGCTGCACAAAAACTCCGTATTACAGTCGGTCATCAAGATCATGGTTTCAGGTCCCTGCAATCGCTTGCCGAGGCGGGAAAAAGGCCGCTCGTCGTGCCGGCGCGATGGCTGCTGCCAGGGTAATTACCAAAATGACGATACCGGCGAGCGGGACATAGGGCCAGGGCAAAAGATTCAGGCCGTAGTTTTGGGTGAGGTAATGACTCGCCTGGTAAGCGATCATAGCACCGGCAATTGTGGCTGCCACCACCAGCATGACATTTTCCAACAAAAAATAACGCGCAATGGCCAGACGTGTGGCGCCCAGGGCACGACGGATACCGATTTGGCGACGCCGCTGATTTACCCGGAAAGTCGTAATCCCGACTATACCAAGCATATTAATCAAAATAAGCGAACCAATAACGACCGCCAGAATAATGACCATCGCTGAATCATTGCGATAGTGTTTGCTCATCATTTCCTCGAGAGTCTCCTGGTCCTGAATCACCCGTTCAGCGCTCAGTGTTCGTAATGCGTCGGTTACGCGGTCCAGCAAATCGTCGGATTGCTGGGGGTC
This sequence comes from uncultured Cellvibrionaceae bacterium, assembly GCA_964434105.1. Classification (GTDB taxonomy): domain Bacteria; phylum Pseudomonadota; class Gammaproteobacteria; order Pseudomonadales; family Cellvibrionaceae; genus CAYNST01. Next base: position 6,534 of record CAYSTJ010000053.1, on the reverse strand, counting down.
TCCCCTTATTACATAGCTGATTGAGTCGCGCGCTTCAATAGCGGCGATCAAAACGTTTCGGTGACCAAATTCAACATCCGGAAAGTATCCGAGAAAGTCCTCTACTACACCCACAACAGTTAACGGTATGGCGCGTGCCAGGTAAATAGTCTTGCCGAGGGCCGTTTCCTCCCCGAATAGATCCCGCGCTACACTCTGGCTAATTATGGCCAGCGCGGTAGCGGGCACCTCGGTATTGGTGAAATACTGAACTTCTTCTGGAAAGAAGTTGCGTCCCTCAATTAGCTGCAAGCCCAGCGTGTCCAGTGCGCGGTGGTCCGTCTCAAGATTGGCGGCATCACTTGACCGCCCGTCGGTCTGATTCCCCGGGCGACTGGTATAGGATGAAGAAGAGCCCGCATGCGAGAAAGGCACACTGGTCAATGGCGCAACATCGTATACGCCGGCAAGCTGGCGAAGTGTTTCCAGATCTCGCTCGATAACCTGTTGCCCCGGCTCGCGGTCAGGTGCCTGCTTGACCCAGATTTTTGACAACTGTTCATGGACAACCCCGGTCGGACGGTTGATGCGCTCAACGCGCTCTGCGATAAAAAACAGGGCATTGCTGACAATTGCGATGGTCAGTGCCAGCTGGACGATTATTAGAACCGGCCCGGTTTTGTGACGGTACAGGCTCTTGAGAACCGGTAGCATTTCAAACATGATCTTACTCCAGTGCGGTCGGATTTATCAGGCTTTGAGATAGCGGGATGGCGGTGCACTGGCAATCTGCCACGCCGGCAACAGGCCACTCAGCAGGCTGCTTGTGAGAGCGAGCAACAGGGCCACCAGCACCGTGGACCATTGCATAACGGCAACATCCTGATAGTCGGGGTACAGCCCCCGGATAGCAGTAAGCCCCAACCAGGAAAGCAGCAGCCCCAGCCCGGCGCCGAGTATGCAGATCATGGATGCTTCAGCGATATGTTGTACAAACACTGCGTTACGGCTGGCACCCAGCGCACGACGCAATCCGGCCTCAGGGGCTTTACGCAGGAATTTTGCCAGCAACAGAAGTACCGAGTTCACCAGACAGACCAGCAGAAACGCCAGTGATAATGCCACAAGCATCTGGTTGTCCCGTGTTACCACCCGGTTTATTTTCAACCACGCTTCTGGCGTATTCAGCTGGAATCTCAAGGGGCGCTGAAACCGGCCGATTTCCTTTTGTTCGTGGATATAGCTACGTACAAACTGAAGCAGCGATTGCATCTGTGGCGAACCGGTCACTGACACCCATGTCTGCACCCAAACTTTCTCGCTCATCAAATAATCCTGGTGGGAGGCTATTTGTTCATGCTTCCAGCTGTTTACCTCTCCCCATAACGGAAAATTCCGCCGTTCATGATTCAGAAAGGGAATGTAAATCTGCGGCGCGCCTTTGAAGGCATTGAGGCTCAGGTCGTAAACCGAAGGCAACATTGACCAGCTGTCGCTCACCACGCCGGCTATGGTATACGGTTCTCCTTCCAGCAAGAGCGTTTCACCGACCGGATTGTGATCTTCGAAATAGACCCGGCTTAAGGATTGCGACAGCACGACCCGCTGCTCACCGTTACTGTCCTGCGCATCACTCCAGGGCCGGCCATGAATAAATTCCACATCGAATAAACTGAAAAAGCCATTGGTGGTCAGCCGCGCCCACTCCACTTTCGCCGGCTGGTCTGATTCCGGGCGCGATACGGTCAGTCCACTGGGCGACATAATCACCGTCTCATCCGCAATATCTGCGTGATACAGCGCTTTTGCATCGCGATATGTCAAGGACTCCGGTATGCCATTAGCTCCCCAGTACGCTTCGTGGGGGTCCCAGCTATCCAGCTGCACTGCGAAGGTCGTATCGTTTCGCCCGGCCATCGGATTGCCGGAGATTACCGAGTAAAGTGTCAGTGTAGTGAGGCTGGCCGCTATACCCGTGGCAATAGCCATGATCATCAGCACAGACAGCACCGGCGTTTTGCGCAGACTCAACCATGCCAGTTTCAGATAGTAATGTCCCATTATTCAAATCCTTATCACAACGTAGCCGCAGCGGATCGGGGTGCAGCGATTGAGGGTTCGTACATCTGGAAATCTGTCACCTGACCGTCAACAATCTGGATATTGCGCTGCGCACGGCGGGCCAGGTTTGGGTCGTGCGTGACCATGATGATCGTCATCCCCTGCGCATTGATTTCTGCCAGCATGTCCATGACCTGCCGCGCCATCAGTGAATCAAGATTACCGGTGGGTTCGTCCGCCAGCAGCAATGCCGGTTCACCTGCCAGCGCACGGGCTATGGCAACCCGCTGCTGCTGACCGCCGGAAAGCTGACCCGGAAAATGCTTTTCCCGCACCGCCAGTCCGACCCGCGTCAGGGCCTGCTCGATGCGTGTCCGGCGCTCCTTGCGACCAAATCCGCGGTAACGCAGCGGCACGTCAACATTATCGAAAATATTGAGGTCGGGAATAAGATTGAATCCCTGAAAAATAAAACCGATTTTTTCATTGCGCAGCCGCGAGCGGGCGCGATCATTCAGCTCGCTGACGTCATGCCCATCGAGGCGGTACTCACCACTGTCAAAGTTTTCAAGCAAGCCCGCGATACTCAAAAACGTGGTTTTGCCGGAGCCCGATGGACCGGTGACCGCGACAAACTCGCCCGGTTTGACGTGCAGGCCAAAATCGCGGAGTGCATAGGTTTCTATCATATCCGTGCGATAGACTTTTTTGACAGCGCGCATTTGCAGCATCAGCTATTCCTCATGATTAATGTGTTAGTAAAATACTGTCGGCTTCATCTCGCGTCTGAAGCCGGGAAATAATGACTTCATCGCCTTCGCTCAGACCGTCCTCGATTTCAACATGGCGCAGACTGCTGGCGCCCAGCGCTACCGGTGTCCGCACTGCGCGTTCAGCCTGGACTGTAAAAAGATAGCCATTGAAACTGTCGAACGCGGGGCCGCGTTCCAGCATTAGCGTATCGGATTTCTTTTCGAGAAAAATACGGGCTGAAAGCCGCTGGTTCTGCCGTAAATTGGGCGGTACCTCGCCAACAAAACGAATGCGGGCGGCCACCTGCCCCTGAATCACCTCTGGTGAAATAGCCGTCAGCGTGCCATCATATTCCCGGCCATTCATGCGCACCCGCGCATCCATCGTCGGCGCAAGGTCGCCAGCCATACTTTCGGAAACCTGTGCTTCGATCTCGTAGGCCGTAAGATCAACTACCGTAATCAACGGCTGGTTTGCCGTTAATGCCTGATGCTGATTGACCTGGATATTGCCCACCATGCCCTTTACCGGTGATACGATGGTCAACGCAGCAATCCGACGCTCAAGCGTTTGAATCAGCATGTCCTGGCTGCGCGTCTGCAGAATCAGCGATTCTTCATAGTAGCCCTCCGAGTCCGCGGCAAGCGCCAACGCCTGGGAGGCCTGCTGCTGCACCAGTCGCGCTCGCTCCAGATCATCCCGCGCAGTTTCATAATCCAATTCACTGATAATGGCCATGGTGAACGCCTCATCGGCGCGGCGCATTTCCCGCTGCATGGCCTTTATTTGTACTTCAGCCATGGCAAGCGACTGCCGCAACGCCAACTGCTCCTGCTCAGTCTGTATTTTCTGTCGGGCCAAATCCGCATGCATTCTCGATAAATTGGCTTTTTCCCGCGCCAGCAGTTCGTGCAGCTCCGGACTTTCGATGGTAGCAAGTCGCTGTCCCGGCGCAACAGCATCGCCGGCTTTTACATCAAGAGTGACATGACCGGCTTCCGGTGCAGACAGGGTAGGACTATTGGCCACCACAATGCGCCCCTGCGCCGACACTTCACGCACCAGATCGCCACGGTGCACACGGGCGATGCGCACCGCATCACGCTCAACGATCAGATCGGTATTCACGCCGTTGGCAAGCAAAACAGAAAAATAGGCACCCGCGCCAATGACCAGGCCGCCGCCCATGAACCACCAGGTCCACCGTTTGTTGCGAGTTGCAGCGGCCGTTGAAATGTCCTGATGAGAAGTGTCTTGAATACAAACGGCCACGCGGTTTAATCTCGCTCCAGTTGCTGATACCGGAGCAATTGCAATTAGTGCTCCAGAACTGAAACATCGAATTAACGTATTGATATTTAAGTCTTTATGGCTTTATCGAGTACGCATTGTATCGATAGATGTGTCCGCTAAACGTGTCCGCCCGTGCCCTTGTTTGCCGTGCGGACAGTTTTCTGCCTTCTGTTCATGACACCGGGGAAGGCTCGCCACATCGACATAGCGGGGAATAGCTGACTGTCGGATTTGTCTGGAAGTCCATGGGTAACAATCTGCTACAGCTTTTTCTTTAGCGGCCGATACACCGTGTGGGACTCTTTTACGTGAACCAATGGAAGCCGGCAATGACTTATATCAGCAGCACAACGCCAAACCGTCTTACCCATTCAGCAGGCGCAAGTCAGGCCGTGCCGAATACGGCTTTCTCCAGCCGCACGACGAAAGCGTTTGAGCAGACTTCATCGGCGCAGACTGCCGGCGGCGTGGAGCCACTGCTCGACGCCTCGACCTACACCCGTTCACCGCAGCAGGGCAACCGTGGCCATCTTCAGATGTCGTCATTGCAGAAGATCGGTTCGTCCGCCCGCCCACTCACACAAGCACCCATTAATAACTTCGACAGCCTCGGATCGCTCAAAGCGTTGGCCGCGCATTATCAGACATCAAGCGGTTATTCGGATGCGGCAGCACAGACCGCTCAGGGTATGCAGCTTGATCCGTCCATTGGTGAGCGACGGTTTATCAATGATGGCAATGTCAACAATGCTCCCCGCTTTAAAACGGGCGAACTGTTTGATCTAACCCTGCAAACCCGGGATGGCGATACGATTTCCTTCACGGTTAGCGCAGAACGTTCCAGCGGGAAAGCAGGCACGACAGATTTTGCGTTCTCGGTAATCGGAAATTTAAGCGACGCAGAGCGCGAAGCGGTAGACGCATTGGCAGGCCGTCTCGGCGATGTCGCGAAGGAATATCAACACCGGGGCTGGGCCGATCTGGCGTTTTTGCACGCGTTTGATTCTGACGTTATTGCCGGGTTCAGCCTTGGTGTGCAGGGCGAAAACGGGCACGACTTAACCATTGATTACAGTCTTGATAGCGGCGTGGATGTTCATACATTGACGGTGAGCCAGAATAACTATGAATATGAAGTGAGCGCCGACCTGATCGAGCAGGCGGGCTTGATTCTTCACGAAAACGAACTGTATCAACAATATCGACAGACTGTGATCGATACCGCCCAATCCTACAAAGCGGGAGAATTTCTGGGTGGCGTAAGCAACAACAAGGCTGTACAGTTTTTTCTGGATGGGCTGGATGCCATTATTTGGCCGCCAGCAAATGCAGTGCGCTCGGTCAACCGCACGAACGCGGTCGACCATAACAGCAGGCGGCTTGACATTGAATCCCGGGGTGACACCAAACCGCCGCAAGCCGCTTCAACAGATTCTCAGAAATCGGCGAAGGGAAATAGTATCGAAAGCGATTTTCTGAGTGGGCTCCCGGATTTTAGTGCCGCCTTCAGTACACCAATGCATACACCCAATGCGTCCAGCGTGAGTGAGACCTCGCAAATGAGTTTGCGTATGGATCAGGTGACGGATATTCACGTCAACCCGGCTAACGGAGAGAAAACGCTGGAACAGCGATACCGCTATGAATCACGCGTAAGCCAGCATTTTGGCATTGGTGGTACCAGTATGGCGTATGCCAATCTGGCGGATGCCGATGAACCCGGCGGGCAGACCTATCTGTATGAAGTCATCAAAAAATCGGGGATGCTGGCGCGCACTATGACGGTTGACCGCGACAACGCCATCGGGGCGTATAGCGAAACCAAAGACAGTGAACATACCGAAACCACCAAAGAAGTCGTCAATGGGATAGTCGAGGACACACAGGTAAAGGATCTGACCGACCCCGAGGACAATTACCAATTTGCGTTACAGCTACACCGTTCACCAGAAGAACTGCACCCTGCCGATTCGCGGACATTCAGTTACAGCGATATTCAGATACTTGAAGACATGATCCGATCGAAACGCATCGACCTGTATTCCTAGGGTCTGTTGGCGGTTTATCGGCACAACTGCCGGTGGCCATTTTTTCAGCCAGCAAGGCGGAGAAAGCGCCGTGTAGTGGTTCTACATGAGCGACCGACAACGCGGCTGGGTGGAAAAATGGCCCCGGCCCTCCGGGTTGAGTCTGTATTTGCGTCACTTGTCGTTGCTCGTCTCTCATTTGGAGCGACCAAACCACGATCCTCGCGTCGGCATGCCGCATCACAAAATTGACGCAAATACAGGCTCAACAGATGCGCCGATGAAACGTCAACAGACCCTAGGGTCCGTTGGCGGTTTATCGGCGCAACTGCCGGGGCCGGTAGCCGCCAGGTGGTATTTGCAGGGTCTGCTCCAGGATGGCGGCTGAAATCTGCGGACGACGAAAGACAAGCCAGGCGCA